>JBKEDS010000011.1:0-99369 GCA_047975545.1 Flavobacteriaceae bacterium | reverse complement strand
TTTACCCCGAGAGAGGGCAATATTCAATTATTGGCATCGCCCATAAACCAAAAAAACACCATAAAAATAGCTATTTCCGATTCGGGCGCAGGTATTCCGGAAGAAGAGCTGAACAATATTTTCACCCTATTTTACCAATCGAAATCGGGAAAAAAAGCCAAAGGCACGGGCATTGGCCTTGCCCTAACCAAAGAGCTTGTAGATTTGCACCGGGGGAAAATCGAGGTAGCCTCATCGGCTTCCGAAGGCACCACCTTTACCGTTACTATCCCCATTGCGCAAGATGCCTATTTGGAAGAAGAACGTATTATTGTTGAAGAAAAAACCTGCGAACCGCCTACTTCCTTTGTTGAAAACCCAGCAGAAACCAAAATGGTTTTCAAAGCCGAAAAACACGATAAAACCATTTTAATTGTTGAAGACCATATAGAACTGCAACATTTTTTAAAGGAATTGCTTTCCAATACCTACCATATTATTTTGGCCGAAAACGGCAACGAAGGCTACAACGAAGCCAAAAACAACCATCCCGACCTTATTATAAGCGATATTATGATGCCGGAATTAGACGGTGTCGGTATGTGCAAAATGCTTCAAAACGACACCCAGACCAAACATATCCCTATTATATTATTAACAGCAAAAAACTCGACAACATCCAAACTATCGGGTTTGGAGTCGGGTGCCATAGAGTTTATAAATAAGCCCTTTAACACCAACGAACTTCTTTTAAAAATTAAAAACATTATTACAGCTACCGAACATATTATAAGCAACTTTAAAAAAGAAAGCCTGCAAAACCCCGAAGTAAACATTGAAAAATCCAACGACGATATTTTTCTTGAAAACCTATTTTCGGCCATAAACGCAAGAATTGAAAATCCCAACTTTAAAATGGAAGCACTTGCCGATGCCCTAAATATGAGCTACTCGGTACTATATCGAAAATGCCAAGCCCTAACCGGCGAGGGCTTGGTGGATTTGGTTAGGCTAATGCGCCTAAAAAAAGCTGCTATTGTTATGGCCAAATACGGTTATAGCATATCGGAAGCCGCCTATATTTCGGGATTTAACGATCCTAAATATTTTTCAAAATGTTTTAAAAAACAATACGGAAAATCGCCCAATACCTTTAAAAAGGAAGCACAGGGTATGGATTACAAAAAATACTTGAAATTGTATAAAATTGAAGATTGAGCCATGCTACTGTCATGCCAACTTTGAAACTTCGTATGGCGATCGCTTCGGCATCGTACCTCCTTCTCGCGATGACGTCAATTGCTGATGACAATGGAGAAAGCAATTCTCATCCGTCAATTTTAGGATTGACATGACACTACTCTGTTTCTAATTGCTGTTTATACAAACCCAAATTAGCCTTTATATCGTCATCCAATTCCGGCTCCCGTATATCATGGTATTGGCTTAGCGTATCGTACATGGTTTTTGCTACCAAGTATCGGGCGGTATCTTTATCGTCGGCAGGAATAGCATACCACGGCGCATGGGGCTTGGAGGTTTTGTTAAGCACCTCCTGATAACAGTTTTGATAATCGTCCCAAAGCTTGCGTTCCTTTAAATCACCTGGCGAGAATTTCCAGTTTTTATCTTTTTTTTCCAAACGGCGCAATAATCGGTTTTTTTGTTCTTGTTTGGACAGGTTTAAAAAGAACTTAAAAATAATGGTACCGCTATTGGCTATATGCTCTTCAAAATCGTTAATGGCCTTAAACCGCTTGTCCCAAAATGCGGCATCGGCAGCTTCTACCCCATTAACCGTTGGTATGTTTTCGGCGAGAAGATATTCGGGATGCACCCGTGTAACCAAAACGTTTTCGTAATGCGTGCGGTTAAAAATGCCAAACTTGCCACGCAAGGGCAAAGCAATATAATGGCGCCATAAAAAATCGTGGTTACGTTCCAACTCGGTAGGCACCTTAAAACTGTGCACGATAATGCCCCGTGTATTAAATTCTTTAAAAACCTCACGGATTAAACTGTCTTTTCCTGCAGTATCCATTCCTTGGATGCAAACCAGCACGGCATACTTACCGTGGGCGTACATCGTGTTTTGAATATCGCTTAACTTTTTCCGAAGTTCTTTTAGTTTTTCCTTGGCTTCTTTATCAACAACTTTGGTTGGCAATTGGTTTATTTGGGTCGTGGCATCTACTTTATATGCTTTCATGTTTTTTATTAAAATTTGATTATAAATATAAGGTAAATTCGCAAACTGAAAATACTAATTGTATTTTACCAATTTTTCTTCTCCATTGGGCATTACAAGCTTAACGGTATTTAAGTCCGTATTGTATTGCACCGTAACGGGCAACAACTCTTTTTTTGACCATTTTTCTCCCGAAGGCTTCCAAAGCATTAAAGCAGCATAAACGGCTGAAGTCCCTTCATTGGCAAAAACATTTATAACTTGGCTTTTTGGGCTTTCGGGATGCAAGCCTGTTACTGCTACAACTTGCGTATTCTGCCACCCCAATAATGGCACCACGGCTAATTGATATAAACCATTATCGATTATGGTAACATCGTAGTTTTTCACCTTTTGTTTTTTCACCGTTATTGGTTTATCAAATTCCGGCAAGGCATAATGCCCCAAACGCATTGAAATAGGTTTATCGCTGTTATTCTTATCAACCCTTAAAATACCGTTAGCTAAAGGTATATCAGCCAAACTAAACTTAATATTTTCATCAGTTTCCAAAACCACATCCCGGTAATAAATATCGTTTTCAAACTTCTTAAAATTGTACAACCTAAAAGCTTCCCAATCGTTGTTTTTGTTCTTAATAACATAATTCATGGCTACCTCACCGTTTTCCCCATCGGCTTGCCAAGGAAAAGCGCTGTTGTACGATAGGCGGTTATAATTTTCGGTTGAGCGAAATTTTTGCCAATCGTCCTTAACCTTTTCATGGCACCAAGCCCTTATTTCGGAGGCTCCAATATTGGGGTAGTCGGTTATTAAGATTTCCGAAGCAGGTTGAAACTTATTATACACTTCACCTTTTTTAAGCTCATTTTCCCAAGCACCGTTATTTTCGGTAGCGGCCCAAAACGGGTTATCGTCGGGTACCAAAAGCCCCAAGAAAGCCTTACCCATCCAGTACGCACTGCCCCGACAACTGTAAACCTGTACGGCAGGCTCGAAAGCACCGTAAAACCCAAGTGTTGGCACATGGCCCTCCATAAAATCGGGGTGGGTAAAAAATTGTTTTATTACCCCCGAGGAAATGCGGCGCATCCAGCCGTAATTAATATCGTTATCGTGCAAAAAGCCCATTAACGGAAACGGTATTATGGAGCCTATACGGTAACTAATGCTACGCCCGTACATAATCATTTCGCCATTTTTGCTAAACAGATAAGGATAATTACCATTTAAGTCTTTAAAATTATTAACGAATTTTGAAGCTATTTCAGGGTAATGTTCATTGCCAAAATATTCCGCCCACACCATACCGTACATTTGGAATGCCCACATACTGTAATAATCGTAAGCCGGGCTATCGTTATACCAACCTTGCCCTCGATAATGGGTTAACGACCGCTCCAAGTACTCAACCAAAAGTGTTTCGTTTACCTGATAGCCATGTTGCTTGAAGAAGCTAAGGACAAAAACATTAAAAAATTTCCAATTAGAATCTATTGTAGGGCCATCGCCATAGCTTAGCATAGTTTTGGCCAATTTTTCTTTTTGTTGTTGAGGTAAGGGTTTCCATAATACCTCGGGGGCGATAAGCAACGAAACGGCCAAAGCTCCAAACTCGACCAGAATTTGGCTTGCACCCCCATTTTTAGCTCGGGGCGCAATATACGAAGGACTATCGGAGTCTATAAGTTTAGCCATTTGGTAACGGTAATAATCGGCAACTTTAATGCCGTTAATTTCCAAATCGGGTTGTTCCCTTAACAATGGCGCCGCTACAAACAGAGTCCTGCAAAGGCCTTCCAACTTTTCGGTTGGCACTTGGCTTTCGCGCTGTGGATAGCTTTTCCCCGGTTGTTTGGGAAACTTCATGGGGTCGTCCAAATTGTTTATATAACCAAAAGCACCTTCCAACATATATAAAGCAGCATCTTTCCAATGCTGCTTAGTCATGCCTGTGTAGGGGCTTAATTTATAATCGGGGTTTACAATTTGAAACGTATTATTGTTTTTTTGGCCGTAAAAAGTGAAACTAAAACATATTAAAAACAGTAATACAATTCCTTTTTTCTTATAATCCATGTCCTTATTTTTTTAGTTTAATTGTTTCCTGAATTGATTGTTATGTCTGATTTTCCTAATCCTTCCGAACTCACCTCAACTTTAATTACCCCTGCTTTTCTGGTGCTTTTTACTATTACCAAAGCTCGTCCGTGCCATACTTTTCGGTTATTGGCCATGTATAAATCGGTATCTTTTAAATTGGCGTTATCGACCCCTATAATTTCCCCGGGGCCTGAAACATTAAATTGAAGCCGGTTTTCCGCGTGAGGAGCAAGCACACCATTATCATCGGTAATTTCAACCGTTATAAAAACCAAATCCTGCCCATCGGCCTTAATAGTTTTTCGGTCGGGTTTTAGGGTTATTTGGGCAGCTTTCCCTGCTGTTGTTAAAACAATTTCTTCTACCTCTTTATCATCTTTTAAAGCTACCGCCTTTAATTCGCCTACCGAATATGGTACTTCAAAAACTGCTTTAAATTCCTCTTCAATTGTAGTGTTTTTTTCACCTACAACCATATCATTTAAATATAAGCGTACTTTTGGGTATTTGGAATACACTTCTACCTCGATATTTTTTTCCTCCGTAACCCGGCCAAGTCCAACTTTCCCAAGTAGGCCAAACGGCCCAAGAGGTTAGCCTTATTTGGCTATTTCTGGGGTTTGGTTCTTTAACCGCCATATACAGTTTTTCGGTATCGTTATAAAGCATACTGCGGTAATGCGAAATAGGCTTGCGCCAGCCTATTAGGTCCACATCGCCACAATAGGCGCCATGCCATGGATAAAGGTTGGTCTCCCAATGCTCGCCTTTAGACTCTTCGGGATGGTAATAATAACGCCCTATACCAGACTCGCCGAGGTAATCCATGGCCGTCCAAACAAAATCGCCAAGAATGTAGCTGTTTTTTTGAACTAAATTCCAAATAAAAAAGGCATTTTTAGGGTACGATTCGGTGTTTACTATTATTCTTGAAGGTACGCGCTCGTGGTCGGATTCTGCCCGGTGCAATTGGTAATTATAGCCTGCTACATCGTGAACGTCCATTAACGGGTCGAAAACGTCCCAACCTTGCCCCCATGTGGTCATGGCCGAGGTTACGGGACGCGTAGAGTCGATCTTTTTAACAGTGTTTTTTAGCATTTTAGCCGTTTCCACAGCTTCGGGCTTGGTGCGTTCCATAACCTCGTTGCCAATGCTCCACATAATTATGGAGGGATGATTCCTGTCGCGCAGTACCATGGATTCTGTATCGTGTTTCCACCAGTCGTTAAATAGCGTTGCGTAATCGTGTTCCAATGGCGTTACTGTTAGCTTTTTTTCGCGCCAGCCATCAAAAACTTCGTCCATAACCAGCATACCGATACTATCGCAGGCATTTAAAAAGGCTTCCGATGGCGGGTTGTGCGAGGTTCGTAATGCGTTAAAGCCTGCTTGTTTCATTAATTGTACTTTTCGTACTTCGGCCCTATCGTAGGCGGCTGCCCCAAGCGCTCCGTTATCATGATGGATGCAACCGCCGTTAATGATTGTTTTTTTACCATTTAATACAAATCCGTTTTCGGCAGAAAATTCTATGGTACGGATACCGTGGTGCAGCTCAAGGCTATCGATTTTATTTTGGTAATTTCCGTTTTCCCGAACTATTATTTGAACATTGTACAAATCGGGTGAGTCTGGCGACCACAGGAGTGAATTTTTAACAGCTATATCCTGTACAACTTCGGCCTCGGAATTTGCCTTTAAAATTAAACCATTTGTGCTACCAACAAACGAGTGGCGGTTTGTGCTATTTGGAAACGTTTTATCCAAGGTTAAATTGCTTTCAACCAATACGTCTTGGTCTTTATCTGTTTCATTTTTCACAAGAGCTTTTATGGACACGATGGCGCTATCGCCTTCAACTTTTTTTGTTGTAACCGCTACGCCCCAATGTGCTATATGCACGGGCTCGGTAACGGTTAGCCACACATTTCGGTAAATGCCCGACCCTGTGTACCAACGACTGTTTTTTTGTTGCGAATTATCAACACGTACCGCAATGGTATTTTGCTTACCATACTCCAAATACGGTGTAAGGTTATAATTAAAAGACGTGTAGCCGTAAGGTTGCCTCCCTATGGATTTGCCGTTAATGAATACTTCTGAATTCATGTATACACCTTCGAAATAGATTGAAATTTTTTTCTTTTTCCAACCTGAAGGCACGTCGAAAGTTTTTCTGTACCAGCCTACCCCAGTTGGAAAAAATCCACCATCGCCCTCGCTGGGGTTGTTGGCTTCGGATTTTCCCTCGATGCTCCAATCGTGCGGCAAATCGAGTTGTCGCCAATCGGTATCGTTAAAGTTTATGGTGCTAAATTCTTTTCTGTCACCTAATACAAATTTCCAATCATAATTGAATAATTGCTTGCGATTCTCGTTTTTGGATATTGAAGGTTGACAGCCACAAATTAGTACAATTAAAACTATCAGCCCTGTTTTTTTTAAAATCTCAACATTCATTTTTTCTTTTTTTCAATTTAACAAATACGAAGTGAATTATACAAATTTGTAACTTCAGGTTTTTATTTAACGTACCTTACCCGTTCGGATGCCGCCAAAAGAAATGCCCCTACCCCAAAATCGGCCGTTGAATTAACATCGACCACCTGACCGGGAATGGCTTTTTCGCCAATGGGCTGCACATAGCCCAAACTACCATTTTCTTGAACGGCTTTTTCGGACAAATACGTCCAAGCTTTTTCAGCTACGGTGCCGTATTCATCCTTACTTAAAACACCGTTGTTAATGCCCCATAAAAAGCCATAGGCAAAAAAGGCCGTTCCGCTGGTTTCGGGACCGGGCGCATGATTGGGGTCGAGCATGCTACGTGTCCAGTACCCATCGTCCTGCTGGCATTTCTTTAGGGCCAAAGCCATTTTTTTGTAGTAAGCAATGTACTCGTTTCTATATTTACTGTTTTTAGGAAGGTCCTGCAATACACGACAAAAAGCGGCAAACACCCAGCCATCGCCCCTTGCCCAAAAATCTTTTTTGCCGTTTACGGATTTATGCTTGGGATATACGTATTTGGCATCGCGGTAGTACAGGCCAGTTTCTTCGTCCCACATTATACTGTTGGCATAAATCCAATATTCGTACAGCTTTTCGAGATATAGTTCGTTTCCTGTTACTTTGTACAATCGGGTCATTACGGGCATGACCATATATAAACCGTCGGACCACCACCAGTAATCGTTAGCATGAGTACTCATTTGGTATTCCATAACCTCGCGGGCACGGGCTATTTTTTGGGGGTCGTTATCCAATTCATACAAATCGGCATATACCTGAAAACATGTTTGGTAATCGCCAAACAGTACGTAATCGTTGGATTCGCCATAGGAATATTTCCAATTTTCTTTATTTTTGGATGTTGCTCCCTCCCAATTATTATGCTCCGCCCAAGCAATGGTATAATCTAAATATTTTTGGTTTTTTGTTATTTTATAAGCTTCCATATTTCCTGTATGGTATGCCGCACGATGCCAAAAGGAATTACCGTGCTTTGGGTGGGTATCTATCCAATGGTTGTTTACTTGTTGAATAATATCAACAACTTCCTGCCTTGAATTTAATTGCGAAACCGATTTGCATGCCGTTAATGTTATTAAAGCTGCTATTGCCAAAAATACATTTTTCATGAGTTGATTAAAATTGATTACCTAATATACTCTTTAATAAAAAAGCGGGTTTTTTAGGCCCGCTTTTGTAAGCTAAACTAACTGTAAAAAAACTAACTAATCTATATTGTCTTCATCTGCCACGGCGTCTTGCCAATTATCCCATATTTTTATACTTGGGTCATGGCCGTCGTAACCGTAATTTTGGCTTAATTGTCCTTTGGTATTTGCCGTAATGGCACTATTGGGAATTGGCCAAACCACGTTACGTTTATCCATACTATAAATTTTAGTACCGTTTGGAACCACAATTCCTGCCGGGTACTTATTGTAAAGCGTATAATGCACAATACGCTGGTACCAATAACTCCCCCCTGTATCATCTGTTCCGGTTTGTTCGTCCCAGGTATTTATATCGTATGTATTGCCCCACTCGTCGGGCATGCCACTTATGGCCAGACAATGTGAAATGCGGGTTAGCTCGACATTACGCCATTCTTCTAAGTAAAGTTCGCGGCCTCTTTCGGCGCAAATATCGCCAATGGTAACGGCACTATATAGTTGCGAAGCATTAGCCCTTTGGCGAACAATGTTAACATCGGATGTAGCCCCTGCAATATTTCCTTGGTAAAATTTTGCTTCGGCCCGTAACAAATAGGTTTCGGCCAAACGGTAAAAGTACCAATGCACAACACTTCCCGTTGTACCGCCCCTAAAGTCGTTGGCATTTGGATTGTCTTCGCTTTCAACATCATGCAAATAAATTTTATACAATGGAAAATCGAACCAACTACGAAGCGTATCTTTTGACAATAAATCTCCGACATCATTAAACAATCTGAAATTGGTTTCATAATCAACAGAAGTAGGGTCGCTATATTTCAAGTCTTCCATATTTACCCAATTGCCTACTTCACTATTATGCCTAAGGTCTTGAGTGTCCTCTACGCCATTTACAACCCACATAGGTTTTTGCGAATAATACGATGCGCTAATAGTACCAATACCGCGGCCCAATGCTCTTGCATAATCGTATTTAGGGTTATAATTTGCATGGTTTAAACTGTACCTGTTTGCTGCCATTTTACCATCGTTTGGCGTTATATTGGTACCTGCGTTCCAATTGGGGCCAAATATACGCATGGACATAAAATACAGGAACGACTGCGCCCCGTCGTTTGGCATAATCATTAAAGCCTCGGTATTACCCGCAATACTTTTATTTTCGGGCCTGTGCAAATCCCAAATAACATTTCGGGTAATTTCCCAAGTTTCCGGATTTCCACCATCGTCGAAAGCGCCAAAGTTATTTTGCATTAAAGAGTACCCCGATTGTTCTATAAGAATATTGGCCTGTGCTTCGGCTTCGGCAAATCGGCCGGATGCCAAATAGCATTTAATTAACAATTGGCGGCAAGCGGCTTTGTTTACCAAGCCTTTATATGCCAATTCGGATTGTTCGGGTACCCAGGCCACGGCATTTTCCATATCGGCCGTAATCATTTCTATTATGGCTTCTTTTTTTGTGGAATAATAATTTTGTTTGGGTACTTCCAGAATTTTGGTTACCAGTGGCACATCGCCATATTGGTATACCAAATTAAGATAACGGAATGCCCTATGGAACAAAGCCTGTCCTTTATACTTGTTTTTAACATCTTCGTCCAGACCTTCTACATTATCTATGTAGGTTAAAACCGTATTGGCGTATTTTATGCCGTTATACCCTTCGTCCCAATAGAACCCCAGATAAATCCCATCGTTTGTTCCTGTTGCAAAACTTCCCGTGGGAACAATAATTTTTGCATAATCGGCTGCGGTGTTACTGGCATCGGTTTTTCCGTATTTGGCCATATCGGAAAACACATATTCGGTTCCAAAAGGTACGCTGTTATAGGCACCGTTATAGTGAATTAAAAAATTTCGCAACGTTTTATCGGCCATGGCTATGGTTGCCTGCAAGCCTGATTCTGTTGTAAACGTGGTTTCGGGTTCGTAAAACGAAAGCGGGTCCGGATCAAGAAAATCCCTGGAACAAGAAGCCAGCACAACAACACCGGTTGCCAATAGTATAAGCTTCGTTATTTTATTTTTTATTTCTGTTTTCATCTCAATTTTTTTTTAAAGCGTTAAATTAAAACCTAAATTAAACGTACGTGTGGCAAGCCCTCCGGTTTCGGGGTCACCAAAATATTTCCAATCGGCCGCCCAAGTTGCTACATTACGAACCGAGGCCGACACTTTTATTTTTTGTACGTTAAAACGTTGGGTTAAATCGGTCGGCAAGGTGTAAGACAAAGCAATATTATCCAAACGAATAAAATTGCGGTTGTACAACATATTAGCACTTGCCCCGGAAGGCGCCCTGGCATCCAATCGGGCCCAATCGTTGGTTGGGTTATCAATGGTCCAATACGGATTTACAAAAGGGTTGTAATTGTTGGTATACAAACTACCCGAGTTATAGTTATTTAAATAACTGCCACTGGTAGATTTATGCCCCATATAGGAATACATATTAATGGACGCTTCCCAGTTTTTACAAATAGTAAATTCGTTACGAAGCGACCAATTTATTGGCGGTGCTGTTTGGCCTAAAAACACTTTATCGTTATCGTTATAAACGGGAGTCCCATCGGCGGCATCGTCATCGGTATAATGGTTTGCCACTTTGGGATCGCCCGGACGTTGGCCGTATCTTGCGGCCTCTTCCCATTCGTCCTTCTGCCAAATGCCCGTAACCTCGTAATCCCACATTTCGGAAATAGCCTTGCCTATAAACCAACCATTGCTGGTATCGTCAGCTTCTTTTCTGCCAATAACATTGCCATCGCTATCCAAAATATCTTCCATATCGCCGTAAAGTGCATTAATGGTGTTTTTATTGTATGAAAATGCGAAACTGGTACGCCATTCGAAATTTGGCTTTTGAATGTTAACACTATTAATACTTAACTCAAACCCTTTGTTTTGCACCTCTCCAAGGTTGGTAGTAATCGACCCAAATCCCGAAAAAATGGGCAAACGTTGGCTCATAATCATATCGTGGGTAACCATATTGTACACGTCTATAGAGCCATTAATACGATTATTTAAAAACCCAAAATCAAGCCCTATATTGGTCGATTCGGTTTTTTCCCATTGTAAGTTTGGGTTTGCCATACGGTCTATGCCCAAGTATTTAATATCGACAATATTTCCGGACGAATCGATATAGCCCATAGTTGCCCCGGTTCCAGAACCTAAGTTTGCCAGCGACACATAGGGATCCGACAAGGAGCGGTTACCGTTTTTACCCCATGACAACCTTAGTTTACCGGTATTCATGGCTTCCCAGTTAAACCATTTTTCATCTGCAAAATTCCACCCAAGTGCAACCGACGGGAATGTGGCATAGGGATTTGAGGCCCCAAAAGCCGAATATCCATCGCGACGAACGGTAGCCGTAAGCATATAACGGTTATCGTAAGAATAGAATAATCTGGCCATTAAGGCGTCGGCAGATTGGTGCGAATCGGTTGTTGAAAAACTACTATCGTCGAGTGTTGCATTAGAGGTATTATGAAACCCTAACGCATCCGAAGGCTGGATGTTTCTGGCATATATGTAATCGGACCAATAACGGCGATCCTCGGCCTCTTGAACCAAGGTGGTAATAATATGATGCTTATCGTTAAAGGTATAATCCCATGTTATAGTGTTATTTAGGTTCCAATCGAAATTTTTACTATTTCCCCTATTCACACCAATATTAACGGCATTCCACCCTTCGTGCCCCGCCGATTGAAAGTAACGGTCGTAAAAAAACTGATAACGAGGTGAAACATTAAACGAGTAAGTAATTCCGAACGGCAAATTTACCTTAGCATTAAAAATGGTATTGAATATGGTATAGCCCTTTTCCAAATCGATAAACTGGCGGTCGTAGTAATAGTTATATCCTCCTATATTGGCGCCCATTGGCTGCCTTTCGTAGTTACCGTTTTCATCTTTAAAATTAGAATAAGGACTATTTCGAAGCATATTAGAATCCCAATAATTGGTACCCGTACCAACACTAATATCGCCATCGGTACGATCTTGAAAATTAACATTGGCCCCTAATTCAAGCCAATCGGTTATTTTTGCATTAACTTTCATATTGGCGCGAATAGTCGAATAGTCATTTCCCCGAACGGCGCCTTCCGCACTTAAATAGCCCAAGGACATGTAGTAATTAACTTTATCGCCTGCCCCGGACACACTAACATTATGGTCGCTATTTATTCCCGTTCTAAACGTACTATCGTACCAATCGTGTGTATTGCCCGCTATAAAATTATCCAAAATAACACCTTCCTGTAAGCCCAGCCTTCGCCCCCAAATTTCCCTTAAACTTCGTCCTTCGGTTTCGGTAGTTGGCTGGTAGGCCAGCCATTCGGTTTGGGAAATGCCATACCGTCCAAGGTCGTCAGGATTTGAAAAATAACCAGCCTGCCCAACGCGGTCGGCCACCCAGGCTTCATATTGGCCTGTTGTAGCGTTATAGCCATAGGTCTTGGCCGTTTCCCAATCTTCCCGATACTTGATATAACCTTCCGGGCTATATAAATCGCGATAGGCACTTTTGGTATTAATGGCGATGTTGGAATTTACACTAATAACCGGTTTACCCATTTTTCCCTTTTTTGTTGTAATGATGATAACCCCTGCCGAAGCTTTAGAACCATATACAGCAGTTGACGATGCGTCCTTTAAAATATCAATTTGGTCGATATCATCAGGGTTAATTTCCGATAGTTCGCCATAAAACTGCATACCATCGAGTATTATTAAGGGGTCGTTATGGCCGCCACCGCTATATACCGACGTTTGTCCCCGAATTTGCATAGAACCACCTCCTTTTGCATCGGCCGAGTAGCCTACTTTAAGACCGGGAACCCCGCGCAATACATCCTGTACGGTCTGCGGATTTTCGTTAACAATACTTTCGGGCTTAACTTGCACAACCGAACCTGTTAAATCCTTTTTTTTCATAGCGCCATAGCCAACAACCACAACTTCATCCAGACTTATGTTATCGCTTTCCAACGATACATTTATGGTTGTTTTTCCGGCCACTTCGATTTCCCTGGTAATCATGCCCATATACGAGAACACCAAAGTAGCGTTGGATGGCACATCGTCCAGCTTGTAATTACCGTCAAAATCGGTCATTGTTCCCTTGGTCGTATTTTTCACCAAAATGGTAGTGCCGGCCAAAGGCATGTTATCGGGTGCCGATACAACCGTACCGGAAACCGATATTCCAGATTGCGCAAAAATGCACATTGGAAGAAACATCATTAATAGTAATAGTTTCCTGTTCATTTCAATTTGTTTAGGTTATTAAATAGTTTAGATGGTTAAGCAATTTTCGGGACGGCACAATTTTGCTTTGCTACAAAAAAAATATGCCGTCAAAAAACAGCTTATAAACCATGCTATAAATTTAATGTAGACAATAACAAAACAGTGGTACCCAAATCACGCAAACTTGGTACGTAAATCTTGCAGATGGTATACAAATAGTTTTTCCTGTGAAAAATTTGTTAATTTTAGAAATATTACTAAAATAAAATCTGTGGGACGTTTATTTTCATTTGGGATAGCATTTGCTTTATGGGCGCAACTATGTTTATCGCAACATCATTCGATTACTTACATAGACATGAAAAATGGTTTAACCAACGATTATGTTGTTGATATCGAAGGTGACAAAGACGGCTATATTTGGTTTGCAACAGAAGAAGGGCTTAACCGATACGACGGCAATACTATTGTACCGTTCTATAAATCGAACGAACACCCCAATTCGAGCTTAAAAGGTAACGAGCTAAATAAAATTCTTGATGATCCCAATGAAAAAATCATGTGGATTGCCACGAAAAGAGAAGGGTTAGCTGCATACAATTACGAAACCAACACGTTTATCAAGCACTCCTTCAATAACGAAAATACTTTGTCCTCTAACGCCATAACCGACATCGAAACGGCCTCCAATGGTAACTTATGGCTGGCCACCTATAACAAAGGCATTGATTATTTTAACAGAAAGGAAAATAAAATCACGCATTATAATACTAAAACAGTTGGCAACCTAACAAGTAATTATTCTTGGGATATTGTAGACAATGGTAATGGCCTACTATATATTGGACATAAAGATGCTGGTCTTTCGGTTATAGAAATTGCAACAAAAACAGCCATTAATTACCAACACATACCTAACAGCTCAACCTCAATCCCCGGAAACGACGTAAGATGTGTTTATAAAGATAAATCGGGAAGTATTTGGGTGGGCACGGATAAAGGCCTTGCGCTTTTTAACCCCTCAAACGGTAATTTTACTAATTTCGGACTGAATGGCGGCCCATTATCAAGATGGATAACCGATATTGCCCAGCTTTCGGACAACAAATTATGGGTAAGCACCCGATTTGACGGTATTGTAGCAATAGACCTATCGGAAAGGTTTTTACCCAACATCTCCGAAATTCCTACTGTAACCGTAGGTAGCAAAGATTCCAAATCGCACTTGTCGTCTTTAAACACCCGCTGCATTTATCAAGATAAGTTTGGTAACGTATGGGCTGGGACTTGGGGCGGAGGGGTTAATCTTATAACAGAAACAACACGTACCTTTGGCAGCTTAATCGTTCCGGACAACTATTTTAAGGAACAATCTATTGCAAATTCCTTTTTATCCGTATCGCAAGACAAGGAGGGCTATATCTGGGCAGGCACTTACGGTGCAGGTATATTTAAGTTTAAAGATAATACGGTTGCTGAACATTTCCTACTAAACAATCAAGAATTAAATGCCAACACGATACAGGTAATACATAGCGATGAGAAAGCCAATTTATGGCTCGGTATTATGTCCGGTGGAATATTATTGTACAACAAAAACACCAAAAATTTCAAACAAATTTTTCCCGATAGCCTAAAAAATAGCGACGTTACTGCCATTTGCAAAACCAAAGATGGCAAAATTATGGTTGGCACTAACGATAATGGTATTTTTCTGTTTGATACAACAACATACAATTTTATTGGTAAATTAAATATAAAAGAAACGCTTATTAGACAAATCTTAATTGACGACGACGAAAACATACTAATAGGCACCTATGGTATTGGAATGCGGATATTTTCAAAAGCCCTTATACCGCTCCACTCTTTCCATGTAGAAACCAACTTTATATCGAATACCATTAACCATATTTACAAGGACAGCAAAGGCAACATATGGGTAGCAACGGGCAATGGACTGGTTTTGTTCGATAATGGCTACAACGATAACTTTAAAATTTTTGGAGCACCCCACATTAATACCAGAGCCATTTTGGAAGATAAGTCCGGCAACATATGGTACAGTACCAATAAAGGGATAAGCTGCGTTAAGCAGGACAAGGGTTCCAGCCAAATATTAAGCTATAATTACGAGGATAATCTTGAGGTTAGCAGTTTTTCTTCCGCTTGCGCCCTAAAAAGCAATTCGGACGAGCTATACTTTGGTTCCCTGCACGGTATAAGCTATTTTAACCCCGCAAACATACTTGCCCACAAAACAACCCCAAAACCATTTTTTTCGTTACTAAACGTTTACGAACCCGTTAAGGGGCAATTTATAAACGAAAAACAGAATTTTATTTCTAATATCAAATCACTTAAACTAAACCATTCCCAAAACAATTTTAAAATATCGTTTGGCGTAAAAGACTTTTCGCTAAAAAACCAAATTGAATACTCGTACATGCTAAAAGGGCAATCGGATTTATGGTACCCCGTACTCGAAGCAAATGAAATTACATTTCGAAATTTATCTCCTGGCTCGTACGAACTGCTTTTGCGCTCACGAATTAAAAATCAAGATTGGCCCAACGAACATACCGCACTAAACATTAGGGTAGCTCCTCCCTTTTGGTTAACCTGGTGGGCTAAGCTGTTTTACTTTTTGGCCTGTGTTTTAATTGTTTTAGGGTTTATGTATTATCGCGAACATAAAATAAAACTTGAATTTTTATATCAATCGGAAAAACAAAAACACGAAAACGACCAGAAATTAAACGATGAAAGACTTCGTTTTTACACCAATATTACACACGAATTACGAACACCCTTAACATTAATTCTCGGTCCCATTGAGGATATGCTAAACAGTTCGCTACTAGCTAAAAAAGACAAAAAACGGCTTTCTTTAATCTACAATAACACCATTAGATTACGCAATCTTGTAAATAGGTTATTGGATTTTAGAAAAACCGAAACTTCCAACAAAAGCCTGGTTGTTAACAAATCCAATATTGTTTCCGTGGTAACCGATGTGGGAATGAGATTCAAAGAACTAAACCAAAATCCTTTTGTAAATATTTTCATAAAACCTAGCCAAGACAACATAACACTATTTTTCGACAAGGAAGCCTTAACCATGATTTTGGACAACCTAATTTCCAACGCCATAAAATACACCAACGAGGGAAGCATTACCGTTAGCGTATTCAAAATTATTGAAAACAAAATCCCTTATGTCGAAATAAACATAAAGGATACCGGCACAGGGATTAGCAAAAGTGATTTGCCAAAAATATTCGACAGATACTACCAAAAAGGCGGCAAGCAACATTACTCCGGTACGGGAATTGGGCTAGCTTTGGTAAAAAATCTGGCAACCTTGCACGAAGGACTTGTACACGTGGAAAGTTCGGAAGGCTTGGGCACTTCAATATCGGTACTGCTACAAGAAAACAATACTTACCCTCAAGCTTCGCATGAAGACAAAGACGAAACCAAAAAAGAAACACCCGAACAGGAAATAGGGCATTTTGAAAAAAACCATAAAATTGACGATACCGTTGTTCTTGTAGTAGAAGACAATAGGGACATATGCCAGTACATAAAAAGCGAGTTAAAGGCAACCCACAAGGTTCTTATCGCCCACGATGGCCGCCAAGGGCTTAATTTGGCCCTAAGCTATATACCCGATATTGTTATTAGCGATATTATGATGCCCGAAATGGACGGATTGGAATTGTGCAAACGCTTAAAGGAAGATATGAGTACCTGCCATATCCCCATTGTGCTTCTTACGGCAAAGGACTCCTCTACCAACAAGGAAGAAGGTTACAAATCAGGGGCAGACTCCTATTTAACCAAACCTTTTAGCTCCAGCCTATTAAAAAGCAGAATAAAAAACTTAATATCGCAAAGGGTCCTTCTTGCCCAAAAATATTCAAAAAATAACAACACGCCTTTTGCAACTCCCGATGAAAAATTTTCAACAATGGGCTTAATAGGCCTTGACAAAGAATTTTTAGAAAAAGCCACTAAAATAATTACGGAAAATATTTCGAACGACATCGACGTTCAGTACCTATCGGACAAAATGTTTATGAGTACTTCCACCTTATATCGAAAAATGAAAGCCATAACAAATCTTTCGTCCACCGAATTTATAAGAAAAATTAAAATAGAAGAATCCGTAAAGCTGCTTTTAGAAAGAAAATATACCTTAACAGAAATAGCTTATATGGTAGGTATTAATAGCCAGGTATATTTTAGAAAATGTTTTAAGGAAGAGTTTGGCTGCACCCCCACAGATTATTTAAAAAAAGTACATTACACAAGTAAATCTTAGAACTTACCGTCTTGTCGAAAATCAAAAAAGTTACAAATTTTGTTAATGTTTTAACGCCCAAACTACTTCTGTTAAAAAAACAAAATCACTCCATAGCAAATCCAACAAACTACTTTCGCACGATTTAAAGCCCATGCTTGATTGATTTGTTTTCATGGTTGATTTATTTGCATACCATTCCTTCTTGGCTTTTATCCTAATTTTAAAAAGCAAAAAATCAATGCAATAAACGTTGGTTCGCTTTTCACAACAAATCATCCTCCTTTAATAAAAACAACCATGGACAACAGCTACTATTCTATTATCTAAAAACCACCCTCACCACACAAAATTATAATAACGCTATTTATGTTTTTAGCCCAGCCTAAAAACAAGGACCACCTAAATTAAAAACATTTTAAACCTTTAAAAATGAAGAAATTTCTACTCTTTTTAAGCGTTACCATAACGCTTGCATCACTGCGGACGTACTCGCAAGAACCTAACTTAGCTGAAAAACAAGACTTGCCAACCACGCTGCATGGGGCAACTACTTTTACCAACGCTACCGAAACCGATATAATAAACCTTCCATTTAACGTATCGGAAAACATGACTTTGGAAGTCAAAGCTACCATAAACTCAGCCATAGGCAGAGGTCTTGACGTAGACTTGCGCAAACAAGATTTTACAGGCTTTAGGACCTCTTTAAACACTAACGAATTTAATTGGTCGGCACCGTTAACAAATACCTACTTATTGAATTTTTCATCAACGGAAGAACAAACCATACGCTATGCTGTAGAAAGTAATGTAGTCCATATTTATCAAAATGGCACTTATATTAACTCTGAAAACCTAACAACAATTTACGATATTGTAAACAGTACAGAAAACACAAACCCGGATATTTCAAGCATGACCACCGGCCCAAACCTTTTGGAAAACGCTTTTGGCGACCTCACATCCCAAAACCCCAACCAAACCGGCTGGAGCAATAACGGCGAGGGCGCAGTACCATGGAACACCCCAAACGGTGGCTGGGGCGTTCGGTTTACAAACACAATAAATACCAACATGACCTACAATGGCGGCGCCTATACCGACACCAACTATTTTATGATGATGCGCTGGGAAAGCGGCGTAACAAACGGCTCGGCCTACTACTACCCCGTAACACTGGAAGCCAACACCACCTACAACCTTAATTTTCTTTATACTTACTGGGGCAATGGTTCTTCAGGTACTTTCAAGGTTTCGGCCAGCAGGGAAACTACCGGTGAAAACCTTATAAATTCGTTTTCAACATCTATTTCCAATAACGACAGAAGGAATCTATTTAATACCAACCTATCGTTTACCACAACAGATGCTGGCACCTATTATCTGTTGTTTGAAAATGACGGTGGAGGTATTTGGCCCATAGGCAGCTTAGACCTAAAAATATTTGGGGCAGACCCCAGGATTATTATAGGTAAAAATTATACCGATGGTACCGTAAACATGCAAATAACATCGGTTACTTTCGATGGCTCGGGCGCCTTCGCTCCTGTTTCAACAGGAAACCAACCCAAAACCCCAATAAACATAGACAACCAAGATTATACTATTGCCCGATTTATAAATGCCGATGTTACCGTATCGGGAAAATCGGATGTTCACATTACCGGTACCGATCCTTTGCGCAACAGCACGGTAAATTTAACATCCAACGATTCTTGGTTATTCCTTGAAAGGGTAAAACCTTCGCAATTCTTGGTAACGGAAAATGACTGGTTGGATATTATAAAAATAAACGGGCAGGCTTTTAACCCGGAAAACGACAGAGTAGCCATTTATGCTTCGGGTTGTGTTATCGTTCCTAATGGTATGCTGGACACACAACAGGCCATTACCGTTTATTCCGAAGAAAATTTTGCCGGAGATGCACAATCCTTAGAAATACATACCTACCATAATAATTTGGAAAGTTTTGACAATAACATCAAATCATTTAAACTTAAAAAAGGATTTGCTGCAACATTAGCCAACAATATAGATGGCACCGGTTTTAGCAAAATGTATATTGCCAACGATGAAGACTTAGAAGTGCCTGTTCTACCCGAAGGCTTTATAGCAACCCAAACCGACAATAGTAGCTTTATTTCCTTTGTTAGGGTTTTTAAATGGGAATGGTCATCAAAAATAGGTACAGCAGGCGTACCGGGCAGCGGATTAGGCTCAACCATAATGTACGATTGGTCTGCTGGAGGAAATACCGAGGACGCAGATGTTCAATATGTCCCCATGCGCCATAATTTGGGATGGGATTCATTCGAGGTAATAAACGCCCGAAACAATGTTTCGCACGTACTGGGCTATAACGAACCCGCAAGGTCGGACCAAGCCAACATGTCCGTAGTATCGGCAATCGAACAATGGCCCGAGCTTTTTAAATCGGGCTTGCGTATTGGATCGCCCGCACCCGCCTCCCTTGGCAGTACCTGGCTTCAAGAATTTATTGCACTGTGCGATTTATTAAATTACCGTGTAGATTTTATAGCTTTTCATGCCTACCAAGACCAAGCTTCAGGCTGGTGGGATTGGAACACGGACTTGGCCGCAAGGGGCAACCAAAGCGAACCTACTTTAAAACGCCCCATATGGCTTACCGAATGGAATAACGGTGCCAACTGGACCAATACCGCCGATGCCAACAAATGGCCCGACGATACGGGAATACGAGTTGATGCTAATGGAAACCCTATTTTAGATGAAAACGATAACGAACAAACCGTTGCCCTGCCCCTAAGTGCTGCAAATGCCGAAAGGCAAAGAACCAAAATGGTAGAAATGCTTAACTATTTTGAAAACAACAATTTACTCGAACACCATTTTGTGTACAACTGGGTAAACGATGCCAGAGCAGTAGTACTCGAAGGACAACTTACTCCTGCAGGCCAAGAATTTGGCAATTTCAATTCGCAAGTTGGATTTAAAAAAATAAACGAGTACGACCATCTTTGGAAAATAGCCCCGCCATGGATAAAAACGCCACAATTATCCAACGATTACGCCTCTACCACCCTTTCGTGGTACGACCATAATGGCGAAACCGGAAAAAGTTATGTTATAGAACGAAAAACAGATACCGATGAAGATTTCATAGCAATAGGCACATTGGGCAACGGAGAAGATTATACCGAATACGGGATGGTTTCATTTTCGGAAGCCATAAACTATAATTCTGCCATATACCGAATTAAAGCCGTTAGTTATAAAGACACCGAATCCGAATATTCCCGTGAAATAACAGTTGTAAGGGACGAAGCTACCGTTGCACCTATACTTACCGGAACAACATTTTCCTCTACCGTAATACAATTACAATGGAACCATGTGGACAATGCCCGTGCTTACAACATAAAACGAGCCGCTTCAATTGATGGCCCTTTTGAACTTATAGCCGAAAACTATAATTACGACAATCCGGACGATACCGATGGGAACAATAAATATTTAGACGAAAATCTTACTGTAGAAACCACATATTTCTACCAAGTTATTGGCGTTAATAGTTATGGAGAAGGTACACCATCTGATATATTGGAAATCGCAACATCAGCCCTTAGTGTTCCCAGCGCTATTGAGAACCCCTATGTTTCATCTGGCGATGCACAGGTGGTACTTACTTGGAATTTTGCTTATGATACAACTTACAAAATCTCTAAATCCTCAAGTTCCGAAGGCCCTTTTACAGTTATTGCAGACAATTTTGAAGGCACACGCTTTACAGATGCTACAGATGTAACCAATGACGAAACCTATTACTATAAACTACAACCCAAAAATAGTGTTGGTAATGGCCCAGAATCGCAAACTTTAGTTGCAAACCCAAAATTTGGCCAACATGCCAAATTTTCCTTTAACGAAAATACGGGAATTATTGCTTACGATGAATGGGGCGGCTACCATGCCGAATTAAAAAACAGTGCACAATGGACCTCAGGCAACAACGGAAACGCAGTAACATTATCATCCTCCAATCAATCCTATCTTCAACTTGGAAATAATATTGTGTCGAGCCTTACCGATTTTACAATTGCCACTTGGGTAAAAATAGAGGACAACCCCACTTGGAATCGTATTTTTGATTTTGGCACGGACACTTCCAAATACATGTTTTTAACCGCCAAAAGTAGTGCTAACACTATACGCTACGGTATTAAAAACAACGATAACGAGCAGCAAATTAATAGTGACGCCATACTTTCTGTCGGGGAATGGCACCATTTTGCAATAGCGCTATCGGGCAATGAGGGTATTTTATATATTGATGGAGCTGAAGCAGGCCGTAATTCAAACATGACGATTACCCCTTCCGATATGGGAAGTACCAACCAAAACTATTTGGGCAAATCACAATGGTCGGCCGACCCTTATGCCAACCATAGCTACGACGATTTTAGGATTTACAATTATGCCCTTTCCAATTCTAATATAGAAACGCTTATAAACGAAAGGACACTTTCCGACAAATCCACAGAAATTGAACAATCTATAATTAAAATTTATCCAAATCCGGTAGAATCCGGACAAAAACTAAATATTAACATAGATTCAAAAACGATAGAAAAAGGCGATTTAATTAATGTTTACAATATCTTGGGCACGCTTATTTCCCAAAACAACATAAATAGTAGCTTAATGACTATTAAAGTTCCTTCTTCCAGCGGTGTTTATATTGTTGAAATAAAATCAGGTACTTTATCGAAACAATTTAAAGTGGTGGTTAAATAGTTAAGATTTTTCAAGATAAAATTGGTATTACAAGGCAACAGTATGAAAAGCGCATCTGTTGCCTTGTTTTTTTACGTATATTTAGACTGTGAACTCGCTTAAATTTTTTTCAATTGTTTAAAAAAATTGAATCTAAATCTGTAATCAAAAATGAAAAAACTACAATTCGCCAAAGAAATAAACGCAACAGCCCAAAACGTATACGAAACCATGTTGGGCTTAAAAAACAAAGGTACCTACGAACATTGGACCTCTGCATTTAATCCAACTTCAACCTACGAAGGAAGTTGGGAAAAAGGAGGCAAAATTTATTTTATAGGCGTAGACGAAAACGGGAAAAAGGGAGGAATGGTTTCTAAAATTGTGGAACACCAACCGGCCAAGTTTGTATCTATTAGGCTTTATGGTTTTTTAGATGGAGACATGGAAGTGCTAACAGGCGAACAAGTCGAAAAATGGGCTGGCGGACACGAAAATTATTCTTACCAAGAAAACAACGGTATAACAACCGTAACCGTAGACTTGGACACAGTTGACGACTATTTGGATTATTTCAAAAACACTTACCCGACAGCCTTAGACCGCTTAAAAGAAATTTCGGAGCGATAATTTACTTTTAATTATTTTTCGCTTTCAAGGTTTAAACGGTCCAACAACCTCCAATCTGTCACCGGACAAATCCACTTCAAATAAATGAGGAATGCGAACGGTTTTTCCATCTGTTTTTTTATGGCTATGAAGTGCCATTAACAATTGCCCTTCAAAAGTTTCAAACAACATGCCATGCCCAAAGTTCGGTGGGGTTATCGGGCCCTTTTCTTGTATCCAAGGGCCATCGAGCGTACCGCTTTGGGAATATGCTACGCCTTGCGTGTACACGTCGTAAATCCAACTGGTCCAAATCATGCCCAATCTGCCTGTTTCTGTTTTAAACAAATATGGGCCATCGGTAACTTTATTGGGTTTATCGTTACCTTGACTGTCCTTTTCACGGCTCCAAGGCGAATCGCTGGCTTTAAACAACAATTCCCCCTTGCCTATCGAACCACTCAAATCGGGTTTTAGCTCTATCTTTTCCATAGTACCATTGCCGTTTTGAAGCCATTCGTAACAATATACCATATACGGTTTTCCATCGGTACCCACCCAAAACGTACCATCTAATGTTGGCATATTGGCGGGCAAATAAGTTTTATCCTCCATGGGAACATAAGGCCCTTCGGGCCTACTACTTACTAAAACATGGCTGGCACGGCGCTCTATCGGGATTCCCGAAACCGTATCGATTATAACACCCCTGTTTGTAAACGTGGCAAAATAATAATACTTGTTTTTGTATTGGTGAAGCTCTGCTGCCCAAATCATGGGGTTTGGCCCCATCCATGAATTTGGGTCGGTTTTGGCAATTTTATAAGGACCATTCCACAATTTAAGGTCTTTGCTTTTCCAGAGCATTCCTCCCGTTCCGGTCATGTAGTATGTTTGGGTTGCTTTATCCGCAAGAATTGCGGGGTCGCTTAGGCGAATAGCATCCAACGGAATGTTTTGTTTTATTTGCTTCTCTTGCGAAAAACAACATATGCTTGTTAAAACAATAAAAAAACAAACCGTTTGTGTTTTTAAGTTCATCTTTATTTATGGTTTGAAATTTTCATTTTTAATCGTTTTCATGGTTAATGCCCTTGGTGGTCATGATTACGGGTTTGTACAGTCCGTTTTCATCAAATTCCATCTTATCGATACATACCGACCGACTATAACTACCGCCGTCGGTTTGAATACCTCCGTTATGATAAATAAAATAAGATTTCCCCTTAAAATCGATAATGGCTTGGTGGTTGGTGTTACTGTTACCCGCTATTTCGTTAATAATGCCTTTATAAGTGTAGGGGCCTTCGGGCTTATCGCTTACGGCGTAGGCAATGCGCTCGGGAAACCCAATGGCAAACGACAACAAGTACTTCCCGTTTCTTTTTTGTATCCAAGGCGCTTCGGTAAAAGGAAATTCCATTTCACCTTGAATATCTATCATTTTTATACCGTAATCTTTATCATAAGACACCATATCCTCGTTTAATTTGGCTACCCAACAGGCGCCGTTGCCCCAGTAAATCCACGCTTGCCCATCGTCGTCGACAAATACGCTGGGGTCTATGGTACGCCAACTGTGGGTTTTACCAAAGCTATCTTGGTTTGTAAACAAGGGTTTTCCAATGGCATCTTTATAAGGGCCTTCTGGGCGGTCTGAAACCGCTACCCCTATACCTGTTGTTTGTGAGCTGGTGTACCAATAAAACTTTCCGTTGCGCTCGATAACCTGACTGGCCCAAGCGGCATTTTGTTCGCCCCAAGTAAAATCCGATGCTTTTAAAGGGGTTTTATATTCCCAAAAGGTTTTCATATCGGTAGTGGCAAAAACGCACCAATTAAGGATGTTATAGCCTTTTTGTCCACCTTTAAAATCTTCGCCCGCATAAATAAACAAGGTATCGTTATGAACCAATGCCGCAACATCGGCCGTGTATTTATGGGTAATAACGGGATTGCCTTTGGGCTGCCATGTATGGATTATATTTCCAGTTTCGGTTTTATCCTGAGCTTTAGCATTTGGCACAAAACCCGCTGTTAAACCTGCTATTCCCAATATTAAGTGTTTTAATTTCATAGTGATTTTTTTTAATTTATTTTACGCCTTGTTTTATCATTATTACTATTATTCTTTTTGTTTGATGTTTTTTTGAACCGTTTTACTCCATTTGCTATATAACCTATCGGCTTCATCCTGTGTTATGCTTATAACGCTACCGTGCCGCGGATGAAAATTTTTAACAAAGGATTCCGGTTGTTTGGTAAAATTGTACAAATCCTTACTGCGCTGAAACTCGTAGCGACCACTGGAATACAAATCGTACATTAAAATATACTCGTCGGAATTATTTAGCTTGAAAACCGATGAGCCTTCAACCGTTGTTTTTTTATCGGCATAATAATCGATGTAGTTGAAAGATTCTTCCCAAGGGCCCTGCAATGATTTACTTGTGGCTTGCTTTATTCCATTTTCAAATTCCTTATCGTTTTCGTCCTTGGTGTTGCCTTTGTAGAATAAATGATAGGTACCGTCCTTATAAACAATATCGCCATCGATGGCACCGTCCTTGGCCGAAAACATAAGTGTTGGTTCATTTTCAAAATCCGAGAAATCCGCATTGGCATAAGCACTGTAAAAATCCAATTTATCGTCATCTTTAAATTTCACCGTAAAATAAATCAGGTACTTTTTGGCTTCGGGGTCATAAATAGTCTGTGGCGCCCAAACCCAATAGGCATTGGCAAATTTTTCGGGATAATCTTTTGAAAGATTGATGGCGCTATGCTTCCAATCAATTAAATTATTGGATTTAAGCAGCACAATTCCCGGATTTTCCTTCCAACCGTTTGCCGCAGTTGACATATCGGTAGCAACTATATAATACGAATTTTTGTCTTCACCACGTAAAATATGTGGATCGCGGATACCACCCGATTGGGAAATGTTATCGGAACCCAAAATAGGTGAATTATCATTTAAGGCCAACCAATTCACTGCATCTTCGCTTATGGCAAAACGCAATTGCTCTTCGTTTTTTCTGCTTTCTGAAGCGCCTTCAAAATAGGTGAATAAATATCCTATAAATTTAGGTTCTGCTTTATTGTTTTGGGCAAAAGCAGCCGAAAATAACATAACGATTAAAACGCATATTGATATTTTTATTTTGTTCATTCCTATTTTATTATCAACACCATCAATTTGTTAAAATAACAGCACCATTGGGCTGTACCGTTAAGACAACCGCTCCTTTTTTGCTAACTTTTGTTTGCCTTAGTTTGGATTTACGGGCAGAATCATCATAATATTCATTAACATCCAAATTAGCAAACATATCGAGATTTACTTTCAGTTCTATTGTTTTGTCTTGAGCATTTAACGCCACTACATACCATGTATATTGATGCCGGCGAGCCAATACCACATATTTTCCAGGATAACCGTCTATAAAACGTGTTTCATCCCAAGTGGTTGGCACTTTTTTCATAAAATCGATTTCAAATTCCGGAACATCGTGTAAATTGTTGGGTGCCAAGGCAAACATTTGAACCGGATTTTGAAATAAAATAGACGTTGCCAACTGAAAAATATCCGTAGTACGCCGGGTTGTGCCCCCATCGTTTGTGCGGTTATGGCGTTTGTTCAACAAAACGGGGCCGAACTCCATACTGCCAACAGCATTTCTGATAAACGGGTGCAAACAGGCATTGAATGCCTCATTATCATTGGCGTGCTGTGTGAAAATAAGATTTTCGGAAGCCAGTACGGCCTCACTGCCAACATAATTGGGATACATGCGCTCCCAACCACGTGGAAGCGTACAACCGTGGAAAATAACCATTAACCCAAACCGGTTGGCATCTGAAAGAATATCCTCATAAAGCTGCATGGTTTTTTGTTTATCGCCTCCAAAAAAATCGACTTTTATACCTTTAACGCCCATTTTTTGCAACCATGCCATTTCTTCCTGTCTTGCTATGGCCGTATTCATGCGCTGTTTTGGTCCTTGGGGCGCATCGTTCCAATAGCCATTTGAGTTATACCATACAAAAAGCCCAACATTTTTAGATTGCGCATATTCGGCTATTTTTTCAAGTTTATCACGTCCTATTTGTTTATCCCATAAGCCATCGACCAACGAAAATTCATACCCCATATTTGCCGCCAAATCTATATATTCTATTTGGTCATCATAATTTACGCTATGGTCCTGCCACATAATCCAGCTCCAAACCGAACGGCCATATTTATAAGTTGTGCTTGGTTTGTATAGCGGTTTTACAACATCAAACGCCACGGTAGTTTCTACAATAGGTTTTAAATTTTCGCCAATGGTTAGCGTACGCCAAGGTGTTGCCCCGGGGAGGGCAAAACCAGGAGATACATTACCAAGTCCATTATTTTCCCCTGATTCGGGAAAAGCAATTGTATAAAGTCCCGCTACTGTTCCTTCACTTAATTTTGCACCGCAATACGCACCGTTTACCCCTGTTTCGGATACTAAAACCCAACCGTTATCGCCAATACGGAACAGACCCGGAAAAGTATAACCTACGCCGTATTTGGATGGTGCCCCTAATTTTCCATCGGCAATGTATTCTTCTTCGTAACTGGGCTTTGTTCGCTTCCAACCAATCATGGGGGTAGCTTGGGGCGTTAAAAATGTAGTGGTTTGCTGCGGAAAATCAAAACCAGTAACTTCCTTTTCTACAATTAAACTGGCTGTTTCGCCATATTGTTGTAATTCGTATTTAAAGGCTATATCGTTGTTACCCACTCTAAAAACCACATTAAATTGCTGTTGGTTTTGGTTTTGTAACGTAATAACAATTTCGCTTGCCTTATAATTTATATTGCTTGTTTTGGCCCTATCTATGGTATATGTTTCGTCAAGCACATTTTCAGTATGGCTTACGTAGCTAAGATTTTTGCTAAAGTCCGCAACATTAGTTACAAGTCCTAATGGAGAATCTTCCAACATGACTTTATCGTTATACACTACCGAATAATTTAATATTCCCGATTGCTGCAATACTATTTTAACTTGCAAGTTTTTATTGGGGCCGGAAACCGTAAATTCTTGTGCGAACGTGTACATACAACATATACCCGTGAGCAATGTAAAAAATAATTTAGTTGTCATTGTTTTATCTTTTATTCATTTTTTATTGAATGGATGCCTCCCAGTATTCCACCAATCGTTTTGTTTCTTTTTTTGTTAAGGGAATAATAGCCCCGTGCTTTGGCGAAGTAAAATTTGTGGTTTTCATTTCGCCTTGGTTAAAATGCCCAATACTTGTGAAGGTTTTAAAATCGGACGTTTCAACAAAACCAAAATTGTGCGGGTTGATACTGTAAATATCGTACATAAGCACCCATTTATTGCTGTTTAATCGTTTCCAAATGTTGGGGGCTTCGCAAGAACCGGGTTCTTTGTCTACCCATTCGGAATTATATTTGTAGCCTTCATTTATTTTATCGGAAAAAGCCATTTTTATACCAATGGGATTTTCTTGCGCCACGTACACCATACAGTAACGGCCATCGGGCATTTGGGTAATATCGGCATCCAGAATTTGGATGCTTTTATTTGGATATTCAAACAAGGGTTCGGGCTTTGTTATTAATTTTGTAAAGGCCTCGTTGGCATAGGCATAGTACAGTTTTGTTAGGCCATGTTCCATGCGCATGGTAAAATACACCATCATTTTTTCTTCCTTGGGGTCGTAAATGGCTTGCGGCGCCCAAGCACAACCTATGTTCTCGAACCCTTCGAAAGCTTCGTTGAACAAAAAATTACTATGTGTCCAGTGTATTAAATCGTAGGATTTCATAAGTACAAAGCCACGGTTGTTGCCCCAATCGTACTTTTCGATTGGGCGTTCCCATTGGGTCGTGCGATAGCCTTTTTCTTTCCCAAAAATATGAAGGTCGGTCATAACAATGTAAAATGCCCCATCGGGTCCACGGGAAATATGCGGGTCGCGAATGCCTTTTTGACTGGCAATGGTATCGCCCGCCACAATAGCCCTTCCTTGGTTTATATCGGTAAAACTGTAACCATCGGGACTTAATGCCATGTGCAAACTATGGTCGTCGTCCTTAAAATAAACCATTAAGTAGGTACTTAAATCCCCTTTTGCTGTATCTACATTTTTCGATTTACATCCAAAAACAGTGCTTAATATTACAGTTAACGTTATACTTAGTATGTACCTACTTATTTTCATTTTTTTTAGTTTAAAGGGGTTATGCCTTCTACCGTTGGTTCGATTGGCTTTATGCTGCCATCGCTATTAAACTCCATTTTATCGATGCAAACTTCCCTATGGAAACCAGCATCGCGCCCCATTTCAACACCTTTGGGACGGGTAAAACGATGATACACCACGTACCATTCGTCCTTATCGGGTACTTGAATTACACTATTGTGCCCCGTACCGTAAATACCCTTTTCGGGGCGTTTTTCTAAAATTAAATTGTTTTCGGGTATGTTTAGGGGGCCAAGAGGCGAATTGGACGTAGCATAACGCACCCGGTAATTGAGGCTTCGGGTATCGTCCTCGCTCCATAAAAAATAGTAGGTGCCGTTTCGGTAAAATACTTCGGTACCCTCACGAAATGTACTTCCCGGATTTAATTGTTTAAAACTATTGGGCTTAACCGAAACCATATCGTCGTTAAGCTCCACAACGGCCATGTAGCCATTGCCCCAGTACAAATAGCTTTTGCCCGTTATGGGGTCGGTAAAAATATCGGGGTCTATTTCCTGCCCACGGTTAATACCTTTTGGTTTTTCGCCAACAATGGGCTGTCCGGAATCGACAAAAGGACCTTCGGGATTATCGGAAACCGCAACGCCTATTTTTTGCGCCGCGGTGAAATAATAGAAGTATTTGTACTCGCTATTGATTTTTTTCTCGATGGCACAGGGCGCCCAGGCGTTTCTATCGGCCCAAGAAACATCTTTTTTTAAATCGAGAATAATGCCCTCGTTGTTCCAATTTACCAAATCGGTAGATGAAAAGGTTTCGAAATACGTACCCGACCAACCATGAAAGCCATCGCTTGTTGGATAAAGGTAATACTTGTTGTTTTTATGTGAATAGATAATTTCGGGGTCGGCATAATAACCATTTAATACGGGATTATGGGTGTTGCGAACCGAAATTTGATATGTTTTTTGCTGCCCTAAAGACTCAATGGTATAATTAACCGGCCCTTTTGAAAAGTCTTGATTTCCCTTTGTTTTTAAATTAACCCATGGTACGGTTTTAACTTGTAAATTTAAATTTGAAATATCGGTATTGGGTTTTACGGGTATGTCAATGGTTCCTTCTTCATCATTTACAATAATATTATTTGTTTTAATGGCTTCCGAACCAAACTCGACAAAAACACTTTGGTTTAAAGTACCCCATTTTTTTAACAACGCATCTTTTTCCGCTTCGGTAATTTGAATGACCGTGCCGTGCCTGGGGTGGAAATTCATGGAAATAGCATCGTCTACAACAGCGAAATTTTCTAAATCCGAAGTTTTGGTAAATTGATATTTCCCCGACATGTACATATCGTACATTAATATATATTCATTGGAATTTATTAATTTGAAAATCCCCGAGCCTTCAACAGCCGCATCGGTTTGGTCGTAAAAACCTTCTTGTTGTACGTAACCTTCGGTTAGATTTTTGGAAACGGCTTTTCGTATTCCGCCGCCATCACTTTCATTTTTAAAAAACAAGTGGTAAGTACCGTCTTTATAAACAATATCGCCATCGATACAAGCGCTATTGGTCGGACTGTAAAACAATTGTTTTGGTGCTGTAGCCAAGCCCGTAAAATCGTTATTGGCATAGGCGTAGTAAATAATATCGGGGCCATTGCTGCCCAACATGGACCAATACACCATGTACTGGTCGGTTTTATCGTCGTAAAAGGTTTGTGGCGCCCAAACACGCTTAACATCGCCAAATTCCTCGGGATAGGTTTCAGGAATATTTATAATGGTGTGCGTCCAGTTAATTAAATCGGTGGATTTCATTAATACCATGGCGTAATTGTTCCACCCTTGCTCGGGTACGTACAAATCGGTTACTACCATGTAAAAAGTTTTACCGTCCTTGCTGCGCAAAATATGGGGGTCGCGAACACCGCCAGACGAGCTTATATGTTTTGAATCTATTATAGGCTTGTTGCCATTAAGCGCATAATAATTAAAGCCATCGCTGCTTAGGGCATAGTGTATGGATTCTTCGCCGGGACCATTGCCCGTAAAATATGTAAACAAATAACTATCGTATTTTAACTCTGTATTGCACGCAAAAAGGCTTAATGTTAAAAAACAAATAATGGTGTAATTAATAAATGGGATTGGTGTTTGCTTCATCGCGTTGCTTTTGGCTTTTTAATACCTACAAGGTTTTGTAAACCTTGCAGGAAGGATTTATCTAATTTGTTTTTCTGTTAGTTTTTCTGTTTTGTCAAGCAAAACCTTTGCCGATTGAAGCGTAGGGCTACTAAATATTATTGTAGCAGGCTTTCTATCGTTTGTTTTGATGTAAGCCAAAAGCTTACCCTGAAAAACATGTTGCTTATTATCGGTATAGTTGCCCATATCGGTATTATTGGCGGCTTCGAGTCCTAATAGCTCGGCATTGCCTTCGATTGTACACGTTATTTCAATGTCGGAGGTATTTACCAATTTATCTTCTTTATCGACTACTTGTATTATAATTTGGGCAACATCATGATTGGGTGTTATACCCCCTTTTATTACAGCGTTTAAAGCATAAGGCGCTTTCGATGTTACCAATGTATTTCGGCTTATTTCATTATTATTGCTATCGTAGCCAATAGTTTCAAGTATTCCGGCTTTATAAGGAATATCCCAAAAAATAATTCCCGTTTCCGGATTATATGCCTTCATCTTGCCAACTGTTATGCCATTCAATTTTAAACTTGCTTGAGCCGCATTTGTATAACACACCACACGAATGGTTTGGGTTTCGTTATAATCCCAAATTGGCCAGGCATCTATGGACAACCTATCGCTATTACTATTCCGTATGGGATAAGTTCCTGTGTAAATCATGGGTTTATCGGCCCAAAGCGATTGCCTAAAATAGCCCCGCGGTTTTATATCGCCCTTAAAATCGACCAAGCCCGAATAAAACCCACGGGACGGCCATTTGCCCGACTCGCCCAAATAATCGATACCCGTCCATAAAAATTGCCCAAAAATATATTCGTTGTTTTTTACGGCGTACCACGCTTCGATATCGTGTCTGTTTTCGCTACCGTAAATAACCCGATTGGGGTATTTTTCGTGGTCAGATTGGTATTTGCTTTCGGTATAATTATAACCTGTAATATCCAAGGCTTCGGGATATTCGGTTTCGTTGGACATGGCCACACCAGCCAATCCTGCCGTAATGGGTCTGGATTTGTCGTAACGTTTAACTGCTGCTACCAGTTGTTTTGCAATAGCCCCCAAACGCATGGCATCGGGTGCTTCTTTTTTATAACCACCGTAAATGGCTTGTGAAAATCCGGTATCGCCACCGCCATCCAAAACAGGGTGCGAATAGGGGTCGTTGGGATAATCGACTTCGTTACCAATGCTCCATGCAAACACCGAAACGTGGTTTCTATCGCGCCTTACCACATCTTCCAAGTCTTTTTCGGACCAATCGGCAAAAATATCGTAGCTGCCCTGAAATCCGGGCGTACCAACATTCCAACCTTTCAACCATTTGCGTTTAGGGAATTCCCATTCGTCGTAAACCTCGTTTAAAACCAAAATACCCAACTCGTCGCAAAGCTTATAAAAATCGGGGGCTTGTGGATTATGGCTCGTGCGTATGGCATTAACGCCAATTTCTTTTAGGGTTTTAAATCGTGTTCGCCAAACCTCGGTTGGCACGGCTGCCCCCAAAACGCCCGCATCATGGTGCAGGCAAACGCCTTTTAGTTTCATCCAATTGCCATTAAGGGCAAAGCCTTTGTTGGCATCGAAAGTAAATTTTCGAAATCCTGTTGACGTGGTCGTTTGGTCTATTAATTTTCCGTTATTTAAAATCGTGGTTTTTAGTTGGTACAGATTGGGATTTTCAAGATTCCATAATTCGGGGTTTTCTACATTTAATTTGGTTGTGATTTTGTCCGATTCGTGTTCTGCCAACACCAGTTTATCTATACTTTTTGCAACTTCGGTTCCGTCGTCGGAAAGCAGTTTATTTTCAATAACCAAATTGACGTTGTTTGTAGATTCGTTTTGCACTTCAACTTCAACATTTAAAACCGCCGAACTGCCATTAATTTCGGGATAGGCATAAACGCCCCATTGCGCTATGTGTATTGGGTTAGCATATACCAACCAAACATTTCGGTAAATGCCCGACCCGGTGTACCAACGGGAATCGGCACTTTGGCTATGATCTACACGAACGGCAATGGTATTGCTTTCACCATATTTTATAAATGGTGTGGCATCGTAAGCAAACGATATATAGCCGTTGGGGCGTTTGCCCAACGATTGGCCGTTAATAAATACTTCGCTTCGGTTATAGATGCCTTCGAAATACAGAACTATTTTTTTGCCTTTTTTTTCGGAAGGAATATCCAAACTTTTTCTGTACCATGCTATCCCTCCGGGAAGATAGCCTGTTGCGCTGGCCAAATTTTGGTTTAATTGCCCTTTTATACTCCAATCGTGCGGTAGGTTAACGGTTTGCCATTGGATATCGTTATAGGTTTCATCCCTAAAATCTTGGTTATCCTGAAGGTTAAACTTCCAGTTATTATTTATGGTTTCTGGAGTACCAAAGGATAATTGGGCGAAACTGTTTAAGGAACAAATCGCAAAAAGGAGGAATAATCCTTGGTTAAATTTTAAATACTTCATTTTATTGTTTTGGTATTGCTGCTACGTAAACGTTTTTTGCAAAAAACTTGGATGCTTTTTTACGAACCATAGAATTTTCACCACTCGTCCCGCTGGCGCCTTCCATTTGCATATTTATTATAAGCCAAAATAGTTTGTTGGTAAAATCTTTCATCTCACTGGATTTTAATTCGTTATCTATATACATTTTTATTTGGGTATTTTTTTCGTCTATACAATGCAGCGTTACTTTGTAGTTGTGCCATACGGTTGCGGCGTCGTTAACTACTGTTTTTTCGGTGGTCCATATTGTGTTTTTCCAGTCCTTGCCTGTTACGGTATTTTGCCAACAGGTGTCGTTGCCCTTAAATTCCAACATATCAATTTCGGGCGGCCAGGATTCGGTTCCGGTTATCCAAAAGGCAGGCCAAGAGGCATAAGCTGTTGGCGCTTTAAAATCGCCACTTATTTCCCAATACGGTAATGCTTCGGTTACTTTTATTTGTTTTTTTAAATGAATGGCACCAGAACTAAATGCTATGGGCAAATGCGGGTCGGACTTACTCTTGCCTTCATCTTTTCCCTTGAGCCACTTAGCCGTGATTTTTAAAACACCGTTTTTTACCTTTACGTTTTCAGGATACATTTTTGCAGTTCCGTTATGGTCGGTACCCCACGGGTAAAACATGTTCCAATTGGTTTCGAAAGTTTTCTGGTTGTTAAAACTCGTAGAGTCTAAATAAACAATCGAAGTGTTTGTTTTTTGGGCCGTACCCATTTTGGGCAATAGGAACGTAAGCCCCGTGCTTATCAACAAAATGGATATGTTAAAACGCTTCATTTTTTGTAATAAAAAGAAAAGAGGCTATCTGAAAGGTGTTTTTGTTATTCCGAAAAATAATGCTTGATATGCTTTAACGTTTTTCTTTTTTACCGCAAACAATGTTTGCTCCCTTTAATATCAAATGTCCAGAATGACAGCTTTTTTTTAGGCAGCCCCTTAAAATTATTAATTAATTTTCCACTATAATTTCCCAAGAGGTTATATTACAGTAAAAATCCCCATTTTGGGTAGATACTTGCCCTACCGAAATATCGCCCGGTTCATCTACGGTAAATTGTACCATGTAAGTACCTGCCGCCCCTACTTTTCTGTAGCCTATAACTTCGGTTGCCGTTGTTACCTCTTCCAAATCAGGTATACCTTCGCCTTTTGTTATCACAAAATAGGACCCATCGGGATTGCTATCGTGGTTTGTACTAAGTACTTGTACCTTTAATTGGTAGGTTGCTGCTTCGGCACTAACCATTTGGTACATTTTACCATTGGTAATCCAAGGTGAGCCCCACCCCGATTCCAAATTAAAAATATTGCCGTTCCATTCGTCCCAACCACCAAGACCATCATGGTTTTTAGCTGCATCGTTAGTAACCCATGGCGCTGCTAAGGTACCCCACCTTCCGTTTACTGTTGCCGCTATAAAAGGAACCGCCGCGTTTTGTAATACAGGAGTTGGTATGGGTGCAACTTCTTCGTAGGCTGTATAGAAATTATCGATGGAATTTTCATCCGGAATAAACGCCGTTCTGTACCGATACGCAGAACCACTTAAAAAATCGGGAATGGTTACGCTTTCTTCACTAATATCAATAAAAACAGTTGTTAACTCGTTTGCAGTTGACATATATTCCACTTCCGACCCCAACACACCGGAACTTAAATCCATTTCGGCAAAATTTATTACCAGTTCACTGTCAATTAAAACGTTATTTTCTATAGGCCTGTTAAATAGCGAAGCAATATACCTATCGCCATACACCTCGGCCGAACGGGAAATTGCAATTGAGCTGTTACCTTGGGCATCGAAAGTCCTTACTTCAAAATTATACACGTTTTCGGCCAGTCCAGTAATTATTGTTTCCACAACATCGACACCGCTGGTTCTGTTAACGGGAACCGTAACCGAATCGGTTCGGCTATTCCAGTACACCCTAACTTCGGTTACCTTAGGATCGCCTATTATCAACCCTTTAACCAAAACCCTGTTTTGCCCGGGTAAAATTTCCAAGGAATCGATTGCCCCCGTATATGAAACCTCACCGCCTTTAGTGTACTTTAAATATTCGGTATCGTCCGAACAGGAGTAAACCCCAATAAATATGGCGCATATTACTACGGCTATATATTTTATATTTTTCATGCTTTTGTTTTTTAAGTTAAAAATCGGGGTTACCAAATACTTGAACTTCTGCAATGGCCATATATTCGCCTCCTGCCCAATTTTCCAAGCATTCGATTCGAAGATAACGTACGGCGGGTTTATCGATTGCTATCTCGAAATCTGCCCCATCTTGTGCCGCTATTAAATCGTTGTTATCTTCCTGCGAATATGGTAGTCCGGAAGGTTTTATTATTTCATATTCCCCAAGAAGCGTCCACCCCGACAAATCGCCATCGTTAAGTTCGTTTGCACCATAAATCCTGAATTTACGCATGGCACCAAGGTAATAGTACAACCGTTGCCCTCCAATAGGTTCGGAAAACTGCCAGATGTGCAAACGGCTTAACTTGGTTTCCCTACCAATATCGAAGGTTACCAAGTGGGGACCAACATCTATGGTTCTACTTGTAAAATAGCTATCGTACCATTCCAGGGTACCGCCATTGAACAAATCGCTAACTTCGGTATGCGAGGCAATAAGTTCGGCGTCGTTAGCCAGTGTTATGGGGCGCATATCGGTCCTGGGCATTAACATTTCGAATATCGGGGTTATTTCGGTAAACAGGGTATCGGTAACATTAAGCCAACGGTCGCGAATGGCGAACGCAAAATCCTGTGGCACGGAATCGAACCCGCGGATGCTTTGGGCTATTTCGCTTACCGAGGTATAGATACTTGTTGAAAGTGGCTCCCAATCGCCTTCCACATTTTTTTGCATAACCAGTAAGGCAATGTCCTCTTCTGTTGGATTATCGGCATTTATACGAACACCACCAAAATCGGCATTGGTTTCCAAAGATCTGAAAATTGCGAATATTGGCGCTTCCAACGGCGATACCGTAACAGTTACGGGTTCGGACTCGGTTTCACTACGATTTACAGCGAAAATTTTAACTTCTTCATCGGACTGCCCCGTAAACCCTTCCAAAAGCATGGAATTTTGGTAGTATGAAGCCTTTACTTCCATTTCCGTACCATCTTCCAAGGTGTAACGGGATACGATGTACAACAAATCTTCGTCATCGGGTAAGGTGTACTCAATTTTCACCTTTCCAGGTAAGTTTTCAACCACAACATTTTCGACTATTCCCGGAGGTGTTGTGTTATGTTCCAATGGCGAGGGCCCTTGCTCTTCTTCGCAACTGAAAACAATTGCAAAAAGCGGCAATAGTAATACCCAAGCGGACTTTATTAAATTTTGTTTCTGTATCATATTCTTTATTTTAAATGAAAAATAGAATGCCTAATTCGTATTATTTTTTACCACCCCGGGCTTTGAACCAAATTCGGGTTTTGTATTAAGGTGGTTTCGTTTATTGGCCAAAAATAATCTCGCGGCGAAATAAAACGCTGTTGGTAAAGGGTTAACACTTGGTAATACGAACTTTCGGTTGCTCCAAAAACGTTCCACCCCCTTACAGGTTGGTTATATTCCTCTACGGCTTTTTTCCATCGCCTAACGTCCCAAAAATTCTTGCCTTCGTAGGCCATTTCTATAGTTCGTTCTCTTTGGATAATATCCCGCATACCGTTTTGGGTTGTATACTTATTGGGATTTGTCGAGTAATTTTGCCACGATGTTGCCACGCCATCCAACCCGGCACGGGCCCTAACGGCATCGATATACTGGATTACTTCGCCTGTTGGTCCTTCTACTTCGTTTAAGGCCTCGGCGTACATAAGGTACAAATCGGCCAAGCGTAGTTCGGGCCAAGCATAATCGTTGTACGAAGCACCTCCATCGCTGGCAAAAGTTTGCTCCCAATCTACAAGTTTTTTAATGTAGTAGCCTGAGATATTAAAATCGAAAGCATCGAAACTACCTGCATAATCCTGAAACTTGGCCTCTATATGGAATTTTGTTTCATCGGAACCACTATCGTACTTGTAAAAAATGGCACCATCGAAACCTAAATCGGCATAAAAGCGGGGCTCCCTATCGAAATTTAAAATTGAGGTTCGGTAACCTTCTAAAATATTTAGCCTTTCTTCGGCTCCGGCTTCCCTAATGATGGTAATATCCGAGAAATCCAGCGTTTTGTCTTCCTCAATCGGCACCCCGTTTTTGGTATAGAATTTAGAAACCGAACGTATTGTCGGGGAGAAAATTTTTCGGGCTTGGGTATGTGCTACCACATTGGATAGCGGCATCATGCAAATACGTTGCAATTGCCAAGTACGGCTATTAGGATTTGCCCAAACAAGTTCCTTGTTAAACCTTTCGGTTACGGCTTGCCTGATATCCAACTTTGTTTTTGTGGTTTGGGAAATTGTCGAGGTGATGTCTTCCTTATAAAAAATAGCATGTCCGTTGGCCTCGGCTACGTCTATGGCGGTTTTTAGGGCATCGGAAGCCCGTTTCCATTTTGTGGCATCGTAAGTGGTATTAAATAGTTTTGTGCCATCTTTATTCGTAAAGTTTGCCATATCGGAATTTCCGTTAAACAATGGGCTGGCCGCCATAAGCAACAATTCGCCCTTAATGCCCAATGCGGCTGGTCTGGTTATGCGCCCCAGCTCGTTTTGCAAATCGACTATTTGCGGTGGCAAATGGGTTGCGGCTTCGTCCAACAACGATACGAGATAATTTACACTTTCGTCTATGGGCTCGCGCGCTACTTGTATTTCGCTCTCCGGCGCATCAACTGGGGTTGCCACACGCATAATTGGTATTGGCCCGTACATACGCATTAAATAGTAATGGTAGTAGGCTTTTAAAAATTTAGCCTCGGCAATCCAACGCAAACGCTCGGCCTCGGTAATATCCGGCACATTGTTGCGGTCTTCCATATTTTCAATAAAAATATTGCAATGCCGTATACCATCGAACAGCGGGTATAAATCGCTTGGCCCAGCAGCTTGATAGTGGCCTTCCCAAGCATCCATATAGGAGTTTGTAATCCTTTGTAAACCACGTGCCACATCGAAAGCGTAACTATTTAATGCCGCATCGTTTGGCGGAATCCAGGTTTCGTTACCCGCCAAAAACCCTATATTATAAATAGCATCGCCATTTTTAGGAATATAGGCGTAACAGGTAAACAAGTATTTTTCGGCTTCGTTTCGTAGTTTAAACGCTTGGTCTATGGTTACAACGTTGTCCGGTACCACATCTAAGAAACTGTCTTCGCAAGCATTTAATGCTATAAAACCTAAAACTATCATAGCAATACCAAAAACCTTTTTTAGTTTTCCAAGTATTTTATTTATTCTATTTTTTTTCATATTCTTCATAACCTATTTTTTTAAAAATCGAGCTTTAACCCTAAGTTATACACCGATTGAATGGGGTACCCCAAACCATTACCTCCCATTTCGGGATCCCACAACCTAAATTTACTCCATACCGCCAAGTTATTTCCACTAAAATACAACCGGGCAGATTGCATGCCTAGCTTAGAAATAAAGGTTTCGGGAAAGTTGTAACCGGCCTCGATTGTTTTTAACCGTAGAAACGAGCCATCGCGCATCCACCAAGTGGATACTTGATTGTTGTTTTCTATAAACTCATCACTTAATCGCGGCCAAAACGCATACGAATCTTGATTGGCTTCGGACCAGTGATCTTGTGCTATAACATTTAACAAACCATTTTGGTAGGCTCCGTTAATAACAAAAGGTGAAATATTTTCGGGATTAATAAAAAACGACGTTCTGGCTACGCCTTGGAAAAAAATACTAAAATCGAAATTTTTATAGCCAACCGTACCCCCAAAACCATAAACAATTTCGGGTACTGTTGGGTAGCCCAAAGGCACTTTATCGTTTTCGCTTATATAGCCATCGCCATTTACATCTCGGTATTTAATATCACCTCCCGTATAGTCGCCAAACTGAATTGGCGAGTTAAGGGTTTCTTCATGATCTACAAACAAACGCTCGGCAATATAGCCGTAGGTCTGGGAAGCGCTGCTTCCTATACGCGAACGATAGGACAGCTCTTCGGGGTACGATACTTCGTCGTAAACCAGTATTTCGTTAGTTGCATAGGTAAAATTGGCCCGTAATTGCGCATACCAGTTTTCGTTAAACGATTTGTTATAGTTAAGCGAGGCATCCATTCCCTTACTTTCCATTTCACCAAAATTTGTCGATGGTACAGCCGTAAGCCCTAATGTTGACCCAATGTTGGATCTTTCTTGTAAAATATTTGTTCGTTTCTGCTTAAATACGTCTACCGTTAAACTTAACGACTTGTATAGTTCCACGTCTAACCCTATATTGGTTTGTTGCGATTTTTCCCAACCAATATTATAATTGGCATAGCGTTCGGTAAACACACCTGGCCTGTAATACCCAAATTGTTCGCCAAAAGTAGAACCGTAATTACCATCGTTTAGATTAACGGTTGAGAGATAAAAGAAGCGGTCGTCCACATTGCCGATAGCATCGTTACCTACAAGCCCATAAGTAAAACGAAGTTTTAAATCGGAAACCACATCTTTTAAGGAACTCCAATACTTTTCGTTGGCTATTGAATAAGCAAAGCCCAAGGAAGGGAAATAACCGTATCGGCTACCCTTTGCAAAGCGTTCGGAACCGTTGTAACCGAAATTGAATTCGAATAAATATCGACTATCATAACCGTAAGTAAAACGTCCTGAAAGGCTATGGTTTCTGTTGGGTAGCGAGCTTTGTACATTTCCTGCATTTCCGGTTTCGTAACTGGATAATAAATTAACCAACATGCCCGAAACGGCATGTACATCGTTAAAAGTTCTGTTGTAGTTTATTGCAGTTTCCAAATAAATTCTGGAGTCCAAAAGTTTTCTGCCTTCGGTATAATTTAGGTACTCCGTACCTGTTACCCCAACGCTACCCTGGCCTCCATCATTTAAAACACTTAACTGAAGCTCGCCCGTAGCAGGACTAATATAACCTTGATAATAAAAGGGGTTATATTGTCGGGCCACTTCAAAATACGAATATCGTTTTATATAGCCCATGGCTCGTGCCGACAAACCTTCGGTTATAAAATTAAAATCTTGTTTAAGTTCTACTTGGGCCTGTATGGTCGATGCTTTATTGGTTTGATACCCTCTTACCATTTCGGCATAGGGATTTACCAATATTTCGGAGCCCGAATTGTTACTTGCCTGCGCCCCGCCAAATAATGGATGGTCTATAAAAGGTAAATAGCTGGACGGATATACTTTAGGAAACTTAACTGGATTACTCCATAAGGTTAAGTTAAAAATACGGGCGCCCCCATTAACCCAATTTCCTTGAGCATCCCTGCCTCCAACAGGGCCGTTATAATCGTCGAACTGGCCATAAACCCGAACAATACCTTTAGTTGTTGGCGTTAGGTTTACATCTAAATTACTCCGTATTGAATAATTTCTAAGCTTAATATTGTTATTAAAATTATTGCCCCCTTCTACGTCCAAGACACCGTTATCGACATTGTAGGTACCGGCAATATAATATTTGGCTTTTTCGCCACCACCTTGGGCGCTCATATTTAAGCCTTGGTTTATGGTATAGTCCTTTATTAATTCGTCAATCCAATTGTTATTGGGGTACAAATAAGGGTTATCACCAATGGATGTTCTGTAAATTTTATTTTGGGTGTAAGGCAATACGGCTTGGGGGTCTCGGGTTAACGCGGCTTCGTTAGCCAAATTCATATAGGTAATGTTATCGGCAAAATTAAAGTTTCGGGTATTTGTAGATAAACGCGTTTCGCTACGTAATTGGAAACTGGTTTTGCCCGCTTTACCCATTTTGGTACTAATAAGCACTACACCATTAGCACCACGTGCGCCGTATACGGCAGCGGCGGCGGCATCTTTTAGTACCGAAAAACTTTCTATATCGTCGGGTTGTAAGCGTGCCATATCCGTGGTACTGGACTCTACGCCGTCTATTAATATTAAAGGATCTACCTTGCCCGAGCCAAAAGACCCTAAACCACGAATGAAGAAATCGGAGTTATCGGATCCCGGTTCGCCGCTACGTTGGTAAGCAATCATACCCGACACCCTACCAGCCATCATGGTGGTTAGGTTATTGGTTGGCCCTTTAATGTCCTTTGGCGAAATGGTTGTAATCGAGCTTACCAAGCTTGCTTTCTTTTGGGTTCCAAAGCCCACGATTACAACTTCGCTTAAAGCTTCGGAGCTTTCGTTTAAGGTTATGGAAAAAACCGATTTATTGCCTATTTGCACTTCTTGGGTTTCGAAACCCACATAGGAAATCACCAGTGTTTGAGCGGATTCTTCAATATCCAATTTAAACTCGCCATCAAAGTCGGTTACCATACCTGTTGTGGTGCCTTTTACAAATACGTTTGCGCCCGGAAGCACCATGCCGCTTGCATCTTTAACCACACCTGTAATGGTTCGCTTTTGAATTTCGCTTTTAAAATAATCCGTTTCTTTTTCATACGCATGGGCTTGATACGCCATAACACTTATAAGCAAAAACATTGCTTTGAGTTTTACGGCCAACCCCAAATACGGAAAAAGACTTTCCTTCATTGTGTTTAGTTTTATCATATTTAGCTGTTTTGGTTAATTTACTTAGTTAATAATTGCTTTTGGGGGCAGCTTTATTTTGTAATTGTCTATTTCATAATATTGTTGTTATTCATATTATTTATTTTCTTACCATCTTGAAAGAATCATTTTGTCACCGTACTATTTGGTAGTCAAATAGAATTAAATGACAACCCTATTTGGCTACCCTTAGTTAATTAAGTGCTCCTTCATTTGCATTTGTAGGCCAGTCGGGGTTTTGGTAAATTGGGGAACTATTAATATCGTTCCCTACCGACGTTATAAGAAAATGTTGTATGGCTATAGGTTGTAAATAATGCGCCATCATCCACTTATAACCATCGAAAACCAGCTCGTTTCCCGTTTTTTCATAAGGTCTTAAATAAGTACTTCGTGTGGGTGCCGAAACGTTAGCCGAACCACTATCGTAAACAAGCGTCCCGGTATCGTACCAATTTTGCATTGGCCCCCAAAGCTTAAACCCTTCAATATGATAAGGTTGTCCAATTAACTGATCCATGGCACGCCAACGTTTAAGATCTATATTCCTTAGTCCTTCGGCCATTAATTCGTTTCTACGTTCCCTTCTAATATTATAAAGTGTAGGCGTTATAAGTTGGCCCGCGGAATAAGCTCCCCAATCGCCTAAAGCTTCAATAGCCATATCGGTTGCTGCTATTGTTGCCAAATAGTCCGTACTTAATCGAGCTCGCTCACGAATGGCTTTCCAATATTGATCGGCTGTACCATTAATAGCCCCGTTACGTTCGTAATAGGCTTCTATGTAATTTAAGTAGGCTTCGGTAGCCCTAAACACTATTGCCCCTGTATAACCTTGTCCGTTTCCTGTTTGAGCTTGATCGTAATTTAAACCTTTTCTAATTGCATATCCCGTGGTGTAGCCTTGTTCCGCCGATGAATTGGTAATATTAGGAATCGGTTCCACAGGTGTGCCATGGTCGCCCTCAGACGATTCGTACAGAATATTAATTTGCCCTGGTTCTTTTAAAAACAACCACAACCGACCATCTCGGTTTTCACGTACGTCAGTAATATAATCGTCGCCCGCATAACCGGAGCCTGGGGCATAAATAGGCAGGCCGTTAGCCATTAAGTAGGAATCGACCAGACCTTTTGTTAAACCAACACTGTTATTGCCCAATTGTGCATATACTGGAACATTGTGGGTAATGCCTAATCCTTTATCGTAATCCCGCCACAGTAGTACCTCACTATACCCCGACATGTTTTCTGCTCCAAACATATCGAAATATGGATTTTGAGAATCTGTTATACTTTGCTGTAAAATACCGTTGTTAGAGGTTAGGGCATAAGAATCCGCTACCTGCTTGGAAGCATTGATCGCCTGATCTAATAACCAGTTTATTTCAGTATCTATACTTCCTGATGGAAAGGCATAACTTTGATTATAATCTTTGTTCGCTCCCGGCCAGCCTTGACCATTTGGCACATAAGCTGTATTTTTAAAATATTTTAGCCATGTTCCCTCGAATAAGGCAACCCTTGATTTTAACAATAGGGCACATGCTTTGGACAATCTGTTTTTATTTCCGTCGGGAGCGTTTGTCATTAACAGGTCTATTGCTTTATCAAGATCGGATATAATAAAACGGGCAACATCCGTTCTTGGGGCTCTTTTACTAGCTTCGGTTAAAACTTCTTTGCTATCGGGCAAAGTAGTTGTAACAATAGGCGTATCGCCCATTTCCCTTAACTTGTAAAAATATTCCCAAGCCCTAAAGAAATACATTTCGCCTATATAGTGACGAATACCGTCGATATTTCCCGTTATTTGATTGCTTTCGTACCTGGGTATTACTGTTTCTAAAAAATAATTGCATCTGTATATGTTACCAAAATCCCATACCCCACCAGTTTGGGGAACACGATATTGTCCCGGCACATATTTGTTGTCGTATGACATATCTGCCATATTATCGGTATCGGTATCTATTCCAAATGTTCCAAAACTCCAATTTCCATGGGTAGGCAAAGCACCATACATTTCTACGGCATAAGCTGCAAGCTGTGACTCTTCAACAAGATAATCTTCAGGAATGATATTGGATTCTGGTGGTCGTTCTAGGAAATCATCACTGCAAGCCATTACGGAAATGACAAAAAACAACACAAACAACCTTTTATATTGATATATTTTTTTCATGATTTTTAGAAGTTTAAATTTAATCCCAAAGAAATAGTACTTGTTAGCGGATAGACGTTTCCGCCCCAACCACTATCGATAGTTTCTGGGTCGAAAATGCTTGACAATTTTGTCCATGTTATTAAATTTTCACCCGAAACATAAATGCGGACATTACTCATCTTAAGTTTATCCGAAATATCTGAAGGTATAGTATACCCTAATTGAACATTTTTAAGCCTTATATAAGAGGCATCCTGAAGGTATCGCGATTGCGTTTGGTGATTTTTACTATTAAACAAGGGTCTTGGGTAATACGAATTCAAATTTTGTCCCAAAGGGTGATTAGCATCTTCCCTAAAATAATCCTCATGTTCTTTAAATCCAGTAGACCACCATATTCCCCAATCGTAAGCTCCCCAAAAATAGTAGCTGTTTTGAAAATAATCACGCTTCATAACACCTTGTAAGAAAGCCCTAAAATCGAACCCCTTATAGTCTGCACTAAGGGTTAGCCCAAAAGGAAATCGTGCGGTACTATTGCCTATTCTTTTTCGGTCGCCCGCATCATCTGCCGTCCATGAGCCTGAGTCTATTTTTCCATCGCCGTTTAAATCTTTGTATATTATATCCCCTGCGGCCCATTGGCTTCCCAAAGCATCTTGCCCGCCATTTGGTAAACTTGCCAAATGAGTATTCATTTCCTCATTGGATTTTGCAATACCTATTGTTTCATAGCCCCATATTTCACCCATCATCTGTCCTTGCCTATACAAATCGAACGTATTGGTTTCGTTAGGGTATCGTGTTATTTTGGTTTTAGAGTCGGATAATTGGAATTGAATTTGATATCCAAAACCATTTTCGAATCTTTCCTTCCAATCCAAGGTTAATTCAAATCCATAAGTTTTTAAATCGGTATTGTTTGTCGTGGGCACACTCGTTCCTAAAATCACAGGGAGTTCTGGTGCGGGACCTACCATATCCAATGTTAACCTATTGAAATAATCGAAATTCAATGTAAACCGATTATTAAAAGCACTTAAATCGAGCCCTGCGTTCCAGCTTCTAACACGTTCCCACCCCAAAGACTGACTAACCAAACCCGGAGCATTACTCGTATTAGGTCTGGAGCCATTTATTAACCAACTGCCACTTGCCGTACCTACGGGCATTGTAACATAGGTAGGATACCAGTACTCGGTGTTTTGATTCCCTAGTTCGCCCCATGAACCACGCAACTTTAAATTATTTACAGAACTTGAAACAGTTTGCCAAAAATCTTCTTTGGCTATGTTCCATCCTAAAGAAAACGAAGGAAACCCTCTCCATCGCTTGTCATTTCTAAATCTTGATGTTCCATCGTATCTATAATTGGCTTCAAGCATATACCTATCTTTGTAATTGTAATTTAACCGCCCAAAAAAGCCTTCAGTTGCCCAATTTTGATAATCACCACCTACACCAGGCGCCACGACGTTCCCGCTGGCATCAGTTCCCGAAGTAAGATCCAAAACAGGTGATCCCGGTATAATTACACCGTTTCTTTCCGCATAAAGTCCTCGTGTTTTCGTTAACTCGGACTGCATGCCCAGCATAAAATCAAATTCGTGGTCTTGAGCCAACAACAAATGATATTTGGCATATATATTGGTGTTAAAGTAATTTTCCCGTGAAGCTTCTTCGTGTACTTGAGAATACGAATTATATACATAAGGGTTCCCGGCTACATCGCGATTAAAGGTTTGTAGGACATCCCAATGACGAAATTCATCCAAAGTCCTGTAATTAAACTCGCCAAAAATCTCCCAGTTTTTTATTGGGCTAACAACAACCTGAAATTGTTGATATAACCAATCTTTTTGCGATATATCGCGCCCGCCATCACTTAATCCCAAAACCGGAGATGGCGATGAATATAAATAGCCATTAGGATCATAAACTGGCAACATTGGCCAACCTTGCCTTGCCAAATCCTGAAACAGACCATCGGTTAAACTGGAAGGCCTGCCAAAATCTTGACGTATAAATCTAGTAGAATAGTTTGCTGAAACTTTATCCGATATTTTGGCATTGATTTTTGCACTTGTGGTATAACGCTTAAACGTATCGGTATTAAACCGCATAAGCCCATCTTGGCTTAAATAATTTCCAGAAATATAATAGGTTATATTTTCGCTTCCTCCCCTTACGCTTAAATTATGCTCTATAGAGTACGATTGGTTTCTGTAAATAACATCGTACCAATCATTATTTGCATTTCCTTCGCCATAACCATCGGCCCATCTTGTTAGGTTATTAGGATTTGCAATTACTTCGTTTGTTATTGTTCCCTGTTGATAATCTAAAATACGCTGCAAACGTTCTTCACCAAAAAACGGACTATTGCCCCCGTTAACATTTGCATCGTTAAAAAATAGAGCAAAAGTATACGAATCCATCATATTGGGCATATCGATAGGAGAAGACAACCTAGTATTAATACTGTAACTAACAGCGGCTTTACCCGATTTTCCTTTTTTAGTTGTTACCAAAATTACTCCAAAAGGCGCCCTGGAACCATAGATGGATGATGCCGCAGCATCTTTTAAAACCGAAACACTTTCGATATCTTGAGGGTTTAACGAGTTCATGTCGCCTTCCATTCCATCAATAAGTACAAGTGGGCTTCCCGATGATCCTGAGTCTATTGTCGCAACTCCTCGAATATTTATGTTTGGTGTTCCATCTAAAGCACCTCCTGCTTGTTTTATATTCAATCCACCAATAGCACCTTGCAGCATTTGGGTTGCATTTTGTACTGGCCTGGAGTCAAAAGCCTCTGCGGTAACCGAACCTACAGCTCCCGTTAAGTTGATTTTTTTCTTTTGCCCATACCCTACAACCACAACTTCATCCAGTGCCGCAGCATCTTCTTGTAAAGTTATCGAAACACTTGTTCTCCCCCCTAAAGCGACTTCCTTACTTGCATAACCTATATAAGACACCACCAATACGGAATTAGCATTGCTTACGGTTAAGGAAAAATTACCATCAAAATCAGATTGTGTTCCGTTTGTTGTTCCCTTTTCAATTATATTGGCCCCCATTAAGGGAACACCATTGCTATCTAAAATAGAGCCTGATATTTGAATCCCTTGCTCTGATAAGTTTATAGCTGAAGCATCAGCATATCCATGACATACTGCCACAAACAGCATAAACAAAGCTAAATACCGCCTCGTCCAATAAACAAGGGATGCAGCATATTTGAAATTAAATAGTTTTATCATATTTGGTAGTTTTGTTGATTTTGTTAAGTTTATCCACTATCTCGTTTGACAGTTGACTTCTAATTATTTTCGTATTTTTTTTTTCATATACACATAGTTTATTAATTGTTGTTTTGAATAGATTAATTTATACAGCAATTTTATTTTCAGTTTTAATTAGGAAGCAAGCACAGCACAAACTGTACTTACTTCCTTTTTAACAAACTAAATCAAACTACTAACTTTATCTTTTAATGTTTTTTCCATACCGTACCTTATCCTCTTTTTAGTTTAAAAGTTTAATTTTATAACTATACGAATACATTTTGTCCTCCAATCGGTAGGGTTTGTGCGGATATGTACCCCAACTGTTATCGCCGCCCAATCCGCGTTGTTTATAGTCTACGTGCAAGTATACCTTGTCCTCGACCACAATATCGGTGGGGTGGGTTTGCGATTTGGTTTCGCCGCCGTCCAAAGTTTCGGCAGCCATGTTTAAAGCACTAAAGCCCAATGGCTGATTGCCTATAATTTCTAATCCTTGATTTTTTTCGTTGGCTAGGGTTAACCAACGTACATCGGTTTTGTAGCCTGCTTCCTGGGGGCGTATGTAGCTCCATGTGTATTGGTTGGCTACCTTATCGTTATAAGTTCCTATAAAAGACGCCGTATTTCTATCGGAATAATTTTCCCAGGGGCCGCGGCCGTAAAATGTCAGATTATCGTAATTGCCATTTATAACCATACGCATGCCAAACCGAGGGAGCTCCGGCACATCTTTCCCTTCCATGTTTATAGTGGCCGTTACTTGTACGGTGCCTTCATTTTCAATTAAATAACTTACGTGACATGGCACACCTAATTCGGGCAGCAAAAACGCAACCTCAATGGGTAGTCCTTTATTTGTTAATTTTCCAACTGTAACGTTTTTTACCTCAAGGGCTTTGTGGGCGGTTTTCCACACTTTTAAACGTTCGGGCATTTTGTTGCCATAGTCGTTATCGGTTGGCGCGCGCCAAAAGAAAGGCTCAGGGTAACTTGTAATAATTTCAGAATTATTATTTGCAGAAGAAAGCTGTTTTAACATTCCTGTTTTTAAGTTGAATTCTCCTTTTATTGTTGCATTCGAAAAAGCTAACACCCCATTACTAACCTTGTGCGTTATCTTGTTTGATACGTCTGTATTAGAAGTTAAATTGAAGAATGAGGTTTCGCCTATTTTAAATTGTTCCCTTGCTACTTCGTGATTAGCGGGCACTAAAGGGGCTTCATTTTTTGTATACGCATAAACGTTTACGTAATACTCCTTACTTGACTGTAATTCAGGTAGGTTTAAATCAACCTCTTGAGTTTGGCTGGGTTGTGCCAAAACTTCAAAAGAGGTTTCCTTAATTATTCTTCCGTTTTCGGCAAGTTCCCACTTAAACGCATAGTTATTTAGATTAGTGAAATTAAAGGTATTGGTTACCAATAGTTTGGTTTCGTTTTCTAACTTGAACGCTATATTTTGAAATACTTTTTTCACCTCAAAAAGCCCGGGATGCGGTACTCTGTCGGACGATACCAATCCGTTGGCACAAAAATTTTGGTCGTGCTGAAGGTTTTCGCCACCCAAATCGCCACCATAGGCCCAAAATGGTTTACCCTCGGGCGTTTCGGCCTTTAAACCTTGGTCTACCCAATCCCAAATAAAACCACCCTGCATTTTTTTATTGGTGTTCATAATATCGCGGTACTCTTGAAAATTTCCGTTACTATTGCCCATGGCATGCGAGTACTCGCACATAATATAGGGACGGGTTTTATTAGGATTTCCGGCGTATTCCTTCATACTTTTAATACTGGGATACATGGGGCATACAATATCGGTATTGGCATTTTCGCCCGCTTGCTCGAATTGGACAAAACGGGTTTTATCCTGCTCCTTCAACCATTTATACCCGTCATAAAATACGGGGCCGTTACCGCACTCGTTGCCCATGGACCAAATAATAATGGACGTGTTGTTTTTATCCTGCTCGAACATGCGTGCTATACGGTCCAAATGCGCCGGTGCCCATTCGGGCAAATAGGCTGGGTGTTTGCTTTTTTCGAACCAGCTTTGCCATTCTGCCCCCATGCCGTGGGTTTCTATATTGGCTTCGTCCACCACATAAAAACCGTATTCGTCGCATAGCGTGTACAGATAAGGATCGTGCGGATAATGGCTCATTCTAATGGCATTAATATTGTGTTGTTTCATTAAGGTTAAATCCTCCATCATGGTTGTTCTATCGGGCGCATGCCCTTTTATGCCGTCATGCTCGTGAAGATTTACCCCGTTGACCATTAACGGTCGCCCATTAACCATGAGTTGCGAGTTTTTAATTTCAACTTTTCTGAAGCCTATTTTTTTTGAAAGCACTTGAGTGCCGTCCTTACTCGATAATTTCAAAATATACCTATATAAGTAAGGACTTTCGGAACTCCATTTTTCCACATTATTTATAGTTGAAGAGAAAGTTATTGTTTGGGTTGAAGCACTAGCTGTTCTTTCCTCGGAATAGATTTCAGTTCCGGCAGCATTGAAAAGCACCACGGATAGTACTTGTTTTTTTGGTGATTTTCCCGAGAATTGCCGTAAATCGACATCTACTTGAAATAAACCATTGGTATATGTATCATCCAGATTGCCCGTTGCAAAATAATCCCAAATAGCGGTTTTTGGCATGGCCTGCAAGTACACATCGCGTTCAATGCCACTTAATCGCCAAAAGTCCTGATCTTCCAAATAGCTTCCGTCATGCCAACGGAATACTTGTACCGCAAGCACATTATCGCCTGTTTTTAAATAAGGGGTAACATTAAATTCGGCCGCTGTTTTTGCGGCTTTGGTCATGCCTACTTCTTCCCCATTTAAAAATATTTTAGCATAACCGGAAATAGAACCAAAATGCAAAATAATTTCGTTATCCTTCCAGATACTTGGCACGGAAAAAGTGGTTATATAACTCCCTACGGGATTATAATTGGCATCGATAAACGGTGGGTTTTTAGGAAACGGATAGGTAACATTGGTGTAAATAGGAATATCGTAACCTTGGAGTTCCCAATTGGATGGTACTTCTATATTATTCCAAGAAGAAGTGTCGAAATCGGCTTTATAGAAATTGGTTGGGCGTTCATTGGGTGTTTTAACAATATTGAATTTCCAAGTGCCATTTAGGCTTTTATAATATTTTGAACGTTCGGGATTATCGGTTTTGGCCGATTGTTCGTCGGCATACAAAATAAATTTAGCTCGGGCGGCTTCTTTGTTTTTTTCTATAAGTTGTGGGTTTTCCCATTCGTTGCCCAATACTTGGCAATAAACCTGAATAGCGGAAACAAGTAAAACTGTTAAAAGAAGAATCGATTTACGCATAAATAATTAATAAAATGGTTATTGTAGTTTAGCGACCCGTAATTAAAAGTCATTTAGACACTTAATTACATTTTCAAATCTATGTTAATTTTTTTAACACTTTAGGGGGTAAATCGTCAAAAAAAGGGATATAAAATGTCCGAATCGGTAAAATATAAGGTTTCATATTTTTGGTTTCTATATTCAAAAACGATTAACCATAAGCGTTTCGCCCTCAATCTAAAAAATAACACATTTTAGAAGCGGCCAACAGAAAAATTCCTATTCTATAAAATCAGTCGTGGAATTATACGCCTAAAAATGCAGTTGTTTTTGGCTTGAAAATAGCCAAACATTTCATTTGCCCTGACAAATTCCAAAACTTCACCCTTTGTTTAACAAGAATTTCGTAGTTTGCAATCAATTACATTAATACTTAATTTTTTAACTACATTACTAAAACTTATCTATAACTATTTTCCATGAAATCTTTTATTACCTTATTTTTTATAACCTTTACTGCTCTCGGTTTTGCCCAAGACAAAAAACCCAACGTCCTGTTTATTATTTCGGACGATTTAACCGCAACCGCCGTTTCTGCCTACGAAAACAAAGTGTGCCACACGCCCAATATAGACAAATTAGCTTCCGAAGGCACTTTTTACACCCACGCCTTTACGCAATATCCCGTTTGCGGCCCATCGCGGGCTTCGATTATGTCGGGCTACTACCCCAATGCCACAAAGTCGTACGACTATATTAGTGGTCGCGAAAATATTGGTGCCGACCGCAAAATGTGGTCGCAACTGTTTAAGGACAACGGGTATTATACCGCCCGGGTAAGCAAAATTTTTCATATGGGCGTTCCCATAGATATTGAACTGGGCTCGAACGGACAGGACGACGAAGCCTCATGGACCGAACGCTTTAACAGCCAAGGCCCCGAATGGCAAGCCGAGGGCGAGGCCGAACTGGTACAAAACAATACCGACGGTGCCATTGAGCGCAAGGGCGGAAACGTTATGACCATTGTAAAAGCCGATGGCGACGATTTGGTGCACTCCGATGGCAAAACCGCTAAAAAAGCCGTGGAACTACTAAAAAAACACAAAAACGAAACGTTTTTCTTGGCCGTAGGTTTTGTTAGGCCTCACGTGCCATTTGTAGCGCCAAAATCGTATTTCGACCCCTATCCGTTTCATACGATTAACGTTCCAAAAAAAGTGGAAGGCGATTGGGACGATATTCCAAAACGTGGCATAAACTACGTAACCACCCAAAAAGCCGAAATGAGCTTGGAACAACAACAAAAGGCCATTGCGGCTTATTATGCCTCAGTATCGTATATGGATGCCCAAGTGGGCAAAGTGCTGCAAGCGCTTAAGGACGAGGGGTTGGAGGACAATACCATTGTAATTTTTACCTCCGATCACGGATTTCATCTTGGGGAACACGATTTTTGGATGAAGGTAAGCCTACACGAAGAATCGGTTCGCGTGCCCTTAATTATAAAAGTACCGGGCAAAACACCACAGGTTTGCAACTCGTTTGTCGAGCTTATCGATTTATACCCCACCATTGCCGAATTGGCCGGGCTTAAACCATCGAAACACATACAGGGCAAAAGTTTGGCAAAAACCATTGACAATCCCGAGCATAAAGTTAGGGACATGGCCTTTAGCGTAACGCAGGGCGGACAATCGTTCTTGCTACAAAACGAAAAATGGGCTTTTATCCAATACGATGAGGATGCTGCCAGCGGCATAGAACTGTTCGATATGGAAAAAGACCCGAAGCAGTACACCAATTTGGCCAATAACCCTGCCTATGCCAAAACCATTTCATATTTTCAGAAAAAGTTAACAAAGAAACTGAAACAAATTAGGAAAAACGATTTGGGCATCGATTATTCGGTAAAGGAAGAACCTATTATTTACTAAACCTTTTTACGAATTACGATTTTTTATTTACGGTTTTTAACACTCAAAAACATATAGCTTTTCTTCGGAATCGCTATTTTGCAACGTTTTCACGTGTTTAAAACCGTTTTTTACGTAAAAGGCATCAAGTTTTAAATCTTCAATAGTTAACCAAAATTTTTGGTTGGGCATGGTTTCTTTTACCTTATTTAACCAAATAGAACCCAGGTTTTGGTTTCTTCGGCTTTCCAAAACGTAAATATACCCCAAGTATAAGTAACCTTTTTTAAACCACGTATCGGCTTCGGTTTTGGCGTACAGCATATCGTTTGGGCATTGGGCAAACACTAATCCTCCGGCTATAATTTGGGCGTTATCCTTTAAAACAAAAATTTTGGTTGTTGGTTTGTACGTTTCCCAAAAGGGCAATAGGCTTTCCTGCCAATCTTGCGGCAAGATATTTAAAAAGGCCTCGAAATTTGTGGTTTCTTTAAACGTCATCATTTTTTTTAGATTACAACAAGCCCCACGACCACAGTTTGTCGGAATCCTCCGCCCAGCGGTCGCCAATATCGGTACGGTAATAGCCATTGTTTACAATAACGTTGCTTATGCGGTTGTACATCATTTTTTGGGCATCTTTCATGGTATTGCCAAACCCGGTAACCAAAACGGCAATACCCGTATTTCCGGTAATAAGCCACTCGTCGTTAACATTTTTTAGGTGCATGGGGTGTACGCCTTCCTTTGTGTTTTTTTTGAATACCACAACGGCATCTTTTGAAAAAAGGTTGAAGGTTTTTCTATCGTCATAAGGAAACGGTGGCACCACAATAAATGCACCCACTTGAAATCCTTTTTTTACGTTTATTTTAAAGTTTTCGCCTAAAGCCAATTTTAATAAAAACACGCCCATAGGCTCGGTAATACCTGCCCTTTGGATGCAAATTTGTGGATAGCCAAAACGCGAGGTAAATTCCAACGGATAAATACCATGGCCGTTCACGATACAATTAATATCGATATGGCCTATAAAATTGTGCTTGGCCAAGGTGGTTTTAAATTGAAGTAGCGTAGCCTCGAATATAGGCGAATCCTTGGTCCAGAACATGCTGGTGCCCATTTCGCCTGTTGATACGCCCAATTCCTTGGGGAATAATTTTTTATGTTCGAAGGTAATGTTTACGGGATATAAAAAATCGGTTCCGTTAAAAAATGCTGAAGCCGATATTTCTACGCCTTTTACCTTTCGTTGCAGTTGAAAGTTGCCAAAATTGTTGCCCCATGATTTTTCGTAGGCTTTTAGTACCCTGATAACGTCCAACCCCTCATCGTCCGACCCCACGAACAATAACTGTTTTAGCTCTTGGGTTTCGCCACAGGGTTTTAAAACATAGGCATTGGGGTATTGTTTTATATAGTTTACGGCATCGTTAAAAGTGGTAAATTCTTTCGAGGGAATTACCTTTATTTTATGGCGTTGCAGTTCGGTTTGGCCAAAGTTCCGGTCCAGTTCCAAATTATCGGTGTACTCGGTACCTCCAACCACCAATTTGCCCTGCTGCCGCAGTTCCGAGGCTATTTTGCCATAGCCCGTATAATCGAACACGACAATATCGGCCCAATCGATATGCTTTTCCCAATGGGCAACCTTGTTTACAAAGCCATAGCCTATTTCCTTGCAGCCTTTGTCTTCAATAAAAAACTTAACCTCGTGCCCTTCTAATTTTATGGTATTTACCAAATCCAATGTTTCGCCCCATCGCGATACAAACAGGAATTTTTTAAACCCTTTTAGCTTGGTTTTCACTTAAAGAAGAAAATGAATTTAAACAACATGGTATGTTCTATTTTATACGCAAAAGTATATAATAATTCAGTTTCTTTATACAGTTAAATAAATATATTTTGCTATAAAACAGAAAGACGCTTCGACCCCGCTCAGCGCAGCGTGACAAGTTCTAAAAAAAAGGTTCTATGTTGATTTGAATGGGTATCAAAATAAAAAAACATAAAAGAATTTAATTTCTTTCATTCTTTTGTCCTGATACAAAAGAATCAAAAAATCATATCAATCTTAGGAAATTCCTTCGGATCATTCGCTTCCGGAATTACGTGCTTAAAGCTTCGCTTTGCACCTTCATTCCTGCGCTCATTATTTCTGAAGATTGATGTTCCGATTGCATCGGAATATGGGACTTGAATACTTGCTTCTTATATGCCTTAAATTCTATCTTCTTACCTTTTCCGACTACATGAATAAGTCGGGATAGTTTTTGTATAAGGTTTAAATATAGGTAACCATTGCAAACAACATAGAACCAAAAAAATTATGCAAAAAAAAAGCGCCCGTCCAATAATTTCGGACAGGCGCTTTCATTATTTATTCTTCAGAAAACTATTCTAAATTTTCTTTCTTTTTATCGAAACGTTTCACCATATCGTACATAATCGGCGATGCTATAAACAACGACGAATATGTACCTACTACGATACCCACGATTAAGGCGAACATAAAGCCCCGGATGGATTCGCCACCAAATATAAAAATGGCCAATAATACCACCAAAGTAGTCGATGAGGTGTTAATGGTACGCCCCAAAGTGCTACTTAACGAAGTATCGACAATTTTGTTGAACTTCCACGAGGTGTGTTCTTCCATATACTCCCTAATCCTATCGAAAACAATTACGGTGTCGTTTAACGAGTACCCGATTACCGTTAGGATTGCCGCAATAAAGGCTTGGTCTATTTCAATACTAAACGGCATGAATTTATAGGTTAAGGAGAAAATACCCAACACAATTAGCACGTCGTGGAATACCGCCGCAACGGCACCGAGCGAAAACTGCCAACGCTTAAAACGGAACAAGATATACAGGAACACCACGATTAACGAGCCGAGGATAGCCCAAACGGAGGCTTGCTTAATATCGTCGGCAATGGTCGGGCTTACCTTAAATTGCTCCATTATACCTACTTGCTTGTTTACGTCGGTATAATCTATAAACTCCTCGAAGGTTACGTTTTCAAGGTAAGGCTGAAGGGCGTTGTACAGTTTGCCCCTTATTTCTTCGTCTACTTCGGTACCCGATTCTTCTATCTTGTATTTGGTTGTTATTTTTAACTGATTGGCTTCGCCTACGGTTTTGGCATCGGCACTGCCGAATTCCGCTACCAGTTTCGATGCTATTTCGGAAGCGCTTACATCGTGGGCAAAGCGCACTTTGTAAGTTCTACCCCCAACAAAATCGACGCCTTGGTCAAGGCCATTGGTAAATAACGAAATTAAACTTACCACAATTAAGGTTCCCGATATAATATAGGCAGCCTTACGTTTTTTCAAAAATTCGATATTTATGTTTCGGAACAGGTTTTTGGTCAAAGGCGTAGAAAACTCTAATTTTCCGCCTTTGTTTACGTACCAATCTATTAGCAATCGGGTAATAAAAATAGCGGTAAATAGCGAAGTACCAATACCTATTAACAAGGTTGTTGCAAAACCTTTAATGGGCCCCGTACCAAATACGAATAAAATAATGGCCGTTAAGCCCGTGGTAATGTTGGCATCCAAGATAGACGACATGGCGTTGCTAAACCCGTCCTGAACGGCTTCTTTTAAACCTTTCCCTTTTGCTATTTCCTCACGGATACGTTCGAAAATAATTACGTTGGCATCCACCGACATACCAATTGTAAGTACGATACCCGCAATACCCGGTAGGGTTAATACCGCACCAAGTCCTGATAAAACGCCAAAGATTAATATAATATTGAATACCATGGCAATATCGGCAAAACCACCAGCCTTACCGTAATAAACCACCATCCATACCAATACCAAGGCCAATGCAATTAAGAAAGACGTAGTACCGCTATCGATAGCCTCTTGTCCTAACGATGGCCCTACTACCTCACTGGAAATAATATCGGCCGAGGCAGGTAATTTACCGGCACGTAATACGTTGGCCAAATCTATAGCTTCGTTTAGGGTAAAGTTTCCCGAAATTTCGGAACTTCCGCCAGAGATAGCCCCTGTTGTTACACCGGGTGCCGAATACACCACATTATCCAAAACAATGGCTATTTGGCTGCCTTGGGCATAAGCCTTACCTGTCATTTCTTCCCAAATTTTAGCCCCCTTGGCATTCATTTGCATAGAAACGGTTGGTTTGCCGGTTGGGCCATATTGCTGGCTGGCATTGGTTACAACGGCACCGCTTAGTTCGGGCGTATTGTCCCTATTGCCCGCTAAGGCATACAACTCTACTATTTCGCTATTTTTTTCGGGCTTGCTAAACGCAAATTTTACGTAACGCATTTCGGCAGGAAGCAAAGCACGCACTTGCGGCATATTTAAATAATTAAGTACGGTTTCCTTGTCGGCAATACTAAATTGCGCTACTACGGGCCCACCTTGAAAGCCCAAACCTTTAACCAAGTCGAAAATGGGGTTTACCGTTGCCACTTGGGTAGAGTCGGTTGTGGCATCGCCCAAAAGGTCGTCTATGGCCGAGTCCTGGGCATTTTCTTCATCTTGTGGTTCTACTTCGGGAGTTTCGGTTTTTGGTGTTACAACATCTTTTAGTACTTCGTTGGCCTGTGCCAAAAAGCCCGAAAATTGTTCGCCACGGTAAGCGTCCCAAAACTCCAATTGGGCCGTACTTTGTAATAACGAAGTAGCACGCTCGACATCCTTAACACCAGGCAATTCCACCAAAATACGGCCGGAAGTCCCCAAACGCTGAATGTTTGGCGAGGTTACCCCAAACTCGTCGATACGCTTGCGCAACACTTCGAAAGCTGATACAATGGATTCGTCTATTTTGGTTTCTATAATATTTTTTACTTGGTCGTCGGTCATGTTGCCCGTAATTTCGCCATCCAATGCTTTGGTGTAAAAAATATCGGGTGAGGCCAATTTGGTGTCGCCTTTTATTTTATCGAAGGCTATAAAAAAGTCTTCAACAAACGTGTTTTGGCTATTTTTTTGTATTTCCGAGGCATCGTCCAAAGCCTTGTTGAATACGGGGTTTTTGGTATGGTTGGCCAAGCCTTTTAATATATCTTTTACCGATATTTGCAGTATAACGTTAATACCGCCTTTTAGGTCCAGCCCCAGGTTCATGGCCTTTGCCTTAACCTCGTTGTAGGTGTATTTGGCAATACCGATATTAAAAACGGTATCGTTGGCTATGGATTCCAAATAAGCATCCTGCTCAAAACTACGCTTGGCACGGTAATCGTCCTCGGTAGTTGGTATTTTGGTTATGGCCATTTCCTCGGCCTTGTTTTCTATTTGGTTGGATTTAAAGGTGAACGAGAGCTGGTAAATGCTTACCAAACCAAATAGTATAGCAAATAATTTTACTAATCCTTTGTTTTGCATGTTTAAAGTATTAATGCCCGAAATTTTATCGGACAAGTTGATTATGAATTTAAATTGATTGTTTTTTTTGACGTTTTTTGAAAGATGGAAATTAGCACTCCGGCCCCGCCCTAACGTTTTGAATGTTTTGCAGGGTGTTTTCCAATGAAATTGCAATGTACTTAAAACGTTTGAAGGTTTCGGTTTTTGGAGCAAAATCATTAAACGCTAAAAAATTCTTACAAAAAGAATAGGTATAGGGTTTATTAAACCTATCAAAATCCTGTTTTGTAATTAGAATACTTTTACCGTCAAAGCCCGATTCTGGCCCCGCTTTTTTATGAATTTCAAAAACATCCAGTTTAAAATCCTTTTCACCTTTACTTTTGGGTGTTTTTGGTACTTTTTGCTGAACGCAACCTATACTTAAATCGGTATGGCTTAAAATAAAATCCTTAACCGTTTTGGCCCGGGTGTTGCAATAATAGCTTATATGGAGTTTTCCCGATTTTAATTCGTTTACTTCAATTCCTGTTGCGCCAAGGCTTAAAAGTTGATTTTTAATTAGCGTTATAGCACTTTGGGCTTCGTTGGACGTTATGTTTTTGTCCGCAAAGTTTAGTACCATTTCCTGATTGGGGCTTGCCGCATTGCGCGACGATATTCCCAATACGGAAAGGGCTATTATTAATGCACCAAAGTACCATTTTGCTTTCATGCGCCAAATATAAAAAAAAGACTGTATTTCTACAGTCTTTCTTATAAATATCTATTTAATTTTTATAATCTTAAACGTCCAATAAATTATTGGTGTTCCTAACGCCTTCGGCACTTGATACCATGTGTGCTTTTTCGGCATCGCTTAACGGTATATTTACTATTTTTTCAATACCGTTTTTACCAAGGATTACCGGTACGCCTATACAAATATCGCTTAGGCCGTATTCGCCTTCCAACAACGTAGAGCAAGGGAACATTTTTTTCTGGTCGCAGGCAATGGCCTGAGCCAATGCGCTAACGGCTGCTCCCGGTGCGTACCAAGCCGATGTGCCCAATAATTTTGTAAGCGTGGCGCCGCCTACTTTGGTGTCTTCAGCTACTTGCTGTAAACGCTCGGCGCTTAAAAATTCGGTTACTTTTACGCTGTTTCTTGTGGCGTGCGAGGTTAAGGGCACCATTCCGGTATCGCTATGCCCGCCAACTACCATACCGTCGACATCGCTTATGGGCGCGCCCAATGCTTCGGCCAATCGGTATTTAAAACGGGCAGAATCCAATGCGCCGCCCATACCTATAATTTTATTTTTTGGCAATCCGGTGGATTTGTGCACCAAATAGGTCATGGTATCCATTGGGTTGCTTACTACTATAATAATAGTATTTGGGGAATGTTGGATTAAATTAGAAGAAACCGTTTTTACTATTCCGGCATTAATACCGATAAGCTCCTCGCGAGTCATGCCCGGTTTGCGCGGAATACCGGAGGTAATAACGCAAATGTCGCTATTGGCCGTTTTGCCATAATCGTTGGTTACGCCCGTAATTTTGGTATCGAAACCGTTTAACGATGCGGTTTGCATAAGGTCCATGGCCTTACCCTCGGCATAGCCTTCCTTGATGTCCAACAATACAACTTCCGAAGCAAAATTTTTAATGGCAATATACTCGGCACAACTGGCACCTACTGCTCCTGCTCCTACTACTGTTACTTTCATGTTTTAATGTTTTTAATTTATTTATTGAATTTTTTAGTGAAATCTTGGTTTTATACGTTTTCTGGGGCGAAATTACCAAACAAGCACAAAACGTTTTATGATTTTAATCATGCTAAAGTACGAATTAAAATACTTTTAATAAAGCACTCGTCTTGACTTTTTATCATTAGCTAAAAAATTAAGCTGGACTCAAAAAAAAAGCTGCCTAAAACAGACAGCTTCTTTATATTTTGATTTTTTTCACCGAACTCTGATTAATTTATAATCAAATCGACACCATGTTTTTCGGCATACGGTTTTGCTTCTTGGTTTAGGGCATCGTTTAATTGGTAAAATTCGTCCAGTGTTGCCTCCTCAAAACTCGAAATTGCGGTTTCAATAACCGCTTTTGGTTGCTCTTGGTCGTACAGTTTGGTTATTTCGGGATAATCGTTCTTATAATAATCCATACAGGATTCAAACAAGTGTAGCGAGGCTTCAATTAGCTTTTTGTTATCGTTGTTTACCGAAAGTTTTTTTACTTTATCAATTTTACCCTGTATATCGGGAATGGTTACTTTTTCAAGGTATTGGGTGTACGTTGCCGGGTGCGTTTGGTTGTTTTCGTAATACTTTAATTGGTCGAAACGCTTTAAGTTTTCAAGCTGTTCGAAATAGGTTTTGCCATAATTTACATAGAGCAAATTAGCGTTTAGCACCGCCCTGTCGATTACCTGATTAGGGGTATTGCCCTGGCAAGCCACTAATAAAATAACCAAAAAGGCAACTGTAATACGTTTTATTTTTTTCATGTTTTAGTTATGTTTATTAAACCTGTTAAGGCTTATTTGCTATTAAAAAACTTAATGAATATCCGTATTCATACCTAATTCTTTAGATTTATTGGATTCTGTCATCCTATATTTGCATAGGATGACAAAAAAATACTTATTTTAGGCATAAATACGGATATTCAAAAAAAACTTTAAACGGGCTTTTAAAATTAATTGTTCTTTTTTGTTATTTGAGCTCTAATCGGAAATATTAAAACTTACCTGCACGTAATATTTTCGGCTGTAATAATCGACACCGTAAGTGGATTCGAAATCGGTTTCAACCGTACTGGAGCATATTACATATTTTACGTCCAATAGTTTTTTATTGACCGCTTTTGCCACGATTTCGGCTTTTTTTCGTGCCATAGCCATGGCTTTGTCTATCAAGGCCTCTTCCGAATCTACCATGCGGTACTTGGTTTTTCGGTTATCGACATAGGTTTCGTTTTTATTTATTTCGTTAAGGCTTAAAATTTGGTCGGGCGTAACGTTTAAAATATTATAGCGTTTCGATTTTTTGTAATAGCTTGAGGGCAAATAGGTTTTATCTTCTTCTACATTCGCCGTTTTTACGCCAATGCTATCCAAAAATTTAAACAAATAATCTTCCTGTTCCTTAAATGTCCGGTACCTTAAATCGCTATAATTATTGTAATTTTCGGCTTGGTTTAGGGTTATGGACAAACTGTGCGATATGGCCTCGGCCTCTATGGGCACTTCGGCCCTTACCTCGATAAACGAGCCTTCTAAATCTAATTTTTGGGCATTGCTTATTATCCCTACCAATACTAAGGTTATAAATAAAATGTTCTTTTTCATCTGTTAATATTTATTTGTTTGTTTTGTTTTGTTTCTTTTCGTTTAAACAATTGTAAATAGTAATGATGCCACAATCATCCATACGCCTACAATAATACCCAAAATTCCCAATTTGCCTTGTTTTGGGGCTATTTTCTCCCTTATTTCCTCGGCTTTAGCCTTAGCGTTTTCGCTGTTGGACAAAAACAGTTTGCTTATCGTGCCATAGCCCAACATAAAGCCCAATCCGGCCTCTACAATGCTACCCGCCAAAAGCGTAACCCACCAAATGGGCGCCGTTGTTAACCAGCCCAGATTTAAAATAGCCGAAATAATACCCCAAATACCCCAAATGCAAAACACAAGGCCTATCCAGCCTTGGTAAGGCTCTATTTTTTCCAATAGCTCCTTAGCGTTTGGTTTTTTTGATAAAATTAGCGATGGTACTGCCAAAATACTTAAAAATACTAATGAAATTCCGTAAATCATGATAAAAAGGTTTTAAAATTATTGCTAAAATGTTACGGTACAAAATTGCAATACGCGGCCGCTTTTTAATAGCCTACAAATAGCGAAATTGACACCCCTGTTTTCAGGGGGTTGGTTTTTGGGTGCGCAAGGCTACTCCACCAAACCCAGTTTTATAGCGTATTTAGTTAAGCCCGCTAAGTTTTTTACGTTCAATTTCGAAATTAAATTTTTGCGGTAGCTTTCTATGGTGTGCTTGCTTAAAAAAAGGGCATCGGCTATTTCTTGGGTAGTAAGTTCTTCGGCAATAAGTTTTAACACTTCTTTTTCCCTTGTGGTAAGCTCAATTTGGGCGGTTTTTTTATTACTAAAAACACTTTCGGTATAGGCTTGCTTTATGGCTTGCGAAAAATATTTTTCACCATTTAAAATAGTGGTTACGGCATTTAAAAGTTCGGCTTTGGGGGCATTTTTGGAAACATATCCATCCACATCATTTTTTATTAAGGTCTCAATCATGTTGGCATTGGTGTGCATGCTCACGATTAAAACCTTTGTTTTTGAGTGTTCCTGTTTTATGTAATGGTTTAGCTGAAGCCCATCGACATCGGGCATCGATATATCGCTAATAACCAAATGCACATTGCTTTCCGGGTTATTATTCAAAAATTTAACAACTTGGCTGCCGTTATTGGCGGTTAACAGGATTTGACAATGGTCTTCGGCTTTAAAAATGCTCAACAATCCGTCCAAAAACATTTTGTGGTCATCGGCCAAAATAAGGTTATAAATCATTTATTCTTCATTTTTTATTGGTACATCAACATCTACTACCGTTCCCCTACCGGGAAAAGCGTCTATAAAGATACGGCCTTTTAGGATTTTTAGCCTATCGGAAATACTACTCAACCCCAATCCGTATTTAACTTGTGCTTTGTTGAAGCCTACCCCATCGTCCTCAAAAAGGAGTTTTAAATCGTTATCAAATATTGAAAGCTGAATATCGATTTGCGAAGCCTTGGCGTGCTTTAATGTATTGGTTAACAACTCTTGTACAATTTTAAATAGCTCGGCTTTTAAGGTTTCGGGGAGAGCATTGATGGCGCTTTCGGAATGTATTTGTAGGTTTATTTTTTCTTCTGAATGATTCCTGATATTATCGACATAATCAAGCAACAGGAAAGTGAATGCGGTATTTTGAAACCGTTTTGGCATTAGGTCGTGCGACAATTCCCTAACTTGGTTATAGGTATCGTCCACCTGCTGTATAACTTGGCTTGAAACCGCCTCTTGGTTGGACAACTGTAATTTTATAGTGGCCAAGTTACCCCCAATACCGTCGTGAAGTTCCTTGGATATGCGCTTGCGCTCTTGCTCCTGACCCTCCAACGATGCTTTTACCAATTTTAATTCTTGCCCCCTAAGCAATGCTGCTATTTTTTGGGCATTAATTTCTTCTTGTATTTTGTTTAGCCTGCTTTGGGTTTGCAGCTTTTGGTAGTACATATACAACACACCCAAAACGGGAATGAGTATTATTATAAACCCAACAAGCAAACTTATTTTTATGGTTTTTTGCCTACTTATTTCCTGTTGCTGTTGCAGGGTTTTGTATTGCACCTCCAGCTCGTTTACCTGTTGTTTGTTTTGGTTGTTTAAAATATCGTTGTTAACCCTAACAAATTGGGTCATTAGGGCATAGGCATTTTTAAAATCGCCTGTTTGGGCATGCGCCTTTTGCAGACTAAAAATGGCTTGTTTTTCAATTTCGATATTCCCCCATTGAACGGCGTTAATGTATACGGTCGACAGTATTTTTTGGGCATTATCAAAATCGCCCTGTTTTAAATAGAGTGCTCCTATATCATTGCCCGCTTTGGCGTACAGAACAAAAAAATTATTGATTAAAGCCTGGTCAAAAACCTGAAAGTATGTACTGAGGGCATCGTCCGTTTTGCCTTCAACTTCCAACAACCGGGCCAAGAACAAATTGGTTTCCAATTTCTTCTTTAAAAACCCGTTTTCACCATAAAACACATTTGCTTTTTTGTAATACGTGCGGGATTCCTTAAAATTGCCCGTATTGAACATAATATTGCCCAATTGCTTGTAGGCATCGTGTTTCTGTTCGGGGTTTGTTGCTTTTTCGGCACAGGCTTTAACTATGGCAATGCCCTCATCCGCATTACCCCGAACAACCTTAACGCTGCCCAGACCCAATTGGTTTTCCAACAGCAATGCCTTGTCCTGGCTTGCCTTGGAATGCGCAATGCCCTTTAAGTACCACTTTAAGGCCTCGTCGTACAAGCCCTTGGTATATTTTCCGTTAGCCGTTGCAAGGGCTGCCTTGGCCAAATAATTTTCTTTATTGATTGAATTGGTTTCTGAAATTTCAACATAAAGCCTATTACCATAAAACACAACAGAATCCAGATTGCCCCGCACCTCGTGAAATTGTATTAATTGGTTTGTAGCACTAACCCTTTCGGTTAGGTTTTTGGCGTTTGCTATATTTTTGAACAGGGAATCGTTGGGAACAGATGGATTTACCCCAAAGGCCTTAAATATTTGGGTGTCGTTTTGGGCAAACAGAAACGATATTTGGAATACGTTTAAAAAAATATATATAAGCGAAAAAACTTTCATTTTACAATAAAGGCATAAATAGCCTTGCTTTTAAAACCAAAAAGGCTATCTAAAAGATTGTTATTTTTCAGATAGCCTCTTTATTATAATTCCAAAACCTATTTACGCATCAATATTGGCGTAAATGGCATTTTTTTCGATAAACTCCCGACGTGGCGGCACTTCGTCGCCCATAAGCATAGAGAAAATCCTATCGGCTTCGGTACCGTTGTCGATGTTTACTTGGCGCAAGGTCCTGAACTCGGGGTTCATGGTGGTGTCCCAAAGTTGTTCGGCGTTCATTTCACCCAAACCTTTATAACGCTGTATGTTTACGCTTCCGCCATATTCCTCGGCAATACCGTCGCGTTCCTTATCGTTCCATGCGTAGGCTTTTTTATTGCCTTTTTTAACCAAATACAATGGTGGCGTGGCAATGTAAACGTGTCCGGCCTCGATTAGCTCGCGCATATACCTAAAGAAAAAGGTTAATATTAAGGTAGCAATGTGACTACCATCGATATCGGCATCACACATAATTACAATTTTATGGTAACGCAATTTCGAAAGGTTTAGGGCCTTGCTGTCGTCTTCGGTACCAATGGTAACGCCCAAAGCGGTAAAGATGTTTTTTATTTCCTCGTTTTCGAACACCTTATGGGTCATGGCTTTTTCAACGTTCAAGATTTTACCTCGCAACGGCAAAATAGCTTGAAACGCCCTGTCGCGGCCTTGTTTGGCGGTACCGCCCGCCGAGTCGCCCTCGACCAGGAACACTTCGCATTTTTCGGGGTCTTGCTCGGAGCAGTCGCTTAATTTCCCGGGCAATCCACCAATGCTCATCGGGGTTTTGCGCTGTACCATTTCGCGTGCTTTTTGTGCGGCATGGCGTGCTTGCGCCGCCAAAATCACTTTTTGCACAATGGTTTTAGCATCGTCGGGGTGTTCTTCCAAATAATCGGTTAGCATTTCGGAAACGGCTTGGCTTACCGAGGCCGACACTTCCCTATTGCCCAGTTTGGTTTTGGTTTGCCCCTCGAACTGCGGTTCGGCCACTTTTACCGACACGATGGCGGTTAGGCCCTCACGGAAATCGTCGCCCGCAATATCGAACTTCAACTTATCCAGCATACCCGATTCGTCGGCATATTTTTTAAGGGTCATGGTTAATCCTCGCCTAAATCCCGATAAATGCGTTCCGCCCTCGTGGGTGTTAATATTGTTTACGTACGAGTGCAGGTTTTCGGCATACGAGGTATTGTACACCATGGCCACCTCTACGGGTACGCCGTTTTTATCGCCCTCGAACGAAATAACGTTTTGCATTAAAGGCTCGCGCGTGGCATCGAGATATTGGATAAATTCCTTTAGGCCTTCTTCGGAATGAAATGTTTCACCTTCGAAAGAACCATCTTCTTTTTTAGCCCGCTTATCTATAAGGTGTATGGTAATACCTTTATTTAAATACGCCAGCTCGCGCATTCGGCTTGCCAAAGTGTCGTAACTATACTCTACCGTTTGCTGGAAAATGGTTGGGTCCGGCTTAAAAGTTACGGTAGTACCCCGTTTATCGGTTTCGCCCGTTTGTTTAACGGGATACAGGGTTTTGCCCCTTTCGTATTCCTGTTGCCATATTTTGCCGTCGCGGTAAACGGTAGCGGTAAGGTGCTCGGAAAGTGCGTTAACACAACTTACCCCCACCCCGTGGAGACCGCCCGATACTTTGTACGAATCCTTGTCGAACTTACCACCGGCGCCAATTTTGGTCATAACCACCTCAAGGGCCGATACGCCTTCTTTTTTATGCAAATCCACAGGGATACCGCGACCATCGTCCTCGGTAGTTATCGAGTTGTCCTCGTTAATAATTACGGTTATATTGTTGCAATATCCGGCCAGGGCTTCGTCTATGGAGTTGTCCACCACCTCGTAAACCAAGTGGTGCAAACCGCGCGTGCCTACATCGCCAATATACATGGACGGGCGCATACGCACGTGTTCCATACCTTCTAACGCCTGAATACTGTCGGCCGAATAGCCTTTTTTGTTTTCTTCGCTCATATTCTGTTTTCTGTTATTTTAGTTTTAGTTTATCCACAAAAAAAAGATGCTGTTTTAGCATCCTTTTGAATACGAACAAATATACGAAATTTTTAGCGCATCGAAAAGCATTTTACCGAATGAAGCCCATAATTATCAACAATTGTTAATTACATAAAAACGGCTTAAATCGCTTAAAAAGGGGCTTAAAATAGATTTTGGTGTTTTTGTTTTCTTTTTAAAACTTGGATTTTATAAAAATAGCTGTAATCGTTTGTTTTGGGTTGGGATAAATTCAAAAAAAATAGTATTTTTCGTCTTTAAGAAGAAAAAAAGTAAAAACATACGCAACCATAGAAATAAAGTACATCTTTTAAAAAACATATCCACACAGCTTTAAATTTATGAAGAATATACGCTTTGCACTACTCTTTTTTATGGCAGCAACATTAATAGGCTGCCAAAAAAACGATATTAACAACACAAAGGAAGCCAAACAAATTACGCTTCCTTCGCATGCTGCCAAAGTTTTAAACAGCAATAACAACTTTGGCATATCGCTTTTTTCCAACGTTGCCGATAAAGAACACGGAAACATCATGCTGTCGCCGTTAAGTGCCAATATTGCCTTGAGCATGCTTTTAAACGGTGCCGACGGCGAAACTTATAACCAAATTAGAAATATGCTTGGTTACGAGGGATTAACTTTAACGGAAATCAACACCCTGTACGAAACATTAACCGGGCAACTGCTTTCTGCCGACAAGCAAGTAGCGCTAAATTTGGCAAATGCCATGTTTTACGGCAATACATTTCCTGTAAAGGATTTGTACAAGAGCGATATTGAAACGGCTTACCAAGCAGAAATAGAAGGCCTCGATTTTGGCGACACCACTAAAGCCCTAAGTAAAATTAACGGTTGGGCTTCGAAAAATACCAACGGAAAAATAGAAAAAGTATTAGGTCAAATTTCACCTAATGCGGTTATGTTCCTTTTAAATGCTGTTTATTTTAAAGGTGATTGGAGCCAAAAATTCGACAAGGACAACACAAAAAACTTAAAATTCACACTTAACGACGGGAGCAAAATTAATGTCCCCACCATGAGCGGCGAAATTCCAATAAAACGGTATGATGGTGCTAATTTCACGGCTTGCGAACTAAGCTACGGCCGAAACAATTTCGTTATGGACTTAATTATGCCCACCCAAGCACTTCCTGAATTTATAGCCGAATTCAATAGCGATTTGTACACCGATATTACAATAGGTTTAGACCTTCAAACAAGTAAAACGAGCCACACCATACAACTCCCAAAATTTAAGTTTAAATATGAAATTAAATTAAACGAAACACTTGAAACACTTGGAATGGTAGATGCTTTTAGCGGAAGCCATGCTAACCTATCCCGTCTAAGCGATATTCACACCTTTGTTTCGTTTGTAAAACAGAACGCCTATATCGATGTAAACGAAGAAGGCACCGAAGCTGCTGCCGTTACAACCATTGGTATAGAAACCACATCGGCAGAGCCTACATTTGTTTATTTCGACAAACCTTTTATTTTCGCTATTCGGGAACGCACCACAAACACCTTGTTATTTATTGGCACAGTTTACAACCCATTGTTGGAAGAATAATCAAATACACCGTAAAATAAAAATTTGCGCGCAGCACCCCGCTTACTTTAAAGAAGCAACAAGCCAACGGTGTCTTTTTTATCAATTCAACAATAAACCCCAACTAAACAAAAAAAATAGTGCATTGTAGATTATTTCTACATATATTTGGCGTTCGATTAAACAGAACATGAGCATTAATAACAACAATAATAATTTCAATAATCCTAATTTTTAGGGTTCGGGAGGTTATTGTTTAAACATATATAAATAAGGCCTTCCGTAAATGCGGAAGGCTTTTTTTTAACCTAAAAACAAAGCACCATGAGTAAAATTATGACCGTCGATATCCTGTCCAGCATTAAAGGCGCACAGCCCAGCGAGGCCGTAAACAAACTGTTCGACGTTATTAAAAACGCACAGGCCGCCAACACCAATGCGCTTAACACCAACAGCAATAATGGTGTATCGATAGACGATTTAAGGGACGATGTGGTAATTGAAAGCACACCGCTGGAAAAACAAATTATAATTGAAAACTTCCCAAAACAAAAAAACGGTTATCTCGTGGTTTCCAAAGTAATTGAAGAATAAGTTATGGAGTCGCAAATAAAATACATCCACCAACAATTATTGGATAAAAAAATATCCTGTACAGCTTTGGTGAAAGAAAAATTAGAACTTTTAAAAGCCAACACCAACAATACCGTTAATGCGTTATTGGAAACCAAAGCATTGGAACTGGCCGCAAAGGTCGATGCCAAAATAGCCAAAGGCGAAAGCATTGGCCTATTGGAAGGTATCCCTTTTGGTATCAAGGACGTGTACATGGTACAGGGCACTACCACCACGGCCAGCTCGAACCTGCTAAAAAACTACAAATCGGCTTATACGGCTACGGCCATACAAAAATTGTTGGATGCCGGAGCCATACCCATTGTAAAGGAAAATTGCGATAGTTTCGGGCATGGCTCCTCCAGCGAAAACACCATTTTTGGCGCCGTAAAAAATGCCGTTCACCCCGATTTGGTCGGTGGCGGCTCCAGTGGCGGTTCGGCGGTTAACGTGGCCAAGGATTATACCGTTTTTTCCATTGGTGGCGACACGGGCGGCTCCATACGCCAACCTGCGGGCTACAACCACGTTTACGGGCTTAAACCCTCGTATGGGCGTATTTCGCGCTATGGCTTAATGGCCTACGCCTCGTCTACCGATTGCGTTGGCCCCATTGCCAAGAGCATCGAGGACATTCGCATTGTGCTAAACGCCATGAGCGGTAAGGACGTTAAGGACCAAACCTCTTATGCTTCGGAAACCATTTCTCCTGAAAATATTTCAAACGCCGAAACCATAAAAACGGTTGGGTATTTTAAAAATTTTATTAAAAACGAAGCCATTTCGCCCCAAATAAAAGCCGATTTTTTATCGGTTATAGAAAAGATAAAAGCAAAAGGTATTAAGGTGAAGGCACTCGATTTTTTCGATGCCGATATTTTGGTATCCACCTATTACACCTTGGCCATGGCCGAAACCGCCTCCAACCTATCCCGATTGGACGGCTCGAACTACGGCAACCGTATTGAGGACAAACATTTAAAAAAATCGTATATGGTAACGCGTTCCGAAAATTTTTCGGAAGAAACCAAACGCCGCATCGTTGGGGGCAACCAAGTACTTTCGCAAGGCTTTTCAGATGAAATTTACCTAAAAAGCCTAACGCTGCGCGATGTCATTTCGGCTAATTTTGAAAAAGATTTCGAGGTCGTAGACATTATCCTATCGCCCGTTACGCCCAATACGCCGCCCAAAATAGGCAGCAGTTTAAAGGACCCGCACGCCATGTATTTAAGCGATGCCTACACAGTTGGGTTCAGCCTGGGGCAACTGCCCACCTTAACCGTCCCGCAAGGTACACAAACAGGCCTGCAAATTACGGCAGCTAAACATAACGACGAACTAGTACTGAAGTTTGCCAACTTCTTAAACGACACAATATAATGGAAATAGAACAAATAGACGCCGCCTTAAAGGCCCACGATTTAGAATTGGTTATTGGGCTGGAAACCCACATTCGCCTAAACACAAAAACAAAACTGTTCTGTTCCTGTCCTAACGAGGAAACCGAAACACCCAACCAAAATATTTGCCCCGTATGTACGGGCCAAATGGGCGTTTTGCCCGCCATAAACAAAGCGGCCATAACCAAGGCCATTTATTTTGGCAAGGCGGTAGATTCAAGTTTTAACAATGAAACAATTTCATGGGACCGAAAGCATTACGAATACCCCGACAACCCGAAAAACATACAAATAACGCAATTCCATAACCCTATTATCCCCGACGGGCAAGTATCTTGCTACCGCAACGATGGCTCGCAGTTTACCGTTAATTTATCGCAAGTACATATCGAGGAGGATGCAGCCAAGCTAATGCACGAAAAACAGGTGTCGCTGGTCGATTTCAACAAAGCCGGCGTACCGTTAATCGAAGTGGTTACCACGCCTTGCATTCGCCATATCGAGGACGCTTCCATTTACGCCCAATACTTGCAGCGTATTGTTCAAAATTTAAAAATAAGCGAAGCCAACCTTGAAAAAGGCGAGTTTAAATCCGATGTTTCGGTATCGTTGCGCAAAAAACGCAGTTACAGCTTAAACCCACGCACCGAAATAAAAAACCTAAACTCGTTTAAGTTTATGGTCGATGCCCTAAAGGAAGAAATTGAAAAACAACTCAACTATTTCTTAGAACATAAAGAATTTAGGCCCGACCAAACCACCGTACTTTGGGATGCCGATTTAAAACAAACCAAAACCATGCGGAAAAAGGAATTCGAGGCCGATTACCGCTTTATTTCCGAGCCCGACCTACCTTTTGTAAACATAAAAAATGCCGTAGAACGCATTGCGGTAGATACCAGTACATTGCCCTACGCCGTAGAGTCCATTTTAATACAAGGCGGCGTACTGCCGCAAGACGCCAAGTTTTTTACCGCCGACGCCCTACGTTCGCAAACCTTTGTAAATCTTAACAAAGCCCTTAACGCCCCGCTTTTCGTGGCCAAAACGCTAACCAACAGCGTAAAGCCCGAAGCCTATGCCAACATTAAGAATATTTCGGATTTTATTGAAATTTTCAGTCTGTTTAAAAATGAAACCGTAACGCCCGTACTCTTTCAAAACGCCATTGCTTCGCTGTTGGAAAATCCCGATTTCGACTACAAAACCTATTTTGAGGACAACAGCATTTCCGAAGCCAAAATACAGGATGTTATTGCCCAAGTTATTTCGGAAAACACCACTATTGCCAACGATATTAAAGCTGGAAACCAAGGCAAAGCCGGGATTTTAGTAGGCAAGGTTATTGCCGTTATCGGCAAGGGCGCATCGGGAAAGGTTGTGCGCGAAGGTATTTTAAAAGCGCTTCAAGGTGAAACGCCAACAACGGTTAAAGGTGAAATCCCTTCTATTTCCGAAGACCATTCAAAACCCAAAACCCATACCGCAAAACAGAAAGAGGAAGAAGCCCTGCCACAAATTCCTATTGTTATAAAGGAAGATTACCGCACGCATTTGGCCACCGAAATTACCGATGCCCATATTGCCGAAAGCGTAACACTTGCCGGGTGGGTAGCCAGTGTACGCGACCATGGCGAACTGATGTTTATCGACCTGCGCGATTCCAGCGCCGAAATATTCCAAGTGCGTTTAAGCCGGGAATCGTTCCCGAACTTGGACGAGCTTATTAGGCTAAAACCCGAATCGGTAATTACCGTTTCCGGCCTTATTGTTAAACGCAAGGAAGACGATTACAATCCCGCCCTACGTACCGGAAAAATTGAACTGGAGGCCAAAACGTTAGATATTTTAAACCTATCGCGAACGCTTCCCTTCGAAATAAAACGTGCCACTAAAACCAACGAGAACATCCGTTTTCAATACAAATTTTTGGACCACCGAAACGACGATGTGCGCCGTGTAATTGTAAACCGCCACAAGGTTATTAAATTGCTTCGGGATATTTTGGACCACGAGCATTTCCTTGAAATTGAAACCCCGATTTTAAGTGCCGGAACCGACGAGGGCGCCCGTGAATTTATCGTACCATCACGCAAGCAAGCCGGTTATTTTTATACCTTGCCGCAAGCCCCGCAACAGTTTAAGCAAATGCTTATGGTTAGCGGTTACGAAAAATATTTTCAAATAGCCCGCTGCTTTAGGGACGAGGATTCCCGTGGCGACCGCCAACCCGAATTTACGCAGTTGGATATTGAAATGGCTTATGCCAGCATGCAGCAAATCATGGATTTAAACACCAAAATGTTTAACGAAGTGGTTACCAAAATATACGGCAACAAGTGGATTTTGCGCCCGTTCGAGGTTATTACCTACCAAGACGCTATGGACAAATATGGCTGCGACCGCCCCGATTTGCGCTTTGGGCTTCAGCACCAAGATATTACCCATATTGTAAAGGATACCACTTTTCAAGTATTTAGCAAACCCATTGAAGAAGGCGGTATTGTAAAATGTATTAAGGTTTCGGCGCAGGAACAGGGCAAAAAACGCTTATCGAAAGGGCAAATTGAAAAACTAACCGCCATTGCACAACAGCATGGTTTGGGCGGATTGGCTTATATTATAGTAAACGAAACCGATTTGCAATCGCCCATTATTAAATTTTTGGGCGAGGCCATTGCCGAGGGCATTATAAAAGCCACCCAAGCGCAAGTGGGCGATATCGTGTTTTTCTCGGCCGCCGATTATGCCACGGCCAATAAGGCCTTGGATGCCGTACGCCAAGAATTGGGCAAGATGCTCCATCTTATCAACCCCAAGGAACTGCGCCCGGCATGGGTGGTAGATTTTCCCATGTTCGAAAAAACCGACGAAGGCCGCTGGACCTTTACCCACAACCCCTTTTCGATGCCCGCCGTTGCCGATATTGAAAAGCACATAAACGGAAAAGAAACCGAAATTGGCAGTATTATAGCCCAACAGTACGATTTAATACTAAACGGCTACGAAATTGGCGGCGGCTCGGTACGGGCGCACAAGCCCGAAATCCTGGAAGCCACATACCGAAACATGGGCTACAACAAGGAAGATATGCTAAAAAGCGTTGGCACCATGCACAAAGCCTTTCATTACGGTGCGCCGCCGCACGGCGGTATTGCCTGGGGCGTGGATAGGCTTATGATGATTTTGGAGAAAAAGGCATCAATTCGGGAGGTTATGGCCTTCCCAAAAACCGGTACCAGCGACGACTTGCTTTTTGGTGCCCCTACAGCCCTTTCGGATAAAAAGGTTGAGGAAATGAATGTTAAAATTGTAAGGTAAAAAATGGAAAACACTTGGTTAAACATGTGGAACAGCAGGTACAAAGAAAACGAATTTGCTTACGGCACCCAACCCAATAAATTTTTAAAAGAACAACTCCAAAGACTAAAACCCGGAAAAATCCTTTTTGGGGCCGAGGGCGAAGGGCGAAACGCTGTTTATGCCGCAAAAACGAGCTGGAACGTTCATGCTTTCGATATAAGCGTAGAAGGCAAAAACAAGGCACTTAAACTTGCGGACCAAAACAATGTTTCCATAAACTATCAAGTCGGGCAATTACCCGATTTGGATTTTAGAAACGAAACGTTTGATGCCATTGCGCTTATTTATGCCCATTTTCCGCCCAACATTAAATCGGCATACCACAAACTATTAAACCAAAAACTAAAAAAAGGCGGCATTGTAATATTCGAGGCCTTTGGGAAAAACCATCTTAAATACCGAAATAAAAATCCAAAAATTGGCGGACCGTTGGATTTAGAGTCCTTATTTTCAACCGACGAACTAAAAGCCGATTTTAAGGATTATAACATTTTGGAATTAGAAGAAAAGGAAATCGAACTAAACGAAGGCCTTTACCACAACGGAATAGGCTCGGTTACCAGGTTTGTCGGGCGAAAAAAATAACCACTAATATCTACAACAACCTTAAAGCACAATTAGCCATGAAAAAAATACTAATCCTAACCATTGCCATCCTAACTTCAAATATAATCGAAGCACAGTTTATTAAAGAAAAAGCCGTTAATGCACAAATTGGGCTTGGGTTAAGCGCACCGTACTACAGCGATGACGAAATAGTAGACAATGGCTTTTTTGTACAAGGCGAACTTATAATGAAAGCCTACTCTTGGCTAAGCCTAAGACCTTACGCCGGGCTAATTTTAACCAACTCCAACGGAAAGGACATTAACGACAACCCCACCGACGAAAAGGCCGAAACCAAAGCCTTTTTAATGGGCGGAAAAGCAAGGGTAAAAGCCCCCATTCCTTATGTTGCCCCTTATATAGAGGCCGGAATAGGCGCTTCTATTGGTAGTTTTGAAACCTCGACTTTCTTTACCGGCATAAAAAAAAGCGGTATTATTTACCATATACCCCTTTCCTTTGGATTGGAATTGGGCAAAAACTACGGTGTCGATTTGGGCATAACTTATTACATCCAACCAACAGTCGAACAATATGCCGGCGCCTTTGCTTTTGGCATTACAATTCCGTTAAAAAATTAACACACCAATATTTAAGCTTTGCGTTTTGCATACGGTTCTAATCCGTAACTTTGTAACATGCAACAAAACGAACTTATACAACAGGCGGAACTACACATTTCCAACATACTTAACACGGAACTTTCCCCCGACAACTATTACCATAATATTATCCACACCCGCAGGGTGGTACAAATGGCGGTGGAGTTGGCACAGCACGAACAACGTAGCGAGCAAGAAACCGCCCTTTTACAATTAGCCGCTTGGTTTCACGATATTGGTTATGTTAATACGGAAGAAAACCACGAAGCAGAAAGCGCAAAAATTGCGGTTGAATACTTAACAGAAAAAGGATTGCCCCCAACTGAAACAGAAACCGTAAAGCAGCTTATTCTTGCTACAAAAAAAGAAGCCGAGCCCAAAACCGATTTAGAAAAAATAATGAAGGATGCCGATTGCGCCCATTTAGCTTCCAACGATTTTTTCGATATTTCGGAAAACCTTCGAACCGAAATCAACCTAAAAACCGACAAGAACATTTCCGAAACCGACTGGTTGCTGCTCAACAGCGAATTTTTGGGCACGCATAAGTTCCATACCCAATATGCCTTAAAAAACTGGCAGCCAAAAAAGGAAATCAATCAATTTAAAATACAGCAAAAAATAAACAAATCGGCAAAAAAAGAGAAAAAGGAAAAATTTTCCAATAGGTACGGCCGCGGTGTGGAAACCCTCTTCCGGGTCCAGCTAAAAAACCATATCGAGCTAAGTGCCATTGCCGACACCAAGGCCAATATCCTGCTTTCGGTAAATGCCATAATTATTTCGGTGGCCTTGGCCAATTTAATCCCTAAATTGGACAGCCCGACCAATATGTACTTGGTTACCCCAACTTTTGTTTTAACCATTTTTAGTGTTATTTCGGTAGTGCTTTCGGTACTTTCAACCCGCCCAAAAATATCCAATATTAAGGTAACGCAGGACATGATTAAAAACAAGCAAACTAATATTTTGTTCTTTGGAAATTTTCATAAAATGAACTTAAACGAATTCGAATGGGGCATTAATTACCTATTGGAAAACGACGATGTGCTTTACGATTCGCTTACCAAGGACTTATATTATCTCGGTTTGGTGTTAGAGCGCAAATACCGTTTGTTGCGCATTACCTATACCGTATTTATGATAGGTATCATTACCTCGGCCTTGGCCTTTTTTGTTAGTTACCAAATATTGGTAGCGCACGCCAATTAAACCCAAAAAAAATCATGTTACATACAAATACAGGCCCTTTCACCGTAAAAATTTCGCTTCGCCTATTAAAGGAAAAGTTTGAAACGCTTTTAAACTCCACCAACACTTTGGAGCAGGAGCAGGCCAAATATGCCTTAAAATTATTCAACGAGCACCCTGCTTTAACCCAAGGTACAACATCGGCCGAAACCTTTTTAAGCGAAAAACCAGCTATTGACCAGATTATGGGCATGTTGTTTCCCGCCGTATTGTCCGACAACGAAATCCGTGGTGCCGTACTGCCGTATTCCAACGATGTGTTTTATGGCACGTTGCGCCTTCAAAATATTATAGACAATGCCGAATCCGACGAAAATATTTTCAACGAACTGTTTAAGGACTACCGCAATTCGTTCGACCTGCTTACCTATGCCATAATTTTAAACAGCCATTACAATTACAACATCGATTTTGGGCAGCCAAAAATTATTTCGGTTACCGATAAAAAAGGTGTTAGAAAACGCTATCGGGCCACGTTTAACGGCGATTATTTAGATGTTTACCCCAATAAGGAAGCCATAGCAATTACCGAGGATATTTTAAACGAACTCCTTGCCAACTCAAAAGATTTAAGTGTTTGGGAAAAATACTTCCCTAAAGATTCGTGGACGGTCGAGGGTTTTGGCATTATTAACTTAATCGATACCACTTTGGACGAGCAAATAGACGATTTAAAAACCCACCTCATCCAGCCCAACAAGGAAAGCATCCAGTTTTTAAGCCACGACTTTCAACGCATTTTCAACCTGCCAAATTTAATTATTGGCAGTTTTTCCGTTAACCGCAACTATATTGTTCCGGCCTACAATCCGCAATTCGACACCCTAACTACGCCCAACCACGAGCAAATGCCCTTAAAGGCCTATGCCTGCCAAGACGTAGTAAAAAAACTGTTTACCGATTGCGAGCCCGTAGTAATTGCCAACGTAGAACACTACCACAAGCTAACCAAGGGCAACCGTTTAAGCCATGTACTGCTTAACCGGGGTATTAAAAGCCTTATTTTAATTCCTATAAAAGTGAAGGGCGAATTGGCATTCGTAGTCGAACTGGCCACCGACAAACCCAACGACCTAAACGCCATAAACATGGTAAAGTTAGACGCCATGATGCCGTTTATTTTAAGCTATTCGGCTCGTACTTTTAACGAATTTGAAAACGAAATAAGCGCCGTAATCCAACAGGAATGCACGGCCATACACCCTTCGGTAAAATGGCGTTTCGATGAGGAAGCCATTAAATTTATAAAAAACCGCCACTTACAAGAACCCGCCAATTTCGAGGAAATTGTATTTAAAAACGTGTTTGCGCTTTACGGCCAGATTGATGTCGTGGGGTCGTCCAACGCCCGAAACGAAGCCATTCGCACCGACTTGACCAAACAATTGCAACAAAGCAAAAACTTGTTAAAAGCACGAACGGCACAACAAAACCTACCCTTTTACGAACAGTTAATTTTTCAAATCGATAAACATTTATTCGAGCTTGCCAACGATTTTCACACCAGTTCGGAGCAGGAAATCAATCTGCTTTTCGAAAACCAATTGTTTCCTTTATTTCACTATTTAATTGAAAACCAAAACTATACCGAAGACATCAATGCCTTTTTAAACATTTTGGACGAAACCACAAAATCGTTTTACCAAGCCCGAAAACAATACGACTGCACGATTGACAGGGGCAACAAAATGCTGTCTTCTTTTATAGAAAAACAGCAAGTTAAGGCGCAAGAGATGTTTCCGCATTATTTTGAAAAATTTAAAACCGACGGCATCGAGCACGACATGTACATAGGCGAAAGTATTAGCCAACACCAAAAATTCCACTTAACCGATTTGTACAATTTACGCCTTTGGCAATTACAAGTGGTTTGCGAAATGGAAGCCATGTACTATAAAAAACAGCACGAATTTCCGTTGCAGCTTAAAGTAGCCTCGCTTATTTTGGCCTACGACGTACCGCTAACCATACGCTACCGCATGGACGAAAAACAGTTCGATGTCGATGGCGCTTACAACGTGCGCTACGAAATGATTAAAAAACGAATAGACAAAGCCCATTTAAAACATTCCAACGAACGCCTTACGCAACCCCATAAACTTTGTGTGGTGTATTTCACCGCCGCCATTGAGCGCGAATATTTGGCATATTTCGAGTTTTTGCAATCCAAAAACTATATCGGAAAAAATATTGAAATTGTTGAACTGGAAGAACTCCAGGGTGCCAACGGCATTAAAGCCATTCGAGCCGATTTAAACCACGATTTAACCCAAGTTTCCAAAATATTTACTGTTGAAGACTTGCAAACGGCATAATTTTACTTTACGAAAGCCCATAATGGGCATACTTCGTCAAGCTCACTACGGGTTTGGCAAGCCACGGGCAACACAACCGTTATAATTAAATTATTGAAAAACAATTTTTACAAAAAAATCAAATAGATGAAAAAGTTTTCACTCTTATTTCTATCGACCTTATTGTTTTTACTAAGTGCTTGCGCTACTTACAAATCAAATAAAACACCTTTAACCGCTTCAACTTTAGAGGGCATCAATACCGAAACCACCAATATTTTTCTTATTGGCGATGCCGGTGAGCCACAACACGACGGCACTGCGCCAAAAGCCCTGCAGGCCATGCAAAAGCAATTTTCGCAAGCCGACAAAAACGATATTTTATTGTTTTTAGGCGATAATATTTACCCTGCCGGACTGCCTTCGGAAAACGAAACCGACTACCAAGCTGCCCTACATTCGTTGGACGTGCAGTTGGATATTGCCAAAACCTTCCCCGGAAAAACCATTTTTATTCCCGGAAACCACGATTGGTACCACGATATAAAAGGGCTGAAACGCCAAGAGGACCGTGTGGAAGCCGCTTTGGGCAAAAACGCCTTTTTGCCCCAAAATGGTTGCCCTATAAAAAAAGTAAACGTTAACGACAATACCGTTATGTTGGTGGTCGACTCGCAGTGGTACATTACCAATTGGAACAAACAACCTACCATTAACGACGACTGCGACATTAAAACACGGGAAGATTTTTTAGACGAATTTAGAAGCGAAATTAAAAAAGCACGAGGCAAAACAACCTTAGTGGCAATCCACCACCCCATGTACAGCAGCGGGCCGCACGACAACCGTTATAGTTTTAAAAGCCATTTAAGCCCTCTTCCGGTTCTTGGAACACTAAAAAACGTTATCCGTACCACCAGCGGTATTAGTAATGCCGATATGTCCAACCGTTTTTACACCGAACTGCGCAAAAATATAATTGCCGCTTCGCAGGAAAACGATAAGGTTATTTTCCTATCCGGTCACGAGCATATTCTAGGGTATTTTGAAGCCGATAACTTAGTGCAAATTATTAGCGGTTCGGGGTCCAAACTATCGCCAACACGAGTACGAAACACAAACGATTACAGCCATAGCACCCATGGATATACGGTATTGAACATTGCCAAAAACCAAGCCGTAAACGTTCAGTTTTTTGATGCGTTAACCAATAAAATCGATTTTAAAAAAGAAATAAAAGCCCCCAAAACCAAAAAAACACTTGATTTTTCGGATAATTTCCCAAATTCGGTTACAGCTTCGGTTTACACGCCAGAAGAAACCCAAAAATCGGGCTTTTTCAAATTCCTTTGGGGCGACCGCTATCGGGATTATTACAGTACGCCCATTGAAGTTCCTACCATAAAATTAGACACCCTTTTTGGCGGACTAACCCCTATAAGAAAAGGCGGCGGAACACAATCGAAATCCCTACGCCTTGAAAATCCCGAAGGCGTACAATACGTTATGCGGGCGCTTAAAAAAAGTGCCACCCAATACATTCAGGCCGCCATGTTTAAGGACCAATTCGTGGGCGGACAATTTAACGATACCGCAGCCGAAAGTTTAATGCTGGACGTGTTTACCGGTTCGCACCCATATGCCTTTTTAACTATGGCTCCGCTATCGGATGCCGTGGGCGTTTATCATTTAAACCCTAAATTGTACTACGTACCCAAACAAAATGCCTTGGGGCAGTTTAATAACGAATTTGGCGATGCGCTTTATATGATTGAAGAACATGCTTCGGAAGGCCATACCCAACTGGCTTCGGGCAATTTTAAAAACGATATTATAAGCACCAAGGATTTGTTTATTGAAATCCATTCGGACGAAGATGTGGTAATAGACCAAACAAACTACATCCGCACCCGGCTGTTCGATATGCTTATTGGCGATTGGGACCGGCACCAAGACCAGTGGCGCTGGATGAAATTTGAAGAAAACGGAAAAACCGTTTACAAAGCCCTACCAAGGGACCGCGACCAAGCCTTTTCCGTCATGTCGGATGGTGCGGTATTGGGTTCCGCCATGGCAATTGTTCCACTTTCGCGGTTATTGCGAAAATATGCCCCCGATTTAAAGGATGTAAAAGGATTTAATGTAGAGCCTTTTCCGTTGGATATTGCCTTTTCAACCCAAATGACAAAAAAAGACTGGGATGCACAAGTACAATTTATTCGGCAAAACCTAACCGATGACGTTATTAACAACGCCATGTCGTTATTACCCAAAGAAATCCAGGACGAAACCTTGGAGCATATAAAAACCACTTTAAAACAACGCCGAAATAATTTGCAATCAATTTCCGATCGTTATTATAAATTAGTAAGCAAACACAGCGTGGTTACGGCAACCGATAAAGACGATTATATTTTGGTTGATAATTTGGAAAACGGCCATGTGGAAGTATCGGCTTATCGAAAAAAAGGCAACACCGTTACCGACCGTTTTCACCATAGAATCTATAAACCTAAAGACACCAAGGAAATTTGGATTTATGGTTTGGACGACGACGATACATTTGAAGTAAAAGGAAAAAGCAAAAACATAAAAATACGGTTAATCGGCGGGCAAAACAACGACGATTTTAAGGTTGAAAACGGTAAAAACATTGTTGTTTACGATTATAAAACCAAGAGCAACAACCTTGAAAACGTAAAAAAAGCAAGAATTAAACTAACCGACGATTACCAAACCAACGTTTACAACTATAAAAAACCAAAAAATAACAGCAACCAACTGTTGCCCATACTTGGCGCCAACCCCGACGACGGTTTTCGTTTAGGGTTTGTAAACACGTATACGGTTTACGGTTTCGAGCGCAACCCATTTACGGCACAGCACCGCTTTAGTGCCGATTATTATTTTGCCACCAAAGGCTATCATTTAAACTACAAAGGCGAATTTGCACATGTAATCGGCAACCTTAATTTGGGTGTCGATGTTAATTTTAACAGTGCCAATTTTAGCATTAACTATTTTGGTTACGGCAACGAAACCTCTAATTTTGATAACGACTTTGGCTTGGACTACAACCGTGTAAAAACCCGAAACCTAAGCATTTCGCCCGAATTAATTTGGAATTCGCAACGTGGGAGCAAACTATCCTTCGGGGCCGATTTTGAAAGTGTGGAAGTGCATAAAACCAATGGGCGTTTTGTGGAAGAACACGATTTATTGCCCGATTATTTGTTCGACGAAACCTATTTTGCAGGCGTTAAAGGAAATTTTGTTTACTCCAATTACGACAATGCCGCCTTTCCTACCAACGGTATGCTTTTTAACTTAAAAGCGGGGTTTAAAAACAATTTGGAAGAAACCGAACGCCATTTTGGCTACTTAACCTCGCAACTGCAATTGGCAAGAAAACTTATCCCTTCGGGGCGTTTGGTTTTGGCAACCAACCTTAACGGACATTTTAATTTTGGCAATGGTTTCGAGTTTTACCAAGCGGCGGCCATTGGCGGTAAAAACGGCCTTCGAGGCTTTAGGAACGAACGTTTTACGGGAAAAAATTCGTTTTACCAAAATACCGATTTACGGTACAGCTTTAGTCGGCTAAAAACCAATTTAATACCATTAAAACTGGGTATTTACGGTGGTTTTGATTATGGTAGGGTTTGGACGGAAAACGATGCCTCAAAAAAATGGCACAACAGCTACGGCGGTGGTTTGTTTGTTAATGCAGCCGATTTGCTTTCGGCTAATTTGGGCGTTTTTAATTCGGTTGACGGGGTGCGAGTGGCATTTGGTTTGGGATTTGGGTTTTAGCTAATTACTTTAACATTAACTGCAAAAAGGTTAAATCCAACCAAGTATCAAATTTAAACCCCGCCGCTTTAATGGTGCCAACCTCTACAAACCCGAATTTTTTATGAAAACCAATGCTTCCTTTATTTAAAGCATCTATTCCCGCAATCATGGTGTGGTAGCCCTCTTTTTTGGCCAAGTTAATTAAAGCGGTTAAAAGTTGGGTACCAACGCCTTTGCCTTGGGCTTTTTGGTGAATATAAATAGAATGCTCCACACTAAACCTATACGCATCCCAAGGCCTAAATAAGCCATAAGAACCAAACCCCATTAAAACCCCTTCAATGTGGGCAACAATAACAGGAAAACCTGTTTCGCATTTAGAATTAAACCATTGTATTTGCGTTTCAAGGTTTCTTTCATTGTAATCGTACAAGGCTGTTGAATGCTTAATTTCGTGGTTAACAATTTCAAGAATAGCCGGAATGTCGTTTTGGTGTGCAAAGCGAATGGCTACTTCCATAATAATTGGTTTTCGTGATAAATTACCGTCATTTTATTAAATTTAAACTTTTATCAAAATTATTTATGGACAAGCTTGCTTCTAAGCAGCTTAAAGGCCTTGTACAACTGGGTTTCTACCGTTCGGAGCGACACGTCCATAAACTCGGCTATTTCAATATTGGTTAAGCCTTCCTGCTTGCTTAACAAAAAGGTTTCCTTACATTTTTTTGGCAGGTTTTGTATTTCAATTTTAATTGCTTCTATCTTGTTTTGCAGGGATTCTTGGGTTTCGCTATCGATAAAATAAGACAGTTCCTCTAAATGGCGCGCTTCTACCGTTAATATTTTTTTGTTGTCCCGCCAATGGTTAAGCAATCGATTGTACACACTTTTGTAAAGATACCGTTTTATGGATTTTACATGCTCGATTTTATGCCTGTCCTCCCAAATTTTTACAAATACGTTCTGCACAATATCCTGGGCCAACTCGTAGTCGTTGGACAAGTTGTAAACATAAGCACACAGCGGCTTGTGGTAGGTATTCATTAAAAAAACCACAGCCTGTTGGTTGCCTTTTTTAAGTTCGGCTTTTAATATATCGTCGTCCAAAAAACGGGTCATGTTTTAAAATAGCATAAACGGGTAAACACGGCACAATTTAAAAAAATATTAAAAAAAAGTAAGTATTTCGCAAAATAAATGTGTCTTAGGCTATAATAAATCAACATATGAACGATAATATTAAAATAATTTTAATAAAATATTTCACCAAATCCATTACCTACAACGAGTTAATAACGTTAACGCAATGGGTTAAGGAAGCCTCGGAAGAGTTGTTTTTTAAGGAATTTATCCAAATAAACTATTTGGCCGATGCCGCCTTGATGGATTTTGATACCGACAAGGAAAAACAAAAATTACTACTTCAAATAAACCGGGTCAAGAAAAATATTCGTCGAAAAAAGCGGCTTTCGTATTTAAAATATGCTTCGGTCGTGGTGCTTTTTGTTTCAATCGGCGGTTTTTTCTACTTTAAAAACCTTCCAGATAAAAACCAAGAAACAAAAGTTTCGCAGCAACCCAAAGCAACAACTATTTCCCCTGCAAAGCCCAACAACATTATTTTAACCTTGGATAATGGAGAGGAAATGGTTTTGGACAGCCAAAAGGAAGTGGCCTTAAAAAACGGTTCGGGAAACAACCAAAAAATTGTTTACAATAACAGTAAAGAAGAAGCCGGAAAAACCAAAATTACGTACAATTACTTAGCCATACCAAAAGAAGCCAAGTACATGGTACAACTGTCCGACTGCACAAAAATATGGATGAACGCCAACACCAAATTAAAATACCCCACACGCTTTGCCAAAAACCAACCACGGGAAGTGGAGCTTTTATACGGCGAAGCATTTTTTGATGTTGCAAAAAGCAAGAACAGCTACAAAAACAGCTTTAAGGTGAAAACGAAAAACCAAGTTATTGAAGTCTTGGGCACCGAGTTCAACATAAAGGCCTATAACGACGAAAGTGCGGTAACAACCACCCTTGTTGAAGGAAAAGTAACGGTGGAAAGCCATAACAAAAAAGTTAGCTTGAAACCTTCCGAACAATCCATAACCAACGCCAACCATACCATTACCGTACAAAAGGTAGAAAACGTATTTGATGAAATTGCTTGGAAAGAAGGCTATTTCGTATTCAACCAAAAAACCATTAAGGACATTATGAAATCCTTGGCCAGATGGAACAACATCGAGTACACCTTTAAAAACCCCGAAACCGAAAACAAGCGCTTTACCGGAGTTATTTATAGGGAAACCAGTATAGACCACATATTAAAACAACTACAAAGAACAAAAGAACTTAAAATTGAACGCCATGGAAACACAGTAATTATTGAATAGCCCGTCGAAAAGAAGAGGGATTTTGCCCTCCGTAAAATTAAACTAACACTAAATTAAAACTCTACAACTATGAAAATCAATCCAAAAAAAGAGGTTTGCCTTAACCCGATAAAGGTTTTGCAGGCACTTATGAAAACCGTTGTACTATTATGTTTTTCAACTGTTTTTGGTTTTTCCACCAACAGTTCGTTTTCGCAAAATGCGAGTATCAACATAAATTCGAATAAAAGCGTTTCGATACAAGAGGTTTTCGAACTCATAAAAACCCAAACCAAGTACAGCTTTGTTTACAACGACGACATGCTGGCCAATGCCCCTGAAATTAAACTAAAAAAAGGTGAAATTACCGTAAAGGAACTTCTTAAAAACGGCTTAACGCCTATTAACTGTACTTACGAGTTTTACGAGGACGATTCAACCATTATTGTACAGCGTAATACCGAGGCGCCCAAAACCATTCAACAGCACACCGTAAACGGTACTGTAACCGACAAGGACGGCGTACCGCTTCCGGGAACCAACATCCTTGAAAAAGGCACCACCAACGGGGCACTTACCGATTTCGACGGTAAATTTTCGTTAGACGTTTCCAACCCCAACGCCACCTTGGTAATATCCTATATCGGGTTTGCTACTTTGGAAGTTTCCCTAAACGGAAAAACCAGCATTACCGCCACCTTACAGGAAGATGCCCAAAGTTTAGATGAAGTCGTGGTAACGGCCCTGGGTATTTCAAGGGAAAAGAAAACCCTTACCTACTCGGCCCAAGAAGTAAACAACGACGATTTAACCCGAGTAAAACAAACCAACGTTATTAACAGTTTATCCGGCAAAACCGCCGGGGTTACCATATCCAAAAGTGCTTCCGGCGTGGGCGGAAGTTCCAAAGTAGTATTGCGCGGTAACTCGTCTACCACCAATAACGACCCGCTATATGTGGTGGATGGCGTACCGCTTTCCAATTCCGGAAATGGCTTTGATGCCAACAGCAGCGACGATGCCGTTTTTGGTGGCGATACCGGAAACCGCGACGGTGGCGATGTGCTATCGCTTATAAACCCCGACGATATTGAAAGCATGACCGTACTAAAAGGGGCTTCGGCAGCCGCCCTGTATGGTAGCCAAGGGGCTAACGGCGTAATTTTAATAACCACAAAAAGCGGTAAAGAAGGTAAAGTATCGGTTACGTTTAATTCAAATATTACCATTGACAACGCTTACTCGTTACCCGAACTACAATCGGAGTACCAATCGTTATCTGTCGGACAGGCCGTTGCAGCAAACGGAGCGGTAGCCGACCCCAGATCTTGGGGCGCCAAAACTTCGGGGCTTAAAAACGATTATGCCAAAGATTTTTTTAGGACCGGGTTTACCTCCATCCAATCGCTTAGCCTATCGGCAGGAAACCAAAAAGCGCAAACCTATTTTTCGTTTGCCAACACCTTGGCTAACGGTATAATGCCCGAAAACGGCATGAAGCGAAACAACTTAACATTAAGGGAAACCGCTAAGTTTTTAAACGATAAAATTAATGTATCCGCCAGTGTTAACCTAAGCGACCAACGTATTACCAACCGTTCCACTACGGGGCTGCGCTCCAACGCACTGGGCGGATTGTACTTAAATCCCGTGGGCATCGACTTTAACTATTACAAAAATAATTTCGAATACTTCAACGAAGCCCAAAACATGATGAACCAATATGCCACAACCATAGACAACATACAGTCTAACCCGTATTGGGTAATTTACAGGCAACCCAGTAAGGATATTGCGCAACGGGCCATGTTGTCGTCAACAATATCTTATGACATAACCGATAATTTTGCCTTAAAAACCCGATTAAGCTACGACAAATCGTTTTTTACCTACGACAAACGTTACTATGGCAGCAGTAGCCCTAATTTTGTACCCTCAACGGGACGGTATATTTTGGACAAAACCGAAAACACACAACAGTATATCGATTTAATAGCCTCGTACAACCCAACGATTTCCGATAACTTTACCTTTTCAGGATTATTGGGTACCAGCCTTTTAAAATCGGCTGTTGGCGATAAACTATATTTGGACTCCGGTGCTTCGGTAGGCGGACTAACCTATCCAAACGAATTTACCATTGGAAACTTTGTTAATTCGGCCAGTATTTACCAAGAAGTATTTAACAGAGAGGTACAATCGATTTTTGGCTCTGCCAATTTCGGCTTTAAGGATATGTTGTTTTTAGATATTACAGGGCGAAAAGACTGGTCGTCTACCTTGGTAAATACCGATTCCAATTCCTTCTTTTACCCTTCTGTGGGTTTAACGGGCGTACTATCGCAAATGGTCAATTTTCCCGATGCCATAAGTTTTGCTAAACTAAGGCTTTCGTATGCCGAAGTAGGTAAAGATGTACCTGTTTATGCTACCGTTCCAATTAACACCATTCCCGCAGGGCAATATAACACAAGTAGGCCCACGTTTGGCATAAAACAAGGGGAAACCCTAAAACCAGAACGACAAAAAGGCTTTGAAATAGGCACCGAGTGGCGGTTTTTCCAAAACAGATTAGGAATCGATTTCACCTACTACGACTCCAAAACTTCCGACCAAATATTCTATATTACGGCCGAGCCTAATGTTGAAGGCTATACCCAAAATATTGTAAACGCCGGCGAAATTAGCAATAAGGGTATTGAATTTGTGCTTTCGGGCAAACCTATTGTAAACGAAAATGGATTTAACTGGGACACCAACATAAACTTTGCACAAAACAAAAACAAAGTAATATCGGTACACCCCGATTTGGATAATGGTGAAGCCGTTATCAATTTAGTTGGCTCGCCTAACGGATATGGATTTTCATTAATTGAAGGCGAAGATTTTGGTAGTATCCGAGGATATTCGGTTGAGCGAAACGAAAATGGCCTACCCATTGCTACCGAAAGCAACGGTACCCTAACACTCAACAAAACCGATGTTAAAACCATAGCAAGTTATCAACCTGATTTTACTTTGGGTTGGAAAAATAGTTTTACTTATAAAAACTTAAGTATCGAATTTTTAATCGATGCCAAAATAGGCGGCGACGTTATAAGCGCTACCGAAGCCATTAACGATTTTTACGGCGTATCGCAAACTACTGCTAATGCCCGAAACACCAATGGCGGCATGATTGACGTTGTAGACCAAGACGGCAACGCCACCCAAATGACAGCCGAAGCTTATTATACCCAAATAGGTGGCCGTGACGGTATTTTTGGCGAATATGTATATGATGCCACTAATGTAAGTTTAAGAGAACTTTCTATTGGTTACAACCTACCCATAGACAGCAAGTTTTTTAACACCATCAGGCTATCGTTGGTAGGGAGCAACCTATTCTTTTTCTATAAGGATGCGCCTTTCGACCCCAACCTTACCGCTAGTAATGGTATAGGCATGCAAGGCATCGATATTTACGGGCAACCCACTACAAGAAGCCTTGGTTTTAACATTAATGTAAACTTCTAAAAGCTATGAAAAAGTCAATATTATATATCGCAGCAATTGCAATATCGTTTGTAAGCTGTACCGATAATTTCGAGTCGATTAACACAAACCCCAACGGTATTTCCAACGAAAGCCTACAACAGATGAACAACCATATCGGGGGCGAATTTGAACCCATGTTCTTAAATGTTTTTAGGATTGTAGACCGCTACCAATTACAACAAAACCTTAATGGCGACCTCTATTCCGGATATATGGCCACCCCAACCCCTTTTAGAGGAGGCATTAACAATACTAATTATTCATTGGTTGATGGCTGGAATAGTCGCGCTTGGGAATATTCGTATGTAAACGTAATGCCCAGCGCCCGAAATATTGAAAATACAATTGCCGAAAGTGGCGACCCAAGTGGCGAAAAATTCGTGCATTTGTCAAACATTATAAAAGTTGCGGGCATGCACCGTGTGTCGGATGTGTTTGGACCGATACGCTATACCAAATACAACGATTTTACCACTACGGGCGAATACGATTCGCAAGAAACTGTTTACAATGCTTTTTTTGAAGAATTGGGCAATGCCATAACCTTTCTTGCCGATTACGAGGACGATGTAACATTTGTTCCTTTCGACATGTCCGTTGCCAATGGCGATATTGCCACATGGCGCAGTTTTGCCAATTCGCTACGCTTACGTTTGGCCATACGGGTATCGAAAGTTGATGCCGCTTTAGCCAAAACACAAGGCGAATTAGCCTTGGCCAGCGATGCCGGTTTTATAGAAAATAGCTTTAAAATCAATACCGGGTACGACCACCCTATTAATATTATTTCGGACACTTGGGGCGATATACGCATGGGCGCCATGATGGAATCTATTTTAACTGGATACAACGACAAGCGTATTGAAAAATACTTTCTTCCCGCTACCGATGCCACATTAAGCAGTACCTATAAAGGTATTAGAAACGGTATCGATTTGGTTGCCAAAACCAAATATTTGGGGCATTCCGCCATTGGCGAAGTAGTCGATGGGCAGGATATTCAATGGATGACTGCCGCCGAAGTACACTTTTTAAAAGCCGAAGCCGCATTAAGGGGCTGGAGCGGCGCAGGCACTGCCAAAGACAACTACGAAGCGGGCGTTAAAGCATCGTTTACCCAATACGGTATAGCGGGAGTAGACGATTATTTGGCCGACAGCACAAGTACGCCCATGGATTATGTGGACGAACTTAACGCTACCTACAGTATTGCTTATGCCAGCGATGTGAAAATTGCTTACGACGACACGGCTTCCAACGAAGCTCAATTGGAGCAAATAATAACCCAAAAATGGATTGCCATGTTCCCCGATGGCATGGAAGCCTGGTCCGAGTTTAGACGTACCGGATACCCCAAAGTATTTCCCGTAGCCATTAACAACAGCGGCGGCACGATAGATACCGATATTCAAATTAGGCGGTTAAACTTTCCCGATACAGAAGTTAACACCAATAATAGCAACATACAAAAGGCCATAGAGTATCTCGGTGGCGCCGATAACGGCGGCACACGACTTTGGTGGGATACCGGAGCGGCTAATTTTTAACAAATCTCATCATAATTAGTTTAAGCTTTTAATTATGAAACCCTTGTTTTTCGGTAGAAAGGCAAGGGTTGTTTTTTTTTATGGAATGTACGGACTGCTTCGCTGCGCTCGCAGTGACGGCTTTGCAAGGGGAAACGACCAAGCACCCCCCTTTATTGATTAACGAACAACGCATAACGAGGGTTGATTTTTTGAAGTAGAACGTCTTTGCGAGGAGAAATAAAGTAATACCGAATGTACGGACTGCTTCGCTTCGCTCGCAGCAGTGACGTCCTTGCTATTTCCAAACCACTAAGCCAATCCTGTTTCTACGGTATATTTAAATATTTATGGGTTTGAAGCGACACTTTCCACTTGGGGTTTTTCATAACATAATCCACAATAAGCGGCACTACTTTGTCGCGCTTGCTCCATTCGGGCTGTAAATATAATATACAATCGCTATTTACTTTTGCGGCCTGTGCTTCGGCAAAACGAAAATCGTCGTTATTGTAAATAATCATTTTAAGTTCGTTGGCGTTTTGGTAAACGGTATCGGTTGGTAGTTTCATTTTTTTGGGCGACAGGCAAATCCAATCCCAAACGCCTGTTAATTTGTAAGCTCCCGAGGTTTCTATGTGGGTTTTTAGGCCTTCGGCTTTTAGTTTTTGGGTTAAAAACGTCATGTCCCACATTAAAGGCTCGCCTCCGGTAATTACAATGGTATCGCTATATTTTTTGGCATTTTCAACAATTTTCAAGGCACTTGTGGGCGGGTGTAAATCGGCGTTCCAGCTTTCCTTAACATCGCACCAGTGGCAGCCCACATCGCAGCCGCCAAGCCTAATAAAATAAGCAGCTGTACCCTTATAAAACCCTTCGCCTTGAATGGTATAAAATTCTTCCATTAAGGGCAACATTTCGCCTTTATTTATCAAAATTTGTGTTTGCTTGTCCATAACGGGCGCAAAGATACGGATAACTTATATTTCAATATAAAGTTTTTAACTTCAATTAATTTAAAACAAAAATTCATATTACACTAAAACAACCACCAACCCCCATTTTTTTCTTCATACATTTTACCTTACTTTTACTCGAAAATAAAACAAATGGCAAACCAGGACACTTTTTTTAACTATATAAACGAAGGCTACACCACAAAAGGCGATTTTATCCCAGTTGGCGCTGCCATGTTAAACGGCGAAACCGTTACCGATGCTTTGGTAAAAATACCCCTAAAAACCCTAAACAGGCACGGTTTGATTGCAGGCGCTACGGGTACCGGAAAAACAAAATCGTTGCAGGTTTTGGCCGAAAATTTAAGCGAAAAAGGCATTCCGGTTTTGCTTATGGACATCAAAGGCGATTTAAGCGGCCTGGCACAAGCCAACGACGGGCATGCCAAAATTACCGAGCGCATGGCCAAAATCGGGCTACCCTACACCCCGAAAGGCTTTCCTGTTGAAATATTAACCTTATCCGAACAAAACGGTGCGCGGCTACGGGCTACCGTTAGCGAGTTTGGCCCCGTTTTACTATCCCGAATTTTAGATTTAAACGATACCCAAGCCGGCGTGGTTTCGGTAGTTTTTCAATATTGCGACAACAACAAACTGCCCTTATTGGATTTAAAAGACTTTAAGAAAATTTTACAATACGCTACCGAAGAAGGCAAGGACGAATTTACTAAAGCATACGGCCGTATATCCACCGCTTCAACGGGTTCTATCCTACGCAAAATAGTGGAATTGGAGCAACAAGGTGCCGATTTGTTTTTTGGCGAAACCTCGTTCGACGTTGACGATTTGTTGCGTGTAAACGACCAAGGCAAAGGCTACATTAACATTATAAGGCTTACCGATATTCAGGACAAACCCAAGCTGTTTTCAACCTTTATGCTTAGCTTGTTGGCCGAAATTTACTCCACCTTCCCCGAACAGGGCGATAGCGAACGCCCCGAACTGGTTATTTTTATTGACGAAGCCCACTTGATTTTCGACGAGGCCTCGAAAGCCTTATTAAACCAAATAGAAAGCATTGTAAAATTAATACGAAGTAAAGGCGTAGGGCTATATTTTGTTACCCAAAACCCAACCGATGTGCCCGATGCCGTTTTAAGCCAACTCGGACTAAAAATCCAGCATGCCCTAAGGGCTTTTACCGCCAAGGACCGACAAGCCATAAAACTTACGGCGCAAAATTATCCCGACTCCGAATATTACAACACGGTGGACGTTTTAACCGCTTTGGGCATAGGCGAAGCCTTGGTTTCGGCCTTGGACGAAAAAGGCCGCCCTACCCCGCTTGCCGCCACCATGATGTGCGCACCCATGAGCCGAATGGATATTTTAACCGAAGACGAACTGAACGATTTACTTTCAAAATCGAAACTGGTTAAAAAATACAACGAAACCGTAGACCGTGAAAGCGCTTACGAATTGCTGAACAAAAAAATAGAAAAAGCCGAAGCCGAAGAAGCCAAGGAAAAAGCCAAACAAGAAAAAGAAGCGTTGGAAAAAGCGCAGTCCAAAACCCGAACAAGCACGCGCCGCAGTTCATCGGCCATGAACCCCGTTGTAAAAGTACTTACCAGCGCCACCTTTATCCGTAGCGTATTTGGAGTTTTATCTAAAGCAATGAAAAAATAACGTTCCGTTTCAATATGAAAAAATCAATTCCGTTTATAACCTTTCTATTTATTTTAATAACGAGCTGCAACAGTAAGCCCGGGCCTTTCGAAATTTCAAAGCAACACATTGGCGCCTTAACCGATTCTACCCAAATTAAGGATTTAAAAACCATTTTTGCCCAGGATTCCGTAGTTAAGTTTTCCGCAGGCGAAACCTTTGCCAACGTTAGGGGCAGCATTGAAGTATTTGAAAAAGGCGGAAAAAAACTATTAGTACTAACGCCCGAAAACGATACCGATTCGCTTTCCGTTATCGAAAGCGTTCAAATTATCGACCCCCGGTACAAAACCAACAAAAACATAACAACGCTAAGTACTTTTAAGGATATTGAAACCAATTACACCATATCGAAAATCGATAATTTAATAAATTCGATAGTAGTAACCGTTAAGGAAATAAACGCCAGTTTTGTTATCGACAAAAAAGAACTTCCCGCAAATTTACGCTTCGACAGGAACCTTAAATTTGAAACTACGCACATACCCGACAACGCCAAAATAAAATATTTCTTTTTAAACTGGAACAAATAGAATGAACCCATTACTATCCAAAATATTAGTAGACATTGCCCGAAAACGGCTAAAGTCGGAAACAGACGATAAGTCGGTTAGCAAAAAGCAAGTTGTTAAACAGGTAAGAAAACTGCAAGTCGAGCTATCGCATGCCCTAAAGGAATACATTTACGTTATTATAGGCGTATTTTCGGCAGGATTTGGGCTAAAGGGTTTTTTGTTGCCCAATAAGTTTATAGACGGTGGCGCCACGGGTATTTCGCTGTTACTGGAACACGTAACAAAAATAGACCTGAGTTTTTATTTGGTACTGGTTAACCTACCATTTTTAATTTTGGCCTCGCGTACCGTAGGCATAAAATTTGCCCTGCGCAGCATAGTGGCTATTGCGCTTTTGGCCGTTGTGGTCCATTTTGTAGATTATCCCACCATAACGGACGATAGGCTACTTATTTCGGTATTTGGCGGTTTCTTTTTGGGGCTCGGCATTGGTATGTCCATGCGGGGTGGCAGTGTTATCGACGGCACCGAGGTTTTGGCCATATTTTTAAGCCGGAAAATGTCGCTTACCATTGGCGACGTGCTACTTATTATAAACATTATCATTTTTTCGGTGGGCGCTTATATCCTTTCCATAGAAACGGCCATGTACGCCATACTTACCTATTTATCGGCCGCAAAAACAGTTGATTTTGTAGTCGATGGCGTCGAGGAATATATCGGGGTTACCATAATTTCCGAAAAACACGACGATATAAAAAATATGATTATTGAAAAACTAAGGCGTGCCTGTACCATTTATGCCGGAAAGGGCGGTTTTGGCTCTTCGGGAAAAAGTTACGATAAAGATATTATTTATACCGTAGTTACCCGTTTGGAACTGGCAAAACTGCAAACCGAAATCGATAAAATAGACCGAAAGGCCTTTATTATCATGGGTATGGTGAAGGATTTAAAAGGTGGTATGATTAAAAAGAAACCCATGAAGGACCATTAACGATAATCGGTTGAAAGCTGCTTTTTAAAAAGATGGCTTCAACAGGCCCAGCCATCATTCGAAAATAAAAAATCGTTCCCTTCGGCAGGCTCAGGGTACAAAATCGTTAATCAAAAAGCATGAACAAAACCTTTATAAAAGCCATAGGAAAAAGCATTAACGCCATAAGTTATATACGCCCGCCCTATGCGGCAAAATTAGCCATTACCCTATTTGCCACACCTCGAAAAGGCAAATTAACCCAAACCGAATCGGCCTTTTTGCAAACGGCAAAACAAAGCAATATTACGCATAACAATATTACCATAAAAACCTATCAATGGCACGCTAACGACAGCTACGACACTATTTTACTGGTACACGGTTGGGAAAGCAACACTTACCGTTGGAAGGCTTTAATAGCCATACTACAAACCAAACCTTATAATATTGTAGCCTTGGATGCCCCCGCACATGGCGGTTCGGGCAGCAAAACCTTTAATGCCGTTCTGTATTCCGAATGTATAAACAAAGTAGCCAAACAGTTTAACACCACCCATATTATAGGGCATTCCATTGGCGGCACCGCTTCGGCACTTGCCGTAAACCAATATAGCCTCCCTATTAAAAAACTAATTTTATTGGGGGCGCCTTCAAATTTCAACGCTATTATTGCCAGCTACATTAAAACACTTGGCTACAACAACAGGGTAAGCAAAGCCATGGACAAATATTATTACAAAACATTCGGGCGCCTTCCCGATTTTTATACTATTGAAAATTTTTCTGAAAACATTAATGCGAAAGGATTAATTATCCACGACAAAAAGGACCGCATTATTTCGTTTAAAGATGCCTTAACCATTAACAAATACTATAAAAATTCAACACTTATAAAAACCGAAGGCTTTGGGCATGGTTTAAAATCCGAAAAAGTCTATTCGCATATTATCGCCTTTTTAGCCGAATAGATTTACACCAAATTATTGTAATTTTGCACTATGGAAGCACACTTGGTACGCCTTAATAAATTTTTAAGTGAAATAGGTTATTGCTCGCGCCGTGAAGCCGATAAACTTATTGATGCCGGACGGGTAACGGTTAACGGAAAAAACCCCGAAATGGGTACAAAGGTAAGCCAAAACGATAGCATTATAGTTGATGGTAAGGTTGTTGAAAACACCAAAAACAAATTTGTGTATTTGGCCTTTAACAAACCTGTTGGCATTGTTTGCACTACCGATACACGGGTTGAAAAGGATAATATTATCGATTTTATTAACTACCCTAAACGTATTTTTCCCATTGGCCGATTGGACAAGCCCAGCGAAGGCCTAATCCTGCTTACCGACGATGGCGATATTGTAAACAAAATACTGCGGGCCAGCAACGACCACGAAAAAGAGTACGTTGTTACGGTAAACAAACCCTTATCGCAAACGTTTATCGAGCGCATGTCGGGCGGAATTTACTTGGAAGACCTAAAAAAAACCACCAAAAAATGCAGCGTTAAAAAACTGGGCAACTACGAATTTAAAATCGTGCTAACCCAAGGCCTAAACCGCCAAATACGGCGTATGTGCGCTTACTTAAACTACGAGGTTGAAACCCTAAAGCGAGTACGGATTATGAACATAAAACTTGATGTTCCCGTTGGAAAATACCGAGAACTTTCCCCAACCGAATTTGCCGAGCTTAATACACTATTAATAGATTCAGAAAAAACATTTCGACCGAGAAGCGTAAAAAGAAAAGGGTGAGTTTTATACCATTTCTGCCTTAAAATTACCCATTAAAATTTGCTCTTTTTCGCTTAAACAAAAAATAGCTGTGTTTTTTCTGGGTAATTTTAAAACAAAACTGGTATTACATAAAAAAAGCAGCCCTATTAAGGCTGCCTTTATTGTTTTTAAAACTCTACGGTTTCTACTTAGTCAAAAGCATATCTAAAGCCCAAGCCAAAAATACCGGCCTCAAACCTATCGTCTACATCGCTTTCTAAGGAAAGTCCAGGTCTCCAATCGAAACTAAACACCAATGGCACACTGGGTATTTTATATTCTAATCCCCCTGTAAACCGTATCCAAAAATCAGAACCACCGTCGTACATAAAAATAGCTGGTCCCGCACCCGCAAACCATTGCAAGCCTTCGGCTTCGGTAAATTGACCGTGGTATTGGTACAAGCCTTCTATTTTTGTAATATCGTCCCCAAATCCTATTTCAGCTTGAACGGCATTATTTTGGTCGAAAAAATACTTTCCTGAAGGCCCAACAAGAGTTGCGCCGTCGTGCAAGTCTATTCCCAAACCAACAGATCCTTTGTAAACTTGGCTAAAAGCCGATGTAGAGCTTAAAAGTGCAAAAACCAAAAGCACTAAAATTGATGTTACTTTTTTCATAAATTATTTGTTTTTAAGATTAATTAACTGGAAACAAATAAAGATAATTTTTCTTATTCTAAAAAATTTTCACATCAATATTGCTTATTTTTAACTAAGCATTTACCTACCTTGCGCATGACGCTCCCTTGCTAACAATGTGTTTTTTAGCAACATAGCGATAGTCATTGGGCCAACGCCACCGGGAACTGGTGTAATATAGCTGGCTTTTTTGCTTACGTTTTCAAAATCGACATCGCCAACTATTTTATAGCCTTTGGGGGCGGTTTCGTCGGGTACGCGAGTTATGCCTACATCTATTACAACCACATCGTCCTTTACCATTTCGGCTTTAAGAAAATTGGGTACGCCCAATGCCGAAATAATAATATCGGCCTGCGAGGTTATTTGGGTTATGTTTTTGGTATGGCTATGGGTTAGGGTTACCGTAGAATTTCCAGGAAACCCCTTACGCCCCATTAAAATACTCATTGGGCGGCCCACAATATGCGAACGCCCGATAACCACGGTATGCTTGCCTTGGGTTTCTACATCATAACGCTCCAAAAGCTCTAAAATACCAAAAGGCGTTGCCGGAATAAAGGTAGACATATCCAAGGCCATTTTTCCAAAATTGGTCGGGTGAAAGCCATCGACATCCTTATCGGGGTTTACGGCCAATAGCACTTTTTGCTCATCGATTTGTGGTGGTAGGGGCAATTGCACGATAAAACCATCGATATCGGGGTTTTCGTTAAGCTCTTCTATTTTGTCCAACAATTCTATTTCGCTAATGGTACTGGACATTTTAACCAAGGTAGACTTAAACCCAACACGCTCGCAAGCCTTAACCTTGCTGTTTACATAAGTTAAACTGGCACCGTCGCTACCCACCAAAACGGCTGCCAAATGCGGAACTTTTTCGCCCTTTTGGCGCATTTTATTTACTTCGGCCGTTATTTCGTCCTTAATATCGTTGCTTATTTTTTTCCCGTCTAAAATTGTCATTGCTTATTTTTGGTTTCAGGTTTAAGGTTTTTGGTTTCAAATTTCAAACTATCGCATGCCCCGCATCATACCCATCATTTTTTTTGCGCCGCCGCCCTGCATCATCTTCATCATTTTACTCATTTGGTCAAACTGTTTTAGCAACTGGTTTACCTGTTGCACCGAAGTACCTGAACCTTTGCTTATACGTTTTTTTCGGCTGGCGTTTAATATGGATGGGGTGCTGCGTTCCTTGGGGGTCATGGAGTGGATTATGGCTTCTATCCCCTTAAAGGCATCGTCGTCTATATCAACATCCTTGAGCATTTTTCCGGCACCGGGTATCATGCCTATAAGGTCTTTCATGTTGCCCATTTTTTTGATTTGCTGTATCTGGCCAAGAAAATCGTCGAAACCAAATTGGTTTTTGGCTATTTTCTTTTGAAGTTTTCGGGCTTCCTGTTCGTCGAACTGCTCTTGGGCGCGCTCTACCAGCGACACCACGTCGCCCATACCCAAAATACGGTCGGCCATACGCGCGGGATAAAACACGTCGATAGCTTCCATTTTTTCGCCCGTACCAATAAACTTAATGGGCTTATTTACTACCGATTTTATGGAAATAGCGGCACCGCCTCGGGTATCGCCATCTAATTTTGTTAATATAACCCCATCGAAATTTAAAATATCGTTAAAGGCCTTTGCGGTGTTAACAGCATCCTGCCCGGTCATGGAATCCACCACGAACAGGGTTTCCTGTGGTTTAATGGCTTTATGGATATTGGATATTTCGGTCATCATGGCTTCATCTACGGCCAAACGTCCTGCCGTATCTATAATTACCACATTGTAACCGTTTGCCTTAGCGTGGGCTATACCGGCTTGGGCAATGGCCACAGGGTCGGAATTGCTCTTGTCGCTATACACCTCGACCCCTATTTGTCCGCCAACAACGTGCAATTGGTCTATGGCCGCAGGACGGTATACGTCGCAAGCCACCAAAAGCGGGCGTTTTGTTTTTTTGGTTTTTAAATAATTGGCCAATTTGCCAGAAAACGTGGTTTTGCCCGAACCTTGCAAACCGGACATTAAAATAACACTGGGGTTGCCCGATAGGTTAATGCCCTCGGCATCGCCGCCCATAAGTTCGGTTAGTTCGTCCTTAACGATTTTAACCATTAACTGCCCCGGCTGCAACGTTGTTAACACGTTTTGCCCCAACGCTTTATACTTAACCCTATTGGTAAACTCCTTGGCTATTTTAAAGTTAACGTCGGCATCCAATAAGGCGCGCCTAACTTCTTTTAAGGTTTCGGCTACGTTTACCTCGGTAATACTTCCGTGGCCTTTTAATACGTGTAAGGCTTTATCTAATTTATCGCTTAAATTATTAAACATTATGTATGTTGAAATGATAATGGCTTAGACCATGCCTAAATACAGGCACAAAAGTAACGAAATATTTTTGTTTTCCTTGTTTCAAATTTATTCGATTTAAAAACCGGTATAGTTACCTGGAATTTTATTTTCAGCACGTTTAAAAATTCTTTTGGCATAAATAAAGCTTAAATTTTAAACATCTAATTATTATAGTGAAGATGAATTTACTATTTTTAGCGCTCATTACATAAAACATGATTTTAAAAGCCAAAAATTTAATGAAGTCCTATAGTGGGCGACAAGTAGTAAAAGACGTATCCCTAAAGGTAGAACAAGGTGAAATCGTGGGGTTGCTCGGGCCAAATGGCGCAGGAAAAACCACTTCGTTTTACATGATTGTGG
>JBKEDS010000081.1:0-14559 GCA_047975545.1 Flavobacteriaceae bacterium | reverse complement strand
TTGTATATCTCAACCGTATTGTCGGGGTAGCACTCGATGCCGCGGATGTAGAACGTGTCGTTCCTGCCGTCCCCATCGGGGGTTAACGCATTGAACACCTCTATAACGCAGCCCTCGATCGGGATGGTAGTGGTATCGTCCTCCAGGTAGGAGTCGTCGTCCGATAGGTCGCTTACCTCCCTATCGCCATAGCTGCCCGTGGCCGTGGCCTGGTTGTGCACACCCCCGGCTATGATGTCTGACTGGGTTACTGTCCATGTTACCGTAACCGAACCCCCACAAGCATTGGGAGCCACCGTACTATTGTTTGTTATTGAAGCGTTTTGCCCGCCACTATAACTTACTTCGGTTAGCCAATTAGCAAATAAAGTATTTACTTCATCTTGCGTTAAACAAGAAGCTGTTGTTTCATTTTCGGGAACCGTTAAAACGATGTCATTGGGTTCGGTTATTTCCACATTAATAGTTTTTGTACAATCGTTGGCATCCTTAGCATATACGGTATACGGATTGGCTGTTAAATTTGTAAAACTACCTGTTGTATTACTGCTGCTAAAATCGCTACTAAGACTATAAGTATACGGTGCTGTTCCGTTTGTTGCAGAAACCAAAATAGAACCATTAGACTCACCATAACAATTTACGTTGATGTGGTTTTCCGTTAACTCCGGAGTTATGAAAAGCGTTGCTGGATTGGAAATAACCTCGCCACATATATAATCACTTCTTGTTACAACTACCCTGAATTGATATAAATTATAATCCTGTATAACAGTTCCTGATATGGTTGCATTGGTTTCGCCATCGATATTTTCCCAAGTTGTCCCGTCATCGATACTTACTTGCCATTGGTATAATGTCGTGGCAGTTGCATTGGTAAGCGTTACCGAAGCCGAAGCTGTACTTCCTGCAGCAAAACATCCACCAACAGGATGAGTTTCTATAACAGGAACTTCTCCTTTGGTAATAACGTTGGTGTAATGTATTGATGTGTAAGATGCGCCAATTACCGTACCATTGGCATTAACATCGCCATTGGCAAGGGTAAGCGGATCGCCTTCGCCATATTGTCCGCCATCATTGCCATCGGCAGTTGTAGCCTGATAATATTCGTCGGCATCGGAACAATTGTCGGCATCGCTATCTAAATCGCAAACGTTACTTGTTCCGTCGGTATCGGTATCTGGTAATGCCGTTACGGCATTTGCGGGTACGCCCGTTGCTACATTTATGGTTCCGTTAGCTGTTCCGTTAGTGTTTACTCCCGAAACTCCTGCTTCTACGGCATCGTAAATGCCATCGTTGTCGCTATCTAAATCCAAACTGTTCCCTACGCCGTCGCCATCGCAATCGGCATTACAAAAATCGAAGGCCAAGATGGCATCATCGAATGCAATAGGCCCTGTTCCGTTTTCAAAAGCATAAAAATACATACGCACAGTATAAGTTGTACTATGTGATAGCTCGTAATCTACTATATCCTCGGCTTCCCTGCCTTGTGGAAATGTACCCCCGCCATCGTTAAGCATTTCAACAAATGTTGCCAAATCGGTATGGGTTGCAAAATCATCGTTGGAAATAGTATAAGTTACCGAAAACCCCGGTTGTTGTACGTAATTGTAAAAACCAACCCAATCGATATGGGCCCCGAGAAATGTATTTGTTGTTGTGAAGCTAAATTCGATATATTCGTTATTGGTAATGGCTTCGGCATAAGTGGTTGCGTTTACATTTGATAAGTTAACATGAGTGTCTTGATGAACTGCCGTTAACCCACTACCAAAACTTTCGGCAGTTATAGTAGAAATTGAAATTATAGGTGCCACGTTGGACCTAACATGAGCATAAGCACTTGTTTCGTTAGGATATGATATATATACAGCTCCTGGTATCCCTGTGGGATTAGAATTATCGCCTGCAAACTCGGTATCCCTACACCCTTCGTCGGTATCCAAAATACCATCGTTATCGTCATCCAAATCGCAAATATTCAAAAAACCATCGCCATCGGAATCGATACCCGATAAAAAAGTTACGGTTAATGTACCAATAGCATAGTTATTTGTATTGGCTGTTTCGGAAATTCGGTATTGCAGGGTGTAAGTTTGGCCAGCTTGAGCTCCGCTTGCAACATCAACAGTACCATTTGCGTTAACCGTTATTATTCCATTAGGATCTGCAACTTCCGTGCTAACCGTGTAATTGGCTTGCGTTACCAAACTTCCGGTTTCGGTATCGTTATCCATAACGTTTCCGATATTGATTTGTGGCATGTTAGGACAAAGGCCTGTTATTGTATCTTCATGAGCGGTTAAATCGGTTGCCAAAATTTTTATTGTTACGATAGTGCTATCGCTACCATCACACAATCCTTCAACATTATACTGAAATTGATAAGTCTCAACCGTTAGTTGTCCTGCATCTAGTACTTCGTTATTAAGAAATCCTGTTCCTGATAAATCCGTCCATTCCCCGTAATTATCATAAGGTGGCGTTATTAAATCAAATAAATTCATTACACCTGCATCTTGCTGTAAAATCTCGATTGTTTGCCCCGTACCGGCTTCCGGTGTAGGTTGCGGTGCAGCAACCGTAATAGAAACGGTTTGGTTTATACAGGCACTGGGATTTGGATTGTAGCTTAAGGTAGCATGATATGTTCCTGCATCGGTTGCTGTAAATGGTGTAAAATTTAAAGTATTACCTGTACCTATAACTGTTGGATCGCTATCTTTTGTCCAAGTAATATCCAAAAATGACAGTCCTGTGACAAATAACGAGCCATTTTCACCTTCGCAAAGGTTATTAGGGCGAATAACCGGTAATTTTACGGTACTGGTACTAAACTCAAAATAAACTTCGTTAGGGCAGTCATCGGTAATCCTAACTTTGTACTTGCCCGGTGCAAGTCCCGTAAAAACAGGACTCGTGCCATTATCGATATTCACCGCAGTACCATTTTGCTCTACAATAGTATAATTTAAAGTAGAGCCCCCTGAAACAGCATCGATAATAAGCTCCGTTGTACCTCCGGCACAACTGGCCACATAATAGTTGTTTAAACTAATACCATTAGCGGGTACCGTAAACTGTTCTAACTCATTAAAGCAAAGTAAGCGCCCCTCGGTACCATTTCCACCAGAAGCAATGCCATTATCATAATGATACGATTGTAATATTACCCGAAATAACCCAGACTGAACCAAATTAGTAAAACTTCCCGTCAATGTTTGTAGCCCTCCATTATGTCCACCAACACCTGGAAACTGCATAGCATTAGTTGTTGTTAAAACAGCTCCATTAGTATAAAGACTTCCTGTTGAGGGATGCCCCCATCTACCGGATGCCGGATAGTATTTTTGCAAATAAATTGTTTCGTATGCCAAATATGACGAAATTTCATAACTCACATCAAAACTACCGCAATTTAAAGTTGGCGTAACCGTAGATACAAGATTTGCTCCCGGCACCGTAAATGTATGGGTTATGGGAATACCACACTCACCTACCACATTGATAGTGTAATCCCCTGCCGGTAATGAATTCATATAAAACTGTCCGTTACTGGCAATATTAGCCGAAACATCGTAAGGCAACACCCCATAATTTGTTATAAATGCCGCCGGAGCCGATGTTACCTTTACCGATACCATATTATCCGCTATAGTAGCACCGGATGCTCTAATATAAAGATTTACATTCCCTTCATCATCGCCGCAACCACCATAGAGCTTACTATTATATATACTATAATTTACCGAGTTAACAACTGTAATAGATTGTTCTGTAATACGTCCGCAATCATCTTCTATTTGTATAGTGTAGTTACCCACCGGAACAGGTGTAGTAGAATCTCCAAAATTAATGTCCCCCAAACTACTAGTATAGGTATGCGTATAAGCTCCCGATACAAAATCGTTATTATAATCTGCAGGATCGAAACCCAAAGGATATGACACAAAAGTAATTTTTGCTGTTGGGTTTTTTAATCGATAATAATTATCTATTCTAAGAAATTTTGAACCACACACAGCATTTATGGTACGCAAGCGAAAATTCGAACTTCTTGGAATATCATCTGTTTGCGTAGTTACTACACCACAAGCATCGGTAAAAGTAACTGAGTAGCTATAAGTACCTCCCGAAGCCAAGTAGTAATATGGAATTGAAAACGTTTCGGAATTACCAGAGATCCACGTAGTGTTTATAACCGTATTTGGTCCTCCGTTCGGATCTTCAACCTCTATTGCTACATCTATGGGGTAACGATGGGCGGGAATTGTATTTGTACCATTATATTGTAATCGTTCTACGTGATTAAAGGTATCGCAATCAGCCAAAGCAACAAATCCATAAGCATTAGAACCCCTACTAATACCATAATTAACGGTTTCTTCGGCAACCGTAATACCAAGCGAAACAACATCACCACACACATCAGCAACAGCCACGACATAACTCCCCGTTGGCACATCTTCAAACACATTGGATGCTTGAGCCGGACGCACCACATTGGAAGTATTATCGTACAAGGTATACGTATCCGGATGCCCCGCCGTTACATTTGTGGTAATATCTACCAGATTACCACATTTTCGTGTTTGCGACAGTGTAAAAGCCAATGCTTGGATGCTGCTCGTTATGGTAATGTTATTTTGCGATTGTTGGTTGGTTTCACCCTCAAACGTTTGTACAACCACCACATTGTAAGTACCATCGAGAAGTCCTTCTTCGGTATGTGTTAGCGTAGTTCCCGTTGCCGTTGCCGCACCAACACGATAAGGCGTAACAAGATTCGAAGTTTGATAAATTTGAAACTCAAACTCTGCTTCATTTTGCGTGTTTTCAATTTCGAAAGTTAATGCCCCATTGCCCTCGCATGTTTCGGGGGTTGGAGTAACAGTCATGGTAAAAGACGTTATTTGGGCATTTAAACTTAAACAGAAAAATAAACTAAGTAATAAGAAGGCTTTTTTGCACAAAAAAGAGACAACCCCCTTTTTGCAAAAAGTTTGTAGTGCTACTAACATAAGTTCTATTTTTTAAATAAAGGTAGTTGCTTGGGGCAAATTTATTCCTTTTGTATAAAACTATTAATTATTGATAGCTTTATTTGGCAAATGTAGCAAAAAACACGCTGATACACAATATGTTTAAGATTTTTCCAACACTAATATAACTAACTATTTTCAATCATATTTTATAGAAACTTAGCTTTACAATAAACATGGTGAAATTTTGATGTTTAACAGTTCTTACCCCTTATAAATACTTCCCTTTTTTACTCCCCTCGTAAATTTCGTATTTTACGAATTTAGACTCCAGTTTGGCGTTAAACAGTTGTATTTTTCGGGAGGGCCGCAAGCCCACGAACTTTAGGGCATCGAGGTTGCTGGTTATAAACCATGCTTCGGTATTGGGGTAGCTTTGTTTTAGGGTATCGCCTATATTTTTGTAAAAGGCCTGCATATCGATATTTAAACGTTCGCCGTAGGGCGGGTTAAACACCATGTGTAGCTTTGCCTGCCCCGCCTTTTGGGTTTTGAAGAAATCTTCGTGCTTTATGGAAATAAAATCTTCCAATTGGGCATTTTTTACGTTTTCAATGGCTTTTTTTACAGCGCTTGGTGCTTTGTCGTAGCCCACGATTTTATGGTGGAAGTCACGGGTTTTGTTGAGCAGGGACGTTTCAATTTTTTCGAACAAATCCACATCCCAATCTTGCCAACGCTCAAAGGCAAATTCCTTGCGCATTAGGTTGGGCGGTATGTTGCAGGCTATCATGGCAGCTTCGATAAGCACGGTACCGGAACCGCACATGGGGTCCATAAAATCGCTTTGCCCATCCCAGCCCGACAACAGGATAAGCCCTGCTGCCAGCACTTCATTTATCGGGGCTATGTTGGTGGCCAGTTTGTAGCCGCGCTTGTGCAGGGAATCGCCCGAGGAATCCAACGATACGGTACATTCGTCCCTATCGATGCGGAGGTTTATTTTTAAATCGGGGAATTTTAAATCGACATTGGGGCGTTGCCCTACGGTATCGCGAAATTTATCGACTATGGCGTCCTTTGCTTTTTGCGATATAAAAAGTGAGTTTGTAAACAAATTGGTGTGCATAGTGGTATCGATGGCCAGCGAGCCTGTTGGGGCCAAATACGGCGACCAGTCCATATTGTAGATTTTGTTGTACAAATCCTGTTCGTTTTTTATGGAAAAGCTTGTAACGGGCTTTAGTATTTTTATAGCGGTGCGCAAACCAAGGTTGGCCTTGTACATAAAGCCCTTATCGCCCACGAACGATACGCTGCGCACGCCTTTTTTTATGTCGCGGGCGCCGAGTTGCAACAGTTCTTTTTCTAACAAATCCTCGAAGCCAAATAGGGTTTTGGCGACCATGGTAAAGTTTTCGTCCATAATTTTTTACCGCTTTAACATTGATTTTAACAGATTGCAAAAATAGTGTAATTTTGCCTGAATTTTGCAGATAGGTGGGTTAAGGATTGCAGCGGCATCCTTTTATATGCCAAAAACGAACATTCAAATTGGTTTTTACATTGCTTATGCGGTGTTTTTTTTAAGAGATACCAAAATAAGTTCGGCATATAAAAGATATAGCGGAAAGCCTGACCCGGAGGGTAACCCCATAAAAAAAATTATGAGCAATAACGCACCAAAATGGTTTATGTCGTGGTTTGATACGCCGTTTTACCATATTTTGTACAAGGATAGGGACGATACCGATGCCCGCCATTTTATGGACACGCTTACCGAATATTTAAATATTCCGGAGGGCGGCCGTATTTTGGATTTGGCCTGCGGACAGGGGCGCCACTCGCGGTACTTGAACAAAATGGGCTATGATGTTACGGGCTTGGATTTAAGCGAAAATAGTATTGCCTTTGCCAAAAGGTTTGAAAACCATAGGCTGCATTTTGCCGTACACAACATGTGCCTGCCCTACCCCGGAACTTTTGATGCGGTTTTTAATTTGTTTACCAGTTTTGGGTATTTTGAAAACGACGGCGACAACCTTAGCACCATTAAGGCCATTAAATCCAACCTTAACGATACGGGCTTTGGGGTTATCGATTTTATGAACAGTAGCTTTGTTATTGATAATTTGGTGCCGGAGGAAACCAAAGTGGTTGACGGTATTGCCTTTAATTTAAAGCGCTATGCCAAAAATGGTTATGTTTTTAAGGATATAAGTTTTAATTTTGGCGGCAACGATTATAGTTTCCAAGAACGTGTTAGGGCGTTTACGTTAAACGATTTTGAAGTGTTTTTTGAAGAAGCAGGCTTATATTTATTGGACGTTTTTGGCGATTATAGGTTGCGTAAGTACAGCGAAAAAACTTCCGAACGTTTAGTAATGATTTTTAAATGATTTTTTAGCCCTACTGTAAATGAACAAATTTTTATTACCCTTTTTGGCGGTTGTTATAGGCTTTTTTTTAACTGCTTTTATTAAGCGGCAAAAATCTATTAGCACAAAGCTCCTGCTTTCGTTTAGCGGTTCGTTTTTGCTGGCCCTTACGCTTTTCGAGTTGTTGCCCGAGGTTTACGAACACCTCGACGCCAAGCGTGCCGGCTTGTACATCATGTGCGGTATTTTGCTGCAAATTGTTTTGGAACTGTTTTCTAAAGGTGCCGAGCATGGCCATGTGCATATACACAAACACGAAGCGGCTTTTCCGTGGTCGTTGTTTGTTAGTTTGTGCATCCACAGCTTTTTGGAGGGCTTTGCCATTCATGACCATAACGATATGGTGTACGGCATACTGGTGCATAAAATACCTATTGCGGCCTTAATTACCATGTTTTTAATGCAATCGGGGTACAAAAAACCGCAAATTGCCTTGTTTTTATTGGTGTTTGCCGTTATGACGCCCTTGGGAACACTGGTTTCGACAACCTCGGAAATGATCCACCATTTTTCCGATGTTATTAATGCCGTGGTTATCGGGATATTTTTCCATATATCGACCACCATTTTGTTTGAAAGCAGCGACGGGCACAAGTTTAACCTATCAAAATTTATTGCCATTGTTACGGGGGTTGGCGTGGCGTATTTGATTTAAGTTTATTTTGGGTTCCATCTTCAACTTTTAACTCTTAACTAAAAACATGTTCAGCAAGGAAGACTCCAAAAAATTACGACAGGAATTTTGGATAAGTTTTGGAAAATCGTTCCCGACAAAATGGATTTTGTACGACACCAAGATAAAGGGGCTTAGCTTTAAATTTCATTTTGACACCAAAACGGCATTAGTGGCCTTGGATTTGGAAGGCGACCTTGAAAACCGTATTAATTATTGGGAAAAATTGGTAGCCCTAAAATCTATTTTAATCGCTGATTTTTTGCCCGAAGCCCTTTACGACGATATTTATTTTTTGGACAACGAAAAGGAAATTTCCAGAATTTACATACCCTTGGAGCAAAAAGTGTCCATACACAACAAAAACACTTGGCGGGAGGTTATGGGATTTTTTAACGAAAAAATGACGCTTTTCGAGGCTTTTTTTGAAGAATACAAAGAAGTTATTAAAGGGTGATTTTGGTTTTTGGCTAACTCATAACTCTCAACCCATAACTGTTTTAACATTTCGTAACCGTCCATAATAAAATCCGTTTCCTACATTAAATACCGTTGGCTAAATACGCAACAGAGTTTCTGGACGAATGCTTATCATATTACATAAAAGAATATCATACAAAAATGAAAAACAGCCCCCGCCAAAACAAACAAATGCCAAATAACATGGTTATAGGGAATTTTTTCAATAGCATAAAACACAATGCCCAAGGTATAGGCCGCTCCCCCGGCCATTAACAATGCAATGCCATTAGCATCCATAACTTGGGAAAGTACCTTAAAATCGAACACGATAAGCCAGCCCATTACCAAATACAACAATGTAGAAAACACGTTAAAACGCCCCGTAAAAAATACTTTAAGCACCACGCCAAATGCAGCTATGCCCCAAACCGCCCAAAACAACAACCAGCCCTTGCTCTGGAGCAGCATAATTAAAGTTACCGGGGTGTACGTACCCGCAATTAAAAAATAAATGCTAATGTGGTCCAATACCCTGAAAACATGCTTGCTTTTTGGTTTTGTGGCCCAATGGTACAAAGCCGAAGCCGTAAACAAAACTATAATAGAACTGCCATAAACCCAAACACTAAACAGGCTGTAAGGCGTTTTATTGGTATTATAGATAAGCAATAATACCAATGCCGCAATACCAAACAAAGCACCAACGGCATGCGAAAGGGTGTTAAGTTTTTCTTCGTGGGGGGTTTGGATACGCATAAATTATTAGCAGTATTATTTCAGCCATTTATCGGACAAATCGTAAAAATCGAACTTAAGTGCCGGCTCTTGGGATTCCAAAATACCCGTTCTGAAATTACGTTGCAAAATATCCTCAATTAAATAGTCTTCCTTAACGTTAAAAGGGTCGTATTCCCGTTTTAACGAAATATCGAACATACTGGCGGTGGTATTGTACCAAAACGCCCGCCAACCATTGCGCAGTTCCTTTACCAAATCGAAAGCCGTAGTGCCTGTTTGCCGGTGTATTAGTTTTACCAAAATTTGGCCTTCGGTACGGGTTAGTTTTTTAAGCTCATCGGAAAACTCGCCCTCTACGTATTTCTGTATTTGTTTGGTGTATTTTTTCTTGTCCCGGTTACGTTCCATAGTTGCCAATGTTCGGTTCATGGAATCCAACCGCTCGGCGGCCAGTTTGGCATACGGGTAAACTTTTATGGTTTTTCGCCTTAAAATTAAATAGCGGTTGCGGTCTTCCTTACTGTTAAATTTCAACTTGTTTAAAATAACCACCTCATCTAAATTTATCACTTCACGAGGTATGGTATCGCCTTCAACGATAAAATAGGTAACCGCTGTGGAATCTTGCTTAACCTCTGGTTCTTGGGCTAAAAAAAATAAGGGAAACAATAAGGATAAAAGCGTTAAAACAAACTTCATGGTTGTATCTATTTCAATAGCATTCCAAAATTAATAATTTACAATCCATAAAACATTCTTTTTCTATTTATATTATTATTTTAGTGCAAATTTTTTAAACATGGCACAAAAGAGCATTCTAAACAAAAAATCGATAGATTTTCTTGAAAAATACCTAAATAACGCCGCACCTACGGGTTACGAGTGGGATGGGCAAAAACTATGGATGGACTACCTAAAACCCTATGTAGACACCTTTATAACCGACACCTACGGCACGGCCGTTGGCGTTATTAACCCCGATGCCAAGTACAAAGTAGTTATCGAGGGCCATGCCGACGAAATTTCGTGGTACGTAAACTACATTTCCGATAACGGCCTGATTTACGTTATCCGCAACGGCGGTAGCGACCACCAAATAGCACCCAGCAAAATAGTTAATATACACACCAAAAGCGGTATTGTAAAAGGCGTTTTTGGCTGGCCCGCCATACACACCCGAAACCGAGCCAAGGAAGAAGCCCCCAAGCCCGATAACATTTTTATAGACTGCGGCTGCAAAACCAAGGACGAAGTAGAAAAACTAGGCATACACGTAGGCTGCGTAATAACCTACCCCGACGAGTTCCACATACTAAACCACGACAAATTCGTGTGCCGCGCCTTGGACAACCGCATGGGCGGTTTTATGATTGCCGAAGTAGCCCGCCTACTAACCGAAAACAAAAAAAGCCTTCCCTTTGGCCTTTACATCGTTAATGCCGTACAAGAGGAAATAGGCCTGCGCGGCGCCGAAATGATAACCCAAACCATAAAACCAAACGTAGCCATAATAACCGATGTAACGCACGATACCACCACGCCCATGATAGACAAAAAAGTACAAGGCGACCTCGAAATAGGCAAAGGCCCCGTAATAGCCTACGCCCCCGCCGTGCAACAAAAACTACGCGATTTAATAACCACTACGGCCAACAGCAAAAACATACCCTTCCAGCGCAATGCCCTATCGCGCGCCACCGGCACCGATACCGATGCCTTTGCGTACAGTAACGGCGGCGTAGCCTCGGCCCTAATATCGTTACCCTTGCGCTACATGCACACCACCGTGGAAATGGTGCACAAAAACGACGTAGAAAACGTAATAAAACTAATTTACGAAACCTTATTAAACATAAAAAACGGCGAAACCTTTAGTTATTTCAAGTAACACTCTCGCTAAAACCATATTTATACCAGTTCTGATTTGAAATTACCGTGAAATAAAATGATGATTTTTTTCTTTATATGAAAGCCCATAATGGGCATTTGGCAGGGCAAAATTCGATACCCACCGAAATAATTAAACAACTGAACCATAGGTTATTGATGAAATTTAAATAGATGAAGAAAATTGAAACATAGCATTCGCTACGGTTTTATTTTATTCTGAAATAGAAAGGAAAAAAGGGCGTTTTATTACGGTAATTTCAAGTTAGAAATGGTATTAGTTAGGGCATTACCCTCCGCAGGCTCCGGGTCGGGCTATACGCTGCAAGTCCTCGCTCGCACTTTACCCTTTGGCCAGAGCTTGCCAAAGGCTCGCTGTGGGCTTTCCGCTGCTATCCCTAATGCGGGCAAACAGCCAACAACAGTGGTATGGCGCAAACTTGAAACCCAAAACCAACAACCCCATGAACGAACTTATAGACATAGTAGACCAAAACGGAAACCCCACGGGGCAAACCGCCCTAAAATCCGTTATCCACAAAAAAGGCCATTACCACAACACGGGACATTTGTGGCTGTACACACCAAACGGGCAAATACTGTTGGCACAGCGTTCGGCAAAAAAAATTATTTGCCCGTTATTATGGGATATTTCGGTTGCTGGCCATATCGATGCGGGCGAAACCATAGAAAACGGCCTACTAAGGGAAACCCAAGAAGAACTCGGTTTAACCTTAGCACCCGAAGACCTAACCAAAACAGGCGTGTTTAGCTGTTTCCAAACCTACCCCAATGGCATAAAGGATTTTGAGTTTCACCATACCTACATCGCCCAACTAAACGTACCCATAACGCAACTAAAGCTACAAGAAAACGAGGTCGAGGCCATAAAACTAATAACGTTTAACCAATTTCAATGGTATATAAACCATATTGGCATCGATAACCACTTTGTACCATCAAACAAAAGTTATTATGTTGCTGTTTTAAATACTGTTAAAAACCAAGCGTCTCTTTTCAAAAAGGGTTAAACCCTGTACTTATAGGCTCAGAAAATTTTAGTTAAAATGTAAGTTTTTCTTTTTTTATAAAAAAAACTTACATTCAAAAATTGTTTAACTTAAAATTATTTGCCATGTATTCTAAAAAATTGTTTCTTCATTCAACAAAAAAAGTCTATTTGCTATTATTGTTTTTTTCACTTTTCATGAATTGCGAAAAGGAAAGTCACGATATAGATGAAATGAATTACGCTGACCCCAATGGTTCGGTTTCCGAGGTTATAAAATACGAAGAAATTGAGACCAATAAATTTCTTAATTATTCCGAAGGTTTAGATTATGTAATGAAAGATGAAGATGGTTTATTAAAATTAAACAATATAAAATTACTATCATATGAATTAATTGAAGACTACAAACACAAAGAAATGGAAAGTTTTGACAATTACACACTAATACCTGAACGCCAAGATTTTAAAGACACAACAACCAATAATTACACTAAAGAAGCTTTAAACAAGTATTCCGTAAATGTAGTAAACAATTCAAACGAGGCTAACAAAGATTTCCTGCTTAAAAAAGAAAAATTTATTTCTAATATTTTAACAAACACTCCTGATTTAAAACTTGTTGATTTAAAATGGCTCGTAAAAGGTGAAATGTTAAGCACAATTGCTTATTTTAAAGAAGGGAAATTGCTTTATGATGACATTTTATCCAATTATGTAATATTAAACATTGAAGCCCCTGTTAATGATTCAATAAATAAAAACAATCCCATTAACAAAACAACTTATACCGCAAATAACGGTTCCTTACCTTACGGGTACAACTGTTGGGCTCAATATTATTCACATGATATTCCCATTGGGTACACGGTTGGCATGTTCAGATACAGCCTATCCAGTCCGCTTATAGGTGAAACTGCGCATGTAACTTGTTACATTTCTTTTCGAGGCATACAATCGCAAAGCAGTTGCACGAAATATCTCAATACAGCTTACGTAAGTAAAGATTATGGCGGAAGTGCTTGGGCTTCTGCAGATGCCAATGTACAAATGGATTTTAAAGGTTTTTCCCCATATACCGGGCCGGGATATTGTAATTATTCCATGGCAGTTGCACTACAATCAAAACCATTTTGGTCAAATATAAAAATTTTCTTAACTTTTGCGGGTAGTGGTTTTACTTTCACTGCCAACCCTAACGGAGGAGAAGTTCTTTTCCGTCAAAAATTTGGTTCTGTTACCGCTACCAATTTAAATTAACACCTATATTATTATGAAATCATTTTTTTCACTTCTGTTCATTTTATTTGTAAACATTGTTAGCTCGCAATCAAAATGGGAAACAGAGGCTTTAAAAGAGGCCAGAAAACATTGGAAATCTTATTTTGAGTATGCAATAAACAATCCTGAAATCCTCATTAATCCCCATTTAAAACTGATTAGTTTTGAGCCATTGAACGAAAATCAGAACGAGAACGACATCGAGATTGTTGAAAAATTTTTAAGACAACCTATCGACAGCTTACAAGTTGTCCCAAAATTTACAATTCCCAAAGAAATGCCTGAAAAAATGAATAAAGGCGAACATGTCGAATCAACAATAAACTTAGTTGTTTTTTCAAAAATGCCATTAGCCGAACAATATCGCATCATTGGCCAAAAGGTTTACATGATTTCGGAATTGCTGTTTAAAAAAGAAAAATTAAAAATAGTAAAACTAAATTGGGAATATTTAAACAATCCGTTCAACACCTATTGCGTTGTTTCCGAAAGTAAAATTGAATACGATATTATTATGTTTAATATGACGGTTTTTACCGCTTCTTCTGCAACAGAGTAAAATCTTACTAATTGTAAACTCATCTTAAATACAAAAAAAAACAGTATGACAGCTTATTTAAACCAATAGCATTTTTCACCACTGCACCTACGGCAAGCGGAAGCATATTAGCCAAACCCTGCAAAGGCACGCAGGACAACAACCCTGTTAAACTAAAAAATATGGCGGAACGCAAATGTAATGTATTCGCTTGTTCAATGTCGTTTGGTGACTTTCGGCGTATTCATTTAATAATTTATCTAAAGTCCTCATCTAATTTTGCCTTTGTTTCAATTATAAGCAATTAAAACCAAAAACGTTAAAAAAACAACAATTAACACCAGGGCAAACTCACACTTTTACACCTATAATCTTAATGAGGTAGCTGTTATCATAGGCAGCCTTAAGCCTTTTGCCTTTTATTCCCTGTTTGGTTTGCGTGTCTTGCTTTAATAGGTTAAGCGCTTTTTTACTAAGTACCGATAAGTTTTGTGCTGCATTCCCTGCCCGTTTTCTTTAGGCATCTTCTGAGAAAGCCATAT
>JBKEDS010000067.1:0-33431 GCA_047975545.1 Flavobacteriaceae bacterium | reverse complement strand
GCATTGCCCAAATAAAAAATGCCTACGAAAACCAAATAGCAAAACTTAACTATAAAAGCCACGGCAGTATAGAACGTGAAATACAGGACAACTACCTATCAAATAAAACAATTGCCGAAGTTGTAATGGAGTAAGAATTGGCAAATCCCATACTAAGCACCATTACTCCCGCCGAATTTCACAATAACATTAAACGCTTGTACTCAAAAAGCAACAGGTTTATAAACGTTATCGGGGTCGAAGGCCAAGACAACCTAACCGAAGCACAAGCCAAACAAATTATAGAAACCGTAGAAAATAGCAGTACCATTGAGCCATACACCGAGGATTTAAAAGGCAAAACCCTTATATCTGGGCTAAACATCATTCCCGGTACTATAACAAAAACCCAAAACAACCAAGATGTAGGCGCTACCACATTTACCCTTGGCAACGGGGTAACGGTACACTACAAATTTGTGGACAAACAAAAGGACCGGGTAGCCTTAAATGCCATAAGTTATGGTGGAACATCGTTGTTGGGCGATGCCGATTTGCCTTCGGCCGATTTTGTGGTTAGCTTACTGAATATGTCCGGTTTGGGCGATTTTTCGTTACCCGACCTAAAAAAAGTTTTGGCCGGAAAAACAGCCAGTGTAAGCCCGAGCTTAGGCGATATACGGGAATCCGTTTCAGGAAATTCAAACACAAAAGACGTAGAAACCATGCTGCAAATGGTGCACTTGTATTTTGTAAAACCCCGTTTCGATGCCGAATCCTTCCAAGTACTTAAAAACAACCTAAACAATTATTTGGTTAGAAAAAGTAAGGATTTGGGTTCCAAAATGAACGATAGCCTAACCGTTACGTTGTACGGAAAAAACAACCCCAAAAAACGCCTTTTCGACCAAAGCTATATCGACGATATTTCGTTCGACAAAATACAGGAAATCTATGCCCAACGTTTTGGTAATGTTTCCGATTTCGAGTTTTTTATTGTTGGCGATACAAAAGAAGATGAACTAAAACCTTTGTTAGAGCAGTACATTGCCAGTATACCAACCAACAAAGTTAGCGAAACCTATAACGATAACGGCGCCCAATGGATTGCCAAAACCATCGATAAGGACGTTTTTATTGAAATGGAAAACCCCAAAGCCAACGTAAACATAACATATAAAAAAGAGATGCCCTATGCTTTGGAAAATGCCATTTACACTAATGTTTTGGGCGATATCTTGCAATTACGGGTAACCGAAACCGTTCGCGAGGCCGAAGGCGGGGCCTACAGCCCAAGGGCTAATGCCAGCTTTGGGCGAGAGCCAAAATCGCAGGCCTACGTGTCCTTTAATTTCGACTGCAACCCCGAAACGGTAGATAATTTAGTAAATATTGTTAAAGGCGAACTGGAAAAAATTGCAAACGGCACAATTAATGATGACGATTTAAGCAAAACAAAAACAAACTTTATAAAAGAGCGCGAACAGGCAAAAGACAAAAACGCCTTTGATATGCGATGGCTAACCACCTATTTTAGGTACAGCGAAAACATAAACGACCCAAAAAATTTCGAGGATATTGTAAACAACATCACCAAAACGGATATTCAAAATATAGCAACCCAAATATTGGACGGCGCCGCATATTCCGAAATCGTATTCAAACCAAAACAATAAAAAATGAAGAACATACTAATATTAACAGCCCTTTTCTGCGTAAGTGTCCTTCAGGCACAAATATTAGAACCCGTAAAATGGGCATCGTCCACAACTAAAATATCCGATACCGAGTACGAGCTCGTGGCAACCGCAACCATAGACAGCGGCTGGCATTTGTATTCGCAAAACGTACCGGAGGACGGCCCAAGGCCAACCATTTTTACCTACCAAAGCAACGGCAAATACCTTAAAAAAGGCAATACAACCGAAGAGGAAGGCCATACCGTAGACGACCCTATTTTCGAAATGAAAATAAAGTACTTCGACACCAAGGCCGTTTTCAAGCAACGCATTAAGCTAAAGGAAAAAGCCGCCTTTAAAATTAACGCCACGGTAGAGTTTATGGTATGCGACAACACCCGGTGCCTGTCCCCGACCGAAGCCGATTTGGAGTTTAATATAAAGTAAGCAAAAACCGTTACAAATATTTTTTTAATGAATATCCGCATCCATACCTAATTCTTTAGATTTATTGGATTCTGTCATTCTGAGGAACGAAGAATCTCTTTTTATTGCCCATAGAGATTCTTTACTTCAAGTTTACCTTGAGCTTAGTCGAAAGGTTCAGAATAACAAAAAATACTTATTTAGGTATAAATATGGATATTCAATTTTTTTTGAATAGATGAAGAAACACATTCTACCAGTCCTCCTCCTGCTGTCGGTATTCGCAAATGCCCAAATACTCAATCCCGTAAAATGGAACACTTCGGTAAACAAACTATCCGAAACCGAGTACGAACTGGTGTCTACCGCCACCATTGAGCAGGGTTGGCATTTATACTCGCAAAATGTTGAAGACGGCGGTCCCCTGCCCACCATTTTTACCTACGACGATAGCGAAGGTAATTTTAACATCGTGGGCAATACCACCGAAGAAGATGGCCATACCGTAAACGACCCCGTTTTTGAGATGGAGGTGAAGTATTTTGAAAACAAAGCCACATTTAAACAAAAAATAAAAGTAACAGAAGAAGTTGAAACCATAAATGCCTTTGTTGAATTTATGGCTTGCGATGACACCCGTTGCGCAAACCCGCCCGAAGCCGATTTGGAGTTTAATCTTTCTGAAGCTAAAACCGAAAATTCCAATATTACAGCAGAAACCGCAACGCCTTCAAGCGCCAATACTAAAGCAGCCGACAACGACTCGAAAAAAGGACTTTGGTCTATTTTTATTATTGCCTTTTTATCGGGATTTGCCGCATTGTTAACGCCCTGCGTATTCCCCATGATTCCCATGACGGTAAGTTTTTTTACCAAACAAAGCAAAACCAAAGCAGCAGGCATAAAAAATGCTATAATTTATGGCCTATCCATTATTGTTATTTACGTGCTTTTGGGTACGGCGGTAACGGCTATTTTTGGTGCCGATGCTTTAAACGCCTTGGCATCGGACCCGTGGTTTAACATTATTTTCTTTTTGCTTTTGGTGGTTTTTGCGGTATCCTTTCTTGGGGCTTTCGAAATCATGCTGCCAAACTCGTGGGCAAACAAAATTGATTCGCAAGCCGACAGGGGCGGGCTTATCGGCATCTTTTTTATGGCATTGGCATTGGCCGTTGTATCCTTTTCGTGCACGGGGCCAATTGTGGGTACTTTGTTGGTCGAGGCCGCTTCAAAAGGCGGTATTGCGCCTATAATCGGGATGCTGGGCTTTTCGTTGGCCATAGCATTACCTTTTGCCTTGTTTGCCGCTTTCCCCGGATGGTTAAACTCGTTGCCTAAATCGGGGGGCTGGCTAAACACCGTAAAAGTGGTATTGGGCTTTTTGGAATTGGCTTTGGCCTTTAAGTTTTTATCGAATGCCGATATGAATTTAGAACTGCACCTAATAGAACGAGAAATGTTTATAGCAATTTGGATTGCTATTTTTGGTACTTTAGCGTTTTATTTGTTTGGGAAAATACAATTACCCCACGATTCGCCCTTAAACCATATTTCGGTTGCCCGATTAAGCTTGGGCTTATTAACGTTAATCTTTACTATTTACATGATACCCGGACTATGGGGTGCGCCGTTAAAATTAATAAACGCATTTCCGCCGCCACCTAATTATAGCGAATCGCCTTACGGTGTAGGTTATATGAAATCAGGAAACAGTAGCGAATCTTCAAATACACCGGAAGCATTACCTGAAGGCGCATATTTATTAGCGCCGCACGATATTATGGCATTTCACGATTACGATACCGGACTGGCCTATGCCAAAAAAATAGGCAAACCCGTAATGCTCGATTTCACGGGCTATACCTGCGTAAATTGCCGAAAAATGGAAAACAACGTTTGGGTAAAGCCCAATGTACTTGGAATTTTAAAAAACGATGTGGTGCTAATTTCGCTTTATGTTGATGATAAAAAACCGCTACCAAAAAACGAAATAGAAGAATACACCTCGCACCCCGGAAAATATTGGAAAACCTATGGCAACAAATGGAACGATTTGCAAGCCTCAAGGTACAATACCAATTCGCAACCCTTTTACGTGCTAATGGACCATAACGAAGATAACCTTATCGCCCCCGTTGGCTATACTCCAAATGTAGACGAATACTACAGTTGGTTGAAAAGTGGGGTTTCAAAATTCAAATAAAAGATGAGTTCCCCAAAAACACCTCATTTAGAAACCTACTTTAAGCCTTTTAGGGATAATATTATTGGCATAAACACCTCATTTGTTTCGCCTTATGGCAAGCAAAATATTATTTATGCCGATTGGACCGCCAGCGGACGATTATACCGCCCCATAGAGGAAAAACTATTAAATACAATTGGTCCCTACGTAGCCAACACCCATACCGAAACGGCTATTACCGGAACTTTAATGACCAAAGCCTACAAAAAAGCCCGGCAAATAATAAAAGCCCACGTAAACGCCAACGAAAACGACGTGCTAATTACCGAAGGAACGGGCATGACCGGGGTGGTTAACAAGTTTCAGCGTATTTTGGGCTTAAAAATTAACGAGAACCTTAAAAACCACACCAAAATCCCCGAGGAAAAACGCCCCGTAATTTTTATAACCCACATGGAGCATCATTCCAATCAAACCACTTGGTTGGAAACCATTGCAAAAGTAGTGGTTGTACCTCCGGACCAAAACGGCTTGGTGTGTTTAAAAATGTTTGAGGAAAAAATAAGGGAACACCAAAACACCCCAATAAAAATAGCAGCCGTAACAGCATGCTCCAACGTTACGGGCATACAAACACCCTACCACGATATAGCCAAATTAATCCATAAATACGGCGGTTTGTGCTTTGTGGATTTTGCGTGTTCGGCACCTTATGTAAATATTAATATGCACCCGGAAAACACCGAAGCCCGATTGGATGCCATTATGTTTTCGCCCCATAAATTTTTGGGTGGCCCGGGAACCAGCGGTGTCCTTGTTTTTAACAATAACCTTTATAAAAACCAAGTCCCCGATAATCCGGGCGGCGGTACCGTGTCCTGGACAAACCCTTGGGGAAACCATAAATATTTCAATGATATTGAAACCCGTGAGGATGGCGGCACCCCGGGCTTCCTTCAAACCATACGCATTGCGCTATCCATTAAACTAAAAGAACAAATGGGTGTTGAAAACATGTTGGAACGCGAACACGAACTGATGGAAATTGTTTTTAACACATTGGGCAATGTGCCAAACCTTAATATTTTAGCACCCCAACACAAGGATAGGTTAGGTGTTTTTTCATTTTATATCGATAATTTACATTATAACTTGGCGGTAAAGCTGCTTAACGACCGTTATGGCATCCAAACCCGGGGCGGTTGCTCGTGCGCAGGCACTTATGGACATTATTTATTGCACGTAGACCAAGAAATGTCGAACAATATTACTTGCGAAATAGATGGTGGCGATTTAACCCATAAACCTGGATGGGTACGCATGTCCATTCATCCCACAACAACAAACGCAGAAATACAATACGTTTGCAATGCCATTTTGGAACTTACCAAAAATTTCGAGATTTGGCAAACGGACTACGTTCGCAACACAGCTTGTAATGAATTTAAGTACGAACAAGAGCATGTTTCGGTATTTGAAGGCGAAATAACCCCTTGGTTTAATTTGGTATAAATAGCCCTTTTTAATTGAATTTATCTGCGGTATATGTTATAAATAGCGTGGTCTTTTTTAGAGATGAAAACTTTCGGTTTGGCACGGACGGTAGTCATTGTTGGAAATAGTTTTTGTTTTCTAACAAGTAGTCAGTTGACATAATCAAATTCCTCATATTCATTTCTAATCTTAACCAACTTATTGTTTTTAAAATACAATCTGACTGAATTTCTTCCATCTCTCATTGTAGATACATTCTCAAAAAATGAAAATGCCCATTCTTCGTAGTTACCCATATCAGGGTCATATGGTTTTGTTAATATTTTGTCCGGAAGTACAATCTGATAATCTTGATAAGCCGGTATTTGGTATATTTGAATTAACTTTTCTTTAACAGTACCAATGGGATCATTCACGGTAATTGAAATATCACTCGCTTGATTTTCAGGCCATTTTTGAATGTAATCTAAAAGCCCACTACCCTTTTCTATTGAGATAACTTTGTCCTGACCAAATGTTATTAATGTTCTTTCTAAAACACCCGAAGTTGTTTCTACTGATATTGAATTATACAGAGAAATGTCACTTTTTATTTCTTCTGGTTTGGAATAAGGCTTTCTGTATACCAAAGCAACGGTATTAAATTGTTTTTCAAAATTTAATTTTTGAAGTTGTTCATAAATTTGAGAAGCATTATCACCAATTTTAAGCGTCCATTTTTTTCCCTTAGTGATATTTTCTATACGAGGAAAATCATCGTCATTTACACAGGAAGATAGGGAAAGTATGAGCGTTAATAATAGTAGGGTAATTTTTTTCATTGCCTTAATCTTTTTCTATTTGGATGTATTAACTCCAAAATGGTTGCGCCAACTTGTTGCTAACATTTGCTTGGCCGAAGAACCTTAAAGAAAGATTTCCCTTATTTACCGGTATGCCATTTTGTTTGGATTTATACCATTTCTGCCTTAAAAAAATCCCCATAAAAAAACAAAGGTTCCAGGTACAAGACCTGAAACCTAAGCTTAATTCTCCCTAAGAACTAATTAATAGCAAGACAAATATAACCCGAATTAACGTAGTATAAAATAAGTAGTTATACGTAATTTTTCAAGGTGACTTAGAATGATGTGAAGAAAAGAGGAAAAACAAAAAAAGCAAGCTGTAGAAGCTTGCTTTTTTTTGTGGGAAGAGCAGGATTCGAACCTGCGAAGACTTAGTCAGCAGATTTACAGTCTGCCCTCGTTGGCCGCTTGAGTATCTTCCCAAGATCGAGGCAAATATACTATAGTTTGCGTATTATACAAACAAAAAAGCACCTATTTTAAAGGTGCTTTTTACTTGTTTTTATTTAGAAACCTCCCGGCGGCGGTCCCATTCGGTTATCACCACTGTTGTTTTGTGCGCGTATTTCTTCCATTTTTTTTCTTAAAATGGCATTATACGCTTTTTGGGTTACTTTTTTGCCTTTCGATGGCTTAATAATTTCATTTTTAACGTCGGGGTTTATTTCAATTTTGGAGCAAACAATGGTAGTATTGTCGGCTACCACTTCAAGTATCAGGCCCGGTAGCCCCCAATAATCGCCAGGACCTTGGTTTATGGGTATTTGCAAGGTGTACCAAGCTTCAATTTCAATGTCCTTGGTTAGGGGTTTGTCCCCGGTTTTTTCCTCATTACCGTCTTGGCTGTCACGGGGCGGTCCAAAACGCCTGCCCTCGAAATTCGGAACGGTTTTGGTTGCCGTAGCCTTAAAGCACATGTAATCGCCTATTTGCTTGGTTTCGCCACTCATTTTCCAATCAAGGCTTGGCAGGCTATCGGTTATTAAAAATTTTTTTCCTACAAGTTCTTGTTCTTGCAGCATTAGGCCTTCTTTTACGTTTCGGTATTGTGGGCCTTTTACAATTTCGCTCATCATGGGTGGTCCCCAGCGTCTTCCGCTTTCTTCTTTTTGCTCTTCTTCGGTATAAAACGATTCTGCTTGGTTAAATATAAGCGTATAGTTTTTTTCGTTCATTTTACGCATGCGTTCTTCCATGCGTTTTTTAAATTCCTCGGGCATATCGTTATTCCGGAAACGGCTCATATCAACCGTGGTTTTCGACTCGTAATATACTTTTCCCTGAATATTGGTTTGGGCAAACAGTTGTCCCAACCCGAAGCACAACACCCCAAAAACAAATGCTATAGTTTTATTTGTATTCATTTTTTGTTGATTTAATTATCACCTTGCATTTAGACCCTTTATTAGGGCGAAAGTTTAACCGAAAAATGTTAAAGTTACGTAAAAATACGTCTTTTTATTACATGTTTTAAATAGAAAAAATGTTACAAAACTAATCTGTTTTTTGTATTTTGCGCTTAATGAAATATTTGCCTTACCTCTTTGTTTTTGTCTCATTTTCAATGGTTTCGCAAGAAGCTATTGAAACTGTTTTAATAGGTAAAACCGAATTAAAGGTTGATAAACTTATTAGTATTAACAGTTTTGATTCTACGTTTTATATTTTAGACAATGTTTTGTTCAAAAAGAGTAAAAATTCAAAAATCGACATGGGTTACAGCAATTTTCAGTTGGGCAATATTACGTCGGTCGATGCTTTTAATCCGCTTAAAATTAATGTTTTTTACAAGGATTTCAACACCCTAATTATTTTAGATAATCGTTTGTCCGAAATATTCAAAATAGATTTTAACACCACAACACCCTATAAAAACGTTTCGCACGTTGCCACGGGTTACGACAATACTATTTGGGCATTTAACCAAGACACCCAACAATTGGAGCTTTTTGACTATAAAACCAAAACAACCAAAGCCAAAACGTTACCCGTTAAAAGTGAAGTATTGGGCATAAAAAGCAACTATAATTATTGCTGGCTACTTACCAAAAAGTACCTGTACGTTTTTAATTATTTTGGTACGCTTACCGAAAAAATTAAAAATAACGGCTACGACGCACTTGCCGAAACCAACGAAAAACTAATCCTGAAAAAAGATAACACTTTATTTTTTTTGGATTCCGCCACAAAACCAACAATCCCCATACAACTTCCAAATTTAACACCCGACACGTTTTTTGCTACCAACGAAACCTTGTATATTTACAGCCACAAAATAGTGTACCAATACCATTTAAAAACAAACTAAGCCATGCATATTGCCGTTGCCGGAAACATTGGGGCAGGTAAAACCACCCTTACAAAATTATTAGCCAAGCACTACCATTGGGAGGCGCAGTTGGAGGATGTTGTGGACAACCCCTACTTAGACGATTTTTACAACCAAATGGAACGTTGGAGCTTTAACCTGCAAGTGTATTTTTTAAATAGTAGGTTTCGGCAGGTTTTGCAAATTCGGGAAAGCGGCAAAAGCATTATACAGGACCGTACCATTTACGAGGACGCCCACATATTTGCACCCAATTTACACGCCATGGGCTTAATGACCAATCGCGATTTTGAAAATTACAAATCGTTGTTCGAGCTTATGGAATCGTTGGTAAAAGGTCCCGATATTTTAATTTATTTGCGCAGCACGATTCCTAATTTGGTAGCGCAAATACAAAAACGCGGCCGCGAATACGAAAACTCCATAAGCATTGATTATTTAAGCCGGCTTAACGAGCGCTACGAAGCCTGGATTCATGGCTACAACAAAGGAAAGTTGTTGATAATTGATGTAGACAAATTAAATTTTGTGGACAACCCCGAAGACTTGGGCTACGTAATAAACACCATTGATGCCGAAATTAACGGACTTTTTTAATTCGAACAATTATTATTGAATACGGTGTAGAAAAAAACACCTTGTAGGTCGGCTGTATTAAACCAAAGCGCATTTGCTACATAAAATTTTTACGCCTGCGAACTCTTTTTAAGACTAATCCCGCAAAAAGAAAGTTACCCGCATAAGCGTTTTGAAATTTGTTATATTAATAGTAATATTGGTTTACAATAACCCTTAACAACCTACCAAATGCAAAAAATTCTTCTTCTATTTTTATGTGGTATAGCATCGTTCTCCCAAGCCCAAAAAACGATATTTTCCGAGCTTGATTTTAGCAATCCCAAATTAGCCGAGGTTAAAAAAAAATACGACAGCAACAATCTGGAAGCTGCACGAAAAGCACTTTTAAAAGTTTTTAGGGAACAGGATAATTTTTATTTGAACGTTTCCGGTGAAGATAAGCCCTATATAACCGGCACCTTTCCCGATGAGGTAAGTACAAGCATCAAGGTAGCCGATGAGGTGGCTAAAAAATATTTCCTGTTCCAATACGAATGGGATATGGAAAAAACCATAGAACCTTACCTATTTAAAGGCGAAATAGACTGGCACGTTAACCCCTTTGGCGACCCCGAATGGACTTTTATGCTAAATCGGCACCGCTTTTGGGTGGATTTGGGAAAAGCCTACATGCTTACCGGCAACGAAACCTATGCCAAGGCCTTTGTGGAACAAGCCTCGCATTGGATAGATTACAACGGTATTGCAAACCCCAAGGCAAAACAGGCGTGGCGTCGTATAGAAGCGGGAATCCGTATGGAAAACTGGGTTAAAAGTTTCGAGTTTTTTAAACATTCGAAACATATAACACCCGAGTTTTTGGAAAAATTTTTAATGAGCATAAACCAACACGCCCAGTTTTTAAATGCCAAGTTTAACACCCACTCGCAAATAAGCAACTGGGGCGTTATAGAGTACAGTGGCCAGTTTAGCGCGGGCGTATTTATGCAGTATTTTAAAAACGGGCAAGCGTGGCAAAATGGCGCCCTTGAAAAACTGTACGCCTGTATTAAAAACCAAATACTGGACGACGGCACGCAATGGGAGCAATCGCCCATGTACCACAACGAGGTTTTAATTTGTTTTATGAATGTTGTTATGCTGGCAAAACGAGCCAATATACCGTTAAACACAGCTTTTCTAACCCAAGTAAAGCAAATGGTTTACGCCAATTTAGAGTGGCAAAAGCCCAACTACAACGAACCCCTTTTGGGCGACAGCGACGATAACGATTTACGTGGTATTTTAACAAAAGCAGCCGTGCTGTTTAACGATGGTACCGTAAAATCCAGAGCCTATCCGGCATTTAACTACGAAAACTATTTTCTGTTTGGCAGCCAAGCCAACGACACCTATAAAGCTATGGGAGCGGTATTACCCGATTTTTTATCGGCCTACCAATTTAATACGGGCGATTTATATTCCCGTTCGTCATGGGGCGAAGATGCCTTTTACAGCCATTTTCATACCCGCAGGTTAGGCGGCGGGCATTCGCACGACGATTTGCTGCACTTCGACCTGTTTGCCTACGGTAACGATTATTTGGTCGATACAGGGCGTTATACCTATATGTACAACCAATGGCGGCAATATTTTAAGGAAAACACCGCCCATAACACTTTAGGGGTAGACAACTTAACAAACTCCATTTACAATGGTTCGTGGAGCAATAAATTTGAAGCAAAAGCCGAAGGCGCCTACGCCGTTATCCATACCGATTACGACTATTCCGAAGCCATAAACAAAGCCTACTTACGATTGGACGACCCCGTACTAACAAAACGCCGGGTATTGTATATAAAACCCGATGTTTGGCTAATTGTCGATTCGTTTGAAGCGAAGGAAGAACACCTATACTCGCAGTACTTTAATTTTGCCAATAAGGATGTGAAAATTGAAAATGGCGGGCTTACCACAACTTTAGAAAAGAATAATTTAAGGATACAACCTTTAAATCCGGTTGAAATAACATTAACCGATGCTTGGTATTCGCCCGATTATAATTACAAAGAAGGTATTACAAGGGCTGAACTATCAAACAAAGCAAAAGGCTTTAACTCATTTATAAGCCTGCTTTACTTCCCCAAAAACAATGCAGTAACGTTTGAAAAAATCCCGATTTATAATCGCGGCCACGAAGCCTTGCCCGACAGCCAAGCAGAGGCCGTTAAGTTAAAAATTAGGGATAAAGAATATGTTGTAGTCGTGTCGCACGATTGCTCCAACCTCCTATTACCCCATAAAATTGTCGATGGTGTTGTGGTTAGCGGCGAGGTAGTACTGATAACCCGTGATAACGAGAAACAGAATATTGCTGTTTTGAAATAAAAGAGAACAAAAAGAGGCTGTCCGAAAAGCGTTATTCTAAGGAAAACGAAGAATCTATTATAAAACTACCAACATTTTGATTGTTAAATAAATGAAGATTTCTCGACTTTGCTCGAAACGACAAACTTTTTAAACTGCCTCTTTCTCTTTATGTAACCGTACTGTTTTCTACCAAGCCCCGATAAAGTGGCTTCCTTCTACGTTTACCAATTCGGCACCTTTGGTTACTTCGCCCGTTTCGGTATTTACAACGTAAATATTTCCGTTTTGGCCAACCGGGGCCGCCGTTAAGTATATGTCGTTTCCATTAACCGCAAAACCTTGGTATTGGAACATTTCCATATCTATATTGTAAGGAATACCCTCGATTTTAACAGCCGTTTTAGCATCTAAATCTAACAAAGCAAAAAAGCTTTCCCCTCTTCCTGAAACGCCAACTTGAGAACCATCGTGACGATATGCCAATACGGCTTTTCCATTAGCAGCAGGCCTCCAAGCCAATACATATGCCCCAGTAACTCCTAAGGCATCGCTTAGGTTGAAAACATAAGAATCGTCATATTGGTTGTTTGCGCCAATTTTTAAGATATGCGAACCGTTAGGATCGGCTTGGTTGGCTTGGTAAACACTACCGTTGTACTCAAAAGAGTTAATACTACGGTAACCGTTGGTGTTTCCTATTCCTACGTCAGAGGTAATTACTTGTGGGTTAAATAATGTTGGGTAATCTACAACAATGGTTTTAGAGGCTAGAACTTCGTAATCGCTATCGGCCTGCATTGTTTCCGGAACCACTTTTCTTAACCATCCGCCAATGTATAATTTATCGCCGGCTGCATTTAATGTAGGCATGTCAACCCTGCCAAAGTAATATCCTTCAGCCTCTTCTTCGGCTGTCAAAGGCACACTTAATTCTTTAAAGTTCAATATTTTAGAATTAACCAAATCCAATAAAACAATTCCAACGGTCGCCTCGGTCCTTAAATACGTATCATCGGTGGCATCATCCGGAGTTCCGTTGTCATTTACTTGATGTTCTGTATCAACGTACACGGCACATCCTGTTTTGTCGCCATCGAATAGTTTAATCCATCTTGGAGCAGTACCCACATATGGTGCAATACTAATTTCCGAGCCTGTTGGCGTAAAGTTTTGGCCGCCGTTTACGGTGTATTTTGAATAGTTTCCTCCAGTATCGCCAGCATAGCTTATGTTAAAAATGGTGCTGCCATCTTCCGATGCCTGTAAACGTGCCGTACGGTTAGAAGGTACTATAAACCCATTATCGAAAGGCGCAATAGATTTTGTGGGGTCTTTGGCGTCGTCGCTATTAATAGCATAAATTAAGGTACCGCCGTTTCCATCGCCGGGATTAGTACCCATTCTGGCACCGGCAACGGTTATCCATCGGCTTTCTTCTTGAGGTTCTTCCTCCTCTTTCGGAGTGTTATCATCGTCGTTGCTACAACTAAAAGCAAGTATTAAGGCACTTAAGGCCAACGACATGAATTTAAGGTTTAAAAAACGATTTTTCATAGTTTTGATTATTAGAATTTATTGAATATGTAATTTAATTTTAAGTAAAAGGCCCTTCCTGGTTTTTGCACCGAACGGTTATCGTAAGCAGCTTCGTTAAAAATATTTTTAACATCGAAGCTTATAACAAAATTTTCTTTTGGGAACGCATAGCTCAAGCCAAAGTCGTTTATAAATTGCGTTGGGACTAAATATCTTCCGTCGTCTGTTGTGTTTCCATAAACAATAATATACGAGAACTCATCCGTAAAGTAAGTGTTGTAAAATAAATTTAAACGGGCCTTGTTTTGAATAAAGTTTTTAATAGAGTAGCGCAAAGCCCCATTCATAGTAAACAAAGGCGTATTGGGCACATCGGTAATATTGCCATACTGGTTTTGAAACTCTAAACTTAGTTTTGAAAGATTGAAGTTGAAACCAAAATTATTGTCGTACGTGTAATTTAGTTGCAGTTCTATGCCTTTAGAGGTGGTTTCCTCGTTAAAATTATCGTATTGAACCAACTCGTCATTTTCCCACCTACTATCTTCATTTGGCGGAAGCCCTATTATATCCTGAATTTTTCTAGAAAAAAGATTGGTGGTTACCAATAATTCGTGATTGTTAAAATTGAACTTGCCAAACCTAAACCCTAAGTTTACGTTTTTGCTTATTTCGGGTTTTATGCCCGTGTTTTCCAATATATTGTCCCCGGCATCCCCAAACACTTCGGTTTCATTTGGCAAACGGATGGCCTTTTCTGCCGATGCCAGTACGGTTATGTTTGAAAGGATACCGTAAGACGAGGCAAAACCAAAACCGTTATAATTTTTATTGCTTCTGTAAATATTTTCTACAACTGCGGTATTATCTTCATTAAATTCGGGCTTAATACGTTCTACTTTTTGGCGATAGTGTTTGCCAAACAGGTTAAATTTCAGCCTTTCATCAAAAGCATTTAATTCATAGCTTAAAGAATAAACGTTTTTGTACAAATTACTGGTTTGCCGAAACGTATTTTCCAACAACGAAACCATTTCGTCGTGGTCTTCCCTATCTACACCGCTGTAAACATGGTTTAACAACACCTTATGATGGTTGTTTATATCATAGGTTATCCCGGATCGAATTGAGGCTACTTTTCTGTTTATGTTAAGTAGAGTTGGTCCGCCTTCTTGCTGCGACCCCCAAGCATTTTCCAAATCCATAGACTCGCCATAAGGATCCGAAAAATCTACGGGGCGCTGTTGCCTAACGCCAAGCCAAGTATATGCGTAAGCGGTAGTATCGTTAACAATTCGGTTTCTCTCGCCAATCAATCCGTTAGTGCTTACATCTAAACCTTTAAAGAATAAGTCCTTTTTTTGGTAGCTAAAGTTGGCAAGTAGGGCATCGGATTCTAAAAACCGGCCTTTATACGGATGTATGGTCATAAAGGCACCGTGCTGTACTTCTTTATAATCATCCGAGCCTGTTACGCCAATAAAAAACTGGTCGGCCCATTTAACACCGGTAAAGCCAAATTCAAGGATACCTCCAACCGATTCGTAAGCATCATAAAACCGTCTTGCGGTTATTGGTACTTGACTACCATCTACCTCAATATGCTTTATGCGGCCTCCCCAAACTTTATAGTCGTTATCGGAAGCATTATAAAATCCGGACGCTTTTACGGTAAACCCGGATTTGTCAAATCTGTACAACCCATTAACACTACTTTGAAAGGTGTTAAATGAACCATACGATACCGAGGCGTTAAAATTAGTTTTAATGCCTTTTTTCATAACGATGTTTATGGCTCCGCCCAAGGCATCGTCCGCCAAATGCCCGGGAACCACACCTTTGTACACTTCGATATTTTCTATCATAGAAGGTGGAATACTATTTAAATTAAAAGACGAACCGTACATGGATATTGGAATACCATCGATAAAAACTCGTACAGAATTGCCCGACAGACCGTTTAAAGAGTACTCCACATTGGAACCCAAGCCGCCATTTTGCCTAAGTTTTACGCCAACGGTGGTATTTAAAAGCTCGTTGGTTTGTATGTTTCTTAAGCTGGCTTCCTTGGTTTCAATAACGTTTACCGAAAATCCCTTGGTTTCGGTTTTATGTTTTTCAGTTTGCGTTTTCACCAAAACCTCGTCCAAATCGTGGTGGTCTATACGCTGCAAAATAATATTTACAGTTTGGCTTACCGATTGTAAACGGGTTTCAACTCGTGCCGTTTTAGCATTTAACGATTGGGCTTGTACCGTATAATCGCCGTAAGGAATTGGGAAAAACGAAAAAGCTCCTTGATGGTTGGTATTGGCATGGTACGTTTTTTGGTCGGCATTATTTTTTAATGAAACATGAATGCCCGTTGCCGGCTTATTATCGTCAAAAGAAACCACGCCTTTAATAGTGCCGTTTTGGGAAAACCCGATATAACTTATTATAAAACTTACAGTTAGTAAATATTTGCGCATTGAAATTATTAACAATTTTTTGGCAAATATAATATTATTTAGAATTAGTACAAATAAAAATAGTTTTTTTAGGAAAAAAAGAAGCTCATGTGTTTAGAATTAATGATTTGTCAACAAGTTATAATGTGGTTTAACGGATTACCAGTAGTTTATGGGAAAATTTGGTTTAAGTACAATAGAGCGCCTTAAAAATATCAGAAAATCGACGTTACCTCAGTTATATATTTCGGATTATAGGCCTATAGCCTTCTATTCTTCCTCTTCAAATTTAATTATTCCTTCTTTTAAGCAATTCCAACAATTTTTTGCCATAACTGCTTTTATTAAAGGTTAAACCAAGGCTCTAAATTGATCTTCCGAAATAAAGTCCATCTTGAAAGCGGCAACCTCAATCAAGCCTATTTTTAAGTCTTGGCGTTCCTCAATAACTTCGACAAATTGCGAGGCTTACATGAGCAATTGGAATGCTCCGATGTCCAACCAAACACAAACATTCGCCCTCAAAATTATCTTGCCAAATATTAGGTTAAAGTAATTTAGGTTTTACAGAGGCCAACGGATTGCTATGGAGCAATCTACATGCGATTCGACCGCCAGATGGACAGCGGCATCGAACTGATACTCTTGAAAAAAAGGTATAATACGCCTTTCTCAGTAATATCGGCTTTTATTTTAAAGCGAACATTGGGGTTGATTTCAATATCTTTTAGGTTTCCCAAGTTACCAATAGTAGGTTAATGTGTCTAAATTAAAAATCATATAAATTAGGGTATTTATTTACAAACAGCCCAACCTAACTACATATAAACCTATAAAACCTTCACCCCCGGTAATTAAGAGATATCTATTTAACCAAGCTTTCTTGTTGTTTTAAAAACTTGATAAGACCGAAAATGGCAAAGCCAAATAAGGTGATTAAAAATAATGCCAAGGGTAATACATATTTCTTTTTATCGGGCCACTCGGTAATATCGTAACCGGAAAAAGGAAATCCTGCCAACACATTTACAACATCTTTTTCCTTAGTCATATCTTCATATACTTGCCTCCTTTGTTTTTCTAAATCCAACCGCTTATCAATTATTTTAGATTCATCGATAATTAACCCGGTAGACTCTGCATTTCCCATATATAAATTGGTTGACCCTGGTGTCGGTTGTTTTTTAGATTCGTTAATTCTGATTTTTAAGTATTCATTAACTAAAGAATCTGTTTTTTCTACTTGGGTTGCCAATGTTACATTTTCACGCTTTAAATTTTCTTGATTTACTTGTAAAAGTTCATCCAAATAATCGTTATTGGTTAGCCCTTCTGTAAATGCTTTTTCTATTTTTTTATACAAGTATTTATCCGTAGATGCCACTCCTATTTGATGTCTATAAAAATTATAGGGCGTTAAAGACTCTTTATATTTCTTATAATTTGTTTCGGTTCTGGACAACGAATCCAATTTAGCATAAAACACCGAATACATTTCCACAATCTCATTCTCGTCAAGGTCCGGTTTTATGTAAAACCCTTTTAGTTTTGCGGCTTCACTTGGGGTAATATCCAAACGCTTTGCTAATTCCACCGAATCCTTATCAACAAATGCCAACTGATGGAACTGTTTCATGTTTTCGTATACCTGCCTGGCCGAATTAAAATTGGTTTGTATAAACATGTTGGCTCCATACTGTTTTTCGGTGTTTCTATCGATTAAAAACCCAACAACAAGCCCAATAATAACAGCTCCGGCATACCAAAAAAAGCGTTTAAAAAAGTGCTGTAACACTAAAACAACAACATTAAAAACCTCTTTAAAAACACTTCCTATAAAGTTAAAAAACTTGGTAAAGCCATTTCCTATTAACTTAAACAACTGTCCTAAATCGACTTCCTCAGATTGTTGGGGTTGTTGCGGCTGTACTTCTTTACTCATAGATTGATTAATTTTTAGTTGAAAATTTGTTCTAATATTTTTCTGGTTATTAAATAGGTTGGCCTAACGCCTGAGGTACCAAGGCCTCCAGAGGCAAGCGTAGCTCCGGTTTCCAAGGGGTTATCGCTGGCGTAATAAGCATAGCGTACTTTTACGTTGGGACCTATACTGCCCCTAACTTTCGAGGCGGCCTGTATGGCCTTTTGGTAGTGCGCACCTTCCATTTCCAAGCCTATAACTTGCCAAGTGGAATTGTAAAAGAATTTTAAAATATCCTTATTCTGCAACGACGTGCCCAAAACGGTTATCATAGCACCTTGGTAAACAGCGACGCCTTGGTTTTCCAAATCGGCTTGGGTTAACTCGTTTTTAAACGGGTAATTATCGGCAGTACCTTCAAATATATGCGCCGAGGGTATCATAATATCGCCTTTGCCGCCTTCCAAAATCCCGGCTTTGCCCATAATGGATACCGATTCTACATTTAAATGAATGGTTTTTCCTTTCGATTTGTAGGGTTTTAGCAATTCGTCTATGGTTTCGTAGGCTTGTTCGCCAAAAGCATAATCCATAACCAAAATAACGGGCTTTTCTTTTTTTATATTTTCCAAGCCTAATGTAACATCAATTTTTGAAATATCCATTTTATCGGTGTCAAAAATTTGAACATCGATATTGGTTCCGGACGTATCCTTTATATATAACATGCCTTTTCCCGAGGCTTCCTTAAAAACCTTATCGCGCTGCAATTGGTTTTCTTTTTTGCTTAACAACTCGTACACTTTAAAAATATCGCCTTTTGAGGCTTCGCTTTTCAAGGCATTGGGCGCAAAAAGGGTATTCATTACGCTGTGCATATTGGCACTGATGATGTGTATGGGGCGTTCTAACAAATTATGTTTAAATAACTCGTCCTTTATGGTGTCGGCCCAAATTTCGCCATGAATATGGTGGCCAATACGCTCGCGCAATACAGGGCTAAAGGTTATAACCCGCTTGCTTACGTTGGTAACTTCCTCTATGGCCAACCTACCCAACCAATATACAATATGCAAAAAGCGCTCGGGCTGTTTGGGTGTGGAAAATTGCTGGTAAACCTCGGTTAGTTCCTTAAAGGTTCTACCCAAAATATTGGCGGTATGGGTTAGGGCTATTTCGCGTTCTTCTTGCGTTAATTTCTTTTTAGAAAGCACTACTTTTTCCAACTTCACCCAGTCCCTTGTGGTATTGCCGTCTTCATCAATAAGGACTTTTGTGCTTATTTTGTGCGACTCGATAAACAAAAAGGTTAGGTGGGTTAAAATATCGTAAATGTCCGAGCGGCCTCGGGTAATTTCAATATTCATCTGTTCGGCGTCAATACGGTAACAATTACGCCGTCTTTTTTCGGGAATTATGGGTTTAAAGTGCGAATTGGTATAACCTTCGTCGCTTGTTAGGTTAATAAAGGTACATTCCTCAATTCCGGTGGGCAATCGGTCTATAACGTAAAGCAGGCCTTCCAGCTCGGCTTTTTCGTCGGCAATGGAGCCATAAATTTCGGGGCGTAAAAGCAATAAGGAATCACGAAGCGTTTCGCCGGAAACCCCCATGGGCTTGTAAAAGCCCCTATTGAACAAATGCCGCATGGTAACGTACATACGTTCTATGGCGTTCGAGCTTTCTTGGGCCCGTGTGCGTTCGTGGTGTTTTTTATTACTCATAACTAATTAGGGGGCAAATGTACAATTATTTTAGTTACGTTGAACGGGGAAAACCCTTAACTATTTCTCTGTCATTGGAAAGCCTCGGGAGTTTGTTTTGTCCACCCAATTTCCCAATCGATCTCATATAGTTTTTAAAGCCGTTTTTTTCAACTTTTGTTATTATTAACGGTTTTAGCACTTTTCCTTCAATTAAATCGAAATAATACGTATTTTGCTTTTGTAGCAATTGGTCTATTTGCTTGGCAAAAGCCTCGATATTTTCGGGTTCGTTTTCAAACTCTATAAACCATTCGTGGTAGGGCAAACCGTGTTCCGGATTAATTTGCGGCGCAACGGTAAATTCGGTAACGCTTACTTTGGTATGGGCAATGGCCTCTTGCATGGCCTGTTCTACTTCTTTACCTATAACATGCTCGCCAAAGGCCGAAATAAAGTGTTTTATCCTGCCCGAAACAATTATTCGATAGGGTTTTGTTGAAGTAAACTGTACCGTATCGCCAATATTATAGCCCCATAATCCGGCATTGGTTGAAATTACCATAACATAATTTACACCAATTTCAACGTCTTTTATAGTGAAGCGCATGGGATTTTCGTTAAAAAATTCATCGGCTTTTATAAATTCGTAGAAAATGCCCGAATTTAAGAGCAGCAGCATACCTTTTTGGTCTTGGCGATCTTGGTAGGCAAAAAAGCCTTCGCTGGCGGGGTATAGTTCTATGCTATCAACCTTTCGCCCTATTAAGTTTTCGAATTTACTGCGATAGGGTTCATAATTAACACCTCCGAAAATAAAGAGGTTGAAGTTTTTAAACACCTCGCCTACTTGCTTTTTGGTTTTAAGCTGAAGTTTTTCAAAATACATTTGTACCCATGGCGGAATACCCGAAATAACGGTCATGTTTTCGGGCAGGGTTTCGTTAACAATGGCATCGACCTTGGTTTCCCAATCGGCTATACAATTGGTTTCCCATGAGGGCAATCGGTTTTTTTGAAGATATTTAGGCACGTAATGCGCCACGATGCCCGACAAACGCCCTAACTGAATACCGTTTTGTTCCTTTAAAATGGGGCTTCCCTGAAGGAAAATCATTTTTCCGTTTACAAAATCGCTTTTTCCCGTTTCGTATATATAGGCTAAAATAGCATTTCGGGCGGCCTCGATATGGTAGGGCATACTGGCTTTTGTAATGGGAATGTATTTAGCGCCCGAAGTCGTGCCGGAAGTTTTGGCAAAATACAGGGGCTTGCCGGGCCACAGTACGTTTTCTTCACCTGCAACAACACGCTCGACATAGGGTTTTAGGGCTTCGTAATCGCGAATGGGAACCCGGTTTACAAAATCGGTATACGATTGAATGTTCTTAAAATCGTGGTCGTTACCAAAAGTGGTATTAGTGGCTTGGGCTATCAGGGTTTTAAATACCTGCTCTTGGGTTTCAATAGGATTATTAACCCATTTTTGGACTTTTTTATGAATGCGGGTGGCAAATACTTTTGCCAATACAGATTTTAGGCTCATAATCTATTCAAAATCTATAAAACTTGCGGGGTTTATGGGGAATCCGTCGTTCCACAGCTCAAAATGCAAATGCGGTCCGGTGGAAAACTCGCCCGAGTTGCCCGAAACGGCAATAACCTCGCCGGCCTTTACCAAATCGCCCTGCGCTTTGGTTAGGGAGTTGTTGTGTTTGTAAACCGAAATTAGCCCAAAACTATGTTCCAATATAATAACGTACCCAGTGCCGGCGGTCCATTCGGAAAAAATAACGGTACCATCGGCCGTGGCTTTTATGGGCGTGTCCTTTGGCACTACAATATCTACCGCGTAATGTTTGGTTTTAACGTTATAGCCTTCGCTTATAGTGCCGGTGGCGGGCGGAAACAATACAAAGTTAGATGCTGTTGCAGCCGATTCGAATAAATTATATTTATCTTCCTTGCTTACCTTTTCCCGTAGAAGCGAATCTTCCGGCGAGGGGTTGAAATCGACTTCCCCTGCTTCAATTTTTACGGCATTTATTATGGAATCGCGGTTAATATCCTCCGAACTTAAATCGCCCGTCAGTACTTTTTTTATTGAAGCAAAATAGCGGTCGTTCATGGCCAGTACCCGTTGCAAGGAGTCGGTTTTATAGCTTAGTTCGGTTGCCTTTTTTTTCAGGGCGGTAGACGAATAGCCCGGAATATACTCCCTAAGTGGCGTAAAGGCTATAATTACGGTAGTAATAACCATTAAAAAAATGGCTATTAGCGACCCAAAAACAAAAACGTTCAGGCGGTTTAGCCTAATAGACAAGCGTTCCTCGAACGTGTTTTCGTTAAGGATAACCATGCGGTACTTATCTAACAGCTTTCGTTTTATTTTTTTTTTGTTTTTATCCATGACAGGCAAAATTAACTAAAATTTATGCGCTATTTGCTTGTACAATGCTAAAGTTACATTAAATAACGTTGTTATTAAACTTTAATTATTAACTTTGCCTAACAAAATTAGTAATTATGTTATCATCAAGTATATTTTTGGGAATGTTAGGGCCTTGGCAAATAGTTTTAATTGTAGTTGCCATTTTATTGTTGTTTGGAGGAAAAAAAATTCCGGAATTAATGCGCGGCCTTGGTAGCGGTATTAAGGAATTTAAAGATGCCAGCAAGGACGACGATGCTAAAAGTGACGATAAAAAGTAAATTTTCGGTTTAAGAAAAAAAGCCCGATGTACAATACTGTATTTCGGGCTTTTTTATGTTTTTAAGTAAACAATTTCTTATTCAAGAATCATTCTATTTTCACCGATTTTATAATGGCTTCAAGTTCCAGCATATAATCGCGCTTTTCTACCGATGGCGCAAAGGCAAAGCCCTCGATAATTACCCAACGGTTATTGGCTTTGTCTTCTATGGCGTAATTTATAAAAGGGCCACCCATAAAGCCGTTTTTTAAGTCCCAAATACCTTTGGTCTCGTAAGCGGGCTTGTTATCAATAATCGTTTCCTTAATAAAGGGTGCATAGGCATCCTCGGTAACCATATAGGTATTTTCCAAAGAACCCTCGATATATTGCTTCCCTATGGAATCCCGGATTTTTATTATTTGGTTTACAATGCTGTCGTTTGGGGTAATGGTTTTTAAGGGTAAATCGTAAATTAGCAAATTGGTTGTGCCTGTGGTAATGTCCTTGCGGAACCAGAAAAAATCATCGGCTTCGCGGCCTATCCTGTAAACGGAGGCAAATTGAAGGGTTAGGCCCAGTTTTTCTTTTATAACATCGTAATTGTGCGGCGATTTTGCCATTTGTCTGGAGCGCTCAGCCAATTCGCCATTGCGGAGGGTGTTTACTATTTTTTCGGCATTTTCGTTAATGGCATTAACAATTTCCTGCCTGTTGGTTCCTGAAACGGTAATAACCTTTTGCGGCTGGGCATAAACATTGTCACTAATTTTAAGGGTTTTGGGCTTATTTATTTCAATTTTTAAAATGGCCCGGCTTTTGGTTACAAACCCCGAAAACACCGATGGCGGTATTTGGCTTAAAGTAAACAAAGGCTCATCTTGGGGCAAACCGTAAATGGGTGCTGCAAGTACATTTCTTACGGCATCGCCAACTTGGCCGTTCCACAATTCGTTTTCAACCACAACCGAAACATTGTTAATATGCCCCGAAGAGTCCAATAACATGGGTTCATTGGTTTTTTCTTTGTCTTTACAAGAAACGATAAGCAATGCCGTTAGCACGAAATATAGAATACGCTGCATAATGAACTGTTTTTAATATTATTTTGAAAAGATTACCCTTTGAAAATTTTAAGTTTCATTCCGGGTTTTAAATTATTACCGCTAATACCGTTCCACTTTTTAATATTTTCGACAGAAACTCCGGGAAATTTTTGGGAAATGTCCCACAAGGTATCGCCACTTTTTACCGTATAGGTAATAACCGAAGTATTTTGGGGCTGTTTTGCGGTACTTGCCTGCGCCGTTGTAGCTTGGCTTGCGCCCGATTTATTGGGGTAAACGGTTAGGCGTTGCCCTATTTTTAAATTATTGCTGCGCAGCCCGTTCCACTGTTTTAATTGGCTAACCCTAACGCCGTATTGCCTTGCGATTTTGCCAAGATAATCGCCGGACTTTACCTTATAGGTTGTTTTGGTATCGGCCTCGAAAAACTGCGGCAAAGGCTTTTCCCTTTTATCAAATTCGGCTTTGGCCGTTGCGTAAATTTGGGTTTCGTTGGTTACAAAATCGCCTATTACGGTTCTGGGCAAGCGAAGTACGTATTGTTCTTCTTTTATATAAGGAATAATATCCAACTTGTACGATGGGTTTAAAAATTGAAGTTCCTCGACCTCAACACCCGTAACTTCGGAAATTTGGTCGAAAGTTATCATTTGTCTCACCCTAATAGTATCGGTTTCAAAAAAGGCAATTTCGGGTCTTGGCTTTTTAAATCCGTGGGCTTCGGCATATTCAAAAATATACATGGTAGCCAAAAATGCGGGCAAATACCCTGCGGTTTCACGGGGTAGGTTGTGGCGAATGTTCCAATAATTTTGGTATCCGCCCGAGCGCCGTATGGCCTTTGTAACATTGCCCGGGCCGGAATTGTAGGCGGCAAGAGCCAAATCCCAATCGCCAAAAATTTCGTAAAGTTTCGATAGGTATTTGCAAGCGGCCTCGGTAGATTTTATGGGGTCGCTACGCTCATCGACATAACTGCTTACGTCCAAGCCGTACATTTTTCCGGTAGTAAACATAAACTGCCATAGCCCCGTGGCACCAACCCTGGATTTTGCCCGGGGTTTTAAGGCCGATTCCACGATGGCAAGGTATTTTATTTCCAAAGGCAAATCGTATATATCCAACTCGCGTTCGAACATGGGGAAATAAAAAGCACTTAAATTAATAAGGCGCTGGAGGGTTTCCCTTCGGTTTTTTAAGTATGATTTTATTACGCTTTCCAACCCCGGGTTATATTCAACATTAAAAGGGGTTTTGGAGCTTAGTTCATGGAGCCTTTGCTTTAAAATTTCGGTTGGAAGTTCGGGGTAATCGACCGTTTCGAACGACAAACCGCTAACCGAATTATAAATGGTGTCGTAAAGCGAATTGCTATATAATTCCTCCAACCATTTTTCGTCTACTTGGTTGGCAAGCTCAAAATCTTCTACCTTTTGGAATAACGTTGAATCCGACTGTACGGTAACTTGCTTAACATCGACCGTGCTTGAGGTTAGCGTATCTGTATCTTGCACTTGCGAAAAACCGCTTGTACAAAGCAATAGTAATAAAATTGTGCAAAAGCGAAAAGCCATAATTTTTATGCGTTAGGTGTATGGAACGGATATTAGGGCTAAAATCGTATTTTTTATGGTAAATTAAAAATTTTATTGCGAATTTGGGATTAACACCAATTTCACTTCAAAATGAAATTGGTGTAAGGCGAAAAGCACAAACCTACAAGGTTTTATAAAACCCTGTAGGTTTTGTATGGGTATTTATGGTGGCTTCGACAGGCTCAGCCACCAATACGCTTAATCCAATATTGCGGCAATACCGGGCAGCACAATGCCTTCTAAGCTTTCTAACATGGCGCCACCGCCGGTACTTACGTAGCTTACCTTATCCTCGAAACCAAATTGTTTAACGGCAGCTACCGAATCGCCACCTCCAACAAGCGAAAATGTTCCGTTTTTAGTGGCTTCGGCAATAGAATTACCAAGGGCAATGGTACCTTTTGCAAAGTTTTCCATTTCGAAAACGCCAAGAGGGCCGTTCCATAAAATGGTTTTCGACTCCTTCACTACTTTATCGAAAATGGCTAAGGATTTTGGCCCGGCATCGACACCTTCCCAACCGTCGGGGATTTTATCGATGTCCACAATCTGGGTATTGGCATCGTTGCTAAAGGCATCGGCGGCAACCACATCTACCGGGATGTATACGTTTACGTTTTTGGCTTTTGCTTGTTTTAAAATATCCAAGGCGAGTTCTTGCTTGTCGTCCTCGCAAATGGAATTGCCTATTTTTCCGCCTTGTGCCTTGATAAAAGTGAACGACATGCCACCGCCAAGGATTAGGTTATCCACCTTGTCCAATATGTTTTCGATAATGGTAATTTTTGACGATACTTTTGCGCCACCAAGAATGGCCAACACGGGCTTTTCGCCTGTTTTAAGTACTTTATCGATACTATCGATTTCTTTGGCCAACAGCAATCCAAAGCATTTGTTTTCGGGGAAAAACTGCGCCACAATGGTTGTAGATGCGTGTGCACGGTGCGCCGTGCCAAAAGCATCGTTTACGTAAATATCGCCAAGTTTTGATAGTTGTTCGGAAAACTCGACATTGCCATCGGTTTCTTCCTTGTGGAAGCGTAGGTTTTCCAATAATAAAATTTGTCCGGGTTTTAAATTGGCTGCTGCTGCTTCGGCTTTTTCGCCTACGCAGGCTTCTACGAATTTAACTTCGGTACCAAGAATATCTTCTACTTTTTTTACGATGTGGCGAAGCGAAAATTCGTCCTGGATGCCTTTAGGGCGCCCCAAATGCGACATTAAAATACAGCTTCCGCCGTCTTCCAAAATTTTAATAATGGTAGGTTTTGCCGATACAATACGGGTGGTATCGGTAACTTCGAATTTTTCGTTTAGCGGGACGTTAAAATCGACACGTATTAGGGCTTTTTTGTTTTTGAAATTAAAATCGTTTACCGTTTTCATTTTTGATGAGGTGTTTTATTTATTTTTTCTGTTATCTGTTTTTCAATTAACTACAAATGTAACTAATTAAAAAGAGCTTTGAAACGTCTTTTTAACGAAAACGTTTGAATTGCAAAAAAATAAATTTTTGGTCGGTGGCTTCGACAAGCTAAGCTACCACAAAAGGCATAGCCGTTGTTTATTTTCGACATGCTCTAACAAGTAAAACATCTATTCTTATAAGAACAAAAAAGAGGCTACCCGAAAAACAAAGGCAGCCTCTTTTGAAAATAAGAGAGATTGATTGCTGCTAGTATATGTCCAGCTCGGCTATAATGAGGTTTTCCTCTGCCGAGGTTGTGTTGGTATATCTTTCGCTTACCAATACTTTAAAATATCTAAAATTTAAACTACTTGCAAAGTTTAATGATAAACGTTCGGCTTCTGCATAAGTTGGAACCGTATAACTGTCTATGGCAGTTGTCCAAGTGGTGCCATCGGTACTGGTTTGAATTGTAATATTTTTTGGGCGGTATTGGTCGTTATGATCTCTATTTGATAAAATGTAAACACCCGCTGCGGCTTTAGTGGTTCCCATATCGACTGTTATTTCATGTGGCCCGCGGTTTGCTACGTAATAAGGCCACAAGGAATGCCAATAGGAACTTTCATTACCATCTACCATTTTTTCTGCTTGCCTTTCGGTATTGGATGTTGATGTGTTTGCCGTAACGGTCCAGCTCGACCTGTCGGAGTACTCGAAGGCAGTGTACCCTACAATAATATCGTCGTTTGGAACCTGAGTTAAGGTATTGGTCGTGTAATAATGGTCGAATGGTTTTATCCTAAAGCCATTTTCGGTGAGTACGTTAATTTCTATAACAGCTTCGTCCTTGTTATCAACTTGATAGGTATTAAACAAATCGTTGTAAGGTACTTCTACCTGAAAGGTATATACGCCGTTGGCATCTTGGGTAGGTGCTTTTAAATAGGTAATTTCGTCGTAATTGTCGTTTGGCGGATTGGCGCCAGCATTCACAAAATCGAAACCTGCATAAGTATGTGTAACCGGAGTGTTTGACGTAAACGACGCGTTTATAACAATAGCAGCGGTAACATTATTTTTTGTTATGTTAACCGATTTTATTTCTACTAAAGGTTCTACCATATAGTACGAAATGCCATTAGTTGTTTTATTAAATAATGAGTTTACATTTAATATTGCACTACTACTTTGCGTTAAATACACTTTTTCGGGATTTCCGCCTTCGTAAGTATGATTCCCAAAGGACATTAATGCCACATTGGGCTCTTCCGATGCTTTTTGGCAGTTATGTGGTAAATTTAAGCCATGACCCAACTCGTGCATGATACCACCTAAACTCTCACATGTTTTAAGTGCAAAGCCATCAAACGTTTTTCCGGTATCGGTCAAGGAATAATCTGCCGATGTTGCAAAACACCATTTCCCCAATCCGTTAAACCCTATATTAGCGCCTTTTTCGGCTAAAACCAAAGTATGGGCACTTTTATCGAATTCTGGATTTTCGGCCAAATATTCTTCAACTTCGGGTTTTACGTTAACCGATCTTCCATTGTAATGCGTACTTGAATATTGCCCTTTAACAACAAGTACATGCACTTTACCGTGCTGGTTGGTCATTAGTCCAAACGTTTTGGAGCCATAACCGTTATATTCCATCTGTTTTTTAAACCAGGCCTGCATATAAAGCATAACATCGGAAATATGTCCGGAAATATCGGTAACGGTGCCTTCATCGGAAGCGAAATCGGTTGGAATAAAAAACACCACGTTTAAGGCTTGTTGGTTGGCAACGTTTACGGTCCAAACGTCTTCTTCCTCTTCTTCTTCGGGACAGCCGTTTAGGCTTGCCAATCCGGCAACGGTGGGACATTCGTCTTTTGAGTCTTCAACGCCATCACCATCGGTATCGACAACTTTTGGTTCTTCGGGTTCTTTTGAATCGCTAGAACACGCACTGGCCGTAATTAATACCACGCAGCACATGATTTGGAATAATAATTTTAGTTTCAGTTTCACAGCTAATTAATTTTTTAAAGAGTTAAACACTTATAGCCAATGCCGTTACACATTGATGTTTAACAAATTAAATACTATTAACTGTAAGTGTTAAGGGAGTTTTTTGTCAATAAGGCGGTGTTTTTATGTAAAACCTTGTAAAATTGGGGTTTTAGTGTTTTTTTTACTGTTTTATAAATTGTCTACGTTGTTTTTGTTTGTCCAAAGCATAAAGAGGCTGCCTAAAAAGATTGTCATCTGAACCTTTCGACTTTGTTCAATATAAACTAAAGTGAAGAATCTCAAAACAATTAATTGCTTATTTTCAGTATAATGAGATTTCTCGATATTTACCGCAAACTATGTTTGCTCCTCTTAATATCAAATGCTCGAAATACAAAAAAACCACTTTTTAGACAGCCTCTCTATCTTCATGATTGGCAATCTTTTGAATATTCGATATTACCGGTATACAATAGTTATTTCGGCGCCATCGTCGGCGGTCCAGGCGGAATAGTTCTCGGCTTCCCTGCCGCCCGAAGTAGCAGTTGCCGTAGCACTTACTCCTGTGTTTTTCAGGATAATATTTATGCTGTTGCCCGATGCCCAGTCATCCTGATTTATAATTTCTTGGACAATACTTGAAATATTAACCGTTTTTTGGGCATCGCCCCTGTCGCCTACGTTTTCCCACGGGGCTATATTCCATACGGCATTGGCTTGTGTTAACGCTCGGCTTGATAAATTGCCAACAACATCGGTGTAGGCCTCGGCATTGGCTGTGTTTTCACCATAAATAGTCATTTCCACCTCGCCGGATCCTGTTGCATCGGTTTTAAATTGTATGTAGGCTTCGGAAATTATCGAGCCTTCAGGTATGCTCACACCGTTAAACCGTAAGCCAATGTTCATTAGCCCTTGTCCGCTGCTTACTTCGCCAATTTCCAAATCGCTACTGGCCAAGTCCATAGTACCTATTTCAACGCCCGCATCGGGGTCGTCGTCCAGCACGGCTACTTCTTCTACATCGTCGTTTTCGTCGGTAAGCGTAATAACCAGTGTTTTTATGGGTTTTGATACCTTAAAATTACCCACGTTGGCAGAATAACTTCCGTGGGAAACGGTTAATGGTACTGTAGAAATTACTTCCCCGGATGCCACAGCATTGGGTACGATAACAACAAGCTCGGTTTCGGTAGCCGATACCACTTCGGCTTCTACGGTATTAAAAAGTACTTTGTTGTTCGACGGAAGCAGGCTAAAGTTAGTGCCTGTAATTGTAATTTGGTCGCCTATTTCGGCTTCGGTAACACTAACCGATGTAACGGTTAGGGGTTTTATGGCGTCGGGCAGATACAAATAATCCGTATCGTTACAGGACCAAAAGCTAACGGATACTATTAGGCAAAAGCTAAATAGTGTGGCCAGTTGTATTTTAATTTTGTTCATTTTTTTTGTTTTTAAGGTTGAAAACGGATTAGTTTGTGTACGACAATAGGAGTTTGGCGCTATCGTCGCCCACCCCGGCTTCGGCTTCCCGACCTCCCGAAGTGCTGGAAGCATTAAGGCTGTCGCCGTACGGCAGCATGATAATGCTAATGCTGTTGCCCGGCACCCAATCCGAACGGTTTACGATTTCTTGTAGTACTTCCGAAAAATCGACAGTTTGCTGGTCGGTGCCTTGTTCGCCTTCGGATGCCCATTCGGGAACTTCCCAAATAACGCTGGAGCTGGTGTAATTTCGGCTTGTAAGATTTCCCAAATCGGACGTGAAGGCTTCGGAATTTCCTGTATTTTCACCATAGATAATCATTTCTACCGGACCGGAACCTGCATTATCCACCTGAAATTGCACCTTGGCGGAGGTAATAGTAGCACCCTGCGGAAGCCCTACAAAATTAAAGCGCAAACCAATGCCTACAATGCCTTGTCCGCCACTTAGCTCGCCAATTTCCAAATCGCTACTGCTTAAATCCATTTCGCCTATGGTGCCGCCTTCGCCATTATCGGCTATAATTTCCTCGACATCGTCGTTTTCGGTTAAAATAGAAAATGTAGCTATTTGGCCTTCCGGAATTAACTGAAACATAACCATGCTAAATTTCATGGCCTCTCCCGGTATATCGGCCAAGCCCTCGTAATAGGTGTTTCCACCTTCCTGCGTATTGGTTGTGGTGTTAAAATTTGGTGCTTGTCCCGAAAAAAAGCCGTCCGGGGTTGTTACCCCACCTATAAAGGTTATGTTTTGGGGTAAATCTTCGGCGTTTTCCAAACCTAAAGCACTTAACACCATAGTACGCGTTACTAGTATATTGCCCGGAAAAGATGTTACGGCCACCATGCTTTCGGTAAGCGTACCATCGACCTTTTCAACAAACAACTCGTATTTTAGGGCGTTGTCGTTGGGGTCGGTAACCGTATTGCTTATAACGGTTTCGTCGCCGGATATGTCGTGCAACGGGTTTAAGCTGGATTGAAAAAGAACAAAACCGCCTTTTGAAGTAATGTCGTTAAATATATTGGGTTCTTTATCGCACGAAATACATGCCATCAAGAAAACTATTAATGCTATTTTTTTCATCTTTAGTATTTTTATTATTGAATAAATCCTGCAGGGTTTGTGTCCCAAAACACCTGATTGGTCGTAGCCCGTTGGTTAAGCGATGCGTTTGAATTTACCGCATGGCTTGGCAATAAAAACGTCCTTGGAAACGGCACGTCTTTATTTTTTATAGGCACTTGCAGATCTGAAGGATATCCCGTCCTGCGGTAAGCATTGTAGGCTTCTATGGCATTGCCAAAGCTGCTTAAATAATACTCGCGCATTACAATGTCCAACTTGCCACTATCCGAAGCGGCGTTAAATTCGGTTGAAACGATACTTACATAATTATCAACATCGGTACTTGTTGCGGCGTAAGAAGAGCTTGCCGTTGCGGCGTTAAAGCCAAGCACTTTTGTCATGGACGCCCGAATGCCGCTTTCGAGATACGCCCAAGCATTGCCCGACACACCCAAGGAAAGCACGGCTTCGGCTTTTAGGAAATACACGTATGAGGATAGTAAAATAGGTGCAATACCGGCACCGCCCATATTGGAGGTTTGGTTTGCGGGTACGGCATTATCTTCGTCGAAAGCCCCGCCAATGGGATATACGCCAAAGGTTGTTTTTTTAAACCCGTCGGCTGGTCGCGAGCCATTATCGCCATGGTCGCGCCCCCAATAATAATCGCCTACATAGCAATAATCGAACGAGGGGTCGCCTTCGCACCTTAAATAATTGCCACTGGTATCGTCCTGCGGATTAACATTGGTTTGGCGGTATAGGTAATACCGTAGTCGTGGGTCCTTAATACTTTTGGAGTCTTTAAGCAGCCACATAAAATTGTTGCCTATGTAGTTTGAAAAGTCGTCTGCCCCGTAAGACGCCAAGCTATAAAACGGATGCCTGCTATCGGGGGTTGTGGCGGTTGAGTATTTAAACTCGAAATCGGTGTCGGTATCGTTAATTAGGTTATTGGCCGATATTAAAGCACTAACGGCAGTTTGGTTTCCGGTGTTTATGTGCATTTTTAGTTTTAACGAATTGGCCAACTTAATCCACGACGCTTTATCGGCACCGTAGTAAAGGTCGGTTAACGGCGATACTTCACCATTATTTACATCTGCAATGGCTGCATCTATTTTTTCGAGAAGGTTTGTATAAATGGTTTCATCATCATCGGCAACCGGATTAAAAATGGCGGGATTATTGGCTTCGGAATAGGGTACATCGCCCAAATAATCGACCAAGGTTGCCATAGCATAGGCTTGTAATAGCCTTGCAATGCCTTGGTGAAAGGTGAAATCGGGGTTGTTTTCAACATATTCTTCAATAATCGCTACGTTTTGCGAAATTTCGTAAACGTCGCTCCAGGCATCCTCTAAGGCGTCGGCGCTTGCCATTTCGCTATATGTGCCGTTCATAGTCTTGTACCGCATTATTTTATCGGTATTTTCGATAAACTCGGCCATGGCTTCGCCAAACTTGATTTGGATTTCGTTAAGCACATAATCGGGGTTGGCCGATAGCGGTGTTAGTTCGTTGGGGTTGTCCTGTAAATTAAAATCGGTTACCTCGCAGGACATCAATATGCTAAAAAGCAAAAGGCTGTATGTTATTATTTTTTTCATAATATTTTCTTTAATAATTAAAAGGTAAACGATAATGATAATGAATATCGCGATGTTGTAGGCGCTCGGGTTTCGTCGTCGCTCGTGTCCAGTTCCGGGTCGATATTGGTGTATTTTGGGAATCCGGGAGCATTGTAAAATAAATTTCGCCCACTTAAAGTTATGGCCAACGACTGGAAAGGCAGGTTTTTAAATTGGTCTTTTTTAAGGGTGTAGCCCAAGGCTATTTCCCTAATACGGAATACCGATGTGTCGAAGGTTGCCATATCCTCGGGATTGTAAAAATGGTTAAAGCCCACATCGTTGCCACTTAACTGTATGGTGTTTGGTATGGTATTGCCATTGGCATCAAGGTAGGGCAAACCTGTTGCCATATTACCGTATACGCCGGGAATTACAAAGGAGCCTTCCCTGTTTTCGGTGTCCTTTGTTACGCCCCTTCGCAATAGGTCGTCGGCCAAATCGGAATAGGCTTCGCCGCCGTGGGTGTACTCCAATTGTGCCGAAAGCGTAAAGTTTTTGTAGCTAATGGCATTTATGGTTGTTAAGGCCCAGTCCGGTGAGGGGTTTGCTATTATTTCGTCCTGAAAACCGGCATCGTCGCTACTCATAATATATCCGGTGTTGGGGTTCATAAGGTAATTGCCCTCAGAGTCGCGCAGGATATAACTGCCCTTAAAAATCCCAAGGGGTTGCCCCTCTATAGCCCAACTGCCGTTGCCCAAATACACATCGCCGTAAGGCGTATCGACCACAATGGTTTCGTAAGCCGTAAATAGATTTCGCAGGTTCCAGTTGAAGTTTTTGTTTTTAATAAGGTCGAGGCCCACATCTAGTTCAAGCCCCATTGGATCTATCCTCCCGGCATTAATAATGGTTTCTGCGTAGCCCATTTCGGTTGGCAGCTCGGCCTCAAGAATGCCGTCTTCGGAAATACGCTTAAAAATCGAAGCCTCCAAACTTACTCTGTTGTTTAGCAGTTTGCTTTCCAATCCTATTTCTATTTCCTTATGCAGCTC
>JBKEDS010000043.1:0-49812 GCA_047975545.1 Flavobacteriaceae bacterium | reverse complement strand
GTTCTCTTTGTCGATTCGTATCGTTTCCAATACGAACCTTACGCTGTCAATTCAATATGTCCATGAACTTTTTTATCTTCCTCGTTAACGCGTTTCCTTGTTAAGCGGGTGCAAATATAAAACCGTTTTTTAACCTACCAAAACTTTTTTGAAGTTTTTTTCGATTTTTTTTAATCCGGTTTTTTTTAAGGAACTTCTTTGCAAATCCGTACCCCGTTTTGCGGGTGCAAACATAAGCCCCTTTTTTGGTTCGGCAATGGCTTTTTGCGGTTTTTTTTAACCTTTTTTGCAAGGTGCTGGAAAAAAGCGGGTTATAATTGAATGCACTTAAAAATTCGAAATATACCCCAAAAAAAATCTTGATTAAATGTAACGTTGTCTAACTAATAATCTGAATTCTGTTTATTGCTCCTTTAGTTTTCTTTTGTAATGGGTAAACTTATTCCCCTTCCCTTTTGTTTAATTAGAAGCCGTAATTTGTGTAATTTTAAGATAAGCCTTAGTATTAGCTACCGTTGAGGATGAAGCTGCTACATTTGGCGAAGGAGCTCCTAACATAAACTTTACGACATAAGTTGTTTGATCGGTTAAATCATGCGATGTCCAAACATACTCCCTTTGTTCTGGCGCACCGTAATATACATCTGGATCTCCCCAAGCCGCAGTTGCTGATGAAGTTGCAGTAGCCCCAGAATTCCCATACCATACCCCTGCATTCGGCAAGATTAGCTCATTAGTCGCTTGAGCCGAAGAACCTCCATTCCAAGCAAAAGCTCCATTCCACATTATCTTTACTCCAGCGTCATTGTTTGATCTTATTTGTAAATCCGAAGCGGACAAACTCCCACCATTATTGATAAAAACCCTAACGGAATATTTTCCATTAGGTGATGTTATTACCCTATGGTATCCTGCAAATCCATTGTCGTTTGTCGCAAACAGCGGCCCCAAAGTTGCATCTTCTTCAATGAGGGCTTTTACAGATTCTCCTACCGTAACTGTACAGGATTTTGGGCTTGCAGTTCCAAAAGAGATATTAAATTTTGCACCTGTAGGACTACTAGCGCTTGGTGTGCCAACAACATCATAAACCAATGTTCCTGTACCATATTCTAACTCACCTTGTTTTAGAGTAGCTGTTAAGCCAGTATTTCCTGTTGAAGGAATAGGGACTCCGGCAGGAAAAGAACCTCCGTTGCCTCCTTTATAATTAACCCTCATCATGCCTTGAAAAGGCACTCCTAAAGTAAACGTAGCCGGCTCTATGCTTGCTGTTGCACATAATAATTCTGAAATTTCCGGTTGTACAGCTGTTTTATCATCTAAAGTTCTCCATTCGGTACCATTCCAAAAATAAAATCCTTTTTTTAATGTGTTTCCATTGTTATAAACCATTAATCCTTCGGCTTGTCCAGTCTCTCCATCAATATCTTGAGTAATGGTTGTTAGATTAATTCTAGGAATTAGAATTCCTTGATTTGTAGACGACACATCTAACACCGCAGACTTATCGGGGGTATCTGTTCCTACTCCCATTTGTTCTTGTGCATCTAAACGATGTCCTATAAAAAATAAAATTCCAATGATTGTTAATTTAAAAATATGTTTCATTTTTCTATTATTTATTAAATTAATTAAAATAGCTTTTTTATATATTTATACTATTTTAAGTTTAATTACGCTCATTCAGATACAAAAAACCAGTCTTTTTTTCACTATTGCCTGCTGCGTTTTTATATTCTAAAACATAAAAATAGGTTCCGGAAGCCAACTCATTATTCAACACCGTATTAACATTTGCATAGCCATTAAATATATTATTTGCTGTATTATAACTTTGTGTTTTGTAAACAATTCTTCCCCATCTGTTAAAAACAGATAATGTATTATTAGGATAGTTTTCTAAACCTTCAATTATTAAATAATCATTTTTCCCATTGCTATCGGGTGTAATGGCATTATAGACAATAACATCTGTAGAAACATACACTTTAGCTAGTGTAAAAACACCATAAGCCCCTATTTGTATTGGTGTACTAACAGTTTTTGAAGAAGTATTCATAATCCCACCCTCATCAATCCACTTACCAGAATTAGCATCCCATCTCACAATATGAATCTCTTCCCCCTCGTTAAGACTAGTAATATCTGATGGTGTTGTATTTGTGTGCCAACTCAAAGTTAAAATAACATTGTTATTACCATCAAGTTTATCGACTGTCCAATATTCGGTATTATCTATTAATGCAATTTTTGGATCTCTATTGGAATGCGGAAAGAGCAAATCTGAATTTTCATAAAAGTACTCTGCAGAAAAAATTGAATTTACATCTTCACTCGAAGAAATAGAAGCCTCTCTTAAATATGAATTTCCACCAACCGGAAAATCAAACTCGGATTCTCCAAACCGGATACAAACACCATCAACATGACTATCATCGTCTTCATTAATATGAGTGGCATTTTCATCGAAAAAGACACCGCCGCTATTCAAATTGACAATACCCTTGTAAAAATCGGCTTCTCCGAAGACATACATATCTCCCGTTAAATCAAATGCAGGTTGTGTAGATGCGTTATTAAAGATAATATTCTTAAAATCGGCAGATGTATTTAGTGTTAAAACTTGCTGTTCTTCTCCTTCAAAATTTACCACGCCTTCATACATCTCATTAAAAGCAAAATTACCGGCATTGGAAAAATTACCTTTATATACTACATTGCCATCATTTACAAAATTTGCGGTAGATTCATTCACAAAATCAGACAAAATAATATTATCCGTCCCTGCCTGCACCGACACTATTCCCTTATTAACAACAGTATTATCCTGAGCATAAAAATAATTATGCAGCAAACAAAAAAAAGTTATTAAAACAAGCTTTCGAAAAAAAAACCTAAGTATATTCATTTTAATCCTGGCTTTTAATTCTATTTTAAGTACTCGATTATGATATAATATCCGCCGGCAGGCAAGACATGACTTGTGCCTCCCGTACCAATTACAAACGTATTATTTGCCAAATCATAGCTTTTAATATTGTTAACAACGGAAGCTCCGTCGGCTGTTTTGCTAATTACAGAAACATTGATAATTCGTGTTGCCGTAAAACCTGCTACAGCACTAATATTGAAAATTGCTGAATTAGATGCTAAAGTATAATCGATCGTTTTCCAATAAATTGCAGAACCGTCAATCCATTTTTTTCCGGTTAATTGCTCACTGGTGCTATAACTTGAGTTTAAAGTTGAAGTACTTACTTTCTTCAACTCGCCTGTTGTAGCATCGGCAACCACCAAATTATCATCTAAGTCGCCATCTTGTAAACCTGCTACAGCTAAAGTATTTGATGCACTGGCAGTTATTGTTGTAGGGGCAACCAAAGCACCTCCTAATTGTACATTTCCCCCATTAATACCCAATCCGTTGTTAGCCTTAACTGCATTACCCACCAAATCAACCATGTCCAGTTTCGTCTCGGCCTTGTCCTCGTCGGTGTAAGTCAGCATATGATCGGTCGGATCGTAAGCCAGTTTGGTTAACGTTTCCGCATGGTCTACCAAATCACCCATGTCCAGTTTCGTCTCGGCCTTGTTCTCGTCGGTGTAAGTCAGCATACGATCGGTCGAATTGTAAGCCAGTTTGGTTAACGTTTCGGTGGTGTCCACTATCTTGGTTATTTCGTTAACCACATCCGTGTTGTTGAAAATATCCCCTGCATTGTTCGTTACGCTCTCTACGATGTTTATCGACACTTCCGCATCTGCCTCGTTCTTGTAAACATACTCCGATTTGGTCGCGTTGGGTGTCATCGTGGTTACCGTTTCCGCATCGCCTACCAAATCCACCATGTTTAGTTTCGTGTCGGCCTTGTTCTCGTCGGTGTAAGTCAGTATGTGACCGGTCGAATCGTAAGCCAGTTTGGTCAGCGTTTCGGTGGTGTCCACTATTTTGGTGATTTCGTTAACCACATCCGTGTTGTTGAAAATATCCCCTGCATTGTTCGTTACGCTCTCTACTATATTGATTCCAACTTCCGTTCCCGACTCGTTCTTGTAAACATACTCCGATTTGGTCGCGTTGGGCGTCATCGTGGTTACCGTTTCGCTGGCTTTAACAAGATTTTCTAGATTAATAATCTGCTGGTTTCCATCAGAATCAATGTAGTGAAATTCATTAGTAGTTTCATTCCAAATTACTACATTGTCAGGGATAACATCACTAATTTCATTTGATAATGCTAATCGCCTCCATGCTCCATTAAACCAGTAATAATATCCGGGAACAACATCCGATATTGTTGCCGTATTATACACAAGCAGGCTTTCAACATTACCTTCAACAATAGTACGTTGATCTACAGTTCCGGTTAATTGAACATTAGGTATCAACACCCCTTTGTTTGATGCCACAACATGTAATTGTGCAGAATTATGGGGCGATAATGTACCAATACCAACTTGCGAATTTCCAACATATCCAACAACAAACAGAACTAATAAACTTTTTATTAAGTAATCTTTAATCATAATTATTTATTTTTTACAAAAAACATACCCGTAAACTATATTTAAATCTTTTTTAATGAAATTAGAGACACAGATAACCGACTACTTTAGTAATAAAAAAGAGTCGAAAAAGCTATAAAGAGCTAGAATAATGCGATGCGCCAAAACAGATTTCTTTGCAAATAAAGCAAACGACAATTTCAATAACTAATTATTTATAATTAATTAACTTTTTTTTCGTTGAAATGCACTTTTTTGTAATACATTATTTATTTTTTTATTTAAATTAAGAAAATATCATACAGGTTTATTTTAAATTATCATAAAATAAATGATGATTTTTTTTGTATTAAGAACAAAATTAAAATACAACAAAACCACGACTTCATTCTATTTTTAAGATAAAAAGAAAACAGCGTTTTACAACAATAACATTGTAATACATAAAAATTTATAACACCACATGTATTACAATAAACATATTACAATAAATAAATTGACCTATGTATTGTACGTCTATATTTAGACTATTATCTTTGCAAATTCAATTTAAAATATATAATGATACATATCACATTACCCGACGGCAGTATAAAAACGTTTGAAACAGGCGTTACCCCTATGGATATTGCAAAAAGCATTAGCGAAGGGTTTGCCCGCAATGTTATTTCTGCAAGTTTTAATGGTAAAAAAATTGAAACTGTTACGCCCTTAACCACCGACGGCGCTTTAGTATTATATACATGGAACGACAAGGAGGGGAAAACGGCGTTTTGGCATTCGTCGGCCCACGTTTTGGCGCAGGCTATTGAAGTGTTATACCCCGGCGCCAAGCTTACCATTGGCCCCGCCATAGATAACGGGTTTTATTACGATGTTGATTTTGGCGAACAGAGCCTTTCGGAAAAGGATTTTAAGGCCATTGAGGACAAAATGCTGGAAATAGCCCGCGGGAAGCACGATTTTAAAATGCGCTCGGCTACCAAGGCCGAGGCTTTGGCGCTTTATAAGGGCAATCCGTTTAAAACCGAATTGATTGAAAACCTTGAGGACGGCACCATTACCTTTTGCGACCACGATACTTTTACCGATTTGTGCCGTGGCGGCCACATACCCAATACGGGCATTATCAAGGCCGTTAAAATTTTAAGCGTTGCCGGGGCATATTGGCGCGGCAACGAAAACAACCCGCAGCTTACCCGTGTTTACGGTATTTCGTTCCCGAAACAGAAAGACCTTACCGAATATTTGGAATTGCTGGAAGAAGCCAAAAAACGGGACCACAGAAAACTGGGAAAAGAACTGGAGCTATTTACCTTTTCGCAAAAAGTGGGTCAAGGCCTGCCGCTTTGGCTGCCCAAGGGCGCTGCCCTGCGGGAACGTTTGGAAAATTTCCTGAAATCGGCACAAAAAAAGGCGGGCTACGAAATGGTGGTAACCCCGCACATTGGGCAAAAGGAGCTTTACGAAACCTCAGGGCATTACGCCAAATATGGGGCGGACAGCTTTCAGCCGATACACACCCCGAAAGAAGGCGAGGAATTTTTATTAAAACCCATGAACTGCCCGCACCACTGCGAGATTTACAACAACAAACAATGGAGCTACAAGGATTTGCCCAAGCGCTATGCCGAGTTTGGCACGGTTTACCGCTACGAACAAAGTGGCGAGCTACATGGCCTGACCCGTGTTAGGGGCTTTACGCAGGACGATGCGCATTTATTTTGTACGCCCGAACAATTGGATGCTGAGTTTAAAAGCGTCATAGACCTTGTGCTTTATGTTTTTGGCTCATTAGGGTTTGAAAACTTTACGGCCCAGGTATCGTTACGCGACCCCGAAAACCCCGACAAATATATAGGAAGCCTTGAAAATTGGGAAAAGGCCGAACAAGCTATTATAAGTGCCGCCAAGGACAAAGGCCTAAACTACACCATTGAAACAGGCGAAGCCGCTTTTTATGGGCCAAAATTGGATTTTATGGTTAAGGACGCCCTTGGCCGCCAATGGCAATTGGGCACGATACAGGTAGACTACAACTTGCCCGAACGCTTTAACCTTACCTACAAGGGCAACGATAACGAACTGCACCGCCCCGTAATGATACACCGCGCACCCTTTGGCAGTATGGAACGTTTTATTGCTATTTTGTTGGAACATACGGCGGGCAACTTCCCTATTTGGCTTATGCCTACACAGGTTATTATCCTGTCTATTAGCGAGAAATATGAAAAATACGCCGAAAAAGTTTTAAATTTGCTGGAAAATGCCGAAATTCGCGCCCTCGTAGACCATAGAAATGAAACTATCGGGAAAAAAATTCGGGAAGCCGAAATGCAAAAACACCCGTATATGATTATTATTGGCGAGCAAGAGGAAAAAGAAAACAAAATAACCCTGCGCAAGCACGGTGGTGAAGATTTGGGAATGATAAGCGTTGAAACATTCGCCAATATTATAAAAGAAGATATAAACAAAACGCTGAAACCGTTTTAAAATAAAAGAATTTCTACAAACCTTACTGACATTAATTGAGTTTAGAACGTATTTTTTTATTTTTTAACCACTAAACAGAAATTTTTTATTTTTGCCCTTCCCGAAACGGTTTTGGCCGTTTCGACCTCCCCCGAAGGGGAGATAAACAGGAAACCTTGCCGCAGAGCGCCCAAGAGTTCATTAAATTAACGTTTAACTTAAAATTTTTAAGCCATAGCAATTAGAAGAAAATCATTCGGCAGTCCGAGAGTGTCCCAAGAGGATAAACACAAAATTAACGCCAAGATAAGGGCGCCAAAGGTGCGCTTGGTTGGCGATAATGTAGAAGTGGGTATCTACAACACCAGAGACGCATTACGAATTGCAGAAGAACAAGAACTCGATCTTGTTGAAATATCGCCCAATGCCGAACCCCCCGTTTGTAAAATAATGGACTATAAAAAGTTTCTTTACGAACAGAAAAAAAGAGACAAGGCCTTAAAGGCAAAAGCTACTAAAGTTATTATAAAAGAAATTCGTTTTGGCCCGCAAACCGACGACCACGACTACGAGTTTAAAAGAAAACATGCCGAAAAGTTCCTAAAGGAAGGCGCAAAACTTAAAGCCTTTGTATTTTTTAAGGGGCGCTCCATTATATTTAAGGAACAAGGCCAAATATTATTACTGCGCTTGGCCCAAGACCTTGAAGAATTTGGCAAAGTAGAACAAATGCCAAAATTGGAAGGCAAGCGCATGACCATGTTTATTGCACCAAAAAAGTAACAAAACAATTATTAAAAATTAACATGCTAAGTACAATTTTAAAAATTACAGTAATTGTGCTTAAAACAAATTTTAGAGTAAAAGTTAAAAAGATGCCGGAACACATTTTATAATGATACACTAACTATTGTTTGAAATAAATTTTGGATGAAGCATTAAAAAGATGCCGAAACAAGTTCGGCATATAAGATAATTAAGCGAAATAATTAAAACCTAGGAAAAGAGATGCCTAAAATGAAAACAAAATCCAGTGCCAAAAAACGCTTTAAGCTAACCGGCACCGGTAAGATTAAAAGAAAGCACGCTTTTAAGAGCCACATCTTAACCAAGAAATCGAAAAAGCGCAAGCTTGCTTTAACTCACACCTCTTTAGTAGATAAAGCGGACGAGAACAATGTTAAGACCATGTTGCGCCTAAAGTAACACCGTTTTAACCGGTTAAAATAATTTATAAACCCTGGAGTTAGGCCTATTGATTTACGATTGTAGATTTTAGATTTACGATTTAAAAAATGAAAAGTGACGATTATTGTCCGCCTACTACAAAAAACAATTAACATTATGCCAAGATCAGTAAATTCTGTAGCAAAAAGAGCCAGAAGAAAAAAGGTTCTAAAACAAGCAAAAGGTTATTTCGGACGTCGTAAAAACGTTTGGACAGTAGCCAAAAACGCGGTTGAAAAAGCGATGCAATACTCGTACAGGGACCGCAGAAACAAAAAAAGAACATTCCGTGCCTTATGGATTACCCGTATTAATGCAGGTGCCAGGGAATACGGATTGTCCTATTCTCAATTTATGGGCAAGTTAAAAGCTAACGACATCGAACTAAACCGCAAGGTTTTGGCCGATTTAGCCATGAACAACCCCGAGGCCTTTAAAGCCATAATCGAGAAAGTAAAATAAGGGCGCTTAGCCTATTGTAAAACATATTATATTCGCTTAATGAAAGTCCGGTTCTTGAAAAAGAATCGGACTTTTTATTTGTTTCTCCCGCAGATGCCGCCGATTTTCGCTAATCTTGAGGCTGTCTAAAAAGATTATTCATTCTGAACGCCTGTGCTGAGGAAGGTCGAAGCGAAGAACATCAAAACAATAAATCACTTATTTTCAACATGATGAGATTTCTCGATATTTACCGCAAACCATGTTTTGCTCCTCTTAATATTAAATGCTCGAAATGGCAAAAAATACTTTTTAGACAGTCTCTTTTTCTGCGCATCTCTGCGCTTTCTGCGGGAAATAGTATTTTGCATGCGAAAACCTGATTGTTTTCAGTAAAACTATCATTATAATTTGCTCTGCTTTTTATATGCCAAAAACCGTTAAAACCAAATTTCGGCTACCGCCATAATTTCGGTGCTCGCACAAATAAATGCCCTGCCAAATCCCCATGTTAAGTTTTCCACTTGTAATGGGCATTTGCACCGAACTGCCCAATACCGATGCTTTTATATGCGCCGGCATATCGTCCAGGCCTTCATAGGTGTGCTTGTAGTAAGACGCATTTTCGGGTATCATTTTATTGAAATGACTTTCAAAATCTTGCCGGACCGTGGCGTCGGCATTTTCGTTTATGCTTAAACTTGCCGAAGTATGTTTAATAAACACGTGCAACTGCCCTACCCTAACCTGCTCTATTTCGGGCAGGGCGTTCAAAATTTGGTCGGTTATTAAATGAAACCCTCTTGGGTACGGTTTCAATTTCATTTCCTTTTGAAAAAATTTCACCATAATTATACTTTTTAAGTCTTTGCTACGCAACCTTTCGCCTTTGTTTTCATCTACCAACAAAAATAAACTTAAAACATGAAACTTAAAATCCTTTCACTCATTACCGTTTTTATAGCTTTCACAAGCTGTTCGTTGGATAATAATAACGACTATAATTACGACGATGACACCCTTTATACCGAAGAGTGGCACCTTGTTGAAGTAAATGGCGGTATAGCCGGGAACACTATTGAATACGACTTGAACGATATTGTATGGGTTTTTAATAGCACAAACAGCTCGTTAACCGTAAACAACACGAATACCGAAGAAACCCAAGAGGACGGTTTGGACACCGGAACGTATTATTTTGAAACAACCCCAAACGAAAGCGAAACCTATAACTTTATTTTTATTAACGACGAGGAGTTTGGCGCTTTTGGCTACGCTACGTCCTCCAACTTGGTATATCTTATAATAGACCAAAAAATAAAATACAATGGCGGCACGGAAAACGATAGTTATGTATACGCCTTTCAAAGGGTTTTGGTGCCTGTTGAGGAAACGGAATAAAAACAAAACTACAACAAACAAAAAAAGGCCGCTTTCGAGTGGCCTTTTTTGTTTATATTTGTTTTATCCTACCTGCTTTTAAAAATCTGTATTCCTGATAAATTTTATATTGAAATACAATGTAAAATATAGAATTAAGCACCCAAATATCAATATAAATATAAGCATTTGAAAAAAGTACCAAATCGGTATTGCCCGACATAAAAATGGAGGCGCTGCACAGCAAGTACAAAATTAACCCTATACAGAAATTAAAATACTTATGCACCTTGTCTATGTTTAAAAAAATAAAGGTAAAGGCATAAGTAATAAGTACAAACGAAGTCGACACAATTTCGAAAGTATTAAACTGCCAGAACAAACCCGGGTTGGAAATATACGAAAACGCCAAAAGCACCATTTCAACAAAAAATACGATTACAATTGTGTTTTTTATACGTTTATTTTTAATAATGCCATAAAATAAATAACTTAAAAACACAAACTGGAAAATAAAGTAAAGGTGAGATACAAAAAAATTGGCATCCAACCTTAGCATTCCAAAAATATAACTAAACAAGCCTATGCCATGGCAAACGGTTTCTATAACAGAAAGTGCCAACAAATACACAATAAATACTTTTGAAACTTTTTTCTGTACGGAGTTGTCCTTAAAAAACAAGGCTGTATTTGCATACAAAAACCCAATTCCTATAAAACTTATAATAAACGGAAAAATTAGGTTGGTAGCTATCGTTAGGGGCATTATTTGGTTTGCTTTTATTAATTGTTAGGAAACCAAAATTAATTTCTTTTTTTTACTTATTGAAGAAAAAATACAATTAATAACAATGCCTACCTCTTTCCAATAAAAAAGAAAAAATACCGTAGATAACTAAGCCCATAAAAAAAGCCCCTTTAAAAAAGAGGCTTTCTTAAAAAAACAGCATTTAACTAATTTTTATTGTTTAACTAACTTAATAGTATTTACTTTTCCTTGGACATTGGTTGCTTTTAGCACATACACGCCCGAAGCGTAATTTGAAATATCGATAGTGCCCTGCTCTACTCCAACGCTTTGTTTTAAAATGGCTTTGCCCAACAAATCGTAAACAATTACGCTTACATTTTCTTGGGTGGTTATGTTAAACATGCCTGTTGATGGGTTGGGGTGAATTAAAGGAGCTTGGAACTTTGCATTAAAATTGTTAAATGCAAGTGTAAATGATTTAAAAGTTGAACCACCAAGCCAGTTAGATGTTTCTCCATTTAAGGTAAAATTATTCAACGTTCCGTTATTCCCATTGCCCGTAGCATCGTCTAACGAGGTTACTGTTGTATTATCGGCAGCAGCAAAACCTTGGTTAAATTGATAATAAGCAAGCAGCCCTGTTTCGTCGCCTTGTAATTCGTTATCCATTGTTTCATTAATCTGTTCTGCTGTTCGGGCTATATTCCAAATACGAACTTCGCCCATTGAACCATTAAAAACCGTTCCGGAAAGAAAAGCCCCTATTTGAATGGGATCTGCCAAATATTGTGCTACAGAAGTGTTTTCTGCTTTTAAAATACCATTTATATACAACTTCATGGTTGTTGTTGCCGAATCGTATGTTACGGCAATATGTGTCCATTCTCCAAAAAATGATGAAAGATCGGTATGCACATCTGATAAATTTCCATTACTGGCCTTAACAATTCCGTTTTCACACCAAAAAACACATCTGGCAGAAGATATGATATTAAATTGTGATGCATTGTTGGCTTTAACCCAAACTTCTTTTGTATAGGATGAACCCTCTGGAACTATATTTCCAATGTCTATATAATCATCTACCCCATCAAAATTTAAATGGGTGGCTTGCTCACCTACTTCTACTTTTTGGGTTTCGCTTACCAACGTATCGGTAAAACCACAATTCGTCACTGTAGGATTAGACAAAACTGCATAATAATAAAAAATGCTTTTTACACTCGTACTTGGCGTATATGTAAAAGAAGCTGAATAAGAATGTGGAGATGTTACCACTACAGAACTAACCTCTTCCCCTCCAACATTCGAGTTTACCGCGTTTTTATACCATGTTAGTTTATAGTTTGTTGAATAGTGAGGCTTTTTGATTCCTCCAGGACATTGGTTTACATTTAACACCAAATTGTTGGCAACATCCCCTACCAAATAAGAATCTCCACCCGTAAGCGAATTGATACTGCTCGCTTGCCAATAATATTGGGCATTAGACAGTAAGCCACAAAGTAGTAGCATAATTAAAAAATACTTTTGTTTCATGGTAAATAGTTTTTAAATTTTGCGCAAAACTATCTTTTCAAGCAATACACTTTAAAACTTTGGTACGAAATGCGGAAGTTTGTATACGAATGACGTGTTTTACGGAATTTTAACTAAAACTCTATCTGAAAATTTCTGGAAACGGGTATTTCAACAGTACCCAAAAAAACGGAATTAGCTGTTTTTTTGGTAATCTTTTTTTTATTGATTATAAAAGAACGATGCGTTTTGCAAAAGCCATCATTGTTTAATTCGCTTAAAAAATTATCCAAACTGTTACGCAAACTGTATTTTTGGGTTACCGTAACAATATCGATATAATTTTTATCGGAAGTAATGTAAATAATATCGTCGTGATAAAGTTTTATGTCGTCGTAACCATCTTTTATAACAATGTGCTTTTTTATGTTTTTAAAACTTGCCAATTGTACGGCGGCCAGTACATCGGCTTTTTTTATGGGTTTTGTTAAATAGGTTTCGGGGTTGGTTGCAATGGCTTTTTGTATGGTTTCGGTATCGTTTTGGGCGGTTAGGTATATTATTTTTGCAACACCTTTGTTTTTTGCCGCCAAATGTATTCCCGTATCGGGACCTTCTACGTTAATATCCAATAAAATTATATCGGGACCAAAGCTATTAATACATGCTTGAGCTTGGGCAATGGTATGTGCCATTTCAACATTGCTATAATTTTCGTTTTGCAGTATGGTTTTTATGTAGTCGGCTATCAGGACTTCGTCTTCTACTATTAATATTTTTGGGGCGGTGTTCATTTTAATCCAATTGTTTTATAAAGTTAAAAACAAAACCGTCTTGGTAGGTTATTTTGTAAATTACTTTTAACTGCCGGCATAATTTATCGATTAGTTTTGGTTTTATATCTTTATCTGAAAAATTAGCTTGGCCGTTATCGGTGTACTCAAAATGTAAAATATACTCGTTTTCCACATTTAATTTCACCCCTATTGCTTTATGTTTTTGGCCTAAAAAAGCATGTTTTAACGAATTTGTGCACAACTCAGTTACCAATAGGCCCAAGTATAGTGCCGTATCGGTTGGCAATAGGTTTTTTTCTACTATAAAATTAGTTTGAACGTCATGCTCGACAAAAAGGGTATTAAAATTTTGTTTTACCCCCATTAAATAGTCGTGGATTTCTATTTTACTTTTCTCTTCCGACTTGTACAATTGCCTGTGCAGGGTTGAAATAGCATCTAACTTGGCCAATACTTTTTTTAATGGCAGGCTTATTTCCAAGGTACCGGTATGTTTTTGCAGTTCGTCCTCGATTAAAACAATAATAAGCTGTAGGTTGTTGTTTATCCTGTGGTTGGCCTCTTGGAGCAAAAATTCGTTTTGTTTGGATATTTTTTCCAATTGAACGTTTTTGCTTTTGGATTTTAGATAGTAAAGAAAACTAACAACCACCAAAACACTTATAAACACAGCCAACATGACAATCCCAGCGGTTATTGATTTTTCTTTTTCCAGTTCTTTTTCAACAACTGCCAGTTTTCTGTTTTGGTCGCTTATGGCCTTTTCTTTTTCTATTAAATCGTATCGATTTTCGTATTCCAATACCTTATCGTTATGCAAATTGTTATAATGGGTTTCGGTAAGCGCCAACCTTTCTTTTAGGTAATCGAAAGCCTTGGCCTTATCGCCTTTTTCCTCGTATACTTTTTGTAATATATCATAAAACAGGAACTTCTGGAAGGTATATTGCTCTGCTTTTATAAACTCCAAACCCTTATTGCAGGTTTGTATGGCCATGTCCAACTGCTTGTTTTTATGGTAAATCCGGGCTATGTTTATAAGGGCATTGCTTTTATTCGAGGTATTTTTTTGCTGTTCGGCAATTTGTAATGCTTGTTGGTAATAGGGCCATGCTTTTAACAGTTTTTTTTCATCTTCGTAAACCTTACCTATTTCCATTAAACCGGAAAACTGCATTTGCAAATTATCGTGCGTTTTGGCTAAATCCAGTACTTTTTTGGAATACGCTAATGTAGAGTCGGGCTTACGATGGTACTCGGAAAAAATAGCGGCTTTTCTATTATAGTATGTTAACAGGTTTGTTTCGGAAATTGTAGTTTCTTCATTTTTTAAAATGTGTTCGGCTTCTTTTAAATACGCATCGGCTTCTTTTAAAAGTGTTCTATCCCGATATAGTTCGGCAAGTTTTAAATAGCAGTAAAACTCGCCATTACCGTCCTGATTTGCTTTGTAAATACGTAAGGCTTCATGGAGTTTTTCCAAGGCATTTTTATAATTGTATTGCGATTTGAAAATATCGGATAGCGTTATGTAAGTTTTAGCCGTGTCTTGATAAGATAGTTCTGCCTTTGTGGAATCGGTTACAATGCTAACTTGGGCAAAATTATTTTTGCTATTTAATTTTGGTATGCCGTTAATGGCATGGGATATACTAAGCAGGCACAGAAAAATATAATTAAAAAACAGTCTCTTTTTCATTTATTTCGTTCACTATTTTGCAAAGGTAGGAATAATACTAAATAAATTTAAAACTTTAAGACCGTCTATTATGTTTTCTGCTTTTTCTTTTTAGCTGCGGGAAACAGCACATTGTTTAAAATTAAGCGATAACCCGGCGATGTGGGGTGCAAATCGAGTTCGGTTTTGGGGTCGCCCACTTTGTGCTGGTAATCTTCGGGGTCGTGGCCGCCGTAAAAGGTAAAAAAGCCCTTGCCTTTTATACCATGAATATACTTTGCTTCGCCATTGGCCTTGTTTTCGCCCATGACCAAAACGTTGCTTTTTATTTCGTCGCGGGTAAACGATGTGGTTTGCCCCATAAACCCCTTTACCAATACAGTGTGGTTTTGGCACAGCATGGTGGGGATGGGGTCCCACTTTGCCGAAAATTCCATAAGCGAAAAATAATCGGAGGTTTGCGGAATGCTCCGTTTATTGGTCATATCGATAGACGAAAACTCGTAAATATTGGGGTTGCGCTCCATAGTATAATTGGTAAAGGCAAATGTTTTGCCAAAATCGATTTTATTTTGGTAACCCGCATCGCTAGCATCGCCATCGAACATGGGCTCGCAAATATCCAATCCTTCGGCCGACAGGGCTATATCGAAACTGTCGGTAGCGCTGCACATGGCAAACATAAAACCGCCCCCTAAAACATAATTGCGTATTTTTAGGGCTACGGCCAACTTTGCTTCGGACACCTTATTGTACCCCAACTTTTTGGCTAAATCCTCTGCATTTTTTTTATCCTCGATATACCACGGTGCTGTTTTAAAAGCAGCATAAAATTTGCCGTATTGCCCTGTAAAATCCTCGTGGTGCAGGTGTAGCCAATCGTAAAGCAACAAACCGTCGTTTAGTACTTCTTCGTCGTAAATGGTATCGTATGGTATTTCGGCGTATTGGAGCACTAAGGTAACAGCATCGTCCCAAGGTAATTTTCCCTTTGGCGTATAAACCGCTATTTTGGGTGCTTTTTCTAAAATTACGTCCTCCATATTTTGGCTGGGGCTGCTTATATCTTCTAATATGGATTCGGTTTTTGAGTCGGAAACCACTTCAAACGAAACACCTCTTATTTTGCACTCCCGCTGAATGGCCTCGGTATCTGGCAGCAAAAAAGAACCGCCCCGATAGTTGAGCAGCCATTTTACCTTTAGTTCCTTGTTTAATACCCAGTAGGCCATACCGTAGGCCTTTAAGTGATCTTTCTGCCCTTCGGCATCCATAGGGATTAACACATAAGACGCATAAGAATTTAACGAAATGGTTAAAAGCAACAGCAATATAAGTAAACGCTTCATGTGCCGAAAGGTAAGTAAAAAAAATACGCAAGTAAAACCTCTTAACAATTTCTTTTAAAACGGCACATCATCGTCGTTGCTTCCATTATTAAACGAGCTACCAAAAGCTTGGTCGGGGTTTGCCGTAAAGTTGTTGTCCTTAAAAGTATCGTCGTTGGCGGCGGCATTCATTTTAGAGTGAAATTCGAAAGGCGAATCGAAGTCGTCCAAATTGTCGAACTTACCAAGATGCCCTATAAATTTCAGCCTAATGTTGTCCAACCCACCGTTACGGTGCTTGGCAATGATAAACTCGGCCTGGCCTTCGGTTGGGGAGCGTTCTTCATCGTCCCATTCTTCAATTTTATAATATTCCGGACGGTAAATAAAGCTAACAATATCGGCATCCTGCTCGATGGCACCCGACTCCCGTAAGTCGGACAGTAAGGGGCGCTTGCTGCCGCCACGGGTTTCTACCGCCCTTGAAAGCTGCGACAGGGCAATTACCGGTACGTTAAGCTCCTTGGCCAAGGCTTTTAGGTTTCGGGAAATCATGGATATTTCCTGCTCGCGGTTACCGCCGTGGCTGCTGCCCCCGGTCATTAACTGCAAATAATCTATCATGATGAGCTTTATACCGTGTTGCGACGATAGGCGGCGGGCTTTTGCCCTAAGGTCGAAAATGGACAGCGAGGGCGTATCGTCTATGTACAATGGTGCTTTTTCCAAATCCTTCACCTTTACGTTAAGCTGTTCCCACTCGTGTTTTTCTAATTTTCCGGTCCTAAGTTTTTCCGAGGATAGCCCCGTTTCGCTCGATATTAAACGGGTTATTAACTGTACCGAAGCCATCTCCAAGGAAAAGAAAGCCACGGGAATATTTTGGTCCACCGCAATGTTTCGCGCCATGGACAGGGTTAGTGCTGTTTTACCCATACCGGGGCGTGCGGCTACAATGATTAAATCGGAAGGTTGCCAGCCCGAAGTTAGCTTGTCCAACTTTGTAAAGCCCGTTGGAACACCGCTTAGACCTTCTTTATTGGATATTTCCTCTATTTTCTTTTTGGCTTGTATTACCAGTTCCTGTGCAGTTTCGCTGGATTTTTTTATGTTGCCCTGGGTAACTTCGTAGAGTTTGGATTCGGCTTTGTCCAACAAATCGAAAACATCCTTGGTTTCGTCGTAGGAATCTTCAATGATTTCGTTTGAAATTTTTATTAAGCTACGCTGAATAAACTTTTGAAGAATAATACGGGCATGAAACTCGATATGTGCCGAAGATGATACTTTTTGTGTAAGCGAAATGAGGTAAAAATCGCCCCCGACCAGTTCCAGCTTGGCGTTCTTTTTTAATTGGGTTGAAACGGTTAATAAGTCCACCGGCTCGCTGCCCTCGAACAACTGAAAAATGGCTTCGAAAATATATTGGTGGGCTTCCTTGTAAAAGGCATCGGGGGTTAAAATATCGATAACCTCATCGACCCCTTTTTTATCAATCATCATAGCACCTAACACAACTTCTTCTAAATCAATTGCTTGTGGCGGTATTTTACCTTTTTCTAAACTAATTAGGGTGCTTCGGTCTATTTTATAGCCTTTAATTGGTTCTGGTTGTTTCATAACTGCGAAAGTAACTAAAAAGTGCTTGTTTTTCAGTAAAAAAAAGCGCACCGTTATTAACCAAGCGCTAACAAATTAACTGTTAATAACTTAATAAAATTGTGGATAACCATAAAAAAACCGAAACGCAAGGCTTCGGTTTTTTTTATAGTGCTAATTTTATTAGCATTAATCTTTATACACGCCCATGTGACTGTATTTTTCCATTCGGTTTGCTACCAATTTGGTTGGTGATAAGTTTTTAAGTTCGTCGTAATATTTTACAATATTATCGCTTACGCTTTTAAAGGCTGTTTCCCTGTCGCGGTGCGCACCGCCGAGGGGTTCTTTTATAATTTCGTCTACCAGTTTTTGTTTTTTCATGTCCTTGGCGGTTAGCTTTAGGGCTTCGGCGGCTTGCTCCTTATACTCCCAACTGTGCCACAGGATGGACGAACAGGATTCGGGCGAAATTACCGAGTACCATGTATTTTCCAACATTAAAACCACATCGCCCACGCCAATGCCTAATGCGCCCCCGGAAGCGCCCTCGCCAATAATTATGGTTATTACGGGTACTTTTAACTGCGACATTTCCAAAATATTCCGGGCTATGGCCTCGCCTTGCCCACGCTCCTCGGCTTCCATACCCGGATAAGCGCCCGGTGTATCGATTAGCGTAACAATGGGGATACCAAATTTTTCGGCCGATTTCATTAAGCGCAGTGCTTTTCGGTAGCCTTCGGGGTTGGCCATGCCAAAGTTTCGGTATTGGCGGGTTTTGGTGTTATAGCCTTTTTGCTGGCCTATGAACATAAAACTTTGGTTGCCTATTTTACCCAGTCCGCCTATCATGGCCTTGTCGTCCTTAAAACTGCGATCGCCGTGCAGCTCTAAAAACGTATCGCCACAAATGGCCCGGATATAGTCCAAGGTATACGGGCGGTTGGGGTGGCGCGATAACTGTACACGCTGCCAAGGGGTTAGGTTTTTGTATATGTCTTTTTGGGTTGCTATTAGTTTTTCTTCAATTTGCCCACAGGTTCCCGTAACATCTACTTCGCTTTCTTCGCCTATAATCCTGCATTTTTGAAGCTGGTCCTCTAACTCCTTTATCGGGAGTTCAAATTCTAAATATTCCATAAGGGTTTTATTTATGGTTGGTTATTTTGATTAGGCTACAAACCTACATATTTTTAATTGTATTTCAACAAAAAAATAAAATAGCCCACTTGGGTTCTGTTTAAAACAAAGTTAATGAATTGGTTATAAAAAATAAAATAATTAACGCTTCCTATTTTTCCGCTTTAAGGCCGATGCGTTTTTAACAATTCCGTTAAGCACAACTGCTGCTATTATAATGAGGGCGCCATAATAAAAATTACTGCTCATGTGCTCCTGCTCGGGAAACAGGAGCATGGCAAGCAAAATACCGTATACGGGTTCCAAATTATAGGTTAGCACCACTGTGTAGGGGCTTACATAGCGCATAACATAAATGGAGGCTATAAAGGCATAGGCCGTACAAACCGAGGCCAGGATAAACAGGTAGCTAAAATCGGCCATACTAATGTTAAAGAACGCTTTTGAAAAACCTTCGCCAAAAAACAAAATGTAAACGGTAATAAAGGCCACACCACTTAAAAATTCGTAATACGAAATAACCGTTGCGGTGTGCTTTTTTAGGAAAACACCATTTAGCACGGCAAACAAAGCCGACAAGAACGCTGAAACAATGCCCAGAACAATGCCGTTGATATGCTCCATTTCGGTTTGCATGATTATGGAAACACCCGCAACCACTATAATACCGAAACATATTTCGTACCAAATTATTTTTCGTTTATAAACAATGGGTTCTATTAGCGAAGCAAAAAAAGCCCCGGTGGAAAACATGGACAGCGCAATGGATATGTTGGAGGCTTTTATGGCGCCAAAAAACGTAATCCAGTGCAGGGCTATAATAATGCCCGCAACGGCCAGTCGAACCAATGCCCTTGGGGTAATTTTTGTGTTCACCTTGGCCAATTTAACGTATATAAACATTAAAACGGAAGCCATTAGCATTCGGTACCACACCAAGGCAATGGCATTGATGCTGATAAGCTCGCCCAAAATGGCCGTAAACCCCGCTATAAACACCAACAAATGAAGGTGTAAATAATTTTTAAATTTAGCGCTTGGCACGGTTTAGGAGAAATATGGCAAGAATACCAAAAATAATATTGGGAAACCACACGGCTACCATGGGCGGAAAATCGGATTGTTCGGCCATAACGCCAAATATTTTATCGAAAAACACAAAAATCATGGCTATACAAATGCCTATGGCCAAATTTAGCCCCATGCCGCCACGGCGTTTTTTGGACGATACCGCTACGGCAATAATGGTTAAAATAAATACCGAAACGGGCAAGCTCCACTTTCGGTAAAGTACCAGCTTAAAACGCCCCACGTTGGACGAGCCCCGGGCTTCTTCTTTGTCTATAAATTGTTTTAGCTCGCCGTACATTTTGGTTTCGGCAGCGTAAACCACGGGAATCAATTCCTCGGCATTAAAGGCGAACAGGGTGTCTTTTGTTTTTGAAATTTCTTCTAATATATCATCATCTTCACCTATAACCCGTTTTGTGTAATTGGTTAGCCTGTATGTTGAATCTTTTTCGATAAACTTTATATTGTTGGCGGTTATTTTATAGGTTAGCTTGTTGTTTTCAATATGCTCCAGGGTAAAATTGTGGCCGGTTTTGTTTTTAACGTCGTAGCTGCTTACGTAAACCACTTCGTTGTCGTTTATTTGCCTAAATACGTTGGTGTTGGCGCCATCGTAAACACTTCGCCCCGATTTTAGGTATTTATAGGTAAAGTCGTTAAAGCCCTCGCTGGCTTTTGGCGCAAGGAACAGGCCAAGAACGATGGACAAAAACGCCACAATGGTTGCGCCTATTAAATACGGCCTTAAAAACCTTGTAAACGATACGCCCGAACTTAAAAAGGCTATTACCTCGGTATTATTGGCCAGTTTTGAGGTAAACCAAATAACCGACAGGAACAAAAACAGGGGAAACAGCAAGTGGGCAAAATATATGGTGAAATCGAGAAAATACAGCAGCACTTCGCCCAGAGGCGCTTCATTTTTTAAAATTTTACCTATTTTTTCGGCCAAATGCACGGTTATGCCTATGGGAATAAATAGCAGCAACATCATAAAAAATGTAGATAAATAGCGTTTTAATATGTACCAGTCTAATATTTTCATCCTCTTAATACCATTTTCGGGTTCAATTTATTGAAGATTATTAACAAACTTGTTTTCTCAACTTTTAATTTTCAGCTTCACTACAACCGATTATCCATTTGTTTTACCATTTGGTCTTTCCATGTTTTAAAATCTCCTGCTAATATATGCTTTCTTGCCTCGCGAACCAACCATAAATAAAACCCGAGGTTGTGTATGGTTGCAATTTGTTTACCGAGCAGTTCGTTTACCGTAAACAAATGCCGCAAATAGGCTTTGCTGTACTCGGTATCCACAAATGTTATGCCCATTTGGTCTATGGGCGAAAAATCGGCCTCCCATTTTTTATTTTTAATATTTATGGTGCCGTTGGCGGTAAACAACATGCCGTTTCGGGCGTTTCGGGTGGGCATAACGCAATCGAACATATCGATGCCCAAGGCTATGTTTTCCAAAATATTTATGGGCGTGCCTACCCCCATTAAATAACGGGGCTTGTCCTCGGGTAGTATATTGCACACCACATCGGTCATGGCGTACATGTCCTCGGCGGGTTCGCCAACCGAAAGTCCGCCAATGGCATTGCCCACGGCGCCGGCATTGGCAATATACTCGGCCGATTGCTGCCGCAAATCTTTATACGTACTGCCTTGCACTATGGGAAAAAAGGCTTGGTTATACCCGTATTTTAAAGGGGTTTTGTTAAGGTGCTTAATACACCTGTCCAACCAGCGGTGCGTCATGTGCATGGAGCGCTTGGCGTAGTTGTAATCGCATGGGTAGGGAGTACATTCATCAAAGGCCATAATAATATCGGCACCTATACTGCGCTGTATTTCCATAACGTTTTCGGGAGTAAACACGTGGTAACTGCCATCGATATGCGATTTAAACTTAACGCCTTCCTCCTTTATTTTTCGGTTGGCCGATAGCGAATATACTTGATACCCGCCGGAATCGGTTAAAATATTCCTATCCCAGTTCATAAATTTATGTAGGCCTCCCGCTTGTTCCAAAATAGGGGTTTGTGGCCTTAAATACAAATGGTAGGTGTTGCCAAGGATTATATCGGGGTTAATATCGTTTTTTAACTCACGCTGATGTACGCCCTTTACGGTTGCCACGGTACCAACGGGCATAAAAATAGGCGTTTCTATTACACCGTGATCGGTGGTTATTGTTCCTGCACGGGCTTTGCTTTGCGGGTCTTTTCCCTTTAGTTCAAACTGCATGTTATGGTTGTATTCTTCAAATTGGCAAACCTACGAATTTTTTCATTTTTGAACTGGGTTTAAGCGAATATAAATCCTTAATGTTTACTTAATTCTTAATGCTTTCTTAAAACTATTTATAATATTTTATATTTGAAATCGTTTCTATGTAAACAAACACTCAAATCATTTAAAACAATAACTATGAGACACTTATTTTTAATTCTGGCGGCTATTTTAGTAATACCTACGGCAATTATGGCGCAAACCGGTAGTGGTTTTGGTATTAAGGGCGGTTTAAACTACAATGCCAATGGCGATTATTTTGAATCGGCTACCGAAACCTACAAAAATCCCGAAAGACATATTGGTTACCACGTAGGTATATTTGGAAAAATTGGGCAAAAACTTTTTTTTAAGCCCGAACTCATATACACCACAACAAAAAGTGACTATGACAATGATAGTTTTGAAATGCAAAAATTAGATGCCCCCATGTTGGTTGGCGTAAACATTATTGGCCCTTTAAGTGTTTTTGGCGGTCCATCGTTCCAGTACATTTTAGATACCGATTTTGAGGGCATTACTATTGGCGATATTAAGGAAGATTTTACCATGGGCCTAAACTTTGGCGTTAGCGTTAACTTAAACAGAATTGGCCTTGACCTGCGCTACGAACGTGGCTTTAACAAAAATGAAGCCTCCTTTATAAACAGCAATAACTTAATGCCCGATAGGATAGACACCCGCCCCGATCAACTTATTTTAAGTTTGTCGTTGCTTTTGTAGACCATATTTTTTAATAGAAGAGGCTGTCTGGAAAGTGTTTTTTTTGTCATTTCGAGCGGAGTCGAGAAACCTCATTGCATTGAAAATAAGCGATTTATTATTTTGAGATTCTTCACTTTGTTCAGAATGACAATCTTTTCAGACAGCTTTTTTTATTGTTATTGGTTGGATTGCGTGGAATCTTTATCGAGATAATTCGGGATGCCGTCGCCATCGGAATCGTCGTTGGTGGGGTCGCCATCGTTGTTTAAATCCTCATAGATTGTTAAAATGCCATCGCCATCGTCGTCTGAATCGGCATAATCTGGCGTACCATCATCATCGGTATCATCGTCTGTGGTGTCGGTAGTTTCGTCATAATCTACCGTAAACTCGCCATCGCCGTTTAAATCTTCAAGATAAGAAGGCACACCATCGCCATCGTGGTCATTTTGGGTGGTTTGCAGCAATTCAAACTTAAATATTAAGGGTGCATAGGAAGCGCCTGGATTAGAAGCACTAAAATACCCTAAACCAGAAGGAATAAACATAACGCCCAAACCTGGATTGGTATACGATACTGTTCCGTCTATATTCTCGGTATAACCGCCTGCTACATTAAACAAGGGGATTACTTTTCGCCAACCAGCAACCAAAGTTGTTAAATCCATCATTACGGGGTTAACCGTGCTATCAAAAACAACGCCTGTATTTAACAAACTTCCTTCATAATTTACCAATACGTTATCGGCAAATGTAGGCGCATCCTCCCCGCTTCCCTGGTTTAGCCTTAAAATATAATAGGTATAATCGGTATCGGCATAAACACAGGTTTTGGTTTCTACGGCATTTTTAAGCAATACATGACCATCGGGTACGGTTTCGCCATCGGCCAATTCGGTTATAACAATATCGTCCAAACTGTTAAAATTTGGTAGGGCATCGGTTACGCCATCGGCATTATAATAATGTGTTTCCAGATACTGCACAATCGAGTCGTTATCGGCTATTTGCTGTTCGGCGCGGTCTCTTATGGTTGTCGTTGAGGAATTATCGTCGTCCTTGCTGCAGGCAGCAATAGTTAGCGACAAACATAGAATTAGCAGGGCTTTGTTTTTTATTTTCATGTGTTAATATTTATTGTTTTTTCAAAGGACACATGGAACACCCGAATTAACATCCCGCTGTGTGATTGGAGTTTAATCATGGGTGCTTCATTAAGTATTCTTTTTATAGCTTTTCAAAATTTATTCAATCCAAAAACAATATCCAATCTTAAATTTAGAATTATTCTGTATTTTTGAGGCTGCAAGATACAATTTAAAACCAATCTTGCGCAAAAACATTAACGTTGTTTTTACAATAAACTATGCGTATAGATAAATACTTATGGTGTGTTAGGTACTACAAAACCCGAACAATTGCAACTACCGCCTGCAAAAAGGGGCATGTGCGTATTAACAACGATATTGCAAAACCAAGCCGCGAGGTTTTTCCTTTGGATGTTGTCGAGCTGCGCAAGGACCAAATAAACTACAAATTAAAAGTTAACGGTATTCCCGAAAACCGGGTTGGCGCCAAACTGGTAGATATTTACCGTACCGATTTAACACCAAAAGACCAATTTGAAGCCCAAGAACTTTTAAAATTTGCCAAGGACCATTACCGAAAAAAAGGTACGGGAAGACCAACAAAAAAAGACCGTAGGGATATTGAGGATTATACCACCGAAAACGAATAATTTTAAACCCTAAATTTTACAATACCAATGATACACGACACCAATACCGTAATTTTAAACCACGACGAAATTAACCATAAAATACGCCGCATTGCGTTCCAGATTTACGAAAGCAACGTAAACGAAACCGAAGTGGTTTTGGCGGGTATTGACAGCAATGGCTATATTTTGGCCAAAAAACTGAAAAGCGCACTTCAAAAAATATCGGATATAAATCCTGTTTTATGCAAGGTTGTTATTGATAAAAATGAGCCATCGGCACCTGTTAAAACTTCTATTTCCCCCGAAGAATACAAAAACAAATCGTTGGTTTTGGTGGACGATGTTTTAAATTCCGGCACCACCCTAATTTATGGCGTTAAACACTTTTTGGACGTACCCTTAAAACAATTTAAAACGGCGGTACTTATAAACCGGAACCATAAAAAATATCCGGTAAAAGCCGATTTTAAGGGGCTTTCGCTTTCCACTTCGCTACACGAGCATGTAACTGTTTTGTTAGACGGGAAAACGTTTGTGGCTACTTTAGATTAATATTTCTTGTTTTATTTCGTTTACCAATTCGGTTTGCGCTTTTCCGTCGGTTATTATGGTTTTATGGGCTTGTGCGTAAAATGGGGAGCGCTCGAAAAGGTGTTTCCCTATAAACTCGGTTAACTGCTCGTCGGTCTTTAAGTGCGCTATTAACGGGCGTGTTTGCTTTTCCTGTTTTAAACGCCCGACCAATGTGGGGATTGATGCTTTTAAATAAACACTTTGGGCGTGTTTGGCATTTAAAACAACACCCATATTGTTACCGTAACAGGGCGTACCCCCGCCAAGCGACAGCACAAGGTTTTGTTTTGAGCTAAGAAGTTCGGTTAAATAAAACGTTTCGGCTTTTCTAAAGTAAATTTCGCCCTTGGATTTAAATATTTCGGGTATGGTTTTGTTTTCCTTTAGTTCGATATAATCATCTAAATCCAAAAAATCGTAGCCGAGCTTTTTTGCTAAAGCCCTTCCAATTGTAGATTTTCCGGACCCCATGTATCCTATTAAAATTAGAATCATTTTTTTAACTTCTTCTATAAGTTGATTATTAAAAACATACGTTTGGCTAAGGCAAAAAAACGAAAAAATATTCAAAAAAATATTGTTTTTTTAAAAATAGATATTACATTTGCACCCGCTAACAGGAACTTCGGTTTTTGTTATATTTTTAGACTAGGTAGCTCAGCTGGTAGAGCATAACACTTTTAATGTTAGGGTCCTGGGTTCGAACCCCAGCCTGGTCACTAAAAAAATTTTATAAAACCTTGCTAATTGCTTTTAATTAGCAAGGCTTTTTTATATTTTAAAACAATTTTATGTTGTTTTTTTAAAAATAGGGTTATATTTGCAGCCCAAGGTTTTTGCCTTAAAAAAGCAATATTACGACTAGGTAGCTCAGCTGGTAGAGCATAACACTTTTAATGTTAGGGTCCTGGGTTCGAACCCCAGCCTGGTCACTAAAAAAGTTAAGCCTTTTGCTTAACTTTTTTTATTTATACTTTTATTAGCGCACGTGGCGGAATTGGTAGACGCGCCAGCTTGAGGGGCTGGTATTCGCTTAGAATGTGGAAGTTCGAGTCTTCTCGTGCGCACGATTTTCTTCTAATAAAAAATGACGAGTACCTTAATTTTCCCTTATTCACAAAAATAATTTACCCCAACAATACGTTTTAACAATATTTTACATTACTTTTATAACCATTAATAAATTAACACTTTAAAAGTATGATTAAAGGAACTGTAAAATTCTTCAACGACTCGAAAGGCTTTGGGTTTATAGTTGAAGAAGGTTCAAAAAAAGAACATTTTGTTCATGTTTCAGGTTTAATAGACGAAATTCGCGAAGGCGACGTTGTTGAATTTGAACTAAAAGAAGGTAAAAAAGGATTAAACGCAGTAAATGTAAAAGTAATTTAATATATACTATTTAATTTTTTTTAGTCGCACAAAAGTAATCCCGCATTAATATGACGGGATTTTTTTATTTACACATACAGCTAAACACCAATAATTTAACATAACGTAACAGTTTGTCATCCCATGTTTGCATAGGGAACAGTTCTTTGAATAATTTATAAATTTATTTCAACAGAAGAAAGAGAAAGATAAAAGCTAAATTTTCATTCTGAATCTTTCGACTTTACTCAAGATAAACTAAAGTGAAGAATCTCTAAATGTTTAAATGAGACGCTTCCTTCGTCAGCATGATATTTTAGCTATATAGAAGAACAACGTACACTTGGAAAGGGAATATTACAAAACAAAAAAGCTCCCCTAAAAAGAGAAGCCTTAATTATTTAACCTTTAAATTTTATAATTACAAAGACGCAACGTGCTTAGCCAAACCGGACTTTAAGTTAGCAGCCTTATTGGCGTGTATTACGTTTTTCTTGGCCAATTTATCCAACATGGAAACTACTGAAGGAAACAAAGTTTCGGCTTCTTTCTTGTCGGTTAGCTCACGTAATTTTTTAATAGCCGAACGTGTTGATTTGTGCTGATAGCGGTTAACCAAACGTTTAGACTCGTTGCTTCTAATTCTTTTTAATGCTGACTTATGATTTGCCATTGTGCTTTTTCTATTCCTTTAATTAAAAATATGTAGCCCGTAGGGGAATCGAACCCCTCTTACCAGGATGAAAACCTGGCGTCCTAGCCGATAGACGAACGGGCCATTGTTTTTTTGAGTGCGCAAAGATATAACTTTATTTCAAACTCGCAACACTTTTTTTTATTTTTTAGCCACTTGATAGGGGCTTTAAAATGTTTCAAAATAACGCATGCAATATTTCATTGCGGATGCAAAATTACATCTTTTTTTAAATGCTGCAATAGTTGAATGCTCTTTTTTGAAAAAAAATTCAAATTAATAAGCCTTAGCAAACAACACCCTCCCCTTTGATGGCTTTCCTGAATATACGCACGCTCCTACTTCTTCTTTCATATCCAAGGGAATACAGCGTATCGTAGCCTTGGTAAGTTCTTTTATTTTGTCTTCGGTTTCGGGCGTACCGTCCCAATGCGCCGAAATAAATCCGGTTTTGGTTTCCAACACATCCTTAAATTCATCGAACGTGTTAACCTCGGTAATATGGCTGTTTCTAAAATCCAAGGCTTTTTTAAACAAGGCTTCTTGAATTTCTTTCAGTAAACCTTCAACGGTTTCGGTTAACGCTTCCAAAGGCACAATGGTTTTGGTTAGGGTATCGCGCCTTGCCAGTTCCACCGTTTTGTTTTCCAAATCTTTTGGGCCAATGGCAATACGCAACGGCACGCCTTGCAGCTCGTGCTGGGCAAATTTGGCGCCCGGGCGTTGCGTGTCCCGGTTATCGTATTTAACGGTAATGCCTTTTGCCCTTAAATTAGCTACTATGGTATTGGCTACTTGGCTTACCCTATCCAATTCTTCTTCGCCTTTGTATATAGGTACAATTACCACTTGGTTGGGCGCTAAGTTTGGTGGTAGCACCAAGCCGTTATCGTCGCTATGGGTCATAATTAGCGCACCCATTAATCGGGTGGACACGCCCCAAGAGGTGGCCCAAACGTAGTCCTGTTTACCTTCTTTATTGGCATATTTTACATCGAACGCCTTGGCGAAATTTTGCCCCAAAAAGTGCGAGGTTCCCGCTTGCAGCGCCTTGCCGTCCTGCATTAAGGCTTCAATGCAATAGGTTTCGTCCGCCCCTGCAAAGCGTTCGCTTTCGGTTTTAACACCCTGTATTACGGGTATGGCCATAAAATTTTCGGCAAAAGTGGCGTATACGTTGTTCATGGTCTTGGTTTCGGCAATAGCTTCCGCCTTGGTTTCGTGGGCGGTATGCCCCTCCTGCCATAAAAACTCGGCCGTACGCAAAAACAGTCGAGTGCGCATTTCCCAACGCACCACATTGGCCCATTGGTTTATTAAAATGGGCAAATCGCGGTACGACTGTATCCAATTTCTATAAGTATTCCAAATAATGGCCTCGCTTGTTGGGCGCACTATAAGTTCTTCTTCTAACTTAGCTTCGGGATCTACGCGGAGTTTTCCTTTATTGTCGGGGTCGGTTTGCAGCCTATAATGTGTAACTATGGCACATTCCTTAGCAAAACCTTCGGCATTTTTTTCTTCGGCCTCGAACAAACTTTTTGGCACGAACAACGGAAAATATGCGTTTTGGTGTCCGGTTTCCTTGAACATACGGTCCAATTCGGCTTGCATTTTTTCCCAAATGGCATAGCCATAAGGCTTGATAACCATACACCCCCTAACGGCGGAATTTTCAGCTAAGTCGGCTTTTACAACAAGTTCGTTATACCATTTTGAATAATCTTCTGCTCTACTGGTAAGTTTTTTGCTCATATATTTATTTTGGCACAAATATTGCGCTTATGTTAAATAATTAAATAGTTCGACAAAACTAACTATTTTTGTAATGTTCAACAATAAAATTATAGAGATATGCAAATTAAAAAATACATAACGAGAAAATCCCCTTACTTGGCCGCTATTGGCTTATTGTTGGGGTTATCGTCTTGTGGCTCTTACCAATATGTTGGCGTAGATAACGATGGTATTTATGGCAGCGACACCGAGCAACCGCAATACGATAGAACCGTTGTTGCAACACAGGACAATGCCAAATCGAACAGTAATTATTACCAAAATTATTTTAAAAATAAAGCGATGGAAACCGACTATATGATTTCCAACAGCGAAATTTTTACCGATGTGGACAGCTACCAAAGCGACTACAACTACGAGGTCGAGGCTACAAGCAACGACTACCAAGGTTATGGCGGTTGGGGCGACACGAGCAGCTCGGTTACCATAAACGTTAATTCCGGCTGGGGCTATAACGGCTACTGGGGTTCGCCTTATTATGGTAATTATTACAATAATTGGGGCTGGGGCTATTACGACCCATTTTGGCGATACCCCTATTACGGCAGCTACTACAACAATTGGGGCTGGGGCTTTAACGTTGGCTGGGGCTGGGGTTACGGTTATTATAACAGGCCTTACTACAATACGCCTTGGTATTATGGCAACAACCACTATTACCGAGGCAGGGACGTTGCCTACAATGCTTCCCGCCGTGGTAGTTACTCCAACCGTCTTGGCACGAGCAGCGCCTCAACTTCACGACGAAGCGCTACAATGGCTTCAGGTTCTTCGTATGGCCGTGGCACAACATCAAAATACAACACTACTACCCGAAGAAGCAGTACGTCAGGCACGAGCAACGGCACGACAGTAAACCGCAGGAGCTACTCCACAAACGGTGTAAGTGCCGGAAATAGTAGTGTACAACGCCGTTCGACAACCGTGCGTACACCATCTACAAACTCGACCACACGCTCGACCACATCGACCAGTAGAAGTACTACAAGAAGTTCTGCCCCTACAACCAATAGAACATACTCCGGGTCATCGTCTACCAATAGAAGTTATACGCCAAGCAGGAGCTATACCCCGAGCAGAAGTTCAAGCAGTAGCGGCACTTATTCCCGCTCATCCAGCTCGGGAAGCAGCAGCAGAAGCTCAGGTACGTCAAGCAGCAGCGGAGGCCGTAGACGATAAACAACAAAAAACAAATTGCTATAAAAAAGAAAAATGCCCATTAACAGTAAGTCCGCTTACGCACTAAACACAATGGGCATTTTTATTACCTTTAAAAACAAAAAAATTAACACATGAAAAAGTTACACATACTTTTTGCAGGCTTGCTGTGTGCTTCGGCCTTACAAGCCCAGGATTTAACCGATGCCATACGCTATTCGGAAAGCGAAATACAAGGAACCGCACGCTTTAGGGCGCTTAGCGGAGCGTTTGGCGCACTTGGCGGCGACATGAGTGCCGTTAGCATTAACCCCGCAAGTTCGGTTATTTTTAGCCAAAGCCATGCGGCGTTTACCCTATCGAATACCGATGTTAAAAACAAAGCCTTTTATTTTGGCAACACGAACAACGAAAAGGAATCCGACTTTAACATTGCCCAAGCCGGCGCCTCGTTGGTATTTGCAAGCCGATCGAACTCACCTTGGAAAAAATTCTCCATTGGTATTGCTTACGACCGTACCAACAGCCACGATAATTTTTGGCGGGCAAGGGGAACTAATACGAATGATGACGGAAACTCTTCGAACTCTATTGCTATTTATTTTTATGACCATGCAAACGGCAAGCGTTTAGATGAAATCTCCGCACTTGATGGAGAATCTATTACGGAAGCCTATAGCGATATTGGGCGCATATATGGTTTTAGCCACCAGCAAGCATTTCTCGGCTTTGAATCTTATATATTAGAACCCGATGACATTAACGATAACGCAAACACAACTTATTCATCAAACATAGCCGCTGGAAATTTTAATCATATCTATGCTTATGTGGGTTCAGGGTACAATGGCAAGGTATCGTTTAACTTTGCCGCACAATACGAGGACAAATTGTCCTTAGGCCTAAACTTAAACTCCCATTTTATTGATTACCAAAAAACCACAATGCTTAACGAAACCAATAATAACACAGGATCAATAGTAACCGATGTTTATTTTGAGAACACTTTAGCAACCACAGGAAACGGCTTTTCGTTCCAATTGGGCGGTATATTAAAACTAACACCCGAATTCCGCGTGGGGCTAACCTACGACTCCCCTACTTGGTACACTATTGAAGAAGAAACTGCGCAATACATAGACACCGACGAACTTGAAAACCAAGGTTTCGACCCTATAAATCCTCGAACCATAAACATATACCCCCGCTACAACCTACAAACTCCCGGTAAGTTTACAGGAAGTTTAGCCTATATTTTTGGAAATAACGGCTTGATTAGTTTTGATTATTCCAGAAAAGATTACAGCAACATCAAGTTTAAACCCACTTACGATTACGACGATTTAAACTACGATATAGACCATACCCTAACCGCAGCCTCGACCTATCGTGTTGGTGGCGAGTACAAAATAGACCGCCTAAGCCTAAGGGGCGGCTACCGCTACGAAGAAAGCCCATATAAAGACGGCGAAACCGTAGGCGACCTAAACGGCTACTCCCTTGGCTTGGGCTACAGCTTTGGCAATACAAAATTGGACTTTACCTTCGACCAGTGGAAGCGCGAATCCATTAATAATTTTTACAGCCTAATGTCGGGCGGTGCGCCTGCCGCATCGGTAAACAGTAAAAACAGCACCTTTACCCTGTCGTTAAGTTTCAATATTTAAGAAAGCAACAAAAACCATATCATAAAAAAACGCCCTAATACCAATTTAGGGCGTTTTTCTTTAAGCGTACAAAACATAACAAAAGTGTTTTACTTATCTTTGCAAACTTAATTAATGATTTATTTCAACAAATTAAATGAAACACCCATTATTAAGTTTTAATCGCACAGCAGAATGTTAATTTGGGGTTCCATGTGTCATTAAAAAAACAATAAATACTAACACATGAAAATTGAAAACAACATAGAAGAACAATTCGATGCGTTGGGCAACGACCACATAGGCACATCGGCAAACACGCCTATGCGTGCCGATGCCTTTGAACTTTCCAACGAAGAAAAAATTGAAATCATTAAAAACAACGTGCGCCATATTATGGAAACCTTGGGCCTTGACCTAACGGACGACAGCCTTAAAGGCACACCCAATCGGGTGGCCAAAATGTTTGTAAAGGAAATTTTTGGCGGTCTCGATCCCGAAAAAAAACCAAGTGCCTCCACTTTTGACAATAAATATAAGTACGGCGAAATGTTGGTAGAAAAAAACATTACGGTATATTCCACCTGCGAGCACCATTTACTACCTATTGTCGGTAGGGCGCATATTGCCTATATTTCCAACGGTACCGTCGTGGGCTTATCCAAAATGAACCGTATTGTGGACTATTTTGCCAAACGCCCGCAAGTACAAGAACGCCTTACCATACAAATTGTAAACGAACTGCAAGCCGTTTTAAACACCCAAGACGTGGCTTGCGTTATCGATGCCAAACATTTATGCGTAAATTCACGAGGTATTCGCGATATTGAAAGCAGTACGGTAACCTCGGAATTTGGCGGAAAATTTAAGGACGAGCAAACACGGCGGGAGTTTTTGGACTATATTAAGTTAGAAACTAAATTCTAATTTTTTCAGGAAAAATGAATTATAATTTCAGAAAAGCCGAAGCCTCCGATTTACCTGAAATATGGCTCATTTTAAAACAAGCCATAGCACGGCGAAAAGCTGACGGAAGCCAACAATGGCAAGACGGCTACCCAAACCCTGAAATTATAAGGCACGATATTGAAAAACAAACCGGTTTTGTGCTAACCGAAAAAAACACCATTGTAGGCTATGTAAGCATTGACATTAACAGCGAACCCGCATACGACGCCATAGAAGGAAATTGGCTAACCAATACCGATTACGTGGTGTTTCACAGAATAGCTATTTCAGAAAAACACACCGGAAAAGGATTGGCAAAAAAAATATTGAAACACATTGAAGATTACGCCAAAAGCAATACCATTTCAAGCATAAAAGCCGATACCAATTTTGACAATCCCGCCATGCTAACCCTTTTCAAAAAATACGGATATACTTATTGTGGCGAGGTTTACTTTAGGAACAGCCCCAGAAAAGCCTACGAAAAAGTATTAAAAAACAACCAATAACAACGTTATGCAACTGTACAAGGACCAACACCTAAAAATTTACAATTCCCTTACGGGGAAAAAAGAAGTTTTTACCCCCATTAACCCCGGCCATATTGGCATGTACGTTTGCGGCCCCACGGTTTACAGCAATGTACACTTGGGCAATGTAAGGACCTTTATGTCGTTCGACATGATTTTTCGCTACCTAAAGCACCTGGGCTATAAAGTACGCTATGTGCGCAACATAACCGATGCGGGGCATTTGGAAAACGATGCCGATGCCGGGGAGGACAAAATTACCAAAAAAGCCCGCTTGGAACAAATCGAGCCTATGGAAGTAGTACAGCGCTACACCGTAGATTTTCATAACATACTAAACCTTTTTAACTTTTTACCGCCCAGTATCGAACCCACGGCAACCGGGCATATTATCGAACAAATAGAGCTTATAAAAAGTATAATAGATAACGGTTTTGCCTACATTGTAAACGGTTCGGTGTATTTTGATGTACACAAATTTAACCAAGCCCACGAGTACGGCAAGTTAAGCAAGCGCAAATTGGACGACCTAATACACAACACCAGGGAACTGGACGGCCAAAGCGACAAGAAAAACCCGCAGGATTTTGCCCTTTGGAAAAAAGCCGAGCCCCAACATATTATGCGCTGGCCCTCGCCTTGGAGCGACGGTTTTCCCGGTTGGCATTTGGAATGTACCGCCATGAGCACCAAATACTTGGGCGATACGTTCGATATCCACGGTGGTGGTATGGATTTAAAATTTCCGCACCACGAATGCGAAATAGCCCAAAGCGAAGCCGCTAAGGGGCAATCGCCCGTAAATTATTGGATGCACGCCAATATGCTGGAACTTAACGGGCAGCGCATGTCCAAAAGCACCGGAACCACGGTAACGCCCATGGAACTTATTAATGGTAACAAGCGCTTTTTTAGTAAGGCTTACACCCCCAGCGTTATTCGGTTTTTCTTGGCACAATCGTCGTACCGCAGTGTTGTGGATTTAACCGATGAGGGCTTGCTGGCCAGTGAAAAAGGCTATGACCGCCTTATGGATGCCATAAACCTACTGCCGGAACTAAAGGCTTCGGCAACCTCGACTATTAATGTTAAAACATGGCAACAAACCTGCTACGACGCCATGAACGACGATTTTAACTCGCCTATTTTAATTGCGCAATTGTTTGAAGCCGCCAAATACATCCATCAAATTAAAGATGGCTCTGCAACCTTGACCGAAGCCGATTTAACGCTTTTAAAAGACGCCATAAACACTTTTACTTTTGATGTTCTCGGGCTTGAAAATGCCACCAAAACAGAAGCAGGCACCGATAAGTTGTCGAGCGCTGTTGACATTTTAATAAAATTAAGACAAGAAGCCAGGGCCAATAAAGATTTTGCCCTTTCCGACAAAATTAGGGACGAACTGGCCGAAGCGGGCATTCAGCTAAAAGACGGTAAAGATGGTACGACGTTTAGTGTTTCCTAACGAAAAGTTTTTTATATGTGATGAAAAAACTATTTATCGCACCATTTTTACTACTTATAAAAGTGTACCAAACGTTTATTTCGCCATTAACGCCCGCAACGTGTAGGTACCAGCCCACCTGTTCGCATTACGCAAAGGAAGCCTTGGAAAAACACGGTTTGTTTAAAGGCGGAAAACTGGCCTTAAAGCGCATTTTAAGCTGCCATCCTTGGGGCGGCTCGGGCTACGACCCTGTGCCTTGATATTTTGCATTTTTTGGCAGGGCATGGATTGCAACAACGTTACAGCGAGGCACGAAACACCCTTAATATATTCAAAGATTACTTCACTTCGTTCGTAATGACGTCACTGCGGGCTCGCCTGTCGGTAGGCAGGGCACGAAGCAGTCTATAACTTGTATGGTAGAGATTGCTTCACTTTGCTTTGACTTCGCTCAGCACAGGCGTTCGCAATGAACGTCAATCGCGAGAAGGAGGTACGACGACGAAAGCAATCTCTTTAAAAAAACTTTTCAGGATTTGATGTTTTTTTAGATAAGGCTTTTTACATTCCACTTCAGTCATAAACCTCCTATTCGGCTATTTTGCTTTGGGCAAAACCGGAATATGCGCTAAAATTTCCAGCACAAATTTCCAGTATTTTTGAACGGAAGAAATCTGGGTACGCTCGTCCGGCGAATGGGCGCCTTTAATGTTGGGACCAAAACTAATCATATCCATATCGGGATAATTTTGCCCGAGGATACCGCATTCCAAACCGGCATGGCAGGCCGCTACGTGGGCATCCTCACCGTTCATATCCTTATATATTTTGGTTAGTACTTTTAATATGGGCGAATCCATATTGGGTGTCCACCCCGGATAATCGCCCGAAAACTCAACCTCGCAGCCCGTTAGCTCGAAGGTTGCCCGCAGGGTATTGGCCAAATCGAATTTGGAACTTTCTACCGACGAGCGTGTTAGGCAGGCTACATGGATATTGCCTTCCTTAACCACAACTTTGGCTATATTGTTTGAGGTTTCCACTAAATCGGGAATATCGGCACTCATGCGGTACACACCGTTTTGGGCGGCGTACACGGCACGGGTAAAACCTTCTTGAACCCCCAAATCCATTATGGTTTTTGGGGTTTTGGCTTTTTCTATTAAAACCTCTAAATCGGGTTCCATGGTTTTGTATTCGGTTTTAATGGTGTTGGCAAGCTCGGTTGTTTCTTGTAAAAAAGCATTTTCGTGTACGGTATCGATAGCTACTACTGCCCTACTTTCGCGCGGAATGGCATTGCGCAGGCTTCCACCCTCGATTTGGGAAATACGCAAACCGAAATTTTCGAAACCATCGAACAGCAGGCGGTTCATTATTTTATTGGCGTTGCCCAAGCCTTCGTGTATTTGCATACCGGAATGTCCGCCCTGCAAGCCTTTTACGGTAATGGTATAGCCTGTTTTAAACTCGGGTGTTTCTTCTTCTTTATAAGTTCGGGTTGCCGTAACGTCTATACCTCCGGCGCATCCCACGCCAATTTCGTTGTCTTCCTCGGTGTCGAGATTTAATAAAATGCCACCGGAGAGCAAACCGCCTTTTAAGCCTTGGGCGCCCGTCATCCCGGTTTCCTCGTCTATGGTAAAAAGGGCTTCGATGGCCGGGTGCTGTATATCGCTGCTTTGCAGGATGGCCATAATGGTGGCCACGCCCAAGCCGTTATCGGCACCAAGGGTTGTGCCTTTGGCACGTACCCAATCGCCATCGATGTACATCTCGATACCTTGGGTGTCGAAATTAAAATTGGTAGCGTTGTTTTTTTGGTGTACCATATCGAGGTGCGACTGCAATACTACCGTTGTACGGTTTTCCATGCCGGGTGTGGCCGGCTTTTTTATAATAACGTTGCCTACGGTATCGACCAAGGTTTCCAGCCCGAGGGATTCGCCAAAGGCTTTCATAAAAGCTATTACACGTTCCTCTTTTTTAGAGGCGCGCGGCACGGCGTTTAAATTGGCAAAATGGTTCCAAAGCTGTTGGGGTTGTAGTTGTCTTATTTCTGAATTCATGGTGAATGTTTTTCTTGTGCCAACAAAGGTAGCAAAAACACACCAACTTTGGCTGCTACTCCCGATTGAAGTGGCATCCTTTTTTGAGGCACGAAAGCCCATAATGGGCATTTGGCAGGCAAAATCCAGTAGTTTCCAAAATAATTAAGCACTAAAACAACAATTTGTCACAAAAATTTAAAATAGAAAGCGGGAAGAAACCTTTGTAAACACCAACCTGCCATTGGGTACAAATTTTTATTATTTTTGACACATGCGTAGCAGAACAAAACTTTTTATGGCACTTTCCCTTATTCCGCAATACGCTTTGGTACGTTGGGCAGCGCATTGCCCCGAATTTGTGGAGCGTTATTATAGCGAAGGGCTGTACCCAATAATTTCGAAAGCATTTCGGTTTGCCCTGGGGTGGCTACCGTTTTCGTTTGGCGATTTGGTATATGCCCTTGCCATTGTTTTTATTGTCCGTTGGCTTTACTTAAACGCAAAACGGCTTTTTAAGGATACTTGGCGGTTTTTAATGGATATTACAGCGGCTTTGGCCGTGGTTTATTTTGCGTTTCATATTTGTTGGGGACTTAATTATTACCGTTTGCCACTGCACGAGCATTTAAAACTCGATAACAATTACACGACCGAGCAATTGGTTAAGGTTACCGAAAAGTTGATAGAGGCCGCCAACGAAACCCATTTGGCCATTACGCATAACGATACGCAAAAGGTGGCAATACCATACAGTAAATCCGAAATTTTAAACATGGCCGCTAATGGTTATCCCGATTTTGATTACACCCCAAAGAGCATAAAAAAGTCGTTGTTTAGCTATCCGTTAACCTATATGGGCTTTAGCGGTTATTTAAACCCCTTGACCAACGAAGCGCAGGTAAACAGCCGTGTTCCGGCTTTTAGAACGCCCACGACCACCCTACACGAAATAGCGCACCAGTTGGGCTATGCCGCCGAAAACGAAGCTAATTTCTTGGCCTGCTTGGCGGCCATAAACCATGATGATATTTACTTTAGATATGCGGGCTATACATTTGGACTACATTATTGCCTAAACGAAATTTATAAGCGCGATAAACCCCTGTACGAGCAATTAACGGCAACAATTAACAAAGGTATTTTAAAAAATTACCAAGATATACGGGAGTTTTGGCAAGCCCACCAAAACCCCGCCGAGCCTTTTTTTAAATTGTTTTACGGTAATTATTTAAAAGCCAACAAACAAACCAAGGGACTGGAAAGCTATAATTACGTGGTAGCCCTGTTGGTAAATTATTTTGAAGCCCGCCCATAATGGACATTAGGCAATTAAAGCCTTTAATTATTACTTTTATACGTATGCACAAACAAATATCGAGTTTACAAAATACGCTTGTTAAAATGCTTATTCAACTAAAAGACAAATCGCGCGAACGCAAAAAAACGGGCTTGTTTGTTATTGAAGGCATTAGGGAGTTAACCTTGGCAACAAAGGGAAATTACCAAATAGAAACCATTTTGTTTTATCCCGAACTGTTTTCGGTGGAACAGTTTGATAAACTAAACACGGGCAAGGCCGAAATTATTGAAATTTCCAAAGCGGTTTATGAAAATTTGGCCTACCGCGACACCACCGAAGGCATTATTGCCGTGGCAAAAAGCAAGCCGCATGCTTTAAGTCGTTTAATTTTAAAGAATGAAAATCCTTTAAATTTGGTTGCCGAAGCACCCGAAAAGCCCGGAAACATTGGCGCCCTTTTGCGTACCGCCGATGCCGCAAACGTTGATGCCGTAATTATTGCCAACCCAAAAACCGATTTGTACAATCCCAATATTATACGCTCCAGCGTAGGTTGCGTGTTTACCACACCAATAGCCATAGGCTCAACAACGGAAATTATTGGCTTTTTAAAGGAAAAACATATCGCCATATACTGTGCTGCTTTACAAGCATCGGAGGTTTACACCTCGCAGGATTTTATAAAACCCTCGGCCATTGTAGTGGGTACCGAAGCTACGGGATTAGAAGCCCAATGGCTACAAAACGCCACGCAAAACATTATTATCCCCATGCAGGGCGAAATCGACTCGATGAACGTTTCGGTAGCAGCCGGTATTTTAATTTTTGAAGCAAAACGGCAACGGGGGTTTGGTTAACGGGAGCGATATGCCATTACAACTTCTATTCATAAAACACTCACTACAAGCATCTTAATGTCAAAATTTAGATTTTAACTAACAACAACAACTCTCGACTTCAAAAAATAAGGTTATCTTTCGCCCCAAAACAGTTACACATGACCCCTACCGAATTATTCTACATTATTATAGCCATTATTGTCGTAAATTTTATAATCGACAAATTTTTGGATGCCCTAAACGCTAAGCATTTTAATGATGCGCTTCCCAAGGAACTTCAAGACGTTTACGATGCCGACGAATATAAAAAATCGCAAAGCTATAAAGCCGTAAACTACAAGTTCGGACTGTTAACTTCGGCTTTTTCGTTATTGTTAACGCTTGGGTTTCTTTTTTTCGACGGATTTGAAATCGTGGACCGCATTGCCCGACAATACAGCACCAGCCCAATTGTAATTGCCTTAATTTTCTTTGGCATTATCATGGTTGGCAGCGATATAATAACCACGCCGTTTTCGTATTACCATACTTTTGTTATCGAGGAGCGTTTCGGCTTTAACAAAACCACAAAAAAAACCTTTTTCCTTGACAAAATAAAAGGTTGGGGCATGACCATTATTATCGGCGGCGGTATCTTGGCGCTTATTGTTTGGTCCTATCAACTTGTAGGCAATTCGTTTTGGTTATATGCGTGGGCTTTGGTTACGGTTTTTACCGTTTTCATGAACATGTTTTACTCAAAATTAATCGTCCCACTATTTAACAAACAAAGCCCCTTGGAAACGGGAACCCTTCGGGATGGCATTGCGGCCTATGCCCAAACGGTCGGGTTTAAGCTCAATAAAATTTTTGTGATAGACGGCTCAAAGCGCAGCACCAAGGCCAATGCCTATTTTTCGGGCTTTGGCAGCGAAAAACGGGTAACCCTTTACGATACGCTAATTAACGATTTAAACGAAGATGAAATTATTGCCGTACTTGCCCACGAGGTAGGCCACTACAAAAAAAAGCATATTATCTTCAACCTAATTGCTTCCATATTGCTAACGGGTATTACGTTTTATGTTTTGTCGCTATTTATTTCAAACCCTGTTTTGTCGAGTGCCTTAGGGGTAGAAACGCCCAGTTTTCATATTGGCCTAATTGCTTTTGGGCTGCTTTACGCCCCAATTTCGGAACTCACGGGATTAATAATGAACTACGTTTCCAGGGCTTTTGAGTACCAAGCCGATAATTATGCCAAAACCACTTATAAACCAGAACCTTTAATTTCGGCCTTAAAAAAACTATCAAAAAACAGCCTGAGCAATTTAACGCCACACCCTGCTTATGTGTTTATGCACTATTCGCACCCCACGTTGTTACAGCGCATAAAAAACCTGAACAAAAAATGAGCAACGAACAAACTGCTATAAAAACCGTTTACTTTAGTATTGCCAGCAACATAGGTTTGGCGCTAACCAAGGGAATTGCGGGATTTTTTGGCAACTCGTACGCCTTAATTGCCGATGCCATAGAATCGACCACCGATGTATTTTCGTCGCTTTTGGTTTTGTTGGGCTTAAAATATGCCAAACGCCCGGCCGACGACAACCATCCTTACGGACACGGCCGCATAGAACCCTTAATAACCTTTATGGTCGTGGCTTTTTTGGTAGTTTCGGCTTCTATTATTTGTTACGAAAGCATTCAAAATATACAAACGCCGCACAAACCGCCAAAAGCATGGACCCTTATTATTTTGGGCGGCATTATTATTTGGAAAGAAATATCATATCAAATCGTTATTCGAAAAAGCAAAGCCACCAACAGCAGCTCGCTAAAGGCCGATGCTTGGCACCACAGGAGCGATGCCATTACCTCTATTATGGCATTTGTTGGCATTTCCATTGCGCTTGTTTTTGGTGAAGGCTACGAAAACGCCGACGATTGGGCTGCCCTACTAGCCTCCGGCTTTATCCTTTACAACAGCTATTTAATTTTTAGGCCCGCCTTGGGGGAAATTATGGACGAACATTTGTACGACGATTTAATTGCCGAAATCCGGGCAAAAGCCATAAAAGTTGAAGGCATATTAGGCACCGAAAAATGCTTTGTTCGAAAATCGGGCATGAAACACCATGTGGACCTACACGCCATTGTAAATGCTAATATTTCCGTAAGGGAAGGCCACATTATTGCCCACAACCTAAAGGATTATTTACACGAAGAAATTCCATCGCTCGGACACATTCTAATCCATATCGAGCCTAACGAGCCACATTAAAAAACACTATTTCCCGCAGAAAACTCAAATACGCGCAGAGCAACTTTTATCCAAAAGGGCAAAAGAACATTAGCGAAAACCAGCGGTGTTTGCGAAAAAAATAAATATTTATGAACGCACTAAACATTAAAAAAATAGGCTCAAAAAATTTATTGAAACGACTCGCTTTTGGTGACTGAAATAGAAAAACTCAAGTATTTACCCACTATAAAGTATGAGTTTGCACGGGATTGATATAACACTACTTTTCGCCAAATCAAATAAAAGATTATCTTTGCACCCATAAAATTCCTCAGGGTGAGGATGTGTTACCGGAAGTTTTAGGTTTAAGTATGTCGATTCGCTTCTTATGTAACACCACATAACATAATCGAATACTTAAAAAAAAATGAGCACATTTCAAGACTTAGGCCTTAACAGCACCCTATTACAAGCCATTACCGATTTAGGGTTTGAAACCCCCAGTGAAGTACAACAAAAAGCCATTCCGCTTTTATTGGAATCCGAAGGCGATTTGGTAGCCTTGGCACAAACCGGAACCGGAAAAACCGCAGCATTTGGTTTTCCACTACTTCAAAAAATAAATTCGGAAAGCCGTACCACCCAAGGCCTTATTTTATCGCCAACCCGTGAGCTTTGTTTGCAAATTACAAACGAAATGAAACTTTACGGCAAATACTGCAACGGCCTAAACGTTGTGGCCGTTTACGGTGGCGCCAGTATAACCGAACAAGCCCGGGAAATAAAGCGGGGCGCGCAAATAATCGTGGCCACGCCCGGCCGGATGAAGGACATGATTAGCCGTAACCTGGTGGACATTACCAAAATAGAATACGCCGTTTTGGACGAAGCCGACGAAATGCTTAACATGGGCTTTAAAGAGGACATTACCGATATTTTATCGCACACCCCAACCGACAAAAGCACTTGGCTGTTTTCGGCCACTATGCCAAAAGAAGTCGCGGCCATAGCCAAAAACTTTATGTACCAACCAAGGGAAATTACCGTAGGCAACAAAAACGAAAGCACCAGCAACGTATCGCACGAGTACTATCTGGTTAACGCCCGCGACCGTTACCAAGCCCTAAAACGCTTGGCCGATGCCAACCCCGATATTTTTTCGGTGGTGTTTTGCCGCACCAAGCGCGACACCCAAAAAGTAGCCGAACAATTAATAGAAGACGGTTACAGCGCCGGGGCATTGCATGGCGACCTTAGCCAAAACCAGCGCGATTTGGTCATGAGCGCTTTCCGCAAAAACCAAATACAAATGCTCGTAGCTACCGATGTAGCCGCCCGGGGTATTGATGTAGACGATATTACCCACGTAATAAACTACCAACTGCCCGACGAGGTAGAAACCTATACCCACCGTTCGGGACGTACCGGACGCGCAGGAAAAACAGGGGTTTCCATGGTTATTGTTTCCAAAAGCGAGGTGCGAAAAATAAAAAGCATCGAACGCATTATAAAACGCCAGTTCGACAAAAAAGAAATACCTAACGGTATGGAAATATGCGAGGTTCAGCTTATGTCCTTGGCCAACAAAATACACAATACCGAAATTAACCACGAAATAGACAAATATTTAAGCAGTATAAACCAACTGTTTGCCGACACGACAAAAGACGAATTAATTAAAAAATTCTTTTCGGTGGAATTTACACGTTTTTACAACTATTACCAAAAGGCAAAAGACCTTAACGTTTCCGAAGGTTCATCCGATTACAGCGAGCGCAAGGGCGGTAATTCGTCCGATTCGGTACGTTATTTTATTAACGTTGGAAAAAAAGACGGTTTCGATTGGATGTCGCTTAAAGATTTCCTTCGCGACCAGCTAAACCTTGGCAAGGACGATTTGTTTAAAGTTGAAACCAAGGACAGTTTTTCCTTTTTCAACACCGAAATTGAACTTAAAGAACCCATTTTAAGCCACTTTACCGATTTTAAATACGAAGGGCGCTTTATAAACGTTGAAGTTTCCGAAAACAGAGGCTTTGGCAGCGGAAAACGTAGCGGAAAACGCGACTTTTCCAAAGGAAAAAAAGGAAAAGACAGCAAACCAAGACGCTCCGGCAAACCCGGTGCCAACAACAATTTTGGGGCATCAAGGCCAAGGCGTTCCCGACGTTAATTAAACTTTTTTGTTAATTTTAAGTCAAAATAAAATACACACTTTCGCTATTAAGCGTTAGTTTAGTACATTTATGGTCAAAACGTTTTTCATGAAAAACCGCATTGTTATTCTTTTATTCCTTTTAACTTCCGCTATAACATTAGCGCAGGAAGCCGACAAGGTTTTCGGGGTCGTGGTTAATGCCTCAAACGGCCAAGCGCTGGAAAACGTTAACATTGTAAACCTCAACCAAGTCATAGGTACGGCAACCAACGGCAAGGGCGAGTTCGAACTTTCGGCAAAGCCCAACGACACGCTCCACTTTTCGTACCTTGGCTTTAAGTCCATAAAAGTAAGGGTAACCAACGACTGGTTAAAGTTTGGCTCGGCCGAAATTACCCTTACCGAACTGGCCCTTGCCCTTGAAGAAGTCGTGGTAAGCCAAATACGGCTAACGGGGCATTTGGAGGTCGACATCGAGCAAGTTCCCGACATAAACACCAATTACCGATACAGCATTTCGGGCCTGCCCAGTACGGGCTACGAGGCCACCAAACAAGGCGCCCTGACCAAAGTCGTTGGCGCTATTTTTAACCCCATCGATTTTCTGCATAGTACCTTTGGAAAAAAAGGCAGGGAACTGCAAAAACTCAAAAAAATGAAAGAAGACGATAAAATAAGAAATCTTCTCGCATCGCGTTTCGATAGGGAAATGCTTATGGTTTTATTGGAAGTAGACCGTGTCGATTTAGACGAAATCGTAAAACAATGCAACTACTCCGAAGGCTTTATACAAAGCGCCAACGACCTTCAAATCCTGGACGCCATAAGCGAATGCTACGAAGAGTACAAGGTTTTAAACCGAAGTAGGGATTAACCCCGATTCAATTTTATTATTTGGGCGTTGCCCTTCGGGTCGGGCTTTCGGCAGTCGCTCCCTCCTACGTCGGGGAGCTCCAACAATGCCTCAATCCCTAACGCAAAGCCATGGATTTGCCCCCCCTACATTCAGCACAAACCATACAACACATAACAATAGCATGAAAAAACACATTGTAGCACTAACAGGAGCAGGCATAAGCGCCGAAAGCGGCATAAAAACCTTTCGGGACGCCGACGGCCTGTGGGAGGGCCACGATGTTATGGAAGTAGCCACCCCCGAGGGTTTTGCCAATAACCCTGCTTTGGTTTTAAACTTTTACAACCAACGCCGAAAACAACTATTAGAAGTAAAACCCAACGCCGCCCACCTCGGTTTGGCCGCATTGGAAAGCCACTATAAAGTTTCCATAATAACCCAAAATGTAGACGATTTGCACGAGCGCGCCGGAAGCACCAACGTTATCCACCTACATGGCGAACTGCTAAAAGCAAGAAGTACCGGCAACCCAAACGATATTATAAATTGCGCAACCGATATAAACTTGGGCGACACCTGCAAAAACGGCTTTCAGTTACGCCCGCATATTGTTTGGTTTGGCGAGGCCGTACCCATGATGGAAACCGCCATAAAAATTTGCGAAACGGCCGATATTCTTGTTATTATAGGAACCTCCATGCAAGTATATCCCGCTGCCGGGCTAATACATTATGCACCCGAAAACACCCCCGTTTATTTTATCGACCCCAACCCCGCTTTAAGCAGTAAACCCAACCTAACCGTTATTCCGGAAACGGCAACCAAGGGCGTCGCAAAGTTTATTGCTATTTTGAAGTAATATTATGTCAACTTTGAAACTTCGTACGGAGATCGCTTCGTCGTCGTACCTCCTTCTCGCGATGACGCTATTGCGACGACAACGGAGAAAGCAATCTTATCCGTCAATTTTAGTTTGACATGACAGTTATACCATATCCACGCAAACAATATAAACCAAAAAAGAGCAGCCGATTGGGCTACTCTTTTTGTATAAAAAAACTTATCTTGCTTTACGCCAATACTTGCTGCACCTTATCGGCAGCTTCCTGAAATTCGGTGGCGCTTAACACATCAAGTCCCGAATTATCAATTAATTCCTTAGCTATATCGGCATTAGTACCTTGCAGGCGCACAATAATAGGCACATTAATGGTACCCATATTTTTATAGGCATCGATAACACCTTGCGCCACACGGTCGCAGCGCACAATACCACCGAAAATATTTATTAAAATAGCTTTTACGGCGGGGTCTTTCAAAATTATTTTAAAAGCCGCTTCAACACGGGCCGCATCGGCAGTTCCGCCAACATCTAAAAAGTTGGCAGGCTCGCCACCGGCCTGCTTAATTAAGTCCATGGTAGCCATGGCCAAACCGGCACCATTAACCATACAACCTACGTTGCCATCTAAATCCACATAGTTCAAACCTACATTTTTGGCCTCAACCTCAATGGGGTTTTCTTCGCGCAAATCGCGTAAATCGGTGTAATCCTTATGCCTGTAAAGGGCATTATCGTCTATGGTTACTTTGGCATCAACGGCCATAATTTTATCGTCACTGGTTTTTAAAACGGGGTTTATTTCGAACAGCGAGGCATCCGATTTTATATAAGCCGTATAAAGGCTGGACACAAATTTGGTCATTTCCTTAAAGGCCGTTCCCGAAAGCCCTAAATTAAAAGCAATACGTCTGGCTTGGAAAGGTAAAAGCCCAACGGTTGGGTCGACTTCCTCGGTAAAAATTAAATGCGGGGTTTGTTCGGCAACGGTTTCAATATCCATACCGCCCTCGGTAGAGTACATAATCATGTTTCGGCCCGTAGCACGGTTTAACAAAACCGACATGTAAAACTCGCTGGTTTCGCTATTGCCGGGATAGTACACATCTTCGGCCACCAAAACCTGATGCACTTTTTTACCTTGTGCCGAGGTTTGCGGGGTAATTAGGTTCATGCCTATAATTTTTCCGGCAAGTTCTTCTACCTCTTTTAAATTTTTAGCCAACTTAACACCGCCGCCCTTTCCGCGCCCTCCGGCATGGATTTGGGCTTTTATTACATGCCAGCCCGTTCCGGTTTCCTGGGTTAACTGTTTTGCGGCCGCTACGGCCTCGTTTGCATTTTGGGCAACAATGCCGCGTTGTACACGCACGCCAAAACTGCTAAGTATTTCTTTACCTTGATATTCGTGTAAATTCATAATTGCTTTTATGGTTTTATTGATAACAAATGTAAATAATTGCATTTACTTATTCTAATATTTGGTTACGAAAACGTTTTATTAAGCTGAATTCCATTAACACACTTCAATATAAAAAACTAATTATCAATGTTTTATAAATTTTAAGGTTGAACGGGGTCGAAGTCGTTAAAAACTATAAAAAACAAAAAACTTCTCGATATTGCCACAAACTACGTTTGCTCCTCTTAATATCAAATGCTCGAAGTAACATCGTACACCTTCACAATCAACTAATTGTATTTCAACTACTTAATAGTAAAATTCAGGATGTTAATAATTTAAAATCATTAATTGTTAAATAAATAACATTTTGTTTAATTTTTGTGATTTTATGTTTTTTAATTTCTTTTTGATTTTAAAGGAATATCTTTGGCGAAAATTTAACCCATAATGGGTGTTTGGTAAGCAATAGGACACGAACCGATGGGGTTAAATTGTTTAAAAAATAGTTACTTGAAAGATAAAATAGAAAAGTTATGACCGAAAATCAATTATTGAACATTGCCAACGAGTTTGGAAGCCCGGTTTATGTATACGACGCCAACAAAATAGAAACCCAGTATAAAAGATTGGTAAATGCCTTTAGCGGCGTAAAAAAGCTCAGGGTTAATTATGCCGTAAAAGCATTATCGAACGTTTCAATTTTAAAGTTATTCAAATCCTTGGGCGCGGGTATCGATACGGTATCGCTACAAGAAGTGCAATTGGGCTTGGCCGCTGGCTTTAAGCCGTCGGAAATAATATTTACCCCAAACGGCGTTTCGGTACAGGAAATCGAGGAGGCTGCCAAATTGGGCGTTGAAATAAATATTGACAACCTTTCCGTTTTGGAACAGTTTGGCGCAAAACACCCAAACATACCCGTTTGTATTCGTATAAACCCGCACGTAATGGCCGGCGGGAACGCCAATATTTCGGTGGGGCATATCGATTCTAAATTCGGAATTTCCATTCACCAAATACCACATATTTTACGTATTGTTGAAAACACCAAAATGACCATTAACGGCATACACATGCACACGGGCAGCGATATTTTGGATATTGAAGTGTTTTTGTACGCCAGCGAAATATTGTTCGACACCGCCAAGCATTTTAAAAACTTGGATTTTATCGATTTTGGCTCGGGCTTTAAAGTACCTTACAAACCCGGCGACATTGAAACCAATATAGAGGAATTGGGCAAAAAACTTTCGGATAGGTTTAATAAATTCTGCAAGGAGTACGGCAAGGATTTAACCTTGGCCTTCGAGCCTGGAAAGTTTTTGGTTAGCGAGGCCGGAAAGTTTCTGGTAAAGGTAAATTCGGTAAAACAAACCACCTCAACGGTATTTGCCCAGATAGATTCGGGCTTTAACCACTTAATACGCCCCATGTTTTATGGGTCGCACCACGACATTTCGAACATTTCCAACCCAAAAGGCCGCGAACGGTTTTATACCGTGGTGGGCTATATTTGCGAAACCGACACTTTTGGCAGCAACCGCAGGATTACCGAAATTACCGAAGGCGATGTACTATGCTTTAACAATGCCGGGGCTTACTGCTTTTCCATGGCGAGCAACTACAACTCGCGATGCAGGCCAGCCGAAGTATTGTGGCACAACAACAAAGCCCATTTAATTAGAAAAAGGGAAACTTTTGACGATATTTTGCGCAACCAAATTGAGGTTGATTTTAAAGTTGAAAAGGAGAAGAAATAATATCAATTTTATTTCAAAATGAGCCTAAATTATTTTAATGTGAAACAGGTATAATCCCAAAACCAATTAAAAAAACGAAAAACCGAGCATGGCTCGGTTTTCGTTTTTAGGTTCAAAATTAATTATTGCCCAACACAACCTCAATTCAAACTCCTATATTCCAAAGGCGAAACCCCTGTTTTTTGCTTAAACAATCTTGTAAAATGTTGCGGGTACTTAAAACCAAGTTCGTAAGCAATTTCACTTATGGATTTGTTGACGTCGAACACTTTTTCTTTGGCAAGGTTTATCACTTTGGTCTGGATATATTCTTGGGCTGAAATACCTGTTTCTTTCTTAATTAAATCGCCAAAATAATTAGCCGAAAGATGCAACTCATCGGCACAGGAAGCTACCGAAGGCAATCCAAGCGTTTGTGGTTTTTCGGATTTGAAATAGGAATTTAAAAGCGTTTCAAATTTCTCCAAAACACCTTTGTTTATATGTTCGCGTGTAATGAATTGGCGGTCGTAAAATCGGGTAGCATAATTCAACAATAATTGCAAATGCGAAATGACCAGTGTTTTACTGTGTTTATCGAGATTTTGCTTTAATTCGTCTTTAATGGTTTCAAACATTCCGAGGATTTGCATTTTTTCCTTTTTGGAAAGATGCAAGGCTTCGTTGGAGGCATACGAGAAAAAATTATAATCGTTTTGGATGTTTCCCAAAAGCGTTCCCCGCAAAAAATCGGGATGGAAAATCAGAACTTTTCCTTTTGGGTGTATTCCCGGTAGATAATTTTCTACACTTAATATTTGTCCAGGGGAAACAAATACCAAACTTTCTTCTTGATAGTCGTAAGTTTCCTTGCCGTAGCGTAAATCACCACATTTGGTATCTTTAAAGAAAATGCAATAAAACCCGAAATTATAAGCTCCCGGTTCCAATAATATCAATTCCTCATAATCCATAACGTTCATCATTGGATGAAGGATTTCCGCACCTCGCAATTTGCTATATTCACTAACGCTTTTTATTTGTTTGATTTCCATTGTTCAAATGTTTTACGGTACAAATTTATTCAAAAATAGCTGTAGTCGATAGCCAATTGCATTCATTCAGTAATAATGGTAAGAGAAAAAGTAATTGGTATAAGTCACAAAATTTGCTGATAACATTTGAGAAGTATAAAATCGAGAACTCCGTAAAAATGGTAAGCTAAGCAGTAATCCGTATAACAAAACCCAATCTTCTTTTACTGAAATTAGTAATATCAAAAATCAATAAAATGAAACACACAACATAAAACTTAAATCACACAAAGCAATGTTAAAAAGGGTGTTCCATGTGACATTTTAAAAAACAATAAATATTAACACATGAAATCACTTGTAACCTGCACATTCCTTGTATTAAGCATAATAGGCTGTGCCCAAAATACAGAAAACAAAATGGAAAATTATAGTCAAGAAGAAAAAGAAATCATTGCCGTAACCGAACAATTAACCGAAAGTATGATAGCCAAGGATTTTGCAGCAATGGATAAAATTTTAGACAGCAATTATACGCTTACGCACATGACG
>JBKEDS010000054.1:0-37655 GCA_047975545.1 Flavobacteriaceae bacterium | reverse complement strand
CCTTGCCGAAGTGGTCCGGCCATTGGTTTTTGCCTTGGCTGGCAGCCCAAGAAAAAAAGCAATTAAATAGAACGTTGCCCTCAGTTGAGATTGGATTGCTTTTATTTGTACATTAGGCGAAAATCGAACCTAAGCGGAAATTCCCAAGCCATTGTCCTGGGGCATTTTGCCTCCTAGAAAAAATAGGCCGTTTGGTAAAATGCCCCTATGCCGCACAACGTTGTGCGGTATGAAAAGTTGCCGATTGCGGGCGATTTCCTATCAAGTTACACAAAAGTTGAAGCGGGCTACACCCTTTGAATAACCTACTGTCCCGGCAATTTTTTATACCGCGTGTTGGCTGTAGTACATTTTTATTCATCAAATTCATTAATATTCTTCCAAAAATATGGAGAAATCCAACAATCACCAGATTTACATTTAATTTCTTCGTAAACCAGAGTATTATTAGTCTCCTTATCAAATGAAATTATCTCAATTTTTAGTTGTTTGTCATTCTTATCAATGACTTCAGCTAAGATTATATTATCCTTTCGTGGTTCTCCAAGCCAATTTCTGTCATAATAAATGTGCTGTGCTATTGTGTCTCCAATATTAAATTGTTTCATATGGTTTGCCCAAGCAATTGAATCTTGTTCTGCTCTCCATTTTGGATTATTCATATTAACATACCATTGATGATTATCTTTAATCTGTTGGTCTAGATTTATGTCAACCTTGTTTAGTTGTCTATGAAATGAACGTAAGATTACTCCAGACATATCATCATTGCTGTAAATTCCTTTTGCTGTTAAATCATTTCGTAAATCTGATTTTGTCACAATTAGACCAAACAAATATCTGTTGTATAACCAGTAATTTCTAATCCACATGCCAGTTGAAAGGTGTGTTTGCGCTAAAAAATCACTTTCAGTCATTAATCTAATCCTTGTCTTGGTTGAGTCAGGAATAATTTTATCCAGTTGAATCAATGATTCATTAAAATCCTTAGGGATGTAACTCAATTCCTTTTTAGTCAGATTCTGTCCGTAAAGATTAAATGAAATAATTAGACCTAATATTAAAATGCTATGTTTCATATGTTTCGGGTGTCTTTTTTGTATTACCGCCAACTTGTTTATATACATACCCTTTCACCCGTTACACCGCCAACCAAGTTGGCTATGCGGAACTTTTTGGTTGTTATTTCAAAAACGGTTTTCATGGCATAATATAAACTAAAAATGTATTTTCGCACAAGGTAACACATGTTTACAAATTATCAAACGGATTTTTAATTTTTCTTAAACTTGGCTCGGTAACATGCGTATAAATCATTGTAGTTTTTGGGCTGTTATGCCCCAATAAGGTTTGAATATACCTAATATCCGTACCGTTTTCCAATAAATGCGTGGCAAAACTATGCCTAAGGCTATGCAAGGTTATCGGTTTTTTAAGCCCAATGCGCCAAGCCGCCCGCTTTAATATTTTTTGTGCGCTGCTTGCCGTATATTGCCCGCCATCCTGCCCCTCGAACAAATAATCCTTCGGGCGGTACGTTCTGTAATAATCCCGAAGCATTGTTAAAAACGATTCCGATAATATGGTATACCTGTCCTTTTTGCCCTTGGCACTACGTATAAAAATAAGCATGCGCTTACTATCAATATCGCTTGCCTTTAAATTAATGGCCTCGCCAATACGCAACCCGGCCGAATAAATTAAGCAAAGCAACGTTTTGTGCTTCAGGTTCCTATTAGCGTTCAAAAGCTGCTTTACCTCATCGGTACTAAGCACTACGGGTAGTTTTTTCTCCTTTTTTGGGCGTTCAATATTCAAGGTTTCAATACTGGCATTGGTGTACTCCAAATACTTTTTTATACCGTTAATACATTGGTTTTGGTACGAAACCGATTTATTTCACCTAACAATAAAGTCATAATTAAACATTTCTATAAACCTACTGTCAAATTCGGTCGTGCCCCTCAAAAGGGCGTACCGTAAAAAAAACGCAGTAACTTCCATATAGGTCCTAACCGTGTTTTCGCTTAGCCGTTTCTGCCTAAGCCAATTTCCAAAACGGTTTAAGCTGGTTTTGTAAAAAGTATTTAATTGGGGGAGCTGTATCGTTTTTTCCGGGGTAACAACCTGTTTTCTGCGCTTTAGGGCCGTATAGTTAACATAACAATTAAGCAATCTTAAATGGTTGTAAACCAGGCTTTTGTTTTCCGTGCTGTAGTTTATATAAAAAGTTCTGTGTGTTTGGCTCCACTTTATTTCCGGAATTTTCCTCAAATGCCTGCGTATGGTATCGTCGTACTTAAACCTAATGGCAATCTGTTCTTTTTCGTTGTGTACAAAAGGGGTTAGCAAAACGGCTTTCATTAGCACTATTTTTTAGAAAGGGAAACACTAATATAAAAAAATAATAGCCATTTTGGTGCAAAAAACGCATTAATATTATCTTTTGGGCGTTACCCTCCGTCAAGCTTCGGGTCGGGCTTTCGGCAGTCGCTCCCTCCTGCGTCGGGGAGCTCCAACAATGCCTCAATCCCTAACGCAGGGCAAACAGCCAACATAAGGCAATACCGATTGTCCCTTTTTACCAATCAACCCCAAAACCAAAACCCTAAACTTACCGCTTCCGCAACTCAAAAATATCGGTTCGGCGGTCCTTTAGGTTTTTAACACTGCCAAATTGGTTAAGCTCCCTAAGCAAATCAATATCCACATTGGCAATTAAAATCATTTCGGTATTGGGCGTGGCCTCGGCCTTAACACCATTTGTAGGAAAAGCAAAATCGCAAGGCGTAAACACCATGGACTGCGCATATTGTATATCCATATTCTGTACCTTGGGCAAATTGCCCACGCTACCGGCAATGGCCACGTAGCATTCGTTTTCAATAGCCCTGGCCTGGGCGCAGTGGCGCACCCGTGAAAACCCGTTTTGGGTATCGGTTAAAAACGGAACAAACAAAATATCCATGCCCTCATCGGCCAGCAAGCGGCTTAGCTCAGGAAATTCGGAATCGTAACAAATTAAAATCCCTATCTTGCCGCAGTCGGTATCAAAAGCCTGTAGTTTGTTGCCCCCAACCATGCCCCAAACCTTGGCCTCGTCGGGCGTTACGTGCAATTTTTCGTAACGCTCGATACTGCCGTCACGACGGCATAAATAGCCCACGTTGTAAAGTTTGTCGTTAACCATTTCGGGCATACTTCCCGTAATAATGTTAATATTGTACGAAATGGCCAACTTGGAAAACCGCTGTTTAATTTCGGCAGTATGCTTGGCCAGTTCCCTAATGGCTTCGGGCGTGGACAAATGGTTGTTGTCGGCCATAAGCGGTGCATTAAAAAACTCGGGGAATAAAGCAAAATCGCTGCGATAGCCCGAAACGGCATCCACAAAAAACTCCACTTGCTGCATCAAGTCGTCCAAATTTTTATAAGGGCGCATTTGCCATTGTATCAATCCCAGCCGCACTATTTTTTTAACGGTTGCCGCCTTTTTTTCGGGCTTTTCGTAATAAATATTGTCCCATTCCAGCAGCACGGCATAATCTTGCGAATCGGTATCGCCCTCCAGATAATTTTTAAGTATCCGGGTAGGGTGGAAGTCGTTCGAAATTTGGAAGTTTAAAACCGGGTCGTGTATTTCTTGGGTTTTAACCTTTTCAATATAGGCCTTTGGGGTTAGGGTATCGGCATATTTTTTATAGTTGGGTATGCGCCCGCCAAAGGCAATACCCCTTAAATTAAGGCGTTCGCAAAGTTCTTTTCTATAATCGTAAAGGCGCCTGCCCAAGCGCAAGCCCCTAAATTCGGGCTTGATAAAAATTTCTACGCCGTAAATAACATCGCCCGAATTGGTATGCGTGTTAAAGGTATAGTTGCCCGTAATTTCCTTGTAGGTATGGAAATCGTGAAACTTGTTATAATCCACAATAATGGACAAAGCACAACCCGCAATTTGGTTGTTTACCTTAATGACCACTTGGCCCTCGGGAAACTCGTCTACCAGTTTTTTTATGTGGTGCTCGCGCCAATAGGCGTCGGGCATGGTGGCGTACGATGCAATCATGGCCGCTTTCAATTCGTCGTAATCATCAAGGCTTAGGTAGGTTAGTTCTATGTTTTCTATGTTGAGCATAATGTTTTTCTGAATTAGTGTTTTTAAAACTTTAATCGAAAATTAATAAAAATTGCTTCAAATTTAACGAATGGCTTCTATGAAAGATTTAATATTATTTGTTTTATTTTCGGTAAGATGCTTGATAAAAGCACTACCAATAATAGCACCCTTGGCGTATTGGGTAGCTTGGGTAAAGGTGTCGTGGTTGTTAATGCCAAAACCAACAATTTGCGGGTTTTTCAGATCCATATCGGCAATGCGCTTAAAGTATTGGGTTTGCGCGTTGCCAAAACCCGATTGGCTACCCGTAACACTGGCGCTGCTTACCATGTAAATAAATCCGTTTGATACCGAGTCTATAAACTTAATGCGTGCGTCGCTGGTTTGCGGTGTTATTAAAAAAATGTTGATAAGGCCATGCGCTTCAAAAACAGCTTTGTACTGCTCGTTGTAAACATCAACGGGCAAATCGGGGATAATTAGCCCGTCGATACCAATGTCTTGGCATTTTTTGCAAAACGCCTCGACGCCGTATTGCAGCACAGGGTTAAAATAACCCATAATAATTAAAGGGATGTTTACGGTTTTACGAATATCCTTTAACTGGTTAAAAAGCGTTTGGGTAGTCATGCCGTTTTTAAGGGCCCGGGTAGAACTGCCCTGAATAGTGGGGCCGTCGGCCAAGGGGTCGCTAAAGGGCAGGCCTATTTCAACCATGTCCACCCCGCTTTTTTCAAGAGTTTCTATAATAGTAACCGTATCGTTTAATGCCGGGTATCCTGCCGTAAAATATATGGACAAAAGTTTTTTGTCTTCGTTTAGTTTTTTGTTTATTCTATTCATTTTTTTGATTTCAAGTTTCAAGTTTCAAGTTTCAGGTTTTGGGTTTTGCCTGCCGTTGGCTGTTTGCCCTGCGTTAGGGATTGAGGCATTGTTGGAGCTCCCCGACGTAGGAGGGAGCGACTGCCGAAAGCCCGACCCGGAGCTTGACGGAGGGTAACGCCCTAAACTTTAAAATAATCGATATAATTTTGCAAATCCTTGTCGCCCCGCCCCGATAGGCTAACCACTACAACATCGGTTGGCTTAAAGGTTTTATGGTTAAAAATGGCCAGGGCATGCGAACTTTCAATAGCGGGGATAATGCCCTCCAGTTGGCACAGTTCCAGGCCGGCATTCATGGCATCGTTGTCGGTAATGGACATAAACTCGGCCCGCCCCGTTTTGCACAAATGGGCGTGCATGGGGCCAACGCCTGGGTAATCCAGTCCGGCCGAAATAGAGTAGGGCTCGGTTATTTGGCCATCTGGAGTTTGCATGAGCAGGGTCTTGCAGCCGTGGATAATGCCCTCCCTGCCAAGAACCGATGTGGCGGCACTTTCGCCCGAATCGATGCCATGCCCGGCGGCCTCGACGGCAATAATGCCCACTTGCTCGTTATCGAGAAAATGGTAATAGGTGCCGGCGGCATTGCTGCCTCCGCCAATACAGGCCACTACATAATCGGGGTTTTCACGGCCTTCGTGCGCTTTAAGCTGCCATTTTATTTCTTCGGAAATTACCGATTGAAACCGAGTAACCATGTCGGGGTAAGGGTGCGGGCCAATGGCCGAACCAATAATATAATGCGTGTTTACGGGGTTGTTAATCCAATCGCGAATGGCCTCGTTGGTAGCGTCCTTTAAGGTGCGGCTACCCGATTTTGCTGGTACTACGGTGGCACCGAGCATTTTCATGCGGGCCACGTTGGGGGCTTGGCGGGCAATATCGATTTGACCCATGTATACCACGCACTCCAAGCCCATAAGGGCGCAAACGGTAGCGGTGGCCACACCATGCTGGCCAGCACCGGTTTCGGCAATAATACGGGTTTTGCCCAAGCGCTTGGCCATGAGTATTTGCCCTATGGTGTTGTTTATTTTATGGGCGCCGGTATGGTTTAAATCCTCGCGCTTTAAATAAATTTTAGTATTGTATTTTTCCGAAAGCCGCTTGGCGTAATACAGTGGCGAGGGGCGGCCTACATAGTCCTTTAAAAGTTGGCTAAAGGCCTGTTTAAATTCGGGTTCGTCCATGACCTTTAAGTAGTTTTGGCGTAGTTCCTCTACATTGGGATAGAGCATTTCGGGTATAAATGCCCCACCAAATTTGCCATAGTAGCCTTTTTCGTTTACGTTGTATTTCATTTATGTTCGTTAATCGTTAATCTGTTATTCGTTCCCTTCGGCAAGCTCGGGGCATAAAATTTGTTTTTCGTTTTTCTTCTATTTAATTAAAAATCCTTTCGTCAAAAGGAAATGGTATTGTGTTTATTATTTTAATTTTTTTGAAATCCGGGTGGTGCGGGTTTATTAAAAAATTGAAATCGCCCTGAACCACCGCCGATGGTACTTTTAGCACGCATTTGGTATTGGAGTCTATAAAACCGTCGCCCAGCTTTTGCGTGCCAATGCTTGGCGGGTGGCTGTTCCAATGGCTCGGGAGGTGTTTTGGGTTTAGCGCTTCAATTTTTATGCTGTCGGGAATGTTTATTTCCATCATAACAAAATCGCCTGGTAAGGTGGCCAAGGTTAAATGAACTGCCACCTCGGCCATGGCCAAGGCCCTGCTTTGGGCGGTGTAAATTATTTCGGTACCTTTGGAATTCCAGCGGTTTCCCGATTTTGCCGCGCCCTTGCCGCTTAGTTCGTTGGCATATTTTTGTTTGGACAACCTAAATACTTCCATTATGCAAAAATGCCTTGTTCGATTTGGTTTAATTCGTTCATGACGAGTTCTTTGCCGTAGGAATCTTTAAGGAGTTCGGCAGGCTTTAAATTGCCCAAGGCATACGATGGCGTGTTAAGCCACAAATAAAACTGCTCGGTAGAATTGAATACCTCCTTGCCAAAATTTGTAACCTCGGCCAATTCTATTATTTTTTCGGTATGGATGGGCTTGAAAAAATAATTTGAATCGTTGCGGTGGCGCAGTAGGGTTTTTTTAGATAGGTTTAAGTACTCGGCCCAATCGTCCTCGGTAAAGGGCGTAAAATCCTTGATTTTATTAAACAACTTATAAGGTAAACCTTGCCTGATGGTTTGGATAATAAGCATTTTGTTTTCGAAAAAATTGGAATAATTTAAGGCCTCGGGTTGGATTCCCGCAGTGGAAATACCATCGAATTTTCGAACGTAGGTTCGTATTTCCTCGCTAAGGACGTTTAGGCTTTCTGGTTGTTGCTTGTATTCTTTATGTGTCATGGCCTTGGACTTTTGTCTTCAAATTTAAGACTTTTGTCTTTAATTTCAAAATTATAAAGCGTATTTGTTTTTTTGTAAAATACGTCTTTACGAGTGATAGCGAAGGAATCTCTTTAATATACGGACTGCTTCGCATCTTGCAGTGGTGCCTATTGTTTCTTTGCGTTGTTCTTTTTTACGAATTCATTCAACAATTCAACATTTTTTAATCCGGGTTCTATTTCAAATTTACTGTTAACATCCAAGGCGTAGCAATATTTATAGGCTTTACTGGCTTTAAACGCGTTAATTAAATCGATTTCGCCCACACCAATGCCGCCGCTTAAAAAATAGGGTTTTGCCAATGGGTATTGGTTTAAAATATTCCAATCGAACGTATAGCCGTTACCGCCGGGGAGTTTGCCCTTGGTGTCGAACAAAAAGTAATCGCAAACGGATTCGTAGGGTTTTAGCGTTTCAAAATTAAAATCGTTTTGTATTGAAAACGCTTTTATAATTTCTAAAGTTGAATTAAGAATTTCATCCGAAAACTTTTTTAAATCCTTGCAATATTCAGGCAATTCGCTACCGTGCAACTGAACCGCTTGTAAATTATATTTTGTTATTTTATCTGTTACCTCACTTATAGGCGCATCAACAAAAACTCCCGTTTTTTTTATGTTTTCTGGTAGTTCGGGAATGGTTCCGTTAAAATACCGAACCGATTTTTCATAAAAAATAAACCCCATATAATTGGGCCTTAAAGCCGCAACCGCCTTAATGTTGTCGGGGTATTTCATGCCGCAAACTTTAAGCTGCATCCCTGTTTTTTTTAAAGGGGATGGCGTTTTCTGGTCGGCTATTTTATTGTTTTTATCCATTGTTTTCTTTTAGATGAAAAATCCTAAATTTCTTTCAAAGACCTTAGGGGAGGTTTTTAATAAATGCGGAGGCGCTTTTGCCTGCATCGCTCGTTTTCATAAAATTTTCACCTATTAAAAAACCTTTGTAGCCGTAAGTTCGCAATTCTTTTATGGCTTCAATATGGCTTATGCCGCTTTCGGATACTTTTATGAAATCGCTTGGAATCAAGGCGCTTAGTTGTTTGCTGGTTTCCAAACTAACCTCGAACGTTTTTAGGTTTCGGTTGTTAACGCCCAACATATCCAAACTGGGCATGATGGATTTATGCAGCTCTTCTTCATTGTGCACCTCCAATAAAACATCAAGGTTTAGGCTTTTGGCAAATTCCGAAAACCGCTTTATGTCGTCGCGGCTTAAAATGGCGGCGATAAGCAGGATAACATCGGCGCCGTGGGCCTTGGCTTCCAAAAGTTGGTATTCGTCTATAATAAACTCCTTGCGCAGCAGCGGCAAAGTGCAACTGGCACGCGCAGTGAGCAAATCGTCCAACGAGCCGCCAAAATATTTACCATCGGTTAAAACGGACATGCCGCAAACGCCTGCCGCTTGGTAGCCTTGGGCAACATCGAACACGTTAAGATTTTGGTTAATTACGGCTTTTGAGGGCGACCTACGTTTGTGTTCGGCGATAATTCCAGTGCTGCTTTCTTTTAATTTTTTTGAAAGCGAAACAGTTGGCCGCTCGAACAATACCGATTGCTCCAATTGCTTTGTGGGGATTAAACTTTTTCTTAGGGCAACTTCCTTGCGTTTATCGGCTGTTATTTTATCTAATATATTCATGTTGTATAAACCTGAAAGCGCTTCAGGTTCTTTTAGTTATTTACTTAATGCAATTAAGGTTTCCAAACTATTCTTGGCCTTGCCCGAGAATAACGATTCCTTGGCCAGTTCGAAACCTTCTTTATGCCGGATTTGTTTTGCGGTGGCAATGGCCAGCCCGGCATTAGTGCACACGGCGTTGTTTTGGGCCTCAGTACCATTACCGTTTATAATGTTTAAAAATATTTTTGCCGAAGCCTTAACCGTTGTACCACCAAAAATGGATTCGGGCGCAATGGTTTGAAGGTTTAAATCTTCGGGCGAAAACAAGGTTTCCGATATATTGGTAATAATTTTGGCTTTTCCGGTAAGCGAAATTTCGTCGTAACCGTCCAGGGCATAAACAATGCTGTAATTTTTATCGGTATTTTGGTATAGGTAGCCGTACATGCGCTGAAATTCCAAATTAAAAACCCCGACCATTTGGTTTTTTGGAAAAGCGGGGTTTACCATAGGCCCCAAAATATTGAAAAAGGTTTTTACGCCAAGTTCCCGGCGTATGGGCGCCACATGCTTCATGGCGGGGTGGAATAGGGGGGCGTGTAGTACGCAAATGCCCGCTTTTTCGATGCTGCGGTTTAAAAAATCGGCATTGTTTGAAAACTTAATGCCCAAAAATTCCATAACATTGGACGATCCACAAGACGACGACACGCCGTAATTGCCATGCTTTGCTACATTAACCCCGGCACCCGCCGTTACAAACGAAGCAAGGGTTGAAATGTTAAAGGTATCCTTGCCATCGCCCCCCGTACCACATAAATCTACAGGGTCGTAAGCTTTTAAATCCACCGCAACGCAAAGTTCCAGCAAGGCATCCCGAAAGCCTTTTAATTCTTCTATGGTAATGCTGCGCATCATAAACACGCTAAGAAAACAGGCTATTTGGCTTGGGTTGTACGAACCCTTAGAAATAGTTACCAAAATTTGCTTGGCTTCTTCGGATGATAGGGTTTCGTGGTTTGTTAGTCGGTTTAATATATCTTTCATATTAAGGGTATTAGAAGTTGGATGCTACGAAGTTAATATTAGAAGTTTTGAAATTGAATGCTTAAATTTCTAAAGTTTTAACTTTCAACCCAATTCTTTAATATCGTTTTGCCTTGCGGCGTTAACACCGATTCGGGGTGGTATTGCACGCCCTTTACATCGTAAACCTTATGGCGCAGGGACATGATTTGTCCGTTATCATCAAAAGAGGTTGCTTCCAAGCTTTCGGGCAAATCGGGGCTTACCACCCACGAATGGTAGCGGCCTACCTCAATAGTTTTGTCCAAACCGTTAAACAAGGGGTCATCGTTTGCGTTAATAGTTACTTTGGTGGCTACGCCGTGATATACTTCGTTTAGGTTTATTAAAGAGCCGCCAAACACTTCTCCAATAGCTTGTTGCCCCAAACATACGCCCAAAATGCTTTTGGTAGGGGCGTATTTTGCTATTATGGGTTTTAACAGTCCGGCTTCGTCGGGAATACCGGGGCCGGGCGACAGTACTATTTTATCGAACGGCTCGACATCGCCCAAGGTTAGTTTGTCGTTTCGGTATACGGTTACCTCGCAATTTAAATCTTCCAAATAATGTACTAAATTATAGGTAAAACTGTCGTAGTTATCTATTACTAATATTTTTTTCATTTTTTTATTAATATTTAATAATCAATACTTTGAATATTATTATTTTATTTTTTAATTTAAATATTTTCGGCAAGGGTTATGGCTTTTGTTAGGGCGCCAAGTTTGTTGTACACTTCCTGTAATTCGCTATCGGGATTTGATTTGGACACCATTCCTGCGCCCGCTTGCCAAAACAAAGTGTAGTCCTTACTTAAAAAGGTGCGTATCATAATGGCATGGTTAAAATTGCCATTAAAATCCATAAAACCGATGGCACCGCCGTAAAAGGAGCGACTGGTTTTTTCGTATTGCTCGATAAGCTGCATGGCGCGGTGTTTTGGTGCGCCACTTAACGTACCTGCCGGAAAGGTGTCGGCTACCACTTGCATGGTCGAAGTTTCGTTGTGCTTATGCCCCGTAACCTTGCTTACCAAATGGATAACATGCGAAAAAAATTGAACTTCCCTATATGTATCCACATTAACGTTGCTACCGTGCCGGCTTAAATCGTTTCGGGCCAAATCCACAAGCATAACGTGTTCGGCATTTTCCTTGTCGTCGGTTTTTAGGGCTTCGGCAAGGGCGGCATCCTTATCGTCGTCGCCAGTACGCCTAAAAGTTCCGGCAATGGGGTGTATTTCGGCCACGCCATTGGTTACAATAAGCTGGGCTTCGGGCGAACTGCCAAAAATCTTAAAGTTTCCGTAATCGAAATAAAACAGGTAGGGCGAGGGGTTTATACTGCGCAGGGCGCGGTAAACGTTAAAATCGTCGCCCTTAAATTGTTGCGAAAACCGCTTGGAAAGCACCAACTGGAACACATCGCCTCGGGCACAGTGCTTTTTTGCCAATTCGACATGTTGTTTAAACTCGTCGTCGGTAAGGTTCGATTTTATATCGCCTTCAACTTTAAAATTATACTGTGCAAACGCCTTTATGTTTATAAGTTCGTCTATGGCATCGATATTGTTTTGCGAGCTGTCGGTACAATGGGCAAAAATATAGGCTTCGTTTTTAAAATGGTTTATGGCAATAATGTTTTGGTAAACAGCATAATATAGGTCGGGAATATTTATCGAGTTGTCCTTGTGGGCAATATCAATATCCTCGAAATATTTTACGGCATCGTAAGCCGTATAGCCAAAAAGGCCGTTGTTTATAAATTTAAAATCTTGGTCCACATGTACCTTAAACCGTTTTGTAAAACCATTTATTTCTTCGGCAACATTAACGTTTTCGGTAATTTTGGTATTTATATTGCTGCCATCGGGAAAGTTTTGGTAAATCGTGCCGTTTTCAACTTTAATAGAAGCAATGGGGTTAAAACATATATACGAAAAATTTTTGTGGTTGCGGTGGTAATCGCCACTTTCCAACAAAATACTGTTAGGAAACTGGTCTCGTATTTTATAATAAACCGCCACGGGCGTTATGGTGTCGGCCAAAATTTTTTTGTAATGCGTGTAAAGGTTGAATGGTTTCATTTACGTTGTTTCAGGTTAAAAAAAAGGCTTGTCGTGAATGACAAGCCTTTTATCGATATTTTTAATTTAAATATACAGGGAAGCTACTTCACGAACCTAAGTTTGCCAAGCACCACCACCAAGTATTATTTAAAGTTGAATTCATTACGTTCGATTTAATTTCTGCCAAATATAGAAATGAAAATATAAATACGCAACCCCAAGCGTTAATTTTTACATAAAAGAATGTTAAACAAACGGCACGTTATGGGGTATTGATTATTTTTAGCCTTCAACTGAAATATTTATAAAATTAAATGAGGTTTAAGCTATTATTTATTGCCCTATCCATTTTTACAAGCTGCAAACAGCATGTAAAGCCCGAAGCGGTTTCCGAAAAAACGGCCATTTCAAAAGTGGAGGATGTAAACTTAAATATTTACGATTATGATGGGCTTGAGCCGCTTTTAAACCAACAAGACAATAAAATACACGTTGTTAATTTTTGGGCAACTTGGTGCGGCCCATGCGTTAAGGAGTTGCCGTATTTTGAGGCCGTAGGCAATAAATACGCCAACAAAAATGTTGAGGTGCTTTTAGTTAGTTTGGATTTTCCGCATCAGTACGACACCAAACTAAAGCCGTTTATTGTTGAGCATAAAATAAAATCGGAAGTGGTCGTGCTGGACGATGTCGATATGAACACTTGGATACCCAAAGTAAACCCCGACTGGTCCGGCGCAATACCCGCCACCATAATATATAAAGAAAATAAGCGTGTGTTTTTCGAGCGCTCGTTTACCCAAGACGAATTGGAAACCGAGTTAAAGCCGTTTTTGGAATAATAAAAGTGAAGCTCCTCGAAAAAAATAAATACCCCGCAGAATGCGCAGAAATACGCAGATAGCGAATAAAATTATCAGCACAGCTCAGCCGTTCAGCGGGAAAAAATGAAAACAATTAACAGCAAAAACAATAAACCATGAAAAAGCTATTAAAATTTTTACCATTAGTACTTATTGCCGTGTTGGCAAGTGCTTTTATTTCAAAAGAAACCACGAACGAAGGCTATAAAATAGGCGATGTTGCCGAAGATTTTTCCCTTGAAAACATCGATGGAAAAATGGTATCGCTATCCAATTACAGCAGCGCAAAAGGTTTTATAGTAACCTTTACCTGCAACACTTGCCCCTATGCCGTAGCCTACGAGGACCGCATTATGGCCTTGGACAAAAAATATGCCGCCAAAGGTTACCCCGTTATAGCCATTATGCCCAACGATACCAGCATTAAGCCCGACGACGATTTGCCGGCCATGAAAAAACGTGCCGAGGACAAAGGTTTTACCTTTCCATACCTAATCGATAAGTCGCAAACCGTTTTCCCCAAGTTTGGCGCCACCAAAACACCGCACATGTTCGTGCTTCAAAAAACAAACAAAGGCAATATTGTAAAATACATCGGCGGCATAGACGATAATTATAAAGATGCCGCAGCAGTAACCACAAAATACGTTGAAAACGCCGTTGATGCACTGCTTGCCGGAAAGGATATAGAACAAAAAGAAACCAAGGCCATAGGTTGTACTATTAAGGTGAAAAAATAAAAAACCGGTAATGCTTGAAGAAAAATCTAAGGGAAACTTTAGATTTTTTTTTTCGCCCTAAAGCAGGATTATATTAAATTTGTCTTCATATAAAAAAACAAAATAATGGAACACTTATCACAAGACGAATGGGCTGCGCAATTGGCGGCCGACAATAACGCCATAGTGTTGGACGTACGCACCGATGCCGAAGTGGCCGAGGGCGTAATCCCCAACGCTATCCACATCGATTTTTTTAAAGGCCAGGAATTTATAGACGAGGTCGATACGCTCGATAAAAACAAAAACTATTACGTGTACTGCCGTTCGGGCAACCGAAGCGGGCAAGCCTGCGCCATAATGGAAGAGTTGGGCTTCGATAACACCTTTAACCTCGAAGGCGGTACTTTGGAATGGGAAGGCAATTTGGTGGACTTATAACCAATAAAACCATGCGTTTTTTTATTGCAATTTTTTGTTTTATAGGTTTAATGGGGTGCCATGGCAATACCCAAAAAATAGAAACCATAATGCCTAAGGCCATGCACGAGCTTATGCAAAACGAAAAAGGTTTGGTTATAGATGTTAGAACGCCCACCGAATACCAAACAGGGCACCTAAAAAACGCCGTTAATATCGATTTTAAGTCGCCCGATTTTGTTAAAAACATAAACAAATTAAACAAAACCCAACCCGTTTACGTATACTGCCGTTCGGGCAACCGAAGCGGGAAAAGCCTTGCCATGTTTAAAGCAGCCGGATTTTCCAATGTTTACAATTTGGATGGCGGTATTTTAAAATGGGAAGCCGAAGGGCTTGAAGTTGTAAATAAAATTTATAAATAAAACCACTGTTTACGCAGTGGTTTTTTGTTCAAGAAAACCTACATTTGAATTTACTAAACTAAATTAGGACTAAAACTAAACCAAATGAAACACCCATTATTAAGTTTTAATCACACAGCAGAATGTTAATTTGGGTGTTACATGTGACCTTTAAAAAACAATAAATATTAACACATGAAACACTATTTACTATTACTGGCATTATTAGTATTAAGCTGTAAAGAAAAAACGCAAGACGTTAAGCCCGAAGAACCCGCAAAACGTCCCAATATTATTTATATTATGGCCGACGACCACGCCAAACAGGCCATTAGCGCCTATGGGCATGTTATTAGCCAATTGGCGCCAACACCAAACATCGACCGAATAGCAAACGAAGGCGCTTTATTTGAAAACAACTTCTGTACCAATTCCATTTGCGGCCCCAGCCGGGCAACCGTATTAACCGGAAAGTTTAGCCACGAAAACGGCTTTAGGATGAATGGCGATAAGTTCGACGGCAACCAACAAACATTTCCAAAACTATTACAAAAAGCAGGGTATAACACCGCTATTATTGGCAAATGGCACTTGCACGGGCTGCCGCAGGGATTCAATTATTGGAACATCCTTAACGACCAAGGCCACTATTACAATCCCGATTTTATTTCCGAAAATCCCGAAACGCATTTGGCCGACACCACCCGAATCGAGGGCTATGCCACGGATATTATAACCAACGATGCCTTGGCTTATATCAATAAGGTTAAGGACAATGCCAAACCATTTATGCTAATGGTGCACCATAAAGCGCCCCACCGAAATTGGATGCCCGCATTACGGCACACAAACAAATTCGATTCCATAGCATTTCCCCTACCCGAAACGTATTTTACGGCACACGAAGGCTCTTTGGGCTCGCAGGACCAACTGCAAACCATTTATAAGGACATGTACGAAGGCTACGATTTAAAACTTACAACCACCAAAGGAAGCCCGAAAATAGCACACACGCCATGGAGCACCGATTTCGATAGAATGACGCCCGAACAACGCAGCGCTTGGGATACCGCTTACCAACAAAAAAACGATGCCTTTCACGATGCCAACCTATCGGGAAAGGACTTGGCAAAATGGAAGGCGCAGCGCTATTTTCAAGACTATTTGGCCACCATTGCTTCGGTTGACGAAGGCGTTGGGCAAATCCTCGATTATTTAAAAGAAAACGGACTGGAAGAAAACACCATAGTAATTTACACCACCGACCAAGGATTTTACATGGGCGAAAAAGGTTGGTTCGATAAACGCTATATGTACGAGGAATCCTTGGCAATGCCCTTATTAATAAAATACCCCAACCATATAAAACCCAAAACTGTTGTAAAGGCCCTTACCCAAAACCTTGATTTTGCCGAAACGTTTTTGGATTACGCCAATGCACCAATTCCCGACGACATGCAAGGAAAATCACTAAAACCGCTACTGGAAGGCCATATAAAAAATGAAAACTTTAGGGATGCCGTATATTACCATTTTTACGATTTTCCAGCCTATCACATGGTTAAAAAACACGATGGCGTTAGAACAAAACGCTATAAGCTCATACACTTTTACGATAATATCGATACTTGGGAATTGTACGATCTGGAAGAAGACCCCAACGAAATTAGTAACCAAATAGATAATCCCGATTACGATACGGTTGAAGCCGAATTAAGAAATAAGCTAACCCAGCTTCAAACGCAATATAATGTAACCGAAAAAGAATTTGAAAAAGCCCCGGTTAAAAAAGTTGAAAAAGCCTATAAAGTTTATGAAAACTTACGAGGACAAGGCACATCTTACGACCCCATTACAAATAAAGACACCAAACTATAAAAAAACAGAAGTTATGTCAAGTTTTGGAACAAGCGAAATATTTTTGTTGGGCGATGAAATAACGTGGGAAAACCTCGGCGGTGGCGTAAAACGAAAAATTATGGCCTACGACGATAATATCATGCTGGTAAACGTGCATTTTGAAACAGGAGCTATCGGTGCCATGCACAAACACCACCATACCCAAGTAACTTACGTGGCGAGTGGCGAATTCGAGTTTACGGTAGGCAATACAGCCAAAACCGTAAAAGCGGGCGATTCCCTGTATATTCCATCCAATATCATGCACGGTACGGTTTGTAAATCCAGTGGTATTTTAATAGATGTATTTAACCCCATGCGGGAGGATTTTATGGAATAAAATTTCAAAACAATGGCAAAAATAACCTGTTTTGGCGAGGTGCTTTGGGATGTTTTCCCAACACAAAAGAAAATAGGGGGAGCGCCCTTAAACGTGGCCAATAGGCTGCAATCCCTTAACCACGAAGTAACCATGGTTAGTGCCGTTGGGCAGGACAACGACGGAAACAAAATAAAGGATTACTTGGTAAATTGCGGCATTAACACCAATTGTTTGCAAAGAATACCCGATTATAAAACAGGTAAGGTTGAAATAGTTTTAGATGAAAAAGGTGTGGCCTCCTATACCATAGAACACCCTCGGGCATGGGATAAAATAGCATTAACCGAAGCCAATAAAACCAATACAAAAAATGCCGATGCTTTTGTTTTTGGAAGTTTGGCAGCAAGGGATAACGTTTCAAAAAATACCCTGTACCAACTTTTGGAATTGGCCAAGTTTAAGGTATTCGATTTAAATTTAAGGCCGCCCTATTATACAAAGGATTTGTTGTTCGATTTAATGTACAAAGCCAATTTTATCAAATTTAACGACGACGAACTTTACGAAGTAAGCCATTACCTTGGTTCCAAATACCATGCCTTGGAACAAAACCTAAAATTTGTTGCGGCAAAAACAAAAACACAACAAATTTGCGTTACAAAAGGTGGATATGGCGCTATTTTACTCTACAACGACCAGTTGTACTATAATAGTGGCTACCGTGTCAAGGTGGCCGATACCGTTGGGGCGGGCGATTCGTTTTTGGCTGCTTTAACCAGCCAATTGATTAACGGTGAAAACCCACAAAAAGCCATCGACTTTGCTTGTGCCGTTGGCGCATTGGTAGCGCAAAGCGAAGGTGCAAACCCCATTATTTCGCAGCAAGAAATAGAAGCGTTTATAAATCCCTTAAATTAAATTTATGGTAGGGAAGAAGAAGCGGTTTGGCGTTTGGATGAATCCCTAACAATAAGTTCGGCATTTAAAATTATTTTGTTCAGGTTTTGCTTTTTTTCAGGTGTTTTTACCCGTTCCAAAAACGTTAGGGCGGCTTGTTTGCCTATTTCGGTACTGTGCTGCTCTATACTTGATATAGAGGGCGTTATCATAGCGGTAAAGGGTTCGTTGCCAAACCCGATAAGTGCCATCCTGCTTGGGATGCTTATGCTTTGTTCTTCTAAAACTTGTAAGGCGCCCAAGGCTGCATAATCGGCCGAAACATAAACGGCGTCCGGTGGGTTTTTTAAGGCTAATAGTTGCATCATTTTATTGCGGCCATCTTCAATGGTTAGGCTGCTTTCTAACAGTAAATCGGTTTCAAAAGGCAAATTATGCGCTTTAATGGCGTCAATATACCCCCTAATTCGGTTATTAAAAATCCGGGTACGGCGGTAGCCGCCTATATGGGCAATTCGTTTACAACCCTGTTCAACAAGGTGTTTTACTATCAGTTTGCTGCTTTCGTAATCGTTAATACCAACATAGTCTACGTTTAAATCGTTTTCGCCACGGTCGAACAGGATAAGCGGTATGCCTTTCGACTTAATTTTTTCGTAATAATCCAAATTAACGGTTTCGTTGGCCATCGATGCAATAACGCCATCGACTTGGGTGAACAGCAGTGCGTCGATATTGCTGCATTCCTTTTTATACGATTCGTTCGATTGCGTAATAATAATATTATAGCCTTCCTTGTTTAAAACCTCTTCGATACTTTGTATTACAGAAGAAAAAAAATTGCTATTGGTACGGGGCACGATAACACCAACCAAATTGCTTTTTCCTTTCCTTAAAGCACTGGCCAAATGGTTGGGCTGGTAGTTTAGTTTTTCGGCAATTCGCCTTACTGCTTTTTTGGTTTTATCGCTAATTCGGGAATCGTCGTTTAGGGCTTTGGAAACGGCCGCTGGCGAAATATTAAGTACATTGGCAATGTCTTTTATCGTTGTTTTCTTTTTGGTATTCAATTTTTTTATATATTTGTTACTGCTTAATCGTTTAAGCAAATTTAAAGTTTTCGTCTTTATAATAAAAATTTAATTTATTTTTAAAATTAATTGTAATCGATTGCTTTTTATTTGACAGCTTGCTTAAACGATTAACTAAAATGTAATTAACTAATAAATAATGTTTTAAAAAAATGAGTAAAGTTGTAACCTTTGGAGAAATTATGTTGCGTTTGGCGCCGGAAGGATTTTTAAGATTTTCGCAAGCGTCCAGTTTTGATGTGGTTTACGGTGGTGGCGAATCCAATGTAGCCGTATCGTTGGCCAATTATGGTATTTCGGTAGATTTTGTAACCCGTTTGCCAAAAAACGATATTGGCGAATGTGCCATGATGGAAATGCGCAAGCGCGGCGTAGGTGTCGATAAAATTGTTTGGGGCGGCGAGCGTTTGGGAATTTACTTTTTGGAAACCGGTGCCGTGTCCAGGGGCAGCAAAGTGGTTTACGACAGGGCTTATTCTTCAATGTCCACCATCCAATCGGGCATGATTAATTGGGAAGAAGTATTTAAAGGTGTCGAGTGGTTTCATTGGACGGGTATTACGCCGGCCATATCCCAAAGTTCTGCCGATGTTTGTCTGGAAGCCGTGAAAGCGGCCAGCAAATTAGGGGTTACTATTTCAACCGATTTAAATTACCGCGCTAAACTTTGGAAGTACTGCGATGCCAAGAAAAGAGAAGAAATCATGACCGAATTAACATCGTATTGCGATGTGGTTTTAGGTAATGAGGAAGATGCCGAAATGCACTTTGGCATTAAGCCGGCTGGGGCAGCAGTTCAAACACACGGGCACGATGTTAAGGCCGAAGCTTTTTTGTCGGTTTGTAAGCAAATGATGAAAAAATTCCCAAGGGCCAAAAAAGTAATTACTACGCTAAGAGGGTCCATTTCTGCATCGCATAACACATGGGCAGGGGTTTTATACGACGGAAAACAAATGCTGCAAACACGCCAGTACCAAATTACCGATATTGTAGATAGAGTAGGAGGGGGCGACTCTTTTATGGGCGGTTTAATATACGGTTTGTTAACCTACCCCAACGACGACCAAAACGCCCTGGACTTTGCCGTTGCGGCCTCCTGCCTAAAACATACCATTAAGGGCGATGCCAACTTGGTTACCGTTGCCGAGGTTGAAAAACTAATGGGAGGCGATGCTTCCGGACGGGTAGCAAGATAAAACAATAAGCCAACAAGGCCGCAAAGCCTTGTTGGTTTATTTCAATTTTAAAAAGTAAAGTATTCGGACAATAAAACTGAACCGATGAAAAAATCGATTGCAATTATTTGCGGTGGCGGTCCGGCACCGGGCATTAATACGGTAATTAGTACCGTTGCCAAAACATTTATGAAAGACGGTTACAAGGTTATAGGTGTACATTACGGCTATAAGGGCCTGCTTTCCGAAAATCCCGAAGTAAAGGTTTTCGATTTTCATCATGCCGACCGTATTTTTAGCCGTGGTGGTTCTACCTTGATTATGAGTAGGTTTAAGCCCAAGGACAGCGATTTTAATTCGGCTTTTTTTGAAAAAAACAATGTAAAGCTTTTAGTTACCATTGGGGGCGACGATACGGCATCGACAGCCAATAGGCTAACAAAATACCTTAAAACCCAAAGCTTAACGGTGGCGCATATCCACGTTCCCAAAACTATTGATAACGATTTGCCCTTGCCCGATAGAAATCCAACTTTTGGGTTTCATACCGCCAAGGACGAAGGCGTTCGCATCGGCAATACGGTTTATGAAGATGCCCGAACCAGTGAAAACTGGTTCGTAATCTCGGCTATGGGACGCTCGGCAGGGCATTTGGCATTTGGTATTGCCACGGCATGCCACTTCCAAATGATGATTATTCCCGAAATGTTCAATAAAACCACTATTACTTTTGATAAAATAATCAATATGGTTGTTTCGTCGATAGTAAAATGCAAAATCAAGGGTGTAGAGTATGGCGTTGCATTGGTAAGCGAAGGTGTTTTTCATTTTATGGACGAAGCCGAAATAATAAATTCCGGTATCAATTTCACCTACGACGACCACGGCCATCCTGAGTTGGGCAATGTTAGCAAATCGCATATTTTTAATTATTTGCTTCAGTTAAAGTTGAAGGAAATAGGGTTGAAGGTTAAAACCCGCCCTGTAGAAATAGGCTACGAGCTAAGGTGCGCCAACCCTATTGCATTCGATTTAACCTTGTGCTCCCTGTTGGGCATTGGCGTTAAAAAACTGTTCGATCAAGGTATTACAGGCTGCATTGTTAGCGCCAATTCGCGAGGCGATATTACGCCTTTGTTTTTACAGGATTTTGAAGACGAAAACGGCAAAATCCCACCAAGGCTGGTCGACATTAATTCCGATATAGCACAGTTGTTTATCGATAATTTGTTTTACATCCAACCCAAGGATTACGAAAAAGCAAAACAATACCTTCCAAATCCGGAAGCCTACGATTTTAAAAAAATATTAAACTGGAATAAATAATTACAAACAATAAAATGGCACAATTTTCAAGATTAGAAGTAGCACAAGCTATGAAGGAAACGGGAATGATTCCCCTGTTTTTTAATAACGATTTAGAATTAAGCAAAAACGTATTAAAAGCCTGTTACAACGGTGGGGCAAGATTATTGGAATTTACCGCCCGGGGCGATTTTGCCCATGAAGTTTTTGGCGAGCTAACAAAATACGCCATAAAGGAGCTTCCCGGAATGATAATGGGGGTAGGCTCGGTAACCGATGCGGCAGCGGCTTCGTTGTACATGGCGCTGGGTGCCAACTTTATAGTAACGCCCGTATTGCGCGAAGATATTGCAATAGCCTGTAACCGCAAAAAAGTACTATGGTCGCCCGGTTGCGGCAGTTTAACCGAAATAGCCAGGGCCGAAGAGCTGGGCTGCGAAATCGTTAAGCTTTTTCCAGGCGATATTTACGGGCCAAAATTTGTCAAGGGCATTAAAGGCCCCCAACCGTGGACCAGTATTATGCCAACAGGCGGCGTATCGCCAACCGAGGAAAACCTTAAAGGCTGGTTCGATGCCGGTGTAACCTGCGTAGGTATGGGGTCGCAATTAATTTCAAAAGAAATTTTAACGACTAAAAACTATGCCAAGTTGGAGCAGGACGTTAAAAGTGCTTTAAATATTATAAAAGCCGTTAGGAAATAAGATAATTATATTCCGAAATTTATAAAGCCAAGTTCTATGTTGAAAAAACAAGGAACTTGGCTTTTATATTAATAAGTTTATGAAATAAGAAATTAGCAGGATAGCACTTGGTTATGGACAAATAATTTCTTTTGATAACTTTAACGCAGGGTTACCACCAAAAACCGTATTTTTGTGCAGCTAAAATTATAAAATAATTATGTCCAATACAATAGAACACGTAAAATGCCTTATAATAGGCTCAGGCCCTGCCGGATATACGGCGGCCATATATGCAGCAAGAGCAAACATGAATCCGGTATTATACCAAGGCCAGCAACCGGGAGGGCAACTAACAACCACTAATGAGGTTGAAAACTTCCCCGGATATCCTGCGGGAATTTCTGGCCCCGAAATGATGATTGAACTACAAAAACAAGCCGAACGATTTGAAACCGACATACGAAACGGCTGGGTAACCAAAGTAGATTTATCGGGCAATGTGCATAAAGTTTGGGTTAAAGATGAAAAAGAAATACACGCCGATACGGTTATTATATCGACAGGCGCATCGGCTAAATATTTAGGATTGGAATCCGAACAAAAATACTTAAAGCTGGGCGGAGGTGTTTCGGCATGTGCCGTTTGCGATGGGTTTTTCTACCGAAACCAAGAAGTGGTTATCGTGGGTGCCGGCGATTCGGCTTGCGAGGAAGCACATTACCTGTCCAAATTATGTAAAAAAGTAACCATGCTGGTACGCCGTGACGAGTTTAGGGCTTCTAAAATTATGGCGCAACGCGTTATGAACACACCTAACATCGAAATTCTATTTAATACCGAAACCGAAGAAGTGGTAGGCGATGGACAAGTCGTAACCGGCGTAAAGGTGTTTAATAACAAAACCAATGAAAAGCGCGAAATACCCGTAACCGGATTTTTTGTAGCTATTGGGCATAAACCCAACACCGATATTTTTAAAGACTATTTGGAATTAGATGAAACAGGCTATATTATAAATAAACCAGGCACTTCAAAAACAAATATAGAAGGTGTTTTTGTTAGTGGCGATGCTGCCGACCATGTGTACAGACAAGCCATTACCGCTGCAGGAACAGGATGTATGGCCGCTTTGGATGCTGAACGTTATCTGGCGGCTAAGGAAGGTTAAAAATAAGAGAATGAAAATCAAGGCAAAAGCCTTGATTTTTGTTTTTTTACCAAAAAAAGTAAAATATTATTTTTTTGTTTTTGTAAAAAATCTTTTCTTTGGACTCCATTTTAAAACGGGATGTGGCGCAGTCCGGTTAGCGTACACGGCTGGGGGCCGTGTGGTCGCAGGTTCAAATCCTGTCATCCCGACAAATAAAAACCTTAACTGTTTTATGTCAAACTGTTGAGGTTTTTTGGTTTTTATCCCTGTTTTTAATACTGTAACATTTGTTACCTCCGCACTTAAACAAACATTTTAACTTTGTGCTTAAAACAAAACGGTGCAGTTTTTTGATGTTCTCGGTTATATTATAGCCCTGTTAATTGGTGTGGTATTGGGGCTAATGGGCGGCGGTGGATCTATTTTAACCGTACCGCTCCTGGTTTATGTGTTAGGTTACAGCCCTGTTGTGGCTACGGCATATTCGTTATTTGTAGTAGGTACTTCGTCGGTGGTCGGGGTAATACAAAAGCACAAGGAAAACTTGGTAGATTTTAAAACGGGGCTGCTTTTCACCTTTCCCTCATTTATTGCCGTTTATCTATCCAGGCGCTTTGTAGTACCCAACATACCCGAACACATTGCAACCATTGGAAGTTACACCTTAATTAAGGATATGGCTATTATGGTTTTCTTTGCTATTATTATGTTAATTGCCGCCGCTTCCATGATAAACACAAAGGAAAAAAGCAATGCCCGTTACACAAAACAAGCCTATTATAAAACCTTTGTGCAGGGGTTGGCTATTGGTACAATTACGGGATTAATAGGGGCCGGAGGCGGTTTTTTATATGTCCCGGCCTTGGTACTTTGGGCAGGCTTGCCCATGAAAAAAGCCGTAGGAACTTCTTTGGTAATCGTCGCTTTCAACGCTATTATCGGTTTTGTGGGCGATTTGCACCATTTAATTATAGATTGGCCGTTTTTACTATCATTTTCACTGTTAACCATAATTGGGATTTTAATAGGCGGACACGCATCAAAACGCATCCCAAGCCATAAATTAAAAAAAGTATTTGGTTGGTTTGTCCTGTTTATGGCCATTTATATTTTATTGAAGGAAATAGCACAAAACCCTTTACTGTAACCCTTGTTACCAACAAAATTTTTTAAAAACAGTATTTTTGTATAAGATTAAACAAGAAAACTATGCACATAGAACAATTATATACAGGATGCCTTGCCCAAGGCGCTTATTATATTGAAAGCAATGGCGAAGTGGCCATAATAGACCCGCTTCGCGAAGTTGCACCTTATATGGAAAAAGCCAAGAAGGACAATGCAAAAATCAAGTACATTTTCGAAACCCATTTCCATGCCGATTTTGTTAGCGGGCACATAACCCTATCGAAACAAACCGGGGCCCCCATTATTTACGGGCCTACCGCAAACCCCAATTTCGAAGCTGTTATTGCCCGGGACGGGCAAGTTTTTAATTTAGGAAACATTACCATAACCGTATTGCACACCCCCGGACATACCATGGAAAGCGCTACCTTTTTGGTGAAGGATGAAAACGGCAACGACCACGCTATTTTTAGCGGCGACACCCTGTTTCTGGGCGATGTGGCCGCCCCGATTTGGCGCAAAAAGCAGCAAATATGACACAAGAAGAATTGGCAGGCTTGCTCTTTGATAGCTTACGAAACAAAATAATGCCTTTGCCCGAACATGTTATTGTATACCCTGCCCACGGTGCCGGCTCGGCATGCGGTAAAAATTTAAGCAAAAAAACGGTAGGCACGCTTGGCGAACAAAAACAGACCAATTACGCCCTGCGTGCCAATATGACCAAAGCCGAATTTATAAAAGAAGTAACAGAAGGTTTACTACCGCCCCCAAAATATTTTCCGCTTAACGTAAAGATGAACAAAGAAGGCTACGCCGATATCAATGAGGTTATCGAGCAAGGAAAAACCGCCTTAACAGCAAAGGCGTTCGAGGCCTTGGCAAACGAAACAGGCGCCGTGGTTTTAGACGTGCGCCACCAAACCGATTTTGTTAAAGGCCACATACCAAGGTCTATTTTTATTGGTATCGACGGCGGCTTTGCGCCATGGGTAGGCGCCCTGATTGCCGACGTAAAACAGCCCATCCTCTTGATAACTCCCGAGGGCAGGGAAGAGGAAACCATTATCCGCCTGTCACGGGTGGGTTTCGACAATACCTTGGGCTATTTAAAAGAAGGCTTTAAGGCGTGGAAAGACGCAGGATTCGAATACGATACCATATCGGCCATTTCGGCAAACGACTTTAAACGCAAGATGGAAAAAGAAACACTCCGTGTTTTCGATGTCCGTAAGGAAGGCGAGTTTCAATCGGAACACGTTGTAAATGCCCACCATGCTCCTTTAGATTATTTAAACGAATATTTAACCGAATTTCCCGAAAGCGAGCCTTTTTACATCCATTGCGCAGGTGGCTATCGCTCGGTTATTGCCGCTTCCATTTTAAAAAGCAGGGGCATTCATAACCTAATCGATATTGAAGGTGGATTTGCGGCCATAAAACAAGCCGGGATTCCCGTTACAAACCATGTTTGCCCTTCAACCTTAAAATAAGTTTCAATTTTAAAAGCAAAAACAATGTCATTTTTTTCTTTTTTGTTCGGTAGGGGTGAAAGCAATAATAACATTAAAGTCTTGTCGCCTTCGGAATTTAAATTCCAAATTCAAAACAAAGTACAATTGGTGGATGTACGTACACCTGCCGAATACAGTTCGGGCGCTATAAAAGGGGCAAAAAACATCAATTATTTTTCGGGCAGCTTTAGTTCCGAAATTAAAAAATTAAGCAAAACCAAACCAGTTTACGTATATTGCCAAAGCGGTATGCGAAGCCGAAAAGCATCAAGGAAAATAGCAAAAATGGGGTTTCCCGAAGTTTACGACTTGCAGGGCGGTATTAGTAATTTCAAATAAAAACCATGGTAAAGTTCTTTTTTATATCCTTATTAACAATTGTATTTTTTAGCTGCAACAATACTAAAAAAGAAAACAATTCCGTTACGGAAAGCCAAGCCAATTCGGACAGTACATTCTATGCCGAACAAGGCTTAAACTACGCTTTGGCAACAAAAGCGGTATTGGGTAAAAATTTAATGGGGACTATCCAAAAAAAAGGCGTTTTGGAAGCCCTTTCGTTTTGCAACGAACGTGCCTATCCGCTAACCGACAGCATGGCGCTTGCGCAAAACGCCAAAATTAAGCGGGTGTCGGACAGGCCCAGGAATCCTAACAATATGGCTTCTCCTTCGGAAATAAACCACATTAATACCTTTAAAAAGCAGTTGGAAAGTGGCAAAGCCATAGCCCCAATAGTTGAAGCAACCAATAACCGAACAACCGTGTATTACCCCATAACCATAAATGCCCTATGCCTGCAATGCCACGGAACGCCCCAAGATATAGCTCCGGAAACGATAAAAATGTTAGGTTTGTTGTACCCTAACGACAAAGCCATAGGTTACGGTGTTAACCAAGTTAGGGGTATTTGGAATGTTAGTTTCGAGCGCCCGTAAAAAAACAGAAAGGATAAATATTATGAGTAAATTTTCGGAAATTGTAAACCAAGAAAAACCCATTTTGGTCGATTTTTTTGCCGAGTGGTGCGGTCCCTGTAAAACGATGACCCCCATTTTAAAAGACGTTAAGGACAACTTGGGCAATAACGCTTCCATAATAAAAATTGATGTGGATAAAAACCAAGCCTTGGCAGCGCAATACCAAGTAAGGGGCGTACCCACTTTAATACTGTTTAAAAACGGAAAACAAGTTTGGAGGCAATCGGGAGTGGTGCAAAAAAACGAGTTGGTACAACTGATACAATTGCATAGCTAAAACTGCGGGTTTTGCTGTATTTTTGTAATAGTAAATTCTCTCCCAAGACTTGAAATTAATAGCAATTCTTGGAAAAAACGCTTAAATACTTTAAGCGTTTTTTAATTTTTAGGGCATACCATTATGATAAATATCATGTTTAATGATTTTTAAAATTAATACTTTCATAATCTGTACAAACCATAAAATATTCAATTTATGACAACTCAAACCATAGCCTTATCCAATTGGAACAACGGCGTAGTCATGATAGCCGTTTTTGCGCTTGTATGCCTTGCCTTGATAGGTTTTTTAGTGAAATTTATGTCGAGCAGCGATAAAAAAAACGACGGTTCGGAATCTTGAAAAAAAATTAAAATTTCCCAACATTTTCGGCCATCCAGTTTTGGTAATCGTTTGTTAGCTGGTTTACGGTTTCGGGATTTGCTTTTATTATATTATGGCGTTCGCCGGGGTCTTCTTCTAAATTAAATAGTTTTAAAGAATCGTCTTGGGAAATTGGTGCTATAAACTGATCCGAAGGCCGGGGGCCTTTGCCCCAGTTGGAAGTTGTGTTGGTTAGTTTCCATTTACCCTTACGTACTGCCCAGGATTTTCCCCATTGCCAAACCAATAGCCTGTTTTTATCGGGATTTAATAGGTTTACGCCATCGATATAAGTATCGGTTAGCGCAATATTGGCTGCCGAGGTTAATGTTGGCAAAATATCGGTTGCCGAAACGGGAGCGTGTTCCGTTTTGCCTTTTTCAATTTTATTAGGCCATACCATAGCCATTGGCACCCGTATACCACCTTCCCAAAGGCTGTATTTTCCTGCCGTTAAGGGCTGGTTGTCGGCGCCTGTTATGGGCGAACCGCCATTGTCGGATACAAACACGATTACGGTATTTTCGTCTAATTTTTCTTCTTTTAAAACATCTAAAACACGGCCAATATTATCGTCCAAACAATTGAGGTTGGCCAAGTAGTATTTGCGCATATCGGTACCGTTTATAGCGCCCAATCGGGTATATTTTTCGTAATACGCCCAATAAGTCCCGGGGCGTTTGCCCTCAAAATCCTCGTTATCGGCAGGATTGTAATTGTGTATGGGCTTTACGTTGTATTTATCTAAGTATTTTTGCGGTACTTCATGGATAACGTGGTGAACGGCATTATAGCTCAAGGTTAGGAAAAAGGGCTTATCCTTCTTTGCTTTCATATATTTTATGGCTTCATCGGTAAAAATATCGGTTAAATAAGCCTCGTCGGGATAGCTTTTATAGGTTTTGTTTTCCATTAATGGCCCAAGATGCGAGCTTGTACCGTTTGGGTCGGGTGTTTTATTGGCACTTTCCTGTGAGGTTAACCAATAATCGTGGGCGTGTGCGCTAAAACCAAGAAAATAATCGTAGCCGTGGTTCAGGGGATATTCGCGTACGTTGAAGTCGAAATAATTTTTGCCGTAATCCGATTTTCCTATTCGGGCGGTTTGGTAGCCCGCTTCTTTTAAATACTCGGCAATGGTTTTGGTTTCGGTGGGCAATCCGGGTTTCCAAGCGGCTTCCTTATCCCATCGAAATTGGTTTTTTCCGGTATTTAATCCCGAACGCGATGGGCTGCAAACGGGCGCTGTGGTGTAGGCTTGGGTGTAAACCGTTCCGGCATTGGCAAGGCGCTGTAGGTTTGGCGTTGAAATTTCGGGGCTATGGTTTTTAAAGGGCGAAAAATCGGCGTAGCCCAAATCGTCCACCACAATAAGCAGGATATTTGGCTTTTCTAATTCGGTTTTGGTAATTTCTTGCGTTTTTCCTTGGTTTTTACAGGCGAAAAACATGCAAAATACAACGATTAAGGAGCTTCTTTTTAATAAATTCATTTGGTTTTAGTTTAGTGTTTATTTTGAAGGCGGCATGGTGGGGCGTACCTCTATTTTGCTGGGTAGGGTTCTTGGGTTCATTTTAACTAAACCTACTACCAACTGGCCAACATCTTCAATTTGGATTTTCCAATTATCGGTTTCGTCGGGGGTATTGCCGTTAAAGTAAGTAGATACCGAGCCGGGCATAATGGTACTAACTTTTATGCCGTGTTGGCGCAAGTCGAGCATAACGGCCTGCGTAAAGCCCGTAAGCCCAAATTTACTGGCATTATAGGCCGACCCTTTGGCGAAAAAATTGGCGCCCGCCAAACTGGAAATGCTTATAAAATAGCCTTTGGATTGTTTTAAGGCCGGAATTGTAGCTTTAATAGTGTAAAACACGCCTGTTAAATTGGTGTCTATGGTGTCCTGCCATTGCGCTATGGTTAGTTCCTCGATACTTGCAAAATGCCCTACTCCGGCATTGGCTACTACAATATCGATGGTTTTAAAATGCTGCAAAACTTTGGCTACGGCTTCTTGTTGGCTTTTAAAACTGCGTACATCGGCGGTAACGCCTATGGCTTTGGCGTTAAGGGGCGAATTAGCATTTAGGGCATCGGCCGCTTTTTGTGCCGAGGCTTCCGAGCGGCTTGTTATGGCCACGTTAATGCCTTGTGCCAACAGGGCTTGGGCTACCCCATAACCTATGCCTTTTGAGCCGCCCGTTATTAAGGCTACTTTATTTTGAAGTGGTTCCATGAATTTGTTTTTTTAATGAATTGTTATGGCTTTGGCGGATATTGTTCGAGTACTTTTGCGGCAATAGCATTAAATTGGGCTTCACGGTTTTCGGGCGTGGTATCGGGATTGTAAGCGGCTTCGCTTACGGCTTGCCAAAATAGTTGTTTTTTGCCTTCGTCTACAAAATCGATGGTTATGCTACGCTCCATTTTCGATTGTCCGACGGGTACGCCTATGGAAACACCCCCGCCAACATGGCGCCCGCCACCGCCTATGCCTATGCCCACATTGCTGCGTTGTGCGGCATGGTACTCGGTGCTTTTAATGTCGATGAAAAAATCGGGCGTGTCGGACAGTGTTATGCCCTTGGCTTGTAATTGTTTGTCCAAGGCCGAAAGAAAACGCTTGGTATCGAGTTCGCTTAGGCCGGTGTTCATGTCGGCGTAGTAGTTGTAGGTTTTGTAGGTGTTGAAGTTGGTGGTTTTATCGTAATCGTAATTTACACGGATTGGTGCGCAGGAGGCTGTTAGGGCCAAAATGATTATTGCGGACAGGGTTTTCATGACTTTCTTTTTTGAAAAACGAATGTAAGAAAAAAAAGTGGATTTTTGTTTGAAGTTTTAGGTTTCAAGGTTGGATTTTAATAGATGGGAAATACCCAGCAGTATTGCCCGCTATTGGCTGTTTGCCCCGCGTTAGGGATTGAAGCGGCATCCTTTTATGCCTTATAAGGGCATTAATAAACAAGATTTTACACAAGGGGGAACTCTGTGCTTGTAAGGGATGCCGAAACAAGTTCGGCATAAAAGATATAGCGGAAAGCCCGACCCGGTAGGGTAACGCCCAACTAATTTACGGGTTTAGCATGTTCCAAAGTTTGTCCTTTAGTTGGGTTATGCCTTGTTGGGCTACCGAGGAGATGAATAGGTAGGGTATGGGCAGTTGTTTGTTTAATTGTTGTTGGAGTTCGTGTTTTAGCTCGGCGTCGAGCATGTCGCTTTTCGATATGGCTATTAGGCGGTCCTTGTCGAGCATTTCGGGGTTGTAGCGGCGTAGCTCGTCCAATAGTATATTGTACTGTTGTTGTATGTCGGGGGCGTCGGCGGGGATTAAAAACAGGAGTACCGAGTTGCGCTCGATATGGCGCAGGAAGTAGTGGCCAAGGCCTTTTCCTTCGGCGGCGCCTTGGATTATCCCGGGGATGTCGGCCATGACAAAGGTTTGGAAATCGCGGTATTCCACAATGCCCAAATTGGGTTTTAGGGTGGTAAACTCGTAATCGGCTATTTTGGGTTTTGCCGATGTTAGTACCGATAACAGTGTGGATTTTCCGGCGTTGGGGAAGCCTACCAAGCCTACATCGGCAAGGACTTTAAGTTCCATGGTTACGTGCTTTTCTTCCATGGGCAGTCCGGGCTGTGCATAGCGCGGGGTTTGGTTGGTGGCGCTTTTGAAGTGCCAGTTGCCCAATCCGCCCTTGCCGCCTTGGGCTAAAATTTGGGTTTCGCCGTCGTGGGTAATTTCGAAAATTATGGCGTTGGTTTCGGTATCGCGGATTACGGTGCCAAGGGGTACGTCTATGTAAACATCCTCGCCATCGGCTCCGGTGCTTCGGGAGCTTCCGCCATGTTGGCCATGCCCGGCACGTATATGGCGCTTAAATTTTAGGTGCAGGAGCGTCCATAGGTTTGCCTTGCCCCTAATGATTACGTGACCGCCACGACCGCCATCGCCACCATCGGGGCCACCTTTGGCTATATATTTTTCGCGGTGCAAATGGGCTGAGCCTTGCCCGCCCTTACCGGAACTTACATACATTTTTACGTAATCTACAAAATTGCCTTCGGTCATTTTTTTAGGTTATGGGGTTATAAGGGTAGGGGTATGGGGGTGTGAGAAACTCCCTTGTATTACAAATTATCTATAACTTGCCCCAAACGCAGGGTAATATCTTCGATAGACCCCACGCCGTTTACGCCAAAGTATTTGTTTTGTGCGGAATAGTAATTTTTTAAAACAGCGGTTTTGTTGTAGTATTCGGTAATTCGGTTTCGTATAATGGACTCATCGGCATCGTCGGCACGGCCGCTGGTTTCGCCTCGTTTTAGTAGGCGTTTTACAAGCACTTCGTCGTCTACTTCTAAAGCTACCATGGCGTTAATGGCCGAGTCTTTACTTGCCAGCAGTTTGTCCAAGGCTTCGGCCTGGGCGTTGGTACGGGGAAAACCGTCGAAAATAAAGCCGTTGGCATCGGTGTTTTTTTCAACTTCGGCTTTTAGCATGTCTATGGTTACTTGGTCGGGTACCAATTCGCCCTTGTCCATGTACGATTTGGCCAACATGCCCAAAGCGGTTTCGTTTTTAATGTTGTAGCGAAATACGTCGCCCGTTGAAATATGGACGAGTTTGTATTTTTGCTTTAAAAATTCGGCTTGCGTGCCTTTTCCTGCTCCTGGAGGGCCAAATAGTACTAAATTTGTCATGTGTTGCGTTTGTTTTATTTGATATACTTCGGGTAAATTGCGCCCCAGCCCATTATAATCCAATCCGTAACCTACAATAAATTTATTGGGTATTTCAATACCTATGTAATGTAGTTTAAAATCTTTTTTGTAGGATTCGGGCTTGTAAAACAGGGTGGCTATTTTTAGGGCTTTTACCTTTTCGTTTTTAAAAATGCGGTGTATTTCGGCCAAGGTATTGCCCGTATCGATTATATCTTCGAGAACAATAACGGTGCGGCCTGTTAAATCTTGGGTTAATCCAATTAAACGTTGGATATCCTCGGTGGATTTTACGCCTTCGTAGGAGGCCAGTTTAATAAACGTAACTTCGCAAAGCTTGGGGTATTTTTTAACAAAATCGCTAACCACCATAAACGAACCGTTTAGTATGCCTACAAAAACGGGAATTTCGTTGCCTACGTCGTTGGCAATTTCTTTGACCAAACGTTCCATAGCCCGATTTATTTCCTTGGCAGAAATAAAAGGCTTAAAATATTTGTCGTGTAGCTTTATTGTGTCCATTACGTTTTTAAAAAGGCAAAGATAGTTAATAGATTACGATTCGCCATTTTTTAAAATAGGTTTTGGCTATAAATTGATATTTAAATGTATTTTTGTGTGATATTTTTTTGGTTTTCGGGCTAATTTTCAACAAAAATAAAGTATGAACTATTTTTCTTCAAATTTTAAACTGGGTATTCTTGGCGGCGGTCAATTGGGTAAAATGTTGCTTTATAGCACCCGAAAGTTCGATATTTATACTTGCGTTATGGATGTTAGTGCCGAAGCCCCGAGCAAAATAGCCTGTAACGAATTTTTTCTGGGCGATTTAATGGATTACGATGCTGTTTATAGTTTTGGAAAACAGGTTGATGTTTTAACCATTGAAATAGAAAACGTTAACGTTAATGCTTTGGAGGATTTGGAAAAAGAAGGCGTAAGCGTGTATCCAAGTGCCAAAACCCTACGTACTATACAAAACAAGGCCAAGCAAAAACTATTTTATGTGGACCACGAGTTGCCAACGGCGCCTTTTTCGCGGTTTGCCTATACCTCGGAAATTAAGGAAGCCCTTAACCATGGTGGGCTAAGTTTGCCTTTTGTATGGAAATCGGCACAATTTGGTTACGATGGCAATGGCGTAAAGGTTGTGCGGCAGATAACTGATTTGGAAGGTTTACCAAATGTAGAATGTATTGCCGAACAACTAATCCCCTTTAAAAACGAGCTGGCCGTTATTGTGGCCCGAAATGCCAATGGCGAAACCAAGACTTTTCCTGTGGTTGAAATGGAATTTCACCCCGAAGCCAACCAAGTGGAATATGTTATTTGCCCGGCAAGAATACCCGGCAATATTGCCCAAAAAGCAACCGAAGTGGCATTAAAAACCTCCGAAGCCTTTAAACACGTTGGGCTTTTGGCGGTTGAAATGTTTTTAACCCATGACGACCAAATTTTAATAAACGAAGTAGCGCCCCGACCACACAACTCCGGCCACCAAACTATTGAGGCCAGTTATACCTCGCAATTCGAGCAGCACATTAGGGCTATTTTAAACCTGCCGCTTGGCAATACAAACAGCAAGGTTGGAGGTGTTATGGTTAACCTTGTCGGTGCCGAGGGTTACAGCGGCAACGTAGTTTACCAAAACATCGAAGCCATTATGCGCTTAAATGGTGTTACGCCCCATATTTACGGCAAAAGACAAACACGCCCGTTTAGGAAAATGGGGCATGTTACCATTGTAAACGAAGATATTGATGAAGCGAGAAAAATAGCGGAGGAAGTAAAGAGTGTAATTCGGGTAATTTCGGAATAATAGAAATATTATCCCTGTTTTAAAACAAGTGTAATAGGCTCAACAATAAAAGGGCCGAGGGCTTTTAAAGGTCTAAAATTTTTATACTATTTCGGTAAAGCTCGATTTTACCTTCATTTTCCAAGACTTTTAACAATCGGGATATTACAACTCTGGAGGTATGCAAATCGAAAGCTATTTCTTGGTGCGTAACGTTAATAATATCGTTGTGGTTTACCATGGCTTTGTCCTTCAAGTATTTAAACAGGCGCTCGTTCATGTTTAAAAATGCAATGGTATCGATGGCTTCGAGGAGTTCGGTCATCCGGTCATGGTAGCTTTGTAGGATAAAATTTTGCCAGCTTTTGTACTTTGCCATCCATTCGGCCATTTTTTCAACAGGAACCATAACAAGCCTGGTAGGGGTTTCGGCAATGGCACGTATTTCGCTTTTTTTTTGGCCCATACAGCACGAAAGGGTCATGGCACAGGTATCGCCACGCTCTATAAAATAAAGCAAGAGTTCGTCGCCCTTACTGTCTTCCCGCAATATTTTAATGGCACCACTAATTAAAAGGGGCATCGATTTTATATAATCGTTTACATCGATAAGTTGAAACCCTTCGGGAATATCCTTAAATGTACCCGAATTGTTTATTTCGTTTAAAAGCGCGTCTTCAAACAGATAGCCGTAGTTGTCTTTAAGTTCGTTAATCATTTCATGGTGGCTTTTGGGTTATAAAGATACAATGTTACTTTGTTAAATTAACCACAAAAACGAACTATGACAAAACAAAGACATGCAACTTACTTAAAACAAGATGTTTGCGGTTAAATTTGAAGCAACACAAAAAACAAGAAATTATTTTTGCCAAATTTACAGTTAGTTTTATATTTGCACACCAAATAAATTTAAAGTTTGGGTCGCGTAGCTCAGTTGGATAGAGCATCTGCCTTCTAAGCAGACGGTCACAGGTTCGAATCCTGTCGCGATCACAACTGATAATCAGCCACTTACAGAGATGTAGGTGGTTTTGTTTTTTATGCAGGTCAAGGCTAAGGGAAGACAATGGATTTTTCAACTATCTGAAAAGCAAAAAGAGTTTTGAAAATCTCTATCAAAGTAAAATTCTCGTCACCAGTTACAATTTATTTATGATTGTTCGTTTAGAGGATTTTTTAAATGATAGCCATAGTCTGTCAGCAATGCTTTACCAAGAACAGATTTTGCACAATTTAGAGACTGCTTTCGATGATTTATTGTTGATTGCGAAAAGCCAACCCAAAAAATGGTATTTATAACTGAATTGGACTGATACTTACTATAATGAAAAAGACCAATTTTTGATTTGGTTATGTATATAGAAAAATTAGCTATTTATGGACATACATCAAATAATCCGAGAAAATCTCTTAAAATCGTTGTAATGGCTTTATATTTACACTTATCTAATCTCATTTTTAACAAAACTTCTATTGACGAAGAAAGGGTTAAACATCATTTCCAATTTAGGGCTTCTGAACTTGACCAAGAAGATAAATATCTGCTTTCCTTTGCCCGAATGAATCCTACTGAATTTGATTTGGAGTTTTTAACCGAATTAGGTTTAACCCAAAATGATTATGTTGTTACTTCCCGATACGGTGGTAAACTTTGGTCTGCAGATTGGCTCAACATTTATTCAGACTATTGTTGGCACATATCCGAAAACGCTAAAATTGAACCTAAAATAAAGGAGTTAGACCATATTTCAGTAGATGAATTTTTGGCGAAATATGGAACTCCCGAACAGTTTTTGAGAAAATTGAATAAACAACCATTTTAACTGTTAATTGGATTAAAAAAGGCTTGAATTTTTAATTTTCAAGCCTTTTTAAGTAAAACTGTGTATTTTTCAGTTAATACATAGGTGTAGTGGTAAAAAAAGAAGCCCAAACAAATTTGGGCTTCTCTCGGGTATTAATAAAAAAACAAAATTAAATGTGCTCTCCTAAGTGGTGGTGCTCGTCAATTAGCGGGCCACCTTCAATAATTTGTTGGTTGGCTTGTCCCGCAAATTTTTCAAAGTTTAAGTGGAACGAGTGCGCCAACTGGATGGCTTTACCAACATAAGCGCCTTTTTGCAACCAAGTGTTCATGGGGTCAAGGATTTCGGTTGGTACGCCTGGGCAATATTTAGGCATAAACAAGCCAAAAATAAAGTTTTGGTCGTAGTCTACTTCATCCAAATCGCCATTTAAAATAGCGGTAATCATAGCTCTGGTGTATTTTAACTTAATACGCGAGCCTATACCGTAAGGACCGCCGCTCCAGCCTGTGTTGATTAACCAAACGTTTACGCCCGCATCTTGCATTTTTTTGCTTAACATTTCGCCATATACGGTTGGGTGCAACGGCATAAACGGAGCGCCAAAACAAGCCGAAAACGATGGCACGGGCTCGGTAATTCCAGCCTCGGTACCAGCAACTTTAGCGGTGTAGCCCGAAATAAAATGGTAAGCCGCTTGGCCTGGCGTTAATTTGGAAACGGGAGGCAATACCCCGAACGCATCGCAAGTTAAAAAGAAAATATTTTTTGGGTTGTTGGCGTACAGGGTTTCCTGAATATTGTCGATATGATAAATAGGGTAGCATACACGGGTGTTTTGTGTAATGGAACTGTCCATATAGTCTACATCGCCGTTTTTGTCGAACACCACGTTTTCCAACAAAGCGCCTGGACGGATGGCCCGGTAAATGTCCGGTTCTTTTTCTTCGGTTAAATCGATAACCTTGGCATAGCAGCCACCTTCAAAATTAAAAATAGTATTGTCCTTGGTCCAGCCGTGTTCGTCGTCGCCAATTAATTTTCTGTCGGGATCGGCCGAAAGCGTTGTTTTTCCGGTACCGGAAAGCCCAAAGAAAATAGCCGTATCGCCTTTTTTGCCAACATTGGCCGAACAGTGCATGGGCAGTACGTTTCTTTCGGTAGGCAAAATTAGGTTAAGGGCCGAGAAAATACCTTTTTTCATTTCCCCCGTATAGGCCGAACCGCCAACCAAAGCAATTTTAGCGGTAAAGTCAAGGATTGAAAAATTACCTTGGCGGATGCCGTAAGCCTCCGGATTTGGGCACTCGTAGCCCGGGGCGCAAAGGATTAACCAATCTTCTTGGAACGTTTCCAGTTCTTTTTCGCTTGGGCGTAAAAACATGTTATAAACAAACAAGTTGGACCAAGGCAGTTCGGTTACCGTTCTAATATTGGTTCTAAATTCGGGGTCGGCACAAACGTAGCCGTCCCTTACGTAAATTTCCTTACCGGAAAGGTATTTTGTTATTTCGTCTTTAAGTTTGTTAAAGTTTTCGGTAGAAACCGGTTTGTTGGTTTTTCCCCACCATACTTTATCTTCGGTGTAAGCGTCTTTCACCAAAAAACGATCCTGAGGCGAACGTCCGGTAAATTTACCGGTGTTTACGGCCAAAGTACCATTTTTGGTTTCTTTTCCCATTCCTTTTTCAACTGTAATTTTTTGAAGTTCTTCAGGCGATAGGTTCCAATTTGCTTTTACGTTTTTTAAACCATACACTTCCAGATTTTCAGATCTTTTTGTCATTGTAATCAATTTTTAAGTTTCTATTAAATTTGCTCAACACCTTAATTGTTAAGTGTTTATTTTTTAACTCGGTTATTTCCTATTTAAATTAAAAGTTTTAAATCCTTTTCTTTCAAAACTCGTTACGTTTACAAATACTATATAAAATTAAATAAATTTTGAAATTTTTAAGTTATTTG
>JBKEDS010000007.1:0-99698 GCA_047975545.1 Flavobacteriaceae bacterium | reverse complement strand
TTTTGGATTAGGTTTTATTTGAAAATAAATTTAATCGATACAATAAATAAAATGAAAAAAATGAAGGCTGCCAAAACCCAAAGGCTTCCCGAATAAAACTTTTTATGAAGGTTTAAATCCTTTCGGTAGGTGTATCCTATTACAATGGCAAATACCAAAAAAAACAAAACCCCGAAAACAATTTGACCGTTACTAAACATATTGCTAATTTTAGGCAAAAATAAATAATAAACACATGAAAGACAAAATCGATGCCGTAAAAGCATTTCATGCCGCATTTAAGTTGGGATATAGCGAAAATTTGCGTGCCAGTTTGGGCAACGACAAAAACAAATTGCGCTTTAACCTAATGAAAGAAGAAAACGAAGAATACCTACAAGCCGCTCAAAATAACGACTTGGTAGAGGTTGCCGATGCCCTGGGCGATATGCTTTACATTTTGTGCGGTACGATTATAGAACACGGCATGCAGCATAAAATAGAGGCCGTGTTTAACGAAATACAGCGCAGCAACATGAGCAAATTAGGCTTGGACGGCGAGCCTATTTACCGGAAAGATGGCAAGGTGCTAAAAGGCCCCAATTATTTTAAGCCAGATATTGCTTTGGTTTTAGGGGAATAAAGCAAACTTGAAAATTAATAATGGTTTAACGCAAGAAAGGCCTGCTGTTTAAAGCAAGCCTTTTTTATTTTTAGTTAGCAGGGTAATGTTATTCGGTAAGGGGCTCAGTAGGCAGGCTAACCGTGCCGGGGTCTTTCCATAGCATGTCCTTTTCGGCTTGTGCTTTTATGGCGTTGGCCCTTTTTTCGCTATCGGGGTGCGAACTCATCATTTTTTCGAAGCCTTTAATATCGCTACCCGCCGAAAGCAAGGCCAATTTTTTAAAGGCCGTGTAGGCGGCAACCACATTGTAATTGTGTTTTTTCATAAAATCGTACGAATAGGTATCGGCTTGTGTTTCCTGTTTTCTGCTGTGCGAAGCATCTAACATGGCGCTTGCCATTTCGCCTACTTGGCTGTCGTTTAAAGTGGCCACGGTACTCGATGCTGCCGAACCGGCTTCCATAGCTGCCGCTTTCATATAGGCTGCTTTCATGGCGTCCTTGGTGTCTTCGTTTTTAACATGGCCAATTTCGTGGCCAATTACGGCAAGTAGCTCATCGTCGGTTAAAATGTCCATAAGCGATGAAAACACCCGTACGCTTCCATCGGCACAGGCAAAAGCATTAATGTCGGTTACTACATATACTTTGTAGTTAAGGGCTAAACCGTCTTCGTTTTTATGGTTGCCAAAAACACGTTCTAACCTAACGGCATAAGGATCGTTGGCTTCGGCAACGGGGTTGTTTTCGTCCATCCAATCTACGGCTTCTTTGGCCAGAGTTTTGGCATCGTTGTTGGAAAATGAAAGGGCTTTTACGCCTTTTTCAAGGGCGCCGGTGGCTTTTCCCAAATTAATTTGGGCATTGGAAAAATAAAACGACCCCAAAAGGCATGCGGATAAAAATAATTTTTTCATTGTTGCGGATAATTGAAATTGTTAATGATTTATCAGAATATACGTTGGATTTTTATTTAAGGACTTTGCCTACAATGTTAAAATTTGTATTCCGAAATTATTTCAGCTTGTTAAAAATACCTTTCCAACGCAAACGCCTAATAAAAAGGCCTTCTTCTTTGGAAACTATAAATGTCATGTTATTTCGCTTAGCTTTAAAGTAGCCCGTAATATAGTTTTGAAATATTTTGAAATTTTGTTTTTTATAGGCCATTTTTAGGGCTGCAATAGCGGTTATGGCAAGCCCATAGCGCATTTTGTACATGGCCTCGCCTTGTAGGTATTTAGAGGCTTTGGTATAGGTTTGCCCCGTAGGCTTTAAGTGTTTTACGTGTAATGATTGCTCGGTTACTATTTCCCAACCGTGGTATTGGGCCAAAAGGGTGTCCGCGGTGTCCCAACCAATAGACTTTCGCAAGCCGCCAATAGCTTTAAAACAGGCTTTTCGGTAGGCTTTAAACGGCCCTCGAACGTGGGTTTTGTCGGCTATGTTTTCGTAAACCCAAGTGTTGTTTTTTTCAATATAAGCCAAGCCCCCAACAATACCGGCTTTTGGGTTTTGGGTGAAAATGTTTGCCAATGTTTCCAAATAATTATTGGGAAGAATAATATCGGCGTCGAATTTACAAATAACGTCGTAATGCTCGTCCAAGGTGTTTAAGCCTTCGTAAAAGGCATTAATAACCTTGCTGCCCGGCACGTGCGCTTTTGAAGATGAAATACGGATAATGGAAAGCCAGTTTTGGTTTTCCAAAAAAGCCTCAACAATTTGCTGTGTGCCATCGGTAGAATTATCGTTAACCACCACCACTTTTTTGGGCAAAAGGGTTTGCGTTGCCAGGGATTTTAAGGTTTTGCCTATAAAATCCTGCTCGTTATGGGCGGGGATGATAATGTAGAAGTTCACGGGTTACTATCTGGCAATAAAAGGTTTAATTAGGTGCAATTTTGATTTCGGTATAAAAAAACAGTTCCTAATACCATCATCGGCGCTGCGTTTTATGGTGTTAACACGTTCAAGCCCCTTAGTTGTATGGTTAAAAAAAATGTAGTTTAAACTTTTGAAAAAATCGTCCAATTCATTTTCAACGCCATTAAATAGGGTTTCGCATATTACAATGGGCTGGCATGTTTTTATAATTTCTTTCCCCGAATTTAAAATATCTATTTCGGTGCCTTCGGTATCTATTTTTATTATATCTATTTGCGTTATGTTGTTGGCTTCTGTAAACGCTTTTAATGTTGTTGTTTTTACCTGGTTTTTTATAAAATTACGGGATTCTTTTTTTGTGCCCGCATTGCCTTCGCCTGCCAAATTATACTGTAAATAGCTGTATTTTTTGTTTTCAACTTCATAAAAATCGATATGGCCAATAGTGTTGGAAAGTGCGCTGTTAATGGGTTGTATAATGTTTTTAAAAGAATTAAGTTCTATGTTTTTCAACAGAAAATGTTTAGGGCCCAAAGCGGGCTCGAAAGCGTACACTTTTATATTGGGGTTGGCTGTTGCGGCCAAAAGCGAGTAATAGCCAATATTGGCGCCAATGTCGAAAAAAGAGGTGCAGTTTTTTATAAGCTGTTCGAAAATATCGGAATATTCAAAGTTTTTATAACCGTTCCAAAACAGTAACTGCGTAATGTAGCTGGTTTGGTTGGTTGCCATTTTTAAATTTCCCGAATTGGTTTTCAGGGTTAAAATTCCCGAAGGCGGTATTTTTATATTTTTAAAAAGAACCGGGTTTAGAAATTTATTTGTATTTCTAAGAATATAGTTGAGGTTTTTGTTGTAAATAACCTTATAGCAAAACTGTTTCAATTCAATATTTTATTTTGAAATATTGCCGTAAAGATAAATAATTATTGAAAAGATGAACTCATTGGTCGCCGTGGTTAGTTGAAACATGTGTTTTTAGTACAAGACTTTCAGTTTCTACAAATATTTTGTGCCACGAATATTTTGTGTGTAATTTTTCTAAAAATTATTCGTGTATTCGTGGCGAGAATTAACACAAATAATCGGACTTTTAGTCCGTTTGAAAACCTATGGACAGGAAGCCCATAGTTATTAATATTGGTACACAATAGCGTTAATGTGCATACCGGCGCCCACGCTTGCGAATATAACAATATCGCCTTTATTTAAGTTGTGGGGTTCCAATTTATTATGCCTAACCAAATCGAAAAGGGTAGGAATGGTGGCTACCGAACTATTGCCCAAGGTTTGTATGCTCATGGGCATAATGTTTTCGGGTATTTTGGTTTTGTACAACCTATAAAAACGGGTTAAAATGGCCTCGTCCATTTTTTCGTTGGCTTGGTGGATAAATACTTTTTTAACATCGGTTATGCTTGCGCCGCTGTTGTCCAGACAGGTTTTCATGGCCTGTGGCACGTGGTTAAGGGCAAATTCGTAAATTTTACGGCCTTCCATTTTAATGTACCGGGTATCTTTATCCAAGTTTTGGTTGTTCGAGTTTCCGAAGTGCAAAAAATAGGCTTCATCATACGTGTAGCTTGCCGTTTCATGGGCTAATATGCCGCCTTTATCTTGGGTGGCCTCAATAATGGTAGCCCCTGCGCCATCGGAAAAAATCATGGCATCCCTATCGTGCTTATCGATAACCCTGGACAAGGTTTCGGAACCGATAACCAAACAGCGTTTTGCCATGCCCGCTTTTATAAAAGCCTGGGCCTGTATAACGCCCTCGACCCAACCGGGGCAACCAAAAAGGATGTCGTAAGCCACACATTTGGGGTTTTTAATGCGTAAACTATGCTTAATGCGGGAAGCCAAGGAGGGCAATACATCGCTTTGGATGGTGTTGTGCTTAACATCGCCAAAATTGTGGGCCACAATAATATAGTCCAAGGTTTCGGGGTCTATGTTGGCATTGGCAATGGCTTTTTCGGCTGCAAAAAAGCCCAAATCGGATGAGTTTAAGTGGGGCTTGGCATAACGGCGTTCGGCAATGCCCGTAATGGCCTTGAATTTTTCAATAATAACATCGTTAGGGGCGGTAATAGTCGAGCCATCGGTATTTAAAAAAATATTGTTGCCGAAGGCTTCGTTTTTTTCAATGGTGTCCGGAATGTAGCTTCCGGTGCCTGTTATTTTAATGTTCATAGGGAATAAAAATTGCCTTTTGTTAAAAACAATACTAAGGTACGGTTTTTTAACAAAAGGCAATTTAAAATGTAAAAACTTTACGATGTTCAACCGTTTGTTTTAAGCCTCGGCATAGGCTTCTATGGGGGCGCAGGAACATATTAAGTTGCGGTCGCCGTAGGCATCGTCTACCCGTCTTACCGTTGGCCAAAACTTGTTTTCTTTTACATAGTCCAACGGAAAAGCGGCGGCTTCCCTGGAGTAGGGTAGGTGCCATTCGTTTGCCGTTATCATATCCAAAGTGTGCGGTGCGTTTTTAAGTACATTATTATCGTCGTTTTTCGATATGCTGTCAATTTCATTTTTAATTGAAATTAAAGCATCGCAAAAACGGTCTATTTCGGCTTTGCCTTCGCTTTCGGTAGGTTCAATCATTAAGGTTCCAGCAACGGGGAAGGAAACCGTAGGGGCGTGGAAGCCATAATCCATCAAACGTTTGGCAATATCGGTTACCTCGATGCCGTTGGCTTTAAATGGGCGGCAATCTACAATCATTTCGTGTGCTGCACGGCCACGTTCGCCCGAATACAAGGTGTCGAAACTGCCTTGTAAGCGTTGTTTTAGGTAATTGGCGTTTAATATGGCCATTTTGGTTGACGCTGTTAAACCTTCTTCTCCTAACATTTTAATATAACCATAGGAAATTAAGCACACCAAAGCCGAGCCAAACGGAGCGGCCGAAATGGCATTGCCACCGCCCGTATTAACCAGCGGGTTGCTTGGTAAAAACGGTACCAATTGCTCGGCTACGCAAATAGGACCAACACCCGGGCCGCCGCCGCCATGCGGGATGGCAAAGGTTTTGTGCAGGTTTAGGTGGCATACATCGGCACCTATGCTGCCCGGATTGGTCAAGCCTACTTGGGCGTTCATGTTGGCACCGTCCATGTATACTTGTCCGCCGTTGTCGTGTATTATTTGGGTAATTTCCTTTATAGCTGATTCGTACACTCCGTGTGTTGATGGGTAGGTTACCATTAAACAGGATAGGTTGTCTTTATGTAGAATGGCTTTTTCCCGCAAATCGTTAACATCGATATTGCCTTCTTCGGTCGATTTTGTTACCACAACCTGCATACCGGCCATAACGGCGCTTGCGGGGTTTGTACCGTGTGCCGACGATGGGATTAAACAAATATTCCTGTGGCTTTCGTTGCGCGATTCGTGGTAGGCCTTAATAACCATTAAGCCCGCAAATTCGCCTTGTGCACCGGAGTTGGGCTGTAACGAGGTAGCCGCAAAACCCGTAATTTCGGTTAATTGGTTTTCAAGGGCTTTAAGCATTATTAAATAACCTTTTGCCTGTTTTAAAGGGGCAAAAGGGTGAATGTTGCCCCATTGCGGATTGCTCAAAGGCAACATTTCCGAAGCCGCATTAAGTTTCATGGTACACGACCCCAGTGAAATCATGGAGTGGTTTAGGGCCAAATCTTTGCGTTCCAACAATTTTATGTAGCGCATTAATTCGGTTTCGGAATGATAGCTGTTGAAAACTGGTTCGGTTAAAAATGCCGAGGTACGTTTAAGGTTGTTGGGTATGGTATCGTGTTTTGCAAGGGTGGTAACTGTTATTGTTTCTTTTTTTGCCGCTTTTGCAAAAATGGAAATAATAGCATTTATGTCGTTTACCGATGTGGTTTCGTTAAGCGAAATGGTAACGGTTTCCGCATCGGGGTAAAATAAGTTTATTTTTAGCTTTTTGGCCAGTTTTTCAATTTTTTTCGAATTGGTTTTTATTTGAAGCGTATCGAAAAAACTGCTGTTTACCTGTTTGTACGCCAATTGGGTTAAGGCCTCGGCCAGGGTTGCGGTGGCGTTATGCACTTTATTGGCAATAAAACGTAAGCCTTTAGGGCCATGGTATACGGCGTACATACCCGCCATAACGGCCAATAAAACCTGTGCGGTACAAATGTTTGAGGTTGCTTTGTCCCGTTTTATATGTTGTTCGCGCGTTTGTAGCGCCATGCGTAGGGCACGGTTGCCGTTGGCATCTTTGGTAACCCCGATTATACGCCCGGGAATATCACGCTTATACGTTTCCTTGGTGGCAAAAAATGCGGCATGCGGTCCGCCATACCCCATAGGTATACCAAAGCGCTGCGTAGTGCCAACCACAACATCGGCGCCGAATTTACCGGGCGCTTCCAACTTAACCAAACTTAAAATATCGGCAGCAACGGCTACTTTTATTTCGGCTTGGTTGGCTTTCGAAATAAAGGCTTCTATATTGGATATTTGTCCGTTTTTACCGGGATATTGAACGATAGCCCCAAAAAAGTCGTTAGAAAAATTGAACTCGTCTTCATTGCCTACCACCAGTTCAACCCCAATAGGATTTGCTCTTGTTTCCAACACGGCTAAGGTTTGCGGCAATATTTGGTTGGATACAAAAAACTTGTTAACGTTGGCCTTTTTTTGGTCACGGGTGCGCACCGCAAATAAAAGGCCCATGGCTTCGGCAGCGGCGGTGGATTCGTCCAACAGCGATGCGTTGGCAATTTCCATTCCGGTTAAATCGATAACCATGGTCTGGAAATTTAAAAGTGCTTCTAACCGGCCTTGGGCTATCTCGGCTTGGTAAGGTGTGTAGGCCGTGTACCAACCCGGATTTTCTAATATATTACGTTGGATAACAGCGGGCAATATAGTAGGGTGGTAGCCTAAACCAATATAGGTTTTATAGGGCTTGTTTTTTTTAGATAATTCTTGGATGTGGAGCGAATATTCGTATTCGGTCATGGGGGCGTCCAAGTTTAGTTGGTGTTTTAATCGGATGTCGTCCGGTATGGTTTCGTAGATTAATTGGTCCAACGAATCGGCGCCGATAGCGTTTAACATCGATTTTTGGTCTTCCTCTCTCGGCCCTATGTGGCGCAAGGCAAAAGCGTTTGTATTCATTAAGTTAATTTTAGTAGAATGAGCTGCAAAAATACGCAATATTTAAATGTTGTAAACTTCAAAAAATGAAAGTTTTTAACCGTTTGCCAAGGTTATTAACACTTTGCGTACTTTTGCCCTATGCGTGTTTCCAAGCTTGTTTTCAATTTTTATATAATTAGTAGCGCCCATGTGGCCTTGTCGGCTGTTTCGTTGGCATGGGTAACTTTGGTCGAGTACCATATTCCAACAGATAAAAGCCTGCTTTGTTTTGTGTTTTTTGCCACGGTTGTGGGGTATAATTTTGTAAAATATTTTGGTATGGCGCAGTTTCATTACAGGCGTTTGGCTACTTGGTTAAAGCCTGTCCAGGTTTTTTCGGTTTTGTGTTTTGTGGCTATGTGTTGTTTTTTTGTTAAGCTGCAGGCCATAAGCCAATTGGTGGTTTTTGGGTTTGGCTTGGTAACGTTTTTGTATGCCATACCATTTTTGCCCAAACGTTTGTTTAGGGACCAAAAGCAAAATTTACGGAGTATTGGTGGGTTAAAGGTGTATATTATTGCTTTGGTTTGGGTAGGCGTAACGGTGTTTTTGCCATTGGTTAACAATCATTTCAATATAAGCACAAATGTATTGCTTACAGCCTTGCAGCGTTATGTGTTTATTGTGGCCTTAATGCTCCCTTTTGAAATACGCGACTTGCAATACGATAGCCTAAAATTGGCAACCATTCCGCAGAAAATAGGCGTAAAACGGACCAAAATTATGGGGGCGTTGCTATTGTTTTGTTTTGTTTTGTTGGACGTTTTTAATTCGGAAAGCACCTTAACGGAAATGCTTGCAACATTTGCCGTAGCAATTATAACAGCCATATTTATAATTGGTGCAAAAACCGGACAGCCACAGTATTACAGTTCGTTTTGGGTAGAGGGGATTCCTATTGTGTGGCTCTTGTTGTTGGTTAGTTAACCGTTTCGTTTAATGCTTTATTGAAAATTTTTTTCAAATTAGCCTTACAGTTTTTGTCCATACAAACAATGTTCGATTGTTTTATGGCTTGGCTAAGGTTAATGTTGCTTTTGGTGTATGTTTTACAGGTTTTGCAGTATGTTAAATGGAGGCCTAATTTTATTTTTTCCCATAGGGAGGCTTCCCTGTACTGTACCTTGTCGCAAAAGTGGTTTGCTTTGTCGCACTTATTCATAAAAATGGAATTTTAAAGCATTATTTAAACCAGATTTCCTTTAAACAATCGGCCATGGCCGTTCGCGCCCTATGGATAATTACCCAAAAGTTAGACGCCGTAATATTGAGTTCATTACAAATAATTTCGGTTTCCAGCCCTTCGATGGTTTTCATACTAAATACTTGGGCTTGCTTTTTGGGCAGTTTGTCCAAGCATTTGTAAATGGCATTACCCAGTTCGTTGTTTTGTATTTGGTCCTCGGCGTTTTTGTCGAATGGGTCGGCAACGTGTTCTTCTAACCAATCGCCTTCGGTTTCGTTGTGGTTGTTGTAGGCTATGCGGGTTTCGGCTTTTCCTTTTTTCGAATTTATTTTTCGGTAATAGTCAATTATTTTTCGTTTTAAAATAGAAATAAGCCAGGTGCGCTCGCTGGATTCGCCCTTAAAGTTTTTTAACGATTTTAGCCCGGCCAAAAATGTGTCCTGCACCAAGTCCTGGGCCGCTTCCTTGTCGTTTATACGCGAAATGGTATAGTTGAAAAGGTAATCGGCATATAAATTTATCCAGTTGTTCGGATTAATTTGGTGGTTGGCCATTTGGTTTCAAAATTTCGGTTTATAAAAGTAAGATAAAAATTGAAATAATCATTAAATATCGTTCGGGTTCAGAATTCAAAATGACCTTTTGTAACAAATAAATATTGCGTTCGTCTTATAAAAAAACTAACAATTCAATGAACAAAATATTTTTCGCAATAATCCTACTTTTAGCTATTAGTACAGTTAAAGCACAGTCGAAAGCTGAAAAGTTAGATAGTATTTTTACATTGCTAAACAAAAGTAACAGATTTAATGGTTCAATTCTAATAGCCGAAAAAGGTGTGCCTATTTTTAAAAAAAGTTATGGGTTTTCAAATGTTGAGCAACAAGAATTATTAACGAATAATTCTGTCTATAAGCTGAATTCTGTTACAAAGCAGTTTACGGCAATGGGAATAATTATTTTAAAAAATGAAGGAAAGTTAAAGTTAACAGATGAATTGTCAGAATATATTCCCGAGCTAAAATTCTATAAAAATGTAACCATTCAAAATTTACTGACTCATACGCACGGAATTCCCGATTATGATTCCCTTTTTGAAGAAAAATGGGATAAAAATAAAATTGCACACAATAAAGACATTATCAAACTATATAAAAAGTACAAACCAACAAAAAGATTTAATCCTGGAGAAAAATTCTTTTATGGCGGAATAGGATTTGAACTTTTAGCAATTGTAATTGAACGGGTTTCCCATAAGCCATATAATGATTTTTTAACTGAGAATATTTTCAACCCATTAAAAATGGAAAACACATTTGATTATCACAGATTTAAGCACAAAACAATTAAGCAAAATATTGCCATTGGATACATTTATTCCGATAGTTTACAAAAACGAGAGCGACCAGAAGTGTTATCTAATCACGGAGGAATTATTTGGAGTAATGGTATTTATGGTTCTGGAAATATACATACAACAACAACTGATTTATTAAAATGGGATAGAGCATTGTATGATACAAATTTTATTTCAAGAGAAGATTTAGGATTAATCTATCAATTCGCACAACTAAACGATGGAAATTCAATAAATTATGGTTTTGGTTGGTGGATAACAGAAAAAGAAGGTGTTGGAAAAGTAGTATATCACGCAGGAAATTCTAATGGTTTTGAAACTTACTTTGAAAGACATTTAGATAGTGATAAAACCATCATCATTTTGCAAAACTTTGATGTAACTACACCTGCTGTTGAAGCAATAGACGCAATTTTATACAACCAACCTTTACAGTTCGTTGCTTCAAGAAAAGAAATTCAATTACCTGAAAGCGAATTAAAAAAAATTGAAGGGAATTATGCTATTAATGAAAATGTAATTTTCAATATTTTCTTAAAAGATTCTAAATTATATGCTCAATTATCAGGACAAAGTGCAATTGAATTAATTGCTGAAACTCAAAATAAGTTTTTTGTTAAAAAGGTAGATGTACGGTTTGAATTTATCAGAGATGAAAATGATAAGATAATAAAAATGAATATCTTCCAGAATGGAAATAAAATGGAAGCGATAAAAAAATAACTACGTACAACAAAGTATGAGCAGTTGCTTATTCTCGCCTACTTCTGAAAATCCTCTCGAATTTTCAGTTTGGTGTGTATACTTGTTAAGTTCCGTACCAATCCACGCAATTACTCATAGCCGCCCCCGTTTTGGGGGAATATTAGCTTTTTTTAATCCCAAAATCGGTCCATTTTCTTTTTTCATTTTTTGTAGTTGCCCTGATGGCCAAATTCTTATTAATGGATTCTTGGTTTTTATAGCCCCTGGGGTGGTCCAAATGCAAGCAAACGGCACTGTACCGTATTTGTTTCGATTTAACGCCCAAATTAAAAAGACGCTCGCCCAGCTCTCTATCCTGTCCGCCGTACTGCATACGCTCGTCAAAGCCGTTAATGGCCAAAATATCGGTTTTCCAGCCCGAGGCGTTATGCCCGTTCCAACTGGCGTTGGTAGGGGTTATGGCGTTTAGTAGTTTTTGTTTAAGCCCTTTGGCGGTTAGCTTGTTGTTTTTAAATGACGGTTTTAAGCCGTGCGATTTTAACCATTTTAGGTTAAAGCATTTTTGGGATAAAATATCGGTTTTTGTTATTGCTTCGGAAATGCCCATTGGTAGCATAAAGTATCCGCCCGAAAGGAAATAGCCTTTTTCCATGTGGTTAATGTGTACTTGTACAAAATCCTTGCGGGCAAGGCAGTCGCCATCGCTCATTAAAATATAATCGGCATTACAGGCCAAAATGGCTTTGTTAAGGATTTGCGATTTTTGAAAACCATTGTCCTCGTGCCAAACGTGTATAATGGGGTAATGAACTTCGTTTTGCATCCGTTTAATTAAGTCGAATGTTGGTTGTTTGGAGCCATCGTCGGCAATAACAATTTCAAAATCCTTAAAAATTTGCGCTTCGTAGCTCCAAAGTACTTTTTCCAGCCATGCCTCGGAGTTATAGGTGCTAATTATTATTGATATTTTAGGTGTATTAATCATATTTTTCAATCCCAAACTTTGTTTTGGTAAGTTTAAGTTTTTTTGTTGAAAGCCTAATGGCTTTATTGCGTTTTATGGCCTCGCTGTTTTTGTAAGGACGCTCGTGGTGCAAATGTACGCAAATGGCGCTATATCGTATTTGCTTAAACGCAACGCCAAGGTTCATTAGGCGTTCGCCAATTTCGCGGTCCTCGCCGCCGTATTGCATGCGCTCGTCAAAACCGTTCACCTTAAAAATTAAAGCTTTCCAGCCCGATACGTTCATGCCGTCGAAAGTGGCTTTGGTCGGGGTAAAGGTATTAAGCAACCGAGCCTTAAATCCTTTGGCTGTTAACTTGTTGGTTTTAAAATTCTTTTTTAAACCATGGTTTTTTAGCCATTTTAAATTAAAACATTGCTGGGTTTCAATGCTTTCCTTTGTTATTAATCTTGAAATGTCCTTTGGCAGTTTAAAATACCCGCCGGATAAAAAACAATTTTCTTTTTTAAGGTTTAAATGGGTTTTTACAAAATCGTTTCGGGGAATACAGTCGCCATCGGTAAAAATAATATATTCCGAATTGGCTTTTAACAGTGCCTTGTTCAATATTTTTGTTTTTCTGAAACCTTTATCCTCGTGCCAAACGTGGATAATGTTTAAGCGGGAAACAGCCTTGAAGCCTTTAATAACGGCTTCTGTTTCCTGGGTCGAGCCATCGTCGGCAATAATAATTTCAAAATCCCGCTCGGTTTGGCATTCATAGCCCCAAAGCACCTTTTGTAGCCAATCGGGCTGATTGTACGTGCTAATGATTACCGATACTTTTGGCGTTAGGCTCATAAATACAAAAGTAGTATTTTTACAACCAATAATACATTAAAATGATAAAACTCTCGGGCGTTGTTATAACTTTTAACGAAGAACGGAATATTGAAAAGTGCCTACAATCGCTGGTGCCTGTTGTTGATGAAATCGTGGTGGTCGACTCGTTTTCTACCGACAACACCAAAGCTATTTGTGCTAAATACAACACCGTATTTATAGAACAGGAATTTTTGGGCTATATTGAACAGAAAAACTTTGCACTAAACCAAGCAAACTACGATTATATTGTGTCCTTGGATGGCGATGAGGCTTTGTCGGGGGCGCTTCAACAATCGATAATCGCATTAAAATCCAATTGGCAATTAAACGGCTATTACGCCAATAGGTTTAATAATTTTTGCGGCCAATGGATTAAACATTCCGATTGGTACCCCAATAAAAAATTACGGGTATTCGATAGGCGAAATGCCCAATGGAAGGGCATTAACCCGCACGATAACGTAGTTATGAACAATCCTGACGATAAAACAGGACATTTAAAAGGCGATATTTTGCACTGGACCTACCAAACCTATTCCGAATTTAACCTTAAAACCGAGCATTTTTCCAGTATTTCGGCACGGGCATATTATAATTTTGGAAAAAAAGCCTCGATTTGGAATATTGTGTTCAACCCTACATGGGCGTTTTTTAAGGCTTATTTTTTAAGATTTGGTTTTTTAGACGGGCTAAATGGTTTTGTAATTTGCGTACAAACGGCCAATATTACGTTTTTAAAATACACAAAATTAAGAGAATTGGCAAAGAACGAGAGGAGGGGTTAGCGTTTCCAAAATTTTAGCTGCTTTTTCAACCGCTTTTTTCTGTGGAATTTTTCTTGGAATTTTTCGGTTTCGTGCCACATTAAATTAAAAATGGTATTGTAATCCTCTCCCGAACATTTAGCGTACTCGTCGCTCATAACCTCGACCATGGATTTATGGATGGTTAACCGTGAAAAATTTTTAATTCGGGTTTTAAAATCCATTTTGCCAAACCGCATACGGTTTAAATCCACAAGAAAAAAATCGTAAGTGTTTCCGTTTTTCTTTATTAGGGTATTTCCCGGCGAATGGTCCAAAAAATGAACGCCCTTTTCGTGCAAGCTATACGTAAACCTTGTAAAAGCCCGTAAAATGGTATCGTAATCGGGGTAGTTAAAGTTTTTTGTTAGTTCCCGGTAGGTAATATCGCAATCCAATTGCTCGCTTATATAATAGCTTTTTTTAAAGAAAAAAAGCGTTCGGTATTCAAAATAGGCAAAGGGTTTTGGGGTGCCAATACCCATTATGGTTAATTTATTGGCATACTCGAACGAGCGTTGGGCTTTGCTTTTCCTGAAAAAATTATAGGCTACCTGATTTATAATATTGGGGATTTTAAAGGCTTTGATGTTTAGCCTAAAACCTTCAATTTCAGTGATTTTAATAATATTTCGTTCGCCTTCACCTCCGGGTAAATGTTCAAAATTAGTAATGGCTTGGTAAAGTTTTTTTTTTAAAACAGTGTCTATTTGTGAGGTAAAAACCTTAATTTCTTTCATAGCCTTCGGTTTCTTCTATAAAAAACAGCCCTAAAAATTAAAGGGGTTGTTGTTTTTCTATTGTAAATTTACAGCCTTGCAAATATAAGCATTACCATCATGCACCAAGACATAAAAAACACATTACAGGTTTTAAAAGAAGGTGGCCTAATACTTTACCCTACCGATACCGTTTGGGGCATTGGTTGCGATGCCACCAACCCAGAGGCCGTTAAAAAAATATTCAAACTAAAACAGCGTACCGATGCCAAAGCCCTAATTTGCTTGGTTGCCGACGACCGTATGCTAAAAAAATACGTTGCACAAGTACCCTTAACCGCTTTGGAAATTATAGCCGTTGCCGATACCCCCACGACCATTATTTACGACCAAGCCCAAAACTTAGCCCCCAATTTAATTGCTAACGATGGCTCGGTTGCCATAAGAATACCCGACGACGAATTTTGTTACCAACTTATCCGAAAATTAAACGGTGCCATAGTATCTACCTCGGCCAATATAAGCGGGCAGCCCACACCAAACTCGTTTAAAGAAATATCGCCGGAGGTTTTAAAAGGTGTAGACTATGTTGTAAATTTGCACCGCGAAAAAATTTGCAACAAACCGTCGTCCATTATCAAATTAAGCAATAATGGCGTGGTGAAGATTATTCGGGAGTAATTTTTTTGGCCACAAATACACGAATGTTTATGCTTAAAAAGCAAAAAATCGTGGTGAACAAAATAAACATGAACTACAAGCAAGCACTGCAACACAACATATTTAAAGTCATTTCTCAATCTGCCAAAGAATTAAATCTTGACAGCTATGTTATAGGTGGTTTTGTTCGCGATTTTATTTTACAACGGGGCAGTGCCAAAGACATTGATGTGGTTGCCATTGGCGACGGCATAAAACTTGCAAAACAAGTTGCGAAAAACTTACCTAACAAACCCAAGGTACAAGTATTTAAAACCTACGGTACGGCCATGTTGCGCCATGACAATATTGAAATTGAATTTGTTGGCGCCCGAAAGGAATCCTACACTGAAAACAGCCGAAACCCTGCCGTAGAAAGCGGTAGTTTACAGGACGACCAAAACCGTCGCGATTTTACTATTAATGCTTTAGCGCTTAGCTTAAACGAAGATAATTTTGGCGAGCTGTTAGACCCTTTCAACGGCATTTCCGACTTGAACCAAAAAATAATCCGAACGCCCCTAAACCCCGATATTACGTATAGCGACGACCCTCTGCGCATGATGCGGGCCATACGCTTTGCCACGCAGTTAAATTTTACTATCGAGGAAAAATCCCTGCAAGCCATAACCAAAAACAGCAAGCGCATTACCATTATTACCAAGGAGCGTATTGTGGTAGAACTTAACAAAATTTTGGAAAGCCCCACGCCGTCCATAGGGTTTTTGCTATTGGAGCAAACAGGCCTCCTGCAATACATATTGCCCGAGTTGCTGGCACTTAAAGGCATAGACGAAGTCGAGGGCCAACGGCATAAGGATAATTTTTACCACACCTTGGAAGTGGTAGATAACATTGCCCAAAACACCAATAACCTTTGGTTGCGCTGGGCGGCCTTATTGCACGATATAGGTAAAGCGCCAACCAAAAAGTTTAGCAAAAAAGTAGGCTGGACCTTTCACGGCCACGAATTTGTGGGCGCAAAAATGGTATTTCAACTATTCAAGCGTTTAAAAATGCCATTAAACGACAAAATGAAATACGTCCAAAAAATGGTGTTTATGAGTTCCCGCCCCATAGTATTGGCGCAGGATATTGTAACCGATTCGGCCGTTAGGCGGTTGGTGTTCGATGCCGGCGATTACGTAGACGATTTAATGACGCTTTGCGAAGCCGATATTACCACCAAAAATCCCGCACGCTACAAAAAATACCACAATAATTTTAAAATTGTTAGGCAAAAAATTGTTGAGGTAGAGGAGCGCGACCATATCCGTAATTTCCAACCACCTATTTCGGGCGAGGAAATTATGGAAACCTTCAATTTAAAGCCCTCTCGTGAAATAGGTATTATAAAAGAAACCATTAAGGAAGCCATTTTGGAGGGCGAAATACCAAACGAATACCAAGCCGCTTACGATTTAATGATTAAAAAAGGAACACAATTAGGATTGAAGGTAAAAACCTGAAACCCAAAACTTGAAACCCAAAACTTTGAAAACAAAAGACAATAAAAAAGTAATATACTGGCTGTTAACGGGCTGCTTTCTTATTTTTATAATGGTAGTTATTGGCGGTATTACCCGCTTAACGCATTCGGGGCTGTCCATATCCAACTACAAGCTAATTACGGGAACCATTCCCCCAATTTCCGAAGCCGAATGGCAGGAAGCCTTCGACCTTTACAAACAATATCCTGAATACCAAAAACTGAACAACCATTTCAATTTACAGGATTTTAAGGATATTTACTTTTGGGAATGGCTGCACCGTGTTATCGGCCGGTTAATAGGCTTGGTGTTTATTTTTCCGTTCTTATATTTTTTAATCACTAAACAATTAACAAAACCAACCATAAAAAAAGCCCTCGTTTTACTGGGGCTTGGTGCTTTTCAAGGGTTTTTGGGCTGGTACATGGTTAAAAGCGGCTTGGTGGACCGCCCCGACGTAAGCCATTTTAGGCTGGCGGCCCATTTAACCACGGCCTTTATAACCTTTGCCTATACCTTTTGGGTAGCGTTGGATTTAATGTTTCCCAACCGAAAGCCAATCAATATACCATTTAGGGATTTGGTACGCTGGGCCCTTGCCGTTTTACTGCTCCAAATTATATACGGCGCTTTCGTGGCCGGCCTCGATGCGGGCTTTATACACAACCATTGGCCCTTAATGAGCGAAGGTAAATTTATGCACGATACCGTTTTAATCGAGCAAACCCCGGTATACAAAAACTTTATAGAAGGCAAAAGCGGCGTACAGTTTATACACCGTATACTGGCTTATATTGTAGTTGCTTTTGTTGTGGTAATTTGGCAAAAATCGAAAAAATTAAGCCTAACGCCCATGCAGGATGTGGCAATAAAAGCCCTGCTTATAATGGTTGCCGTTCAATTTTTGCTCGGGGTTTTTACCATATTGTTGCAAGTGCCCGTTTGGCTTGGCGTAGCCCACCAAGTAGGTGCATTTTTCTTGTTAAGCGCCATGACATTTACCCTGCACAGGTTTACAAAATAACCGAAAATAGCATACCTTTGTTTATTATAAAAGAAGAACATGATTTTCAGATTTAGAGTTATACTGGACAACGATATAGACCAAGATGTATTCCGCGATTTAGAAATTCGCGAAACCGATACTTTAGAGGATTTGCACAATATTATTACCCAATCCTTTGGGTTCGATGGTACCGAAATGGCGTCGTTTTACCTAAGCGACGACCAATGGAACCAAGGCGAGGAAATATCGCTTTTCGATTTAAGCGACGACAACTCCGCACGCCTAATGGAAGAAACCACCATTAACGACGTGGTTAACGAAGTTCGCCCAAAACTTATTTACGTTTACGATTTTTTAAGCATGTGGACCTTTTTCGTAGAACTGGGCGAAATAGTTGAAGAATCCAACGAGGTGGATTACCCCAACCTTATGTTCGTGCATGGGCAAATTCCCTACCAAGCCCCCGAAAAAAACTTCGAGGCCGATGACGATTTCGACGATTTTGAAAGCGAGTTCGACGACGATTTGGATATCGACGATTACGACAATTTGGATTTCGACGAAAACTGGAATTAACACATTCAAACTTTTTATCAAAAAAGTTCAAACAAGCCTATTAATGCCTAAACCCCTTAGGGTGTACGTTTTCGTAATTTCGGGTTAAAAAGTCCATCGATTTTTTCAAAATATCGCCCATCGATTTGCATTTTAAAAACGAAGGGTCGTAGGTATAATCGCTTATTTTGCTTTTCAGCAATGTTATGTTTTCGGGTGTCGAAATGGTGTCCTGTTCCATACAATCCAACAGTTTTTCCATACGGCCATGAAAACTTTTAAGGCGCTTTACCAAAATGGAACGCTCCTCGATTTTATATTGGTCTATGGACAAGCGCTGGAAATTTTCCGAAACTAGTTCCACCATTTTAAAATTCTCCTTAAAAAACTGGGGGCGGTAAATATTAAACTTTCCCTCGTACGATTGCTGGTCAAAATCAATAGCCCGTATTTTGTACACCACATGGTCAAAATCGTGCGTAGGCACAATAACGTAATTGTACGAGCGCATATCGCCCAAAAGCCTAATCATGCAGCGCTCGTTAAACTTAACAAACTCCTTGGCAATTTGCGATTTTTCCAACTTGTCGCATTTGGGCAAATAGTTTTTAATAAACTCGTCGCCCGGAATACCCGCAATATGCTCCTCGATAAGCGTATCCTTGTACACCAAAAAGTTTAAATTGTAGGGCGACAACATATGTTCCAGCTCCAAACCGTACACCCGCGAAGCATCGGCACGTTTTACGTAAAAATACGTATAGTTGTCGTTAAGCACGTTCCTAACCTTAATCCTAAACGGTTTCGAGTTGCCAAACGTACAATAATCAATAGCGTCCACGTTTAAAAACGGAAGGGTACTTTCGTTCCCGTCCGAATGCAAAATGGTATACACCTTTTTAAGCGACAGCTCAATTTCCTGACGGTCAAACTCGTTAAAGTACACCCTAATCCACAGCGTATCGTTATCGTCCTTATCGTACACCACGATCGACCCCTGAAACCGCAGCAAGTCATCGTAAAAAATAGGCAGTTCAATATTACGGTTATAGCGCGTTAGGTACTGGTCCAGCTTGGCCGAAATCGGGTACGAAGGCTTTCGCCTGGAAATAATCAAATCGTCCATAAAACAGTTGTAAGCGCTAAATATAAACATTTTTTGGGCGTTACCCCGAAAAAAAAATCGGGGTCGGGCTTTCCGCTGCAAGTCCTCGCTTCGCTGTGGGCTTTCCGCTGCAATCCCTAACGCAGGGCAAACAGCCAACGGCAGGCTATGGCGGCGGTTAGTTCCGGTTTACTTCAAACTTCAAACCCGAAACCTTTTCACCCCTTCCACTTAATATTACAGCCAATACTCGGTTTTTGCGGTTTTGTGTTTATTTTGTTTTGCAGCAAACAATCCAAAGCATGGATTAGGTCGGTTCCGGTAACGGGCAGGCCGTTGCCCGGGCGCGAATCGTCCAGTTGCCCACGATATACCAATTTTAAATGTTTATCGAAAACATACAAATCGGGCGTACAGGCCGCATCGTAAGCCTTGGCAACCGCTTGGCTTTGGTCGTACAAATACCGAAACGGGTATTGTTCCCGTTCGGCATGAAGTTTCATGTTATCGGGGCCGTCCTGCGGATATTTAACCGCATCGTTGCTCGAAATGGCAACAAAGCCCACGCCTTTGCTTTTGTAGTTGTTGGCAATTGCAACAAGCGTTTTGTTAATATGGATAACAAAAGGGCAGTGGTTGCAAATAAACATAACCACCGTAGCGGTTTTGCCCTTAATTTCGGCTAAGGTTAAAACCAAATCGGTTTTGGTATCGGGCAGTTTAAAATTGGGGGCGGTTGTGCCCAAGGGTAGCATGTTGGATGGTGTGTTGGCCATGGTTAAAAGGTTAAAAAAAATGTTTTAACAACCTGCAAGATCTTAAAAACCTTGTAGGTTTAAAGCGTGCAATAAAAAAAATCAGGGCTTTTCAAATTTCAAAAAATTTTCTACTTTTAAAACATGAAAGGTACTATAAATTTTGATGATTTTACGCAAATAGACCTTCGGGTGGGGACCATAATAGGAGTAAACAACTTTCCCGAAGCCCGAAACCCTGCCTACCAACTTACCATAGACTTTGGGGCATTGGGCATAAAAAAATCGTCGGCACAAATTACAACCCTATACAAAAAGGACGATTTATTAAACCGACAAGTTGTTGCGGTGGTAAATTTCCCCAAAAAACAAATTGCCACGTTTATGAGCGAGTGCTTGGTTTTGGGCGCCGTTAAGGGCAAGGATGTCGTGCTTTTAAACCCCGAGCGCAAAGTGGCTAATGGTAGCGTGGTAAGTTAACAAATTGCCAAATAGTATAAAAAATAACCCCGTTAGTTGTAAGGGCTAACGGGGTTTGTTTTATATATCGTCAAAACTTATGTCGGTAAAATTTTCGGTTGGCTCGCTACCGTTCGAGTTTTCACGGTCGTATTCCCGTTTAAAGTCTTTTTGGTGGCGCTCGCTTATTACTTCTTCGCCTTTTTCATCAATAATAAAACCTATCATTTCGTTTAAAATATCCTTAAACTCGGCAAAATCTTCTTTATAAACATAAATTTTATGTTTTTTGTAATGAAAAGAACCGTCGTCGTTGGTAAATTTTTTGCTTTCGGTTATGGTTAGGTAGTAATCGTCTGCCTTTGTTGAGCGAACATCAAAAAAATAAGTACGTCGTCCTGCCCTTAAAACCTTAGAAAAAATTTCCTCTTTCTCCATCATGTCGTTAGTGTTCATTTTGGTATGTAAATTAATTTGATTAACAATAAGGTTCAAAAATCTAAAAAAAACTGCTACTTAGCAACAATTTTATAGTAAATCTTTTACCAAAATAATTTATTCTTTATCGGGTTTTTTAGTATTGGTTTCGCTAAGCTGTTTTAAATATAGGTGTTTATAGTGGCCTTCAACATTAATTAAGGTATTGTGGGTGCCTTGTTGTACAATCTGCCCGTTATCAAGCACAATAATATTATCGGCATTTTTGGCCGATGATACCCTGTGGCTAACAATAATTGCGGTTTTGTTTTGGGTAAGGGTGCTTAGGTTTTTAAGTATTTTTTCTTCGGTTTGGGTGTCCACGGCCGAAAGGCAATCGTCGAAAAGTAAAATCCTGGGCATTTTAATAATGGCCCGGGCAATGGATACCCGTTGTTTTTGTCCGCCCGACAGGGTTATGCCCCGTTCGCCCAAAACAGTATCGTAACCTTTTTTAAACTTAACAATATTTTTGTGCACGTAGGCGTTTTTGGCGGCTTCGACCACTTCCTCGTCGGTAGCGTTTTCCTTGCCAAATTTTATATTATTTTTTATAGTGTCCGAAAACAAAAAGGCATCCTGCGGCACGTAACCGATGTGTTCCCTAAGCGAGGTAAGGTTGTGTTGGGCAATGGGTGTTTTGTTTATGGTTATGCTGCCGCTATCAATGTCGTAAAGCCTTCCTATTAAATCCAAAATGGTGGATTTTCCGGATCCGGTTTTGCCTAAAATGGCCAAGGTTTCGCCTTCTTTTATACTAAAACTAATACCTTTTAGGGCTTGTATATTGGTGTCGTCGTAAGTAAAACTAACGTTGTTAAAGGTAATATTGCCCGTTATTTGGGTGGGGTGGGGCGTGTTGTTTTGTATTTCGGGCTGTAATTTTAAAAACTCGTTAATGCGCTTTTGCGAGGCTTCGGCCTGTTGCACAATGGAGGTTACCCAGCCAACCGTGGCGACGGGCCAGGTAAGCATATTAACGTAAATAATAAACTCGGCAATGGTGCCAAGGCTTTCAATTTCGCCATTAATATATTGCATGCCACCAATGTAAATTACAATAAGGTTGCTAATGCCGATAAGAAGAACCATTGTGGGGAAAAACCAAGCCTCGATTTGCGCCAAACGTACTTGTTTGTTTTTTCCTTCGGCGGCCAAGGTATTAAAATCGGTTGACGTTTGTGCCTCAAGTCCATAGGCTTTAATAACCGAAATACCGCTAAAGGTTTCTTGTGTAAAGGCCGAGAGTTTCGATAAAAATTCCTGTACAACGGTACTTCTGTTGTGTATTTCCTTGCTTAGTTTATAAATAATAACCGAAAGTACGGGTAGTGGCAATATGGTGTACAGAGCCAGTTTTGGCGCTTCGCTAAACATGTAAATTAGGGCAATAATAAACAGGGTAACGGTATTTATGCTGTACATTATGGCAGGGCCAGCGTACATGCGCACACGGCCAACATCCTCGCTTATGCGGTTCATTAAATCGCCCGTTAGGTTTTTTTTGTAAAAATTAAGGGATAGTTTTTGGTACTGGGCGTAAATTTCGTTTTTTAGGTCGAATTCAATATAGCGGGACACATTTATAACGTACTGCCTCATAAAAAACGTTAAAATGGCAGCAATTACGGCCGAACCGATTATGTAGAGTATAATTTCCAGTAAATCGCCCTTAATGGAGGCTTCGCTAACTTGGTCGTCAAGGTGTTTTTCAACAATAACAAAAATTTGTTTTACAAGACGTGGGGTAAAAAGCAAAAATATACGGGCAACTATGGTAATTATAATACCCCAAATTAATTGGGTTTTGTATTTTAAAAAGTACTTGTTTAAGTGCTGTAATGCTTTCATTATTAAATATTAACGAATTACGATTACCGATTTGGGTTTGGTTTAACCGGTTCTTTATAACGAAAAACCATAATCCGCAACGGCAAATATAACGTATTAAATAAAGAAATTACGACTTAATGTTTTTAAAACTATTTAGTGCAATTAGCAATAGGCCAACACCCAGAACTAAAAACGAAAGTGTAGCAAAAATACTGAAAATAGATTCGCTTTTTAGGGTGTCATCAAACGAAACCAAGTTTAAGGATTGTGCCGTTCTGTACACAAATCTAACAACTATGCCCAGGATACTTAAAATGCTCCCGGCTAAAAACGTGTAGGTTGCGCCGGATTTTTCCCTGATTACCATTATTATGGCTGCAATTAAAATAATAATGTGGACAATACTGCTTATAATATTGGCAATTGTAAAAAGATATTCAAAAGATTCTATGCTTTCCATAATAAATGTGTTAGTCGTTTAACAAATCGGGGCGGCGTTCCTTAGTCCTAAAATACGCTTGTTCTTCCCGCCATTTTTCAATTTCGGGGGTATTGCCGCCCAACAATAAATCGGGTACTTTCCAACCCTTGTACTCCCTTGGTTTGGTGTATATGGGCGGCGCCAGCAAATTGTCCTGGAACGAATCGGTTAGGGCAGAGGTTTCGTTGCCCAAAACACCGGGTATAAGTCGTATAACGGCGTCGCAAAGCACGGCTGCACCCAGTTCGCCGCCGGACAGCACATAATCGCCAATGGATATTTCGCGGGTTATAAAATGGTCGCGTACGCGTTGGTCCACGCCTTTATAATGCCCGCAAAGAATAATAATGTTTTCTTTTAGCGAGAGTTGGTTGGCAATGCCTTGTTTTAGGGTTTCGCCGTCGGGGGTCATGTAAATTATCTCGTCGTAATGGCGCTGGGCTTTAAGGGTGGAAATACAGGTGTCTATTGGTTCAATCGTCATAACCATGCCCGCACCGCCGCCAAATTGGTAGTCGTCTACGCTTTTATAGGCATTGGTGGCGTAATCCCTTAAATTATGCAAATGAACTTCGACCAAGTTGGCCTCAATGGCCCGTTTTAAAATAGAAGCCTCGAACGGGCTTTTTAACAACTCGGGCAAAACGGTAATAATATCTATGCGCATGGAAAAAAATGTTCGGTACGGCAAAGATAGGGTAATTCGGTTGGTTTTGTAAATTAAATAACTATCTAAAAGATCTTGCGCTTTTGGAACCAAATGCCTTCCAGGCTCAGATTAATGGAAAATAAATGATAATTATCCTTAATTAACCCACTACTTATCCGTCCTTGCGAGCCGTAAGTGTAGCCAATATTAACCATAGAATTGGTTTCGTTGTTTAAGGGAATCCCTATGCCCAAATTAACCGATTTTTTAGTAATACGTTCTCGGTCTATTTGTAAGTTTCCGGTATTATAGTTCAGTCCTAATCGATATTCAAGATTGTTGAAAAAATGCGCTGGTTTTTTTTCGTTGGCAAATTGTAGTCCCATACTAATAAAATCTTGGTTTACGTATTGCCCGATTTTATCGGTTTGGTTAGTGTTTCCCCATAAATTGTGTTTGTAGTCTATGTTAAGGGTAAAATGTTTTTTAAAGGCGGTTTGTACGCCCAGGCCAAATTCAAAAGGTATTTCAAAATCTTTTAAGTGGCTTTCGGTATCGTCTTCTATAGTTGTGGAGGTAGATGTATTGCTTAAAACCACGTTGTTGGTTTTGCTGCCATTAAGGCGGGTTGGAAATGTTACGGTGCCGCCAATGGAAGTAGATGGTAATATTTTATATTGGAATCCCAATCCGGCCTGAACGCCCGCATAATAGTTTTCGGTTTCAATTTCCAGTGTGTTATAGGGCAAATAACTGGTTTCGGTTTGGTTTATGGTACCAAAAAGAGCAGAACCCGTTATGCCTAAGCTTAGTTTGTCGGTTAGGGCGTATCCGTAATTTAATTTTAGGTCATTAATGCCCCCGGAACCGTTAATGTCGGTAGTGTAGGTGGCGGTGCTGCTGCCTTCAATATCGCTTTCTAGATCGGCAATGGAATACCCAACTTGTGTAAACGGGATAAGCGTTAAACTTAACCCCGATTTTTTAGAAATGGGAAAGGCTATCGAAATATTGGAAAAATTACTAATCAAGTTGGAGTTGTTGTCGTTGCCTTCGCTTAAATTATTGCTTTGTGCCTTAAAGCCAAAATCGAAAAAAAACGAATTTAAGGGGATATGCGCCATAGATGCGGGGTTCGAGTTATTAATAAAACTGTCCGAGGGCATGGCTAGTCCCAAACCGCCAAGGCTATTTGTTTTTCCGGTACTTATTTCGTTGTCCAAGCCTAAGCCGTATAACGAGTAGGGCGAACTGGAAAGGCTGTTGGTTTGAGCATGGCCCTTATGCAGTATAAAAACAAGTGTGGTAAATGCAAATAGCTTATTAATCGTAGGTTGCATAGGTAATTTCTAATTTAGATTTTATGGTGTTATTGGCAGCTTCGCCATTAAAAATATAGCGGTTTACCGTTGTATTGAAGTTTTTTGGGTAAATGGCCAAATATGTATCCTTGTACGTTGTACTGTTTAGCTTTAAATTTAAAAAATAGGTAATAGGAATGTAGTAATCCGCAACGTTAAATTCAGGTTCTTCGTTGCTAATTTCGCCCAGTAAAGTATTGCCGGAAGCATCGGTCAGTGCTTCTATAATATTGGCTTTTTTGTCTATAATGTAAACGTTTAGCGAATCGTTGGTTTGGTAATATTTTGAAATAGGGTTTTGCTGGAGCGATATTTTTAAAACCGCATTTACCAAGGTGCCTGTGCCGGGGATATCGTATAAATTTTCTAAATTAGGAATATCTATACGTGTGGCAATGCCCGTTCCTGCTTGGGCAAAACTACTGTTGTCGGCGTTAGTGCTGGCAAGGTATGTGTTTGGGGCTTCAATGGTTTGCAGTAGGGTTGCTTGGGTATTCGAGCTAATATTATGAAAAGCGTTGGTACTGTTAAAGCTAATATCCAACGTGCTCAATTCTTCGTTTATTTCGTTGTTTTCGGTGTAATAAATACGTAAAAAACTGTCGTTTGAAAATCCCAGAACGGCGGTATTGTTTTCGTCGGCATCAATTAGTAAGCCCTTGTAGGTTCGTAGAAAATCGTCGCTGCTGTTTATTACATTGTTCTGGATGTCGTCAAAAATTGATTTTCCAAAATCATCGGAAAGTGTTATGTGCAACGAATCTGACTTGGTGGGATAAGCCCTAAATTGTTTGCTCGCAAGTGGGGTTTCATTGTAGTTAAATACAGTGGTGTTGTAAAAGGCATCGGTTTCGCTATCTGGTTTAATATCGGTTATAACCTCGTGAATATTAATGGTTTGTGGGGTTAAGGTGTCGTTGTAATAATAGTTGTCGTACTTCAGGATTAAAGCAACCGAATCGTAAACACAGCTATTGTCAATAGTGTATACTGTGTTCGATAGTTGGGCGTAACTTTTGCATTTGGTGAGTCCGAAATAGGTATCGGTAAAAGCCCCCACCAAGAGGCGGCTTGTATTGTAAACCGATATGGAATCGAATTTAAAGGTCGATAGGTTAACCGCTAACGAATCGATATAATACACTTTGCTATTAACATTTACCCAATCTTTGCCAATGCTTAAATCTTCATCGCCCTTACTGCATGCCGTTATGGTTAAGCAAAACATAATAACTAACGTTGAAATTTGAAGGACTTGTTTTTTGTTCATAAAAACAGAATTTCGGCAAACTTAGACAAACCGTAAACTGTATTAAAAAATGTTATACGGGCTAAGGGTATTTGTATACCAAAACCAAAAATTTATCTATAAGAATGTGGCAAGGGTATTGGTATATAAAATCGGGGCGTTCGTATATAAAAACCCCATGATAGCCTATTATGTTTTTTTTTGGAAGTGCGAAAAGATACATTTGGTTGCAATTTCAATAAAAACAAAAAAATAAAGAAAGTAATTTATGAAGGACAATAAACTAAAATTAGTATTGACGTTAATGGTTTTTGCAACAATAACGGGATGTTCCAGTGATGACAATAGCAGCGACCGTGGCAATTGGCGGGAGCGTTCGGTATTCGACGGTATCCCGCGCAGCAATGCGGTGGGTTTTACTATTGACAATTATGGGTATATGGGGGCGGGGTACGATGGCGACGATTACCTAACCGATTTTTGGCAGTATAATATAGAAGGCGATTATTGGGTACAAAAAGCCGATTTTCCCGGGGCAGGACGAAGCGCCGCTTCCGGATTTGCAATTAACGATAAAGGCTATCTTGGTGTTGGGTACGATGGCGACGATGAACTGGGCGATTTTTGGGAATATAACCCGACAACCAATGTTTGGACGCAAAAAGCCGATTTTGGCGGAGGTGTACGCCGTGCCGCTGTTGCTTTTGGCGTAAACGGTACTGGGTACATTGGTACGGGAAACGATGGCGACAACGATAAAAAAGACTTTTGGAAGTACAACCCCGATACCGACACGTGGTCCGAATTATATGGTTTTGGAGGCGATAAGCGCATTAATGCTACTGCTTTTGTAATTAACAATAAAGTATATCTCGGTACGGGAATTAGCAACGGATTATACAAAACCGATTTTTGGGTGTTCAACCCCGAAACCGAAGTGTGGACAGAACTAAACGATTTAACCGAAGATGACGATTACAACATTGCCCGATCCAATGCCGTTAGTTTTAGTGTCGCTGGGCTTGGCTATATAGCGACCGGGTACTATGGTGGTGCAACAGGTACTATATGGGAGTATAACCCGCTTACCGATGTTTGGGAGGAAATAACCGCTTTCGAGGGTACGGCAAGACAAGATGCTGTTGCTTTTAGCAACGGAAGCCGTGCTTTTGTGGCCATGGGGCGTTCGGGAACATTGTATTTGGACGATATTTACGAAGTTTTTCCCCAAGACGAGTACGACGACGAGGATTAATTTTAAAGCAGAACGGTATAAATCAAGGCAATGTCATTGTAAAACAAATGTGCAATTGCCTTGGTTTTGCTATTCTTGGTAATTATGAAGGTTAAAACAAAAAAAATAGTGTGTGCTGTCCTTATTATAGGCATTGGCACTTTGATAACTTTTAATAGTTATAGCAATGCCAGCACGTTAAAAACGGATGTTATTCAAGTTGAAGGCGGATTTGGCTATACGGTTTCTTATCGCGGCAAAAGTTTAATTAAGCAAGAACATATCCCCGCAATCGAAAGTCAGATGGCCTTTTTTAAAGCCGCCGATGCCCAAAAAGTAGGTAATCTGGTGGCCGAAAAAATAAAACGAAAAGAAAACCCAAAAGTAACATTGGAAGAATTAAAACAATTGAAAATTCAGTTGAGTAGCGATTGGTAGGCAATGGAAAGTTCAATAAAATACAAGCAAATCCTGTTACATATTGCCATCTGGGCCATTTTTATTGTGCTTAATTTAATGCGGCCCCATATAGAAGCCTCAAATTTAATTAAACATACGGCATTCCTGTTATTTGGAACTATGGCGCTTTTTTATATCAATTATTTTTATTTGGTTCCATGGCTGCTGTTAAAAAAGCACACCGTAATATATGTTTTGGTGGTAATTGCCTTGTTGTTAATGTCAACGTATTTGTTTACCGAATTTCCGCTTGAAGCTAAGCCCGACCACGGTTTTCCGCCACCAATGCCGGAAATAAACCCAAAGCCCATTGTAAACTTTCGAATATTGGGCCCTTTTGTTTTTAATGTTTTGCTGGTGGCAACCGGAACGGCATTGCGGTTGTATGGCGAGTGGTACAAAAACGATAGAAAGAAAAAAGAAATCGAGGTGCAAAAATCATCAACCGAGCTTCATTACTTAAAACATCAATTAAACCCCCATTTTTTGTTCAATTCGCTAAACAGTATTTATGCTTTAACTACCCAAAAATCCAACGATGCCCCCGAAGCCGTTATCACACTGTCTGAACTCATGCGGTATATGCTTTACGAAACCAATAATACTTATGTGCCTTTGGAAAAAGAGTTGGATTACGTTCAAAATTATTTAAAGTTACAACGCCTACGCATTGCAAACAACGAAAATGTAACCCTTAATATACACGGCCATGTAGCCAACCAAAAAATAAAACCCTTGTTGCTTATTTCGTTTATTGAAAACGCATTTAAGTATGGCACCGATTTTAAGGGACATACAGAAGTTAAAATAGAAATTAACGTAAGTGAAAGCGAACTTCATTTTAAGTGCACAAACCTAATAGGGAGAAAAAAGGAAAATGCGGCCAATTCAGGTATAGGTCTAAAAAACACAAAGGAACGGTTGGAGCTTTTGTACCCGAACAAACATGCGTTAACTGTTGGCGATTTCAACAACAAATTTACGGTAGATTTAATTTTAAAATTGAGTTGATGAAGTGTATTGTAATAGACGATGAACCTTTGGCAATAAACGTAATTGAGGCTTACGTTAAACAAGTCCCACAACTTGAAATCGTGGCAAAATGCACCAATCCCTTAGAAGCCATTGTACAAATAAACAAGCATAAAATCGATTTGGTTTTTTTGGATATTGAAATGCCCAACTTAACGGGGATAGATTTGGTTAAAACCGTAGATAGCATTCCCCAGTTTATTTTTACTACGGCCTATCCGCAATACGCATTGGATGGTTTTAATTTAAACGCTACCGATTATTTGGTAAAACCCATACCGTTTCACCGATTTTTAAAAGCGGTGTTGCGGGCCAAAGAAAAATACGAACTGGAAAATAGTATGATTGTTAAAGATGAAAAAATATTGTTTCCAACCAAAATACCGCTCCAAAACAACTTTATTTTCGTAAAATCCGAATACGAAAACATTAAAATAAACATTGAAGATATTGTATATGTACAAGGTTTGAAGGATTATATGAAAATTTACGCCAAACCAAACAGCGATAAAGCTATTTTAACCTTGTCCAGTTTTAAAGATATATTAGATAAGCTGCCTGAGGCCCAGTTTATAAGGGTACACCGATCGTATGCGGTAAACGTAAACTTTATAAAAACGCTGCAAAAAACAAAGCTCATTGTAAACAATATCCAAATCCCCATTGGTGAAACCTATAAGGAGGATGTGTTAAAACAATTAGGGGTTTTGTAGCGCTGGCTGGTTTTAAGGTAGAAATGGATTTTACTTTTTATGCTTATTAATTTCGTCCTGAAGTTGGCGGCGTACTTTCTGCTCGCGTTCAAGAGCTACACGGCGGTGTTCCTCAAATTCTTCTTCAGTTGCGGTTAGGGCTTTTTTTGCTTCTTGGGTTATGGTATTACTGCTTTTAAATTTGTAGATAAAAAACAATAAAAGCACTAATAAAATACCAATTAAGCACCACATTAAAATATTATAGTTCGTTTTGCTTAGTTGTAGGCCAAAAAGCGACATACTGTCTTTTTCTTGATTGGTATTGGCTAAAGTTTGTTCGGTATTGGATAGTTTAAGTTTTAAATCGGTTATTTCGTTGTTTTGGTTGTTTACTATGGCTTCCGTATCGGTTAACAATTTGTGCACCGCACTTAAGGAATCCAAGGTATGCGCTTTTAGGGTGCTAAGCCATGTTTTTTTTACAACCTTAAAATCTTGGTAGTTGTTGGAGCGTTGGATGATATATTCAAATTGATTGCTTATCGTACCGCTATTTAACGAAAGCTCACTGGTTTCCTCAGTTGCGCCGGTTTGCGAAAATGTATTTAACGATATGACGAAAATAATAAAGTAGAAATATTTAATGTTTGCCATTTTTCTTGGAGGAATTTTAATTTGGGTGCTAATTTAAAAATATTAAAAAGCCCCACCAAAGTGAGGCATATAATATACGAATTAAATAATAATTTTAGATGTTTTGCTACCTAAAATTATAGCGCTCCTTTTCGCCTTTGGTATTAATCAGCTCTATTCTAAGAGGTTCGTACGACGATCGGTTTGCAAGCACATCTTTTAAATCGTCCACGGTATTTATTTTAACATCGTTAACGGTGGTTATTATCGCTCCTTTTTCAACACCGTTTTTTGTCCAGTATTCTTCGTATTCGTTATTTAATTCGGTTATTTTAACACCGTTGGGCGCGTTTAGTTTTTTAAGGTCTTCTTTTTTTGCATTCTTTACCGTACCAAAAACGGGTAGGGTAAGGGTTTCGTTTTTGGTTAGGGTTACTTTTACGGTTTTTAGGTTGCCATTGGTTTTTAAAACCGTTAAGTCTACCACATCGCCAATGCGTTTGGCGTTTAGGTGTCCGGTTAGGTCTGAAAATTTCGAAACTTTAATATTATCTATTTCCTTAATAACATCGCCTTCAACAAGGCCTGCTTTTTCGGCGCCCGAATCTTCAACTACATTAGCTACGTAAATACCTTCGGTTTCGTTAATATTCAGTTTTTCGGCAACTTTACTATCTAAAGCGCCACCCGAAATGCCCAAAATACCATTTTGTACGTTGCCGTATTCCATAATATCTTCGATAACCCTACGGGCAATATTACTGGGCACGGCAAACGAATAACCAATATACGACCCTGTTTGCGACGAAATGGCGGTATTTATACCAATAAGCTCGCCGTTGGTGTTTACTAAGGCGCCGCCCGAATTTCCGGGGTTTACGGCGGCATCGGTTTGAAGGAACGATTGTGCGCTCGTGCCCGATAAATCCCGGCCTTTTGCGCTTATAATCCCGGCCGTTACGGTCGAGGTTAGGTTAAACGGATTGCCAACGGCCAATACCCATTCGCCAATTTTTACTTGGTCGGAATCGGAAAAAGTAACGTATGGCAGGGCTTCGTCGGCATCAATTTTAATTAGGGCAATATCGGTATTGGGGTCGGTGCCGATAATTTTTGCCTCATAGGTTTTGTTGTTGTTAAGGGTAACCGATAGTTGCTCCGAGTTGCTAATTACGTGATTGTTGGTTACAATATAACCGTCGGCATTTATAATAACGCCCGAACCGGTACCCATTTGTGCACGTTGGGTACTTCGCCCGAAAAACAAATCCTCAAAGGTCATTTGGCCCTTGCTTATGGTTACGTTTTTAACGTGTACTACGGCATTAACGGCATTTTCGGCGGCAACGGTAAAGTCCGGCGCATCGTTTAAATGGTTTAAGGTGGTGTTGGCAACGGTGTGGTTGGTTGGTAAAAATGCAGGCGATGTTTCGGCTACGGCCACAATTTCGGATTTGGGTTCTAAAAAGAGTTTATAGGCGCCCAAAGTTATAATTCCGCCCAAAACGGAAACTAAAACTAAAGATAAAATCTTCTTCATGTGTTAATATATTTATTTTATTACTGGTTAAAATGAATATTTTTAATGAAATTCATATTTTAATAGTTAAAAACATGAATTAAAAACGTTCAAAATTAATTAATTATTGAATGCCTATTTTTGTTTTAACTATTTTTAACGCTTAGTTTAACGCCTGTTTAACATACAAAAAACTTCATATATTTGCATTACTTATGCAGCAAGATTTTTTTAAATACCAAGGAACAGGGAATGATTTTGTGATGATTGATAATCGTCTGCAAACATTCAACAAAAAAGATACCAAACACGTTGCTTTTTTATGCGACCGCCGATTTGGCATAGGGGCCGATGGGCTTATTCTTTTGGAAAACCACCCCGAACTCGATTTTAAAATGGTATACTACAATTCCGATGGAAACGAAAGCACCATGTGCGGAAACGGTGGGCGTTGCCTCGTGGCCTTTGCCAAGGATTTGGGCGTTATTTCGGGCCAAGCGGTTTTTCAGGCCGTAGATGGTGTTCACCATGCTACTATAAGCAATGGCGTGGTTAACCTACAAATGCAGGATGTTAATAAAGTTGAAAAGCACAAAAATCACGTGTTTTTAAACACGGGTTCGCCGCACCACGTGCAGTTTGAAGATAATATTGAGAAATTCGACATAAAAAATGAAGGCGCCAAAATAAGGTATGGTGCGCCCTATAACCAATCCGGTACTAACGTAAACTTTGTTAAAAAAATAGATAACAAAACCTTTAGGGTACGCACTTACGAGCGTGGAGTGGAAGATGAAACCCTGTCGTGCGGTACGGGCGTTACGGCAGTAGCCCTGGCCATGTACGCCTTGGGCGAAACCAATAGTAGTTTGGTAAATTTAAACGTGCAGGGTGGAACGCTCCAAGTGGCATTCGAGGTTGAAAACGGCGCTTATAAAAACGTTAGGCTAATTGGTCCCGCAACATTTGTTTATAAAGGCAGTATATGATAACACTTAAAGGCAAACAGGTATATTTGCGCGCTCTGGAACCCGGGGATCTGGAGTTCGTTTACGCTATCGAAAACGACGAAACCATTTGGGAAATAAGCAATACCCAAGCCCCGTTTTCGCGATATGTTATAAAACAATATTTGGAAGAGGCGCATAAGGATATTTACGAGGCAAAACAATTACGCCTTGTTATTTGCGATTTAAACCACGAAACCTTGGGGCTTATCGATTTGTTCGATTTCGACTTTAAAAACAAACGGGCCGGTGTAGGCATTGTGGTAAAAAACAAGTCCGACAGGGAAAAAGGCTATGGTAGGGAAGCCTTAAAACTTTTGGTAAATTACAGTTTTACGCATTTGGGGCTTCACCAGTTATATTGCAATATTCCCGAACATAATGCAGCCAGTATTGCCCTATTTTCAAATCAGGGGTTTAAGCAAGTGGGCTTAAAACAGGATTGGAACTACGTAAATGGAGGGTTTAAAAACGAATATTTGTTTCAGCTTATCAACAATTAAAATGTATATAAAACGAATACTTATCGCTATTGCCCTATTAGGGCTGGTGGCCGCGGCTTTTTTTGCCAATTTTGTTTACAAGGTTATGCTCAAGCCCAATACGGCCTTTAACAGCGAAACAGCTTATGTTTACATTCCTACAAATGCTACGTATCAAGACGTTAGGGCGCAATTGGAGCCATTGTTGGAAAATATTGAATCGTTTGACGATTTGGCCAAGCAAAAAAAATACACGACCAATATAAAAGCCGGAAAATACGCCATAAGAAAAGGCATGAGCAATAACGATATTGTTAATTCCATACGCAGCAATAACTTGCCCGTAAAGCTATCGTTCAACAATCAGGATTCGTTGGAAAAACTGGCGGGAAGGATAAGTACGCAAATTGAAGCCGATAGCCTATCGCTTTTAAAAAGCATGAAGAACACCGCTTTTTTAAACGAAAACGGATTTAACAACGCTACGGCCTTGGGCATGTATTTGCCCAATACTTACGAGTTTTTTTGGAACACTTCGCCCGAGTTGTTCTGCGGGCGTATGCTGAAGGAATACAACAGGTTTTGGAACGCCGACAGAAAAGCAAAAGCAAAAGCCATCAATTTAACGCAAAACCAGGTTATAGCCTTGGCTTCCATTGTTTACGAAGAGTCGAAGCAATCCGGCGAACAACCAAGGGTAGCTGGCGTTTATATAAACCGGTTGCGAATAGGGATGCCCCTGCAAGCCGATCCAACGCTTAAATTTGCCGCTTACCAATTGCCCCAGTACAAAAATACCGTGATAAAGCGGGTGTTAAACGTGCATAAAGAAATTGAATCGCCCTATAATACCTATAAAAACCTGGGCTTGCCGCCGGGACTTATTGCCATGCCCGATATTTCGGCTATTGATGCCGTGTTAAACTACGAAAAACATAATTACCTATATTTTGCCGCCGATGCCAAGCGTTTGGGGTATCATAAGTTTGCAAAAACCTTGACGCAACACAATATAAATGCTCGGGAATACCAAAGTTATTTATCGTCGCAGGGGATAAATAGGTAGTTTGCTTTGTAGCGCTGTATTCCGCTAATGCGATATTTTATTAATAGTTGTTTTTCAGTTCAAAACAATTTCTTCATCGTTAAAATCTAAATGCTTTACTTTTTTCGTATGTATCGAAATTGAAGTGAAATTTGGATGTGCTTTTTGGATTGGTTTTAGGCTTAAAAGATTTCAATTTAAAAAAAACAATCAATTATATTGATAAAAAAAGCTGTTAATAATTGGGTTGTTAGTAGAATATAAGTGTTTTTTCGCTGAAATACAACAAGTTAAAATATGTTTAAAATATATTTGGTGGTATTAAAAAAGTGTTTAATTTTGCAAGCTGAAATTTTCAAGCTCTTTTAGTTTATAAAAAAGCTGAAAAAATTTAAAGTTATGAGGAAAAGTATTATAAGTTTCCTATTGCCAACACTTGCTGTAAGCGCTATTGTGTTTGTGCTGTTTTCGTCCAACGAAACGGTAAATTTAGGAAAGTACTCAACCGATGGCTTAGATTTACATTATACTGTAAGCCAAGACGAAGGCACTAAGGATGGTGCCGTAGCGTCGAACGATGTGAACAAAACGTTTTCGCCATATTTAGGAAAATCGTTTGTGGGGTTTAAAGAAGCGGTAGCTTTCAAGGAGTCCGGAGGCGACTATTTTACCGTAAGTAGCCTTGGGTATTTGGGAAAATACCAATTTGGCAAAAACACTTTGGAAATGTTGGGTATAAAAAATACCGAACAATTTTTAAAAAGCCCAAAACTTCAAGAACGGGCTTTTGTTGCCAATGCCGAGCGCAACAAATGGATATTGCGCCGCGACATTAAAAATTTTGTAGGCAAAAAAATCAATGGGGTATTGGTTACCGAGTCCGGTATTTTGGCCGCTGCCCATTTGGCGGGCCCCGGAAGTGTTAAAAAGTACCTGAGAAGTTACGGCTTGGACAATTTTGCCGATGGCTTTGGCACAACCATAGAAAATTATATGAAACGGTTTTCGGGGTACGATACTTCTTTTGTGAAGCCAAATAAAACGGCAAAAGCTGTTTAAGCAAGAAATTACATTTTATGAATAATAAATATCGTAGGCCGTTTATGAAGGTCTACGATATTTTTTTTCCACGCCTTTGTGGGTTGGGTTTTTATAAATTCGGTTGGTAGGGTAATATCGCAAGCTACGCAAACTAAAGTGTTTTGCTCCAATAGTTGGCTTAAATCTTCCAAAAGTTTGTTGTTTCGGTAAGGGGTTTCAATAAATATTTGCGATTGGTTGTATTCGGCCGACAGGCGTTCCAAGCGCTTAATCTCGTTTTTCCGTTCGTTTTTGTCTATGGGCAAATACCCGTTAAAGGCAAAGCGTTGGCCGTTCATCCCGGAGCTCATCATGGCCATTAAAATAGACGAAGGTCCAACCAAAGGTACAACTTTTATATGGTGTTGGTGCGCCAATTGCACAATATCGGCACCGGGGTCGGCAACACCGGGACAGCCCGCATCGGAAAGCAAGCCTATGCTTGTGCCGTTTAGGCAGGGTTTTAAAAAATCGGGCAGTTCATCTAAATTTGTATGTTTATTTAGGTGAAAAAGTTGTAGCGACGATTGCGGCTTTTGTGGCGAAATACGTTTTATAAACCGTCGTGCGGCCTTGTCGTTTTCAACAATAAACGTTTCGGTTTTATCTATAATGTGCTTAACGGTAGCGGGCAAAACCTCAAGTGGGTCGTTGTCGCCAAGCGTTGTGGGTATTAAATATAAAGTGCCCGTTTTAAGCATTTTGTTTGATTAGTTTATTGGCAATACTGGTGCAGGCTTCGTTTAACATGTTGTAAACATTTTCAAAACCTTCGCTTCCGCCGTAATAGGGGTCAGGAACGCTAAAGTTTTTATCAGGATGTGTTTCGTTTAAAATAAGTTTCACCTTCGTTTTGTCGGTTTTGGTTTTTGCCAAAGCGGTAACATTGTTGTAGTTGGACTCGTCCATAACATAAATATGGTCGAACGTGTTAAAATCGGATAGCGTAAATTGTCTTCCCTTTAAAGTTGAAATATCGATACCATGCTTTTTGGCTACGGCAACCGACCTACTGTCGGGCGAACGGCCTATATGGTAGTTAGCTGTTCCGGCCGAGTCTATTGCAAATTGCTCCTTGGGGAGTTTTTGGCGCAAAATACCTTCGGCTAATGGCGAACGACAAATATTGCCCAAACAAACCATCAGGATTTTTGTCATGATAAAACGGGTTTAAACCGAAAGTTTTTTGTTTAAATCCTCGACGTACTTCCTAAATTGCTTGTCGGTTAAGGTTAGGTTGTCCACCGTTTTGCAGGCGTGCAGTACGGTGGCGTGGTCGCGCCGCCCTATTTGCGAGCCTATGCTGGCCAAGGATGCCTTGGTGTACTTTTTGGCAAAAAACATGGCCAACTGTCGGGCTTGTACAATATGGCGTTTTCGGGTTTTGGATTGTAGGGTGTCAATATCCATTTGGAAATAATCGGACACGACTTTTTGTATGTAATCTATCGAAATTTCGCGCTTGGTGTTTTTTACGAATTTTTCAACAATAACACGGGCTAAATCAATAGTGATTTCCTTTTTGTTAAACGATGATTGCGCAATTAGCGAAATAATGGCGCCTTCCAGCTCGCGTACGTTCGTTTTTATGTTTTTGGCTATGTACTCTACAATTTCGTCGGGCATTTCTACGCCATCGCGGTACAATTTGTTTTTTAATATGGAAACCCGGGTTTCAAAATCCGGTGTTTGCAACTCGGCCGAAAGCCCCCACTTAAAGCGGGATAATAGGCGTTGCTCAATATCCTGCATATCTACCGGAGCCTTGTCGCTGGTTAAAATAACCTGTTTGCCGTTTTGGTGCAGATGGTTAAAAATGTGAAAAAACACATCTTGTGTACCCGATTTTCCTGAGAAAAACTGTACATCGTCAATTATCAGCACATCAATAATTTGATAAAAATGTATAAAGTCGTTGCGGTTGTTCTTTTTTACCGAATCGATATATTGCTGGGTAAATTTTTCGGCCGAAATATAAAGTACCGTTTTTTCGGGGTATTTGTCCTTTATTTCTACCCCAATAGCATGGGCCAAATGCGTTTTGCCCAAGCCAACACCGCCAAAAACCAATAGGGGGTTAAACGATGTGCCGCCCGGTTTTGCCGCAACGGCCAGTCCGGCACTTCGGGCCAGTCGGTTGGAGTCGCCTTCCAAAAAGTTTTCGAAACTGTAATTGGGGTTTAATTGCGATTCTATTTTAACGTTGCGTATTCCGGGAATAACAAACGGGTTGCGCAGTTCGGGATTTTTGTTGTTTAGCGGAATATCAACGTCCTGCGATTTAACGGGGTTTCGGTTCGAGCTTGGTATTTTTTCGGTAAAGGGTTGCTTGTTGCCATAGGTATTTTCCATTTTAATAATGTAAACCAATTTGGCGGTTGCGCCCAACTCCTTGGTAAGCGATACTTTTAATAGTTTTACGTAATGCTCCTCGAGCCACTCGTAAAAAAATTTGCTGGGTACCTGAATGCTAAGGGCGTTATCGGTAAGTTTAACCGCTGCAATGGGTTCGAACCAAGTTTTATAGGCTTGCGGCTGAATATTATCCTTTATAAATTTAAGACAGTTATCCCATACCGATTGCGCAGTTTTACTCATTTTTTTTGTTGTAATTTCCGTTAAAAATAATGTGGTAGTAATAAAATACTTCCCTCTTGTTTTGGGCTGGACAAAGATGTGAACAAAATTCTAAAAAAAAAAATCATTTGCTATTGATTTTTTACAAAAAAATGCACATGTTTATCACGTTTCGAAACTACAAAAAATAATTTAAAAATCCTTATGAAAATCGATGAAATACAAATAAGAGTGAGGTATGGCGAAACGGACCAAATGGGTGTCGTTTATCATGGAAATTATGCGTTATATCTGGAAATGGGGCGTATCGAGTGGTTGCGCAAATTAGGGGTGTCGTACAAAAGTATGGAAGAAAACGGCGTAATGCTTCCCGTTGTTTCGTTACAGGTAAATTTTAAAAAATCAGCACGTTACGACGACTTAATTCATGTAAAAACCCAACTTAAAAATACCCCCACCGCCAAGATAGAATTTGAATATGAAATTACCAATGAAAAAGGCGAAATTTTAACCACGGCAACCACCGTTTTGGTGTTTATCGATATGAAAACCAACAGGCCCATGCGTGCGCCGCAGTATATTTTGGATGCTATTAATGTTTAATTTGGAATTTCCTCGATTTCTATTTCGTATAAATGATTAAAAATTTTGAAAACCGATTGGGCTTCCTTTTTTCTAACCGAGATAGCGATGGCGCAATCCAGTTCCAATTTTTGATTGGTTATGTTTAAATTTTTCTCCTTAATAATGCGCATTACCGTATTTAGGTTTTTATAACCGCAGGTTATTAGGTAATTAACGTCGATAGTTTTTTCTGTTATTTGGGCGGCTTCCAAAGTTAGCTGGGCAGTGGTTTTGTAGGCGTTAATCAAGCCGCTAACCCCCAATTTTATTCCTCCAAAATATCGCACCACGATTATTAATACATTGGTAAGGGCAAAGGCTTGTATTTGGTTGTAAATAGGGGCGCCCGCACTATTACTGGGTTCGCCGTCGTCGTTGGTGCGGTAGGTAATGGTTTCGTGGCCCAATTGGTAGGCATAGCACCAATGCCTTGCGGCGTGGTGTTCTTTTTTTAGGGTGTCGATATGCTGTTTTATTTCCGTTTCGTTTAAAACGGGGTAGGCAAAGCCGAAAAATTTACTGTTTTTATCCTTAAAAAGAATACCCTCTATCGGGGCTACTATGGTTTTGTATGTGTCGGTTTCGTTCAACAAAAGAAATTAAAATAAATGTTTTTTTGTTTTAAAAAGCAAGGAAACATCTTCGGTTTCGGGGTTTATGTGCCAGGTGTTTATACCAAGGTTGTTTGCGGTTTCGCAGTTTTGTTTGTTGTCGTCTATAAACAAACAGTTTTCGGGGGTTAGCCGGTTTTGGGTTAATACAAATTCAAAAATAGCCTTGTCGGGTTTTCTCAGGTTTATTTCGTGCGATAGGTAAAAGGCATCGAAACTGTTTTTAAAGGCGTTGTAAAACGGAACGTTGTGCTGTATGTAATCAATATGAAGGGCATTCGTGTTGCTTAACAGGATAAGTTTGTATTGGCCTTCTTTTTTTAATTGTTGGATAAACTTTAAACGGCGTTCGGGAAAATCCTTTAGCATGGCGTTCCAAATATGTATAAATTTTTCTTTTGAAAGCTGCGGAAAATTTTCAACATAAAACCCGGTAAATTCTTCCGTTGAAACCAAACCTTGTTCGTACAAATTATTAAAGGCGGCAATGTCCTCGGGAATTGAATGTATTTCAAACGCTTCGAAAGCGTATTTTGCGGCGTTTTCAATATCGAGGTTTATAAAAACATTGCCAAAATCGAAAATAAGGGTGTTAATCATTGGTGTATGTTTTTAATGTGTCGTTTAAAATAGTGCTTTCTGAAATTAATGTTCCGGAAAAAGCGGGGGCTTCAACCCCTTCATTAAACTTAATGTTATTCGAAAAAATGCGGGCTTCGTCCCATAGGTTTTCATCTATAAACGTTTGCAAGGTTTTGGCACCGCCTTCCACAATAACCGAATTTATATGGTGCTGGTGTAGTATCGTGCAAATTTGTCGGGCAATTGGTTTTTCAAAATCCACATCGGCCTTGCTTAAAACAATGGTTGGGGCTTCGGCATTAAAAACCGAAAAATTGTTGTTCAATTTTAAATGCTTGTCCAAAACAATCCGCGTTGGGTTTGCGCCCGACCAATCCCTTGCGGTTAGGCTGGGATTATCTTGTAAAACGGTATTGGTGCCTACCAAAATAGCTTGTTCCTCGGTACGCCATTTGTGGGTTAGCTGTCGGGAAAAGCTATTGCTTATCCAAACCGGTTTTTGTTTGTTTTTGGTTTTTGGGGCAATAAAACCATCCTCGGTTTGCGCCCATTTTAAAATGATATAGGGGCGTTTTTTGTTGTGGAAGGTAAAAAAACGTTTGTGGTGCGCCTTGCATTTGGCTTCCAAAACGCCAACGGTAACCTTGCAGCCCGCTTCCCTTAGTTTTTTTATGCCCTTTCCCGCTACCAAAACATTGTCGTCCAAACAGCCAATAACAACACGGGGTATTTTGTGCTTTATAATTAAATCGCTGCACGGCGGCGTTTTGCCGTAATGCGAGCAGGGTTCCAGGGTTACGTAAAGAGTGGCTTGTTGTAAAAGGGTTTTGTCGGCCGCGGCATTTATGGCGTTAACCTCGGCGTGGTTGCTGCCGTAAGCGCTGGTGTAACCCTCGGCAATAATGGTGTTGCCTACCACGATAACGCAGCCTACCATGGGGTTGGGGCGGGTGCTGCCCAGCCCGTTTATGGCAATATTTATACAGCGTTTTATGTAATGTTCGTGGTTATTCAAGTTTGCCTTGCTTTATTTTAATAGTTTCGGTTTCGTCCACGGCGTAGGTGTACGACATCCCGAAAGCCTTGTAAACAATATCGCCTTTGTACTGCACCGTTATTTTGTTGGACAGCAAACCGCCCAGCAAACCGCTTAAATTTTTATTGCTGAAAAGGTTGTCCTTGGGAATAACGGCGGTTAGCGGAATGGAAAACTCGCCTTTTGCCGGTACGTCGAAACTTTCGGTCGAAACCGAGGCAATTTCGCTGTCGTTTAAAAGTATTTTAATATTGTCGGTTTTTAAATTGCCGCCAATATCGTTGGGGTTTAAAAACAGGGCATCGGCCGTAACGGTAATGGCGTTGGCGGTAGACTCGGAAACCCTAATGTTTTCAATATTTAAAAATTCGGGTTTTTCGGTAAGTTTGCAACCGAATAGTGCTAAACAAATTAAAGCGAGCAAGGTTGCGGATTTTAGTTTAATCATCGAAATTTCAATTTTTAAAAGACAAATATAACCAACGGATTTTAATTCCGAATAAATTAAAATATCTTTGAAGTTGATAATAATATATGGTGTTAAAAGAAATCCAGCATAAATTCCATTTAGAACTAAACAGCATTTACGGGCAAAATGAAGTTGATAGTTTTTTCTTTATGCTAACGGAAGCCTATTATGGCGTTTCCAGACTGAACTTAGCTTTGAACCCCAATTTAAAGGTTGAAAATAGCGCGAAACTCATGGCCGCTTTAACCTTGTTAAAGGTGGAATACCCGATACAGTACATTTTGGGCGAAACCGAATTTTTTGGACTGCGTTTTAAAGTAAACCAAAACACCCTAATACCGCGCCCCGAAACCGAGGAGTTGGTAGCGCTTGTTATTGAAAAAGCCGGAAAAGAAACGCCCATAACTATTTTGGACATAGGTACGGGCAGCGGCTGCATTGCCGTTTCCCTAGCCAAAAATCTGCCCAATGCCAAGGTTTTTGCTTTGGATGTTAGCCGTTTGGCTTTACGGGTAGCAAAGGAAAACGCTAAAACCAATACAGTGGAAATTACATTTGTCGAGGCCGATATTTTAAATACTGAAACCTTGCCCGAGGAAATTTCAAATCAAACATTTAATATAATCGTGTCTAATCCGCCGTATGTGCGCATGCAGGAAAAACAGCTTATGAAACCCAACGTTTTAAGCAACGAACCGCATTTGGCACTTTTTGTTGAAGATAATAAACCGTTAATTTTCTACAAGGCCATTGCACGATTTGCCCAATCGAACCTAACGGAAAAGGGATTGTTGTTTTTTGAAATAAATGAATTTTTTGGAAATGAAACGGTACATTTGTTAGCCGAAAACAAATTTAAAAATATCGAACTAAAGCAGGATATGTTTAAAAAAGACAGAATGATAGTAGCCGAAAAAAACAAACCGCAACCATGACAGCAAAAGAAAAAATATTCCAATTACGCAATGCGCTTAAACAGCACAACTATAATTATTACGTGTTGGACAACGCCACGATAAGCGATTACGAATTCGATTTAAAACTAAAGGAACTCCAAGTCTTGGAAGCCCAGTATCCCGAGTTTTTCGATGCAACTTCGCCAACCCAGCGCGTGGGCGGCCAAATAACCAAAAGTTTTGAAACCGTAGTACACGAACACCGTATGTATTCGTTGGACAATTCGTACTCCAAAGCCGATTTAGTGGATTGGGAAACCCGCATAAAAAAACTTGTCGACGGCAATATCCAATACACCTGCGAACTAAAATACGACGGCGCATCCATAAGCATTACCTACGAAAACGGCAAATTACTAAAAGCCGTAACCCGTGGCGATGGCGTTCAGGGCGATAACGTAACGGCCAACATAAAAACCATAAAATCGGTACCCTTGCAGTTAACGGGCAATTATCCCGAAAAATTCGATATTCGGGGCGAAATCATCCTGCCCTTCGAAGGGTTTAATAAAATGAACGAGGAACGTATTGAAATAGGCGAGGAGCCCTACCGAAACCCAAGAAATACCGCCTCCGGTAGCCTAAAATTGCAAGATAGCGCCGAAGTGGCCAAACGACCCTTGGAATGTTTACTATATAATTTAACAGGGGCCAACCTCGGTATTGCCACCCAATTTGAAAGCTTGGAGCACGCCCGACAGTGGGGCTTTAAAGTGCCAACGGTAGCCAAATTGGCAAATTCTTTAGATGAAGTTTTGGAATTTATTGAATATTGGAACGTACACCGCCACGACTTGCCCTACGAAACCGATGGCGTGGTTATTAAGGTAAATAGTATTCCGCAACAAGAAGAATTGGGCTATACCGCCAAAGCCCCGCGCTGGGCCATGGCCTATAAATTTAAGGCCGAACAGGTGTCAACCCAACTAAATGGTATAAGCTACCAAGTGGGGCGTACCGGGGCTATTACACCGGTGGCTAATCTCGAACCCGTAGAGCTTGCCGGAACTACCGTAAAAAGGGCTTCGCTGCACAATGCCGACCAAATAGAAAAATTGGATATTCGGGTGGGCGATACCGTTTTTGTTGAAAAAGGAGGTGAAATAATCCCCAAAATTTTAGGTGTCGATTTAAATAAAAGGCCCGCAAATTCGCAGTCTACACAGTACATTGCGCACTGCCCCGAATGCCAAACGCCTTTGGTTAGGGTTGAAGGCGAGGCACAACATTATTGCCCAAATTACAATGGTTGCAAGCCCCAGATTGTTGGTCGCATACAACATTATATTTCCCGAAAAGCCATGGATATCGAAGGCTTGGGAGGCGAAACAGTGGCGCTTTTGGTTAACGAAGGTTTAATTAAAAACTATTCCAATTTATACGAATTAACAAAAGAACAAATTATCCCCTTGGAGCGCATGGCCGAAAAAAGCGCCGATAATTTAATTAAAGGTATCGAAACTTCAAAACAAGTGCCTTTCGAGCGTGTTTTGTACGCCTTGGGCATTCGGTACGTGGGCGAAACCGTAGCAAAAAAACTGGCCAAACATTATAAAACTATCGATGCGATAGCCGAAGCTACGGAAGAGGCCTTGGTTAATGTAGATGAAATTGGGGTGAAAATAGCCGAAAGCGTAAAAGTCTTCTTTTCTTCCGAAGAAAACATCCATATTGTTAATAGGTTAAAACAATTTGGGGTTCGGCTGGAAATGTCGGCCGAGCAACTTGAAGGGCAAACCGATATTTTAAAAGGTTTGAGCATTGTGGTAACCGGGGTTTTTGAAACCGTTGGGCGCGATGAGTTGAAAAAACTTATTGAGGATAATGGAGGTAAAGTAAGCAGTTCTATTTCGGCTAAAACCAGTTTTATCGTGGCGGGCGACAAAATGGGACCAAGCAAAAAACAGAAAGCCGAAGATTTAAATATTGAAATCATTAGTGAAGCTGAATTTTTACAAAGAATAGGTTAATTATGTTTTTTTTGTCGATAAAAACATGTTTTTTATCGTTTACAAGTATTAAAAGCCTACTTTTGCATAGACCTTAACCAGCTATGAAAAAAGATAGGTTTATCGTAATATTGATATGTGTTGCCTTTGGGCTTTCGGTAATTTTTCAGCTTAAAGGCAATGAAAATTTATCGGAAAAACTCGCGGCATTGGTGCTGCCTTTAATTACGGTACTGTATTTTTTAAGCATTAAGCGCAAATCGATTTTACTTAGTGGTTTTTTTATTGTTTACTCTATTTCGGATTTGTTAATTTTTATAGAACCCTACACGTCTTACGAGTTTAATTATTACGTGGGCAACTTTCTGTACCTGTTGGCTTATACGTTTTTAATATTCGAAATAGCAAAAACCATAAACGTTAACACGGTTTTTAAGCAGTATTTTATCCATTTTGTGGTTTTGTTGTTGCTTAGTTCGTATCTTGTTTATGTACTAAATTATGTTTTGGACCCGTTTATGACGGCTGCCACCGAACAATACATTGAAATTGCCTATAATGTTGTTTTGGTAACGGTTTTATCGGTGGCCTTGCTTAATTATTTGGTAAACGATAATACCAAATCGCTTTTTTTCTTCTTTGGTGCGCTGTCTATTGTTTTTGCTGAAATTATCTGGGTAACCTTAATGTATATTTCCAATAAAAACATATTGCATATTTTGGTGGTTTCCTTGCATTTGTTGGCGTATTGGTTTTTTTATAAGCAATCGAAATTGTTTAATATTAGGTATAAGGAAATAGGTGTTAAAGAAGAAGAGTAGTTTTTTCAGCACCTAAACAATAATAGTAGCCCCGTTCGAGGTTGCGTTCTTATTGCTGTCGAAATAAAAATCTACTCGCCCCAGATTAATGCCGTAGCAGCCCACTTGGTTAACCAAAACGTTTTTGTTTTCTAAATTCTTAACAATCGTGGGTTTGTCCAAAAACGTATGGGTGTGGCCGCCAATAATCAAATCGATATTTTTGGTGCTTTTTGCCAAGTTTAAGTCGCAAATATGGTTGGGGCTGTTTTTGTAATAGTAGCCCAAGTGCGATAAGCAAATAACCAAATCGCATTGCTGTTCGTCCTTTAAAATACGGGTCATGTCCTGCGAGGTTTCAATGGGGTCCAAATATTTGGTTTCCTTGTACATTTGCGGGTCCACCAGGCCGTCCAACTTTATGCCCAGTCCGAATACGCCTATTTTTATATTGTTTTTGTTGAATATTTTATAAGGTTTAACATGGGTGTTCATTACGGTATTGGAAAAATCGTAATTAGCCGATATAAATTCGAACTTAGCATGTGGTAATTGGGCGTAAAGGCCGTTTATGCCATTGTCGAAATCGTGGTTGCCAATGGTGGCGGCATCGTATTTTAGGGCGCTCATGAGCTTAAACTCCAGTTCGCCACCGTAATAATTAAAGTAGGGCGTGCCCTGAAAAATATCGCCGGCATCTAAAAGCAGCGTATTGGGGTTTTCCTTTCTAATGGCATCGATTAAACTGGCGCGCCTTGCCACCCCGCCTTTGTTGGCGCTCCGGCCGTCCTCGGGACCAAAGGGGTCTATGTGGCTGTGCACGTCGTTAGTATGCAGTATGGTTATTTGGGTGGTATTGGCAGTGGCCGAGCAGGCGTTAAGCCCAAGTCCGCCAAGGCCTAAAAATGCTGCGGATGCCGATGCTTGCTGTAAAAAATCCCTTCGGTTCATGTTACTGTTGTTTTTGTTTAAACCTATCGTCTATTACGGGGTTTATGGTGTCGGTTTTCTTAAAATAGTCTATAAGCGCATTTCTAACTTTATAATTCAAATCGTATAAGCTATCGTTGGGCTTAAAAAAGGTCATGCCATCGCCGCCATTGTATAGGTAATCGTTTGTGGCAACGTAATAAATTTTGTTTTTATCAATAGCTTTGCCGTTGATGGCCGCTTCGATAATTTCAAAATCGGAATCAATATAAAGTTTAAGTTTCGAAATAGGGTGCGCTTTTTTCGATTTGGCAAGGTAATGCGCCAAACTATCCACTAAGTTGCCTTTCATGGCCACCACCACGATACTGTTTTCAAAAGGCATAAGCTGGTAGGCCGTTCGGGTGGTAATATTGCCCTTTGGGAGGATAGCCCTAATGCCGCCGTGGTTTAGCAGTACCATATCGATATTTTTTCCGGTACGTTTGTTAAAAATGGGGTTGGCCTGCGCATAAACGGCATCGGCAAAAAAGTTGCCCAGTGTGGAGTTTAATGCGCCGTCGGATTTTGAATAGTCGTTTTTGGCATAGGATAAAACACTATCCAAATCCTTTTCAATATGCTTTCGGTATGGGGCTATAAAGCTGTCCAAGGCTTTATTGGCAACCAAACTATCGGTTATGCTTATCTGTTTGCCTTCAATTTTAACCAAATGTTGCGGGGTTTGTTTGCAGCCGTATAAAAAGCCGATTAAAACAAATGCGGATAAAAATTTAAAATTCATTTAATTTGTAAATTTCAAGTAATTTTTTTGCGCCTACTTTTGTTACCTTTGCGCAAAGCATAAAGGTATAATGATTTTAAAAGGTTTTAAAGAAAAATCTAATAAAAAATATTTAAACAAATTGTTAAGCCAGCGCCAAGTAAATGTTGCTAAAGGTCGTGTGGAACGTTTAGGTGTTATTGTGAATATAGATGAATTTACTGATTTAGAGCAATTTAAAACACTAACAAAACTTTTAAATTTGAAGGAAAACAAGGTTGAACTAATAGCCTTTACCAATAAAAAAAATAAAGAAGACGTAAATAGCCGAATAAAATGCTACAATGCCAAAGATTTTGGAAGGCGGGGCGTGCTAAAGGAAAAAGCGTTAACCGATTTTGTAAACACGCCCTTCGATGTGCTAATTAGCTATTACGCCCAAAATATTTTGGAGTTGAAGTTGTTAACCGCCCAATCAAAAGCAAAATTTAAAATAGGCACTTTGCAGGCCGATGAGCGCATAAACGATTTAATTATAAAAACGAAAACAAACGAATTTAACCTATTTAAAAACGAGGTTTTTAAATACCTAACCATATTAAAAAAGTAAGCATGAACAATAAATTTCTTGGCACCGGAGTTGCTTTGGTTACGCCTTTTAAAACCGATTTAAGCATAGACCACGATGCCCTGGCCAATATTGTAAATTTTAACATCGAAAACGGTGTGGAGTATCTTGTAATTTGCGGTACAACGGGCGAAAGCGTAACCCTGACCAAGCAAGAAAAACAAGCGGTTGTGGCTACGGTTTCAAAAGCCAACAACGGTCGCGTACCCATGGTTTTGGGTATTGGCGGCAATAATACGGTTCAGGTTTTGGACGAAATAAAAACCACCGATTTAACCCAAATCGATGCCCTGTTGTCCGTATCGCCCTATTACAGCAAACCAACACAGGAAGGCATTTACCAGCATTATAAGGCTATTGCACAAGCATCGCCCATAGATGTTATTGTTTATAACGTGCCGGGGCGTACCTCGAAAAATATCGAGCCGCAAACCACCTTGCGCCTGGCCAACGATTTTAAGAACATTATAGGCGTAAAGGAAGCAGGCAATAACGTGGCGCAATATTTACAATTACTAAAAAACAAGCCCGAGGACTTTTTGGTTATTTCGGGCGACGACGATTTGGCCTTGGGCATAGTGCTTGCCGGGGGAGCGGGCGTAATTTCGGTTATCGGGCAAGGATTTCCAAAAACATTTTCCGAAATGATACGCTTAGGGTTAAAGGGCGAAGCCAAACAAGCCTATAAGTTGCATTTCAAATTAATGGATGCCATTGGGTATATTTTTGAAGAAAACAACCCCGCCGGGATAAAAGCCGTTTTCCAAGCCTTAAACCTTTGTCAGGACGCGGTAAGGCTGCCTTTGGTACCAGCAACCGATGCGCTAAAACAAAAAATTGAGGCTTTTGTAAAAGCATTTTAGGTTGTGGTTTTTGTTTGATATGCCTTTTATTAGCCATGTGGGGTAAAGTGAACGTATCATGCTTAGCGAAGCGAAGTATCGATACAATAAAATTAAATAGTGCTTTCGGTGTTAAATATTACTTAAACCTTACGGGTACTATTTTTAAGACGTTACCTTAGCCAATTAAAAATATTTTTAAAATCCATATTATTAACTTACTTTTGCACCTTGTTTTAAAATTATGAAGTATTTTTTCAGCATACTACTAACAGCCTTGTTGTTAAGCTCTTGTAGCGAATATCAAAAAGTATTAAAAAACGAGGATATTGCCGAAAAGTTTAAAATGGGCGAGGAGCTGTACAACCAAGGCAAATACGCCAAGGCCTCCCGGCTTTTTGCGCAAATAGTACCAAGTTACAGGGGCAAGCCGCAAGCCGAAAAACTCATGTACCTATATTCCCAGTCCTATTATAAAACAGGCGATTATTACACGGCAGGCTACCAGTTCGAGCGTTTTGCATCCAGTTACCCTAAAAGCGAAAAGTTGGAGGAAGCTTCGTTTTTATCGGCAAAAAGTTATTACCAACTATGCCCCGTGTATACCAAGGACCAAAAGGAAACCAAAGAAGCTATTGATAAGCTCCAGGATTTTATTAACGTTTTTAGTAACTCCGAATACATGCCCGAAGCCAACGAATTGGTTAAGGAATTGGAGTTTAGGTTAGAAAAAAAAGCCTACGAAATAGCAAAACAATACAACACCATTTCCGATTACCAGGCCTCCATAAAAGCGTTCGACAATTTTATTTACGAGTTTCCCGGTTCTTCATTGCGTGAAGACGCGCTGTTTTACCGATTGGACTCCGCCTATAAACTGGCCATAAACAGTGTGGAGTACAAACGCCCGATGCGGTTGCGCATAGCACAGGACTACTATAAGGCTTTTAAAGAAAAATATGCCGAGTCCAAGCACATCAAAGCCTTGGACGACATGGTAAAAAACATAGAACAAGAATTAACAAAATATAATACCGAAAGTTAAACAAATGGACTTAAAAAAAACAAAAGCTCCTGTTAATACGATAACGTACGACAGAAATCAGGTTGATGCGCAAACAGGAAATATTTACGAGTCAATTTCCATTATTGCAAAACGTGCCGAGCAAATAAATACCGAAATTAAGAAGGAACTTATCGGTAAATTGGAAGAATTTGCCACGTACAACGACAGCCTTGAGGAAATTTTTGAAAACAAGGAACAAATCGAAGTTTCCAAGTTTTACGAAAAACTGCCAAAGCCCCATGCCCTTGCCGTACAGGAATGGTTAAAGGACAAGGTGTATTACCGAAATACCCAGGACGACACTAAAGCATAATTCAAAAATGTCAGTTATAAGCGGCAAAAACGTACTATTGGGAATTAGTGGTGGTATTGCCGCTTATAAATCTGCTTCGCTTGTAAGGGTATTGGTAAAATCGGGCGCCAACGTCAAGGTGGTTATAACGCCCGCCGCCAAGGAATTTGTAACGCCATTAACCCTTTCTACACTTTCAAAACACCCTGTTTATTCGTCGTTTACTAATGAAGACGACAATAACGCCGTTTGGAACAACCATGTTGAGTTAGGGCTCTGGGCCGATATGTTTATTATTGCCCCGGCCACGGCAAATACCTTGTCCAAAATGGCTAATGGCGTATGCGACAACCTATTGCTGGCCACCTATTTATCGGCTAAATGCCCGGTTTACTTTGCGCCCGCAATGGATTTGGATATGTACAAGCACGCCACGACCAAGCAATCTTTCAAAATGCTTAATATGTACGGCAATATTATGATTCCCGCTACAAGTGGCGAACTGGCAAGCGGTTTGGTAGGCGAGGGGCGTATGGCCGAACCCGAAGATATTGTAAGTTTTGTAGAACAGCATATTTTAAAACAACTGCCCTTACGGGGAAAAAAAATATTAATTACGGCAGGACCAACCTACGAAGCCATAGACCCCGTGCGGTTTATAGGCAATCATTCCAGCGGAAAAATGGGTTTCGAAATTGCTAAAGCAGCGGCCAATTTGGGTGCCGAGGTCGTGCTAATTTCGGGACCAACCAATTTAAGCCTGTCCCATAGTTTGGTGCAAACCATTTCCGTAACTTCAGCGGAAGACATGTACAACGCCGCCCACCAACACTTTAACAATGTGGATGTTGCCATTCTTTCGGCAGCCGTAGCCGATTACAAACCCAAGGAAATGGCCAATAGCAAAATAAAAAAGCAGGATAATACGTTAATATTGGAGTTGGTAAAAACAAAGGATATTTTGGCTTCGCTCGGCGCAATTAAAAAACACCAGTACCTTGTAGGCTTTGCTTTGGAAACCAATAACGAGTTGGAACACGCAAAAGATAAGCTAAAACGTAAGAATTTAAACTTAATTGTATTAAATTCGTTAAACGATAAAGGCGCCGGATTTAAAACCGATACCAATAAAGTTACCTTTATCGATGCCAACGAACAAATAACCGAATTTCAATTAAAATCGAAAGCCGAAGTGGCCCAAGATATATTGAATAAAATAATGGAACAAACCCATGCGTAATAGTATAACAGCCGTCTTTTTTTGTTTAAGTGTTTTTTTTGGGTTTTCCCAAGAATTAAATTGCAAGGTTTTGGTAAACGCCACGCAAACCGGTAACGAAAATCTATCGATATTTAAAACCTTGGAAAAACAGTTAACCGAGTTTGTTAACAATACCAAATGGACCAATAGGGTATTTGCCCCTCAGGAACGTATTGATTGCAGTATGGTTATTACGGTTTCAAAATACAACAACGAATTTTTCGAGGCCACTTTGCAAGTGCAGTCATCGCGCCCGGTTTACGGCTCGTCGTACAGTACGCCCGTTTATAACTTTAACGATAAGGATTTTGGTTTTCGGTATTTGGAATATCAAAACTTGGTATTCAGCCCCAACCAATACGAATCTAATCTAATATCGGTTTTGGCCTTTCACGTGTATATGATTTTAGGTTTGGATGCCGATACATTTGCCGAAAATGGGGGCGATGCCTATTTTAAGCAAGCCCAGACCATAGTTAATTATTCGCAGCAGGAAAACTATGCGGGCTGGAAATTGCAGGATGGTTTGCAAAGCCGCTTTGCCCTAATCGACAATATTTTATCGCCCACCTATAAAGAATACCGCCACGTACTTTACAGCTACCACCGTGAGGGCTTGGATACCATGAGCGATAATTTACAAAGCGGAAAACAAGCCGTTTCTACTGCCGTACAAGAATTTAACGCCATTAACGGCCGTAGGCCAAATGCCTTTGTAATACGCACGTTTTTTGATGCCAAGGCCGACGAAATCGAACAAATTTTTGCCGATGGCCCCAGCGTTAGTATTACCACCCTAAAACAAACCTTGGTAAAAATTGCGCCTACGCACAGTAGCAAATGGCTAAATATTAAGTACTAAATTATTTTGCCGTTTTTACCGTACTTTCATTATATTTAAGTTTCCAAATTCAATTTTAAATACTATTAGTGTTAGCATCACTTTCTATAAAAAACTACGCTTTAATAGATAACCTTCACGTTAATTTTAACAACGGGTTTTCTATTATTACAGGTGAAACGGGCGCGGGAAAATCCATACTTCTTGGCGGTTTGTCCTTAATTTTGGGCAAGCGTGCCGATTTAAGCAGTTTAAAGGATTCCGATAAAAAATGCGTGATTGAAGCCGTTTTCAATATTTCAAATTACAATCTTGAAGATTTTTTTAAGGCCGAGGATTTAGATTTCGATACCCAAACCATAATCCGAAGGGAAATCCTGCCATCGGGAAAATCAAGGGCGTTTGTAAACGATTTGCCAGTAAATTTAAACAGCCTTCAAAATTTGGGCGAACGTTTAATCGACATCCATTCGCAGCACCAAACCTTGGCGCTAACAAGCGACGCCTTCCAATTTCAGGTTATCGATGCCTTGGCCAAAAACGACAATATTTTACAGGATTATAAGGCAGCGCTAAAAACCTATAAAAGTTTAAACAAAGACCTGAAATCGCTTTTGGAATTTCAAGCCGAAGCCATTAAGGAGCACGACTACAACACCTTTTTGTTAAACGAATTAACCGAAGCAAACCTTGTCGATGGCGAATTGGAAGCCTTGGAAGAAGAATACGAAGCCCTAAATAATATTGAAGGTATAAAAGAAAAACTGGCCGAAGCCCACCATATTTTAAGCGATGAGCAAATGGGCGCCATTTCAGCGGTAACGGCCTTAAAAAACACCTTTCAAAAACTATCGGGTTATTCGGCAAAATATATCGATTTGTACAACCGCATAAACAGTAGCCTAATCGAGTTGGACGATGTGTTTACCGAAGTGGACGAGCTGCAAGGCCATATCGAGGCCGACCCCAACCGTTTGGAGGAGGTCGATACCAAATTGCGCCAACGGCATGATTTAATGCAAAAACATGTGGTTAGTGGTATTCAAGAATTAATAGAAATAAAAAACAAGTTAGAAGAAAAAGTAGCGGTAACCGAAAATCTTGACGAGGCCATTCACCAAAAACAGCAGGCAATCGAAGCCCAAACCAATACATTGAATGCTATTGCGCAAACCATAAACGTCACCCGTACCCAAATTATCCCCGAGCTAAAACAACAATTAGAAACTATTTTAATGGACTTGGGCATGCCCAATGCGCAGTTTAAAATAGAGGTTAATTCTCAAAACGAATTTTTAAGCAACGGCAAGGACGCGCTTTTGTTTTTGTTTTCGGCCAATAAGGGCGGCAACTATAACGAACTAAAAAAAGCCGCTTCCAGTGGCGAATTGTCCCGGATTATGCTAGCCATAAAATCCATTTTGGCCAAATACATACAATTGCCAACCATTATGTTCGATGAAATCGATACAGGGGTTTCGGGCGAAATATCCAATAAAATGGGCGATATTATGCTGCAAATGAGCAAAACCATGCAAGTATTTTCCATTACGCACCTACCGCAAATTGCTGCTAAGGGGCATTCGCATTTTAAGGTTTATAAAGAAGACGTAAACGAGGTTACCCAAACCAATTTGGTTAAGCTAAACCACGACCAACGTATTGTGGAAATTGCCCAAATGCTGGGCGGGGTGGAGCTGTCGTCGTCGGCCATTGCCCACGCCAAGGAGTTATTAAATTAAAAAAACAAGGTGCAAAACTTAAAATTTAGTATTTTTAGCCCGTAAAAATTAAGAAAACCAATCAACTAACATATAAATACAACAATATGTATAACTTACTAAAAGGAAAACGAGGTATTATTTTTGGCGCATTAGATTCAAATTCAATTGCTTGGAAAACAGCCGAACGCGTTCATGAAGAAGGGGGCAAGTTTGTGCTAACAAACGCTCCCGTGGCCATGCGCATGGGGCAAATAAACGAATTGGCCGAAAAAACAGGGGCACAAATTATTCCTGCCGATGCCACTTCTTTAGAAGATTTACAGAATTTGGTTGAAAAATCAATGGAAATTCTTGGCGGTAAGTTGGATTTTGTGCTACACTCCATAGGCATGTCCATTAACGTGCGCAAAGGCAAGCACTACACCGACCAAAATTACGAGTGGACCCAAAAAGGTACCGATGTATCGGCTATGTCCTTCCATAAGGTTATGCAAACCCTTTACAAGGCCGATGCCATGAACGAGTGGGGCAGCATTGTGGCTTTAAGCTATATGGCGGCGCAGCGTGTGTTTCCCGATTATAACGATATGGCCGACAACAAGGCTTATTTGGAAAGTATTGCCCGCAGTTTTGGTTACTTTTTTGGGCGCGACAAAAAGGTGCGTGTTAACACCATTTCGCAATCGCCAACGCCAACCACGGCTGGTAGTGGCGTAAAAGGCTTCGACGGGTTTATTGCCTATGCCGATAAAATGTCGCCACTTGGCAACGCCACCGCTTTGGATTGCGCCAACTATACCGTAACCTTGTTTAGCGACCTAACCAAGCGCGTAACCCTGCAAAACCTGTACAACGATGGCGGTTTTAGCAATATGGGCGTTAGCGATGCGGTTATGCAGGGCTTTATCGATGGGGTTGAAAATAAGTAGTTTGTAAGAAGGAATTGAGAATGAGGCGGTATCGCTAAAAACAATCCTGAAAATAAAACAATGCGAAGTATTTTGTTGTTACAAATTGCTTCGCATTTTTGGTTGGTATGATACCAATTTTATATTGAAATGCGCCTTAAATTATTTTGAATATTTTGTGCTTAGGCAAGGCGAAAAAATGAGTCATAGCCGTAGCTACGACGATGTTTTTTAACAAAGCATAAGTGCAAAAGAACAAAATAATAAGGCTCGTTTTGATGTGAAATTGGTATTAGTTACATTTGTGCATGCAATTACAGTTTTCGTTTATTATCCCCGTTTACAATCGTCCTGACGAAACGGACGAGCTTTTGCAAAGTTTTTCCAAAATGGAAACCGATTTGCCGTTTGAAATTGTAATTGTTGAAGATGGTTCTAATATACCCTCAAAAGAAATTGTAGCAAAATATAGCGGTAAGCTCGATATTTCATATTATTTTAAAGAAAATTCAGGGCCTGGCGATTCCCGAAACTACGGCATGCAAAGGGCAAAAGGTAATTATTTTATCATTCTGGATTCCGATTGTATTTTGCCGCCCCATTATTTAACCGCAGCAAAAGCGGGCTTGGAAAAAAATTATGTCGATTGCTTTGGCGGCCCCGATACGGCGCACCAATCGTTTACGGCTTTGCAAAAGGCTATTAATTTTGCTATGACCTCGTTTATTACCACGGGCGGCATTCGGGGCAATACAAATAGCGTAAATACTTTTCAGCCCCGTAGTTTTAATATGGGGCTTTCCAAAAAGGCGTTTTTGGCCTCGGGCGGTTTTGGTTTAATACATCCGGGCGAGGACCCCGATTTGTCCATCCGTTTGTGGTATTTGGGCTTTAAAACTGCTTTAATTCCCGAGGCTTACGTATACCACAAACGTCGGATATCGTGGCGCAAATTTTATAAACAGGTTAATAAATTTGGCTTGGTGCGCCCCATACTTAACAAGTGGCACCCTTCAACAAAAAAAATAACCTATTGGTTTCCTACGTGTTTTAGCATGGGGCTGTTATTGTCGGTTTTGTTGTTTTTGTTTGGTATTAAATGGCCGTTTTTGCTTTATCTTGTGTATTATGTTGTGGCTTTTGTTTTGGCGCTAATTTCAACTAAAAATATATGGGTTGCTTTTTTATCGCTTGTGGCCATAACGGTACAGTTTTTTGGCTATGGTTTTGGGTTTTTAAAATCGACCGTTGCTGTTGCTGTTTTCAACAAAAAACCGGAAGTGTATTTTCCTAACTTGTTTTTTAAATCGTAATGCTTAAAAAGTTAAAATCGGAATTATTGGCGTCCATAAGAACAAAACGGATTCACGTGTTTTTTTTGTTCTTGTTTTTGGCGTTTTCTATTTTAATATTAACAAAGCTATCAAAGTTTTACACCAACACCATTCCCATTAAGGTGGAAACATTAAACGTGCCAGACGATATTGTGGTTTTAAACGATTCAACCGTTTTGGAAGCCACCCTAAAAACCAATGGTTTTAGGTGGTTGGGCTATTATATTGGGCAGCCAAAAATAACGGTGGATTTTAGTAAGGACGTTTATAAAAAGGATTCGGTTTTTGTTTGGCACAAATCGGCCGCTTATGTGGGCAATACCCAATTTAACAAAAATGTGGAATTGTTTAATATAAATCCGGACACCTTGTTTTTTAGGTTCGATGTTAACATGGTAAAAAAAATACCCATAAAGTTAAAATCGAAAATTACGTATAGTTTGGGGTACGACGTGCTGGACGATTACGTGCTGCAGCCCGATTCGGTAACTGTTATTGGGGCTGCGGAAATAGTTTCAAAAATTAAAAGTGCTGAAACCGAGCAAGTTATTTTAAAAGATGCTAAAGCCAATATTAACCAAGCCGTGAAATTAAAACTCCCAAAAGTTTCCGAAAGCCTTAAATTTTCTGCTTCCAGTGCAGTTTTAAGCGCCCAAGTTGAAAAATTTACGGAAGGCACCTTAACAATCCCGGTCGAGGTGGTTAATATTCCCGAAGGCCTTAAAATAAAATTCTTCCCTAAAAAAATAAATGTAACGTATTATGTTAGTTTAAGCCAATTTAACGGTATAACCGAAACCGATTTTAAAGCGGTTTGCGATTTTAATACGTTAATAAAAGGGCAGTCCTTTTTAACCCCAAAATTGGTAAAAGCGCCAAAACAGGCCAAACGTGTAAGTATAGGCAACCAACATGTTGAGTTTATTATCGTGAAATGAGAAAAAACAGTAAACCATGAAAATAATAGGGCTTACAGGAGGGATTGGTAGCGGAAAAACAACCGTGGCCACCATGTTTTCAAACTTGGGCATACCCGTTTATATTGCCGACGACGAGGCTAAAAAACTCATGGTAACTTCAAAAATAATTAAGCGGAAACTTATAGCGCTTTTTGGCAAAAGGGCCTATACCGAAGATCAATTAAACCGCCCGTTTATTGCCAATATTATTTTTAACGATAAAACGTATCTCGAAAAAATGAACGCCATAGTGCACCCCAAAGTGGCCAATCATTTTAAAAAATGGGTTTCAAAACAAAAAACGCCCTATGTTATAAAAGAAGCCGCCATACTGTTCGAAAACGGCAACTACAAACAATGCGATGCCGTTATAACGGTTGTAGCGCCCAAAAAAATGCGTATTGAGCGCGTGTTAAAGCGCGATACCACGACCAAGGATAAAATAAACGCCATTATGCAAAACCAATGGACGGACGAGCATAAAATAAAACTGTCCGATTACGTTATTAAAAACACCCTGTTGGCAAACACCCAAGCCCAAGTGTGCCATATCCACAACACAATTATTGGTAAGAATAGTTAATCGAAAAATTTTAACATTTTTGTTAATGTAAGGTTAAAACCCCCTACGGCTAAATGTTAAAATAGTAATTTTGACCTTAATGAGTAAAAAACTGTTTGTCCTCCTAATCGTATTAATGAGCCTGTCCCTAATCGGGATTATATTCGTTCAAATGTACTATATAAAGGGAGCGGTAGAAAACGAAAAAGCACGGTTTAGGTTTAATGTCGACAAGGCTTTAAACTACGTGTCCAACAACATACAGGAAAACGAAATTTCAACCTATTTCGATAAGTTCCAAAACCTGATAAGCAGTCAGGAAAACGTCGATTCAACAGCCGTGTCGCAACTGTTTATCTACCAGCAAAACAACAACACAAAAGAAACGCTTATTTACAGGAGCAATGTGTTGGAGGACAATTACAAATTAACATCCTCGCTCTTTGACATAGGTTTAGATAGTCTCGATGTTTCCTCAATAATAGGAGCATCGTCCATGGAAAGCTATAGGAACATCAACGTTGAAAACAAACAAATAATACGCGACCCCATAGCCAAAATTATCCGTAGCGGTATTATGCCCGATGCCCAGCGCATTAATTTCGAAAAAAGTTTTAAGGCCCTGTCCAAATCGTACCCCATACATCAGCGGGTTTCGGCCGATAAAATACAAGGGCTGTTAAAGGAACGGCTAATAAAGGACAGTATTAACACCGATTTTGAATTTGCCATTTACAGCGGCGATTTGGCAACAAAAGTAAAAAGCAACGGTTTTGAAAATAAGGCCGACAACTTTAGCGTTCCTATTTTTTACGACGAAAACAACAGAAGCCTTTACAGGCTTTTGGTAAACTTTCCCCATGGAAAAAAGTTTATTCTTTCCGGTATCTTGGGCATGGTAATGTTATCGATTATTTTTACGCTAATTATAATAATAGCCTATTCCAGTACTTTATACCAGTTAGTAAAACAGCGCCGTATTTCCGAAATAAAAACCGACTTTATCAACAACATGACCCACGAGTTTAAAACACCCATAGCCACCATTAATTTGGCATTGGACTCCATAAAAAACCCGAAAATTATTGGCGATAAGGATAAGGTCATGCGGTATTTGTCCATGATAAAGGAAGAAAACAAACGCATGCACGCCCAAGTGGAAAACGTTTTAAGAATATCTAAATTAGAAAAAAAAGAACTTAACATAAGTAAAGAACGCTTGGATTTGCACGAGTTGATAGAAGACGCCCTAACCCACGTCGAGCTTATCGTGGAAGACCGCCAAGGCCACATAAAAACAGCCTTAAACGCCACTAACACCTCGGTACTTGCAAACGAAAGCCACTTTACAAACGTTATTGTTAACATATTGGACAATGCCATAAAATATTCGCCAAATGCACCCGAAATCGAGGTGTATACCGAAAATATTGGCAACAACATATTATTAAAAATCAAGGACCATGGCAGCGGCATGAGCAAAGTTGCCGTAAAGCGGGTGTTCGAAAAATTTTACCGCGAGCACACCGGAAACATCCACAACGTAAAAGGGCACGGCTTGGGCTTGGCCTATGTAAAAAGCATTGTGGACGACCACCAAGGCCACGTATCGGTAGAAAGTGAAAAAGACAAAGGAAGCACGTTTATAATCAAGCTTCCGTTAATATCATAAATTATGGAAGAAATTAAAAAGAAAATATTACTGGTAGAAGACGACCCGAATTTTGGAACCATTCTCAAGGACTATCTCGTTATGAACGATTACGACGTTACCCACGCCAAAAACGGTATGGAAGGCTTTGAGAAATTTAAAAAAGACGATTTCGATTTGTGCATCTTGGACGTTATGATGCCCTATAAGGACGGTTTTACGTTAGCAAAAGAAATACGCGAAAAAAACACCGATGTACCAATCGTGTTCCTAACCGCCAAAACCATGAAGGAAGACGTGCTAAAAGGCTACAAAGTAGGCGCCGATGACTACCTGAACAAACCCTTCGACAGCGAGGTGCTGCTCATGAAAATAAAGGCCATTATGCAGCGCAAGGCTACCGAAACGGTTTCCGACAGTAAACAATTCGAATTTAAAATCGGGCGTTTCGATTTAAACTCCAAACTGCGATTTTTGCGTTTCAACGGTGGCGAACCCATAAAACTATCGCCAAAAGAAAACGAATTATTACGCCTATTGGCCTTGCACGAAAACGATTTAATGCCACGCGAATTGGCACTCACCAAAATATGGCGCGACGATAATTACTTTACCTCCCGCAGTATGGACGTGTACATAGCCAAGTTGCGAAAATACTTAAAGCAGGACGAAAAAGTGGAAATTTTAAACATCCACGGCGAAGGCTTTAGGTTGGTGGTAAACGAGTAGCATTGAATTAAAACCCGATAACAATTAACAAATTCATAATTTCGTTAATCAAAAAAACAAGGGCAGCCTGTATTTTAGCAGTCCTTGTTTTTTTGTTGATAACCCCAAATAAATAACTAAAAATCTTTTCTTAAATAACTGTTTTAATTTTGTAAATTTGCCTGCGTTTAAAAGCGCAACATGACAAGTAAAGCAAAATACATTTTTGTAACCGGAGGCGTTACATCTTCATTAGGAAAAGGCATTATAGCGGCCTCGCTGGCCAAATTATTACAGGCACAGGGTTACCGTGTAACCATTCAAAAGTTAGACCCGTACATTAACGTAGACCCGGGAACACTAAACCCCTACGAGCATGGCGAATGTTACGTTACCGAAGACGGTGCCGAAACCGATTTGGACCTGGGCCACTACGAGCGCTTTTTAAACGTACCCACAAGCCAAGCCAATAACGTAACCACGGGGCGTATTTACCAAAGTGTTATTGAAAAAGAACGCAAAGGCGAATTCCTTGGAAAAACCGTTCAGGTTATTCCGCATATAACCGACGAAATTAAACACCGCATCCAACAACTTGGCAAGTCTGGCGATTACGATATTATTATAACCGAAATCGGCGGCACGGTAGGCGATATAGAATCCCTGCCATACATCGAGGCCGTACGCCAATTACGCTGGGATTTGGGCGAAAATAACGGCATTGTTATCCACCTAACCTTAGTGCCGTTTTTGGCCGCAGCGGGCGAACTAAAAACCAAGCCCACGCAGCACAGCGTAAAAACCCTAATGGAAAGCGGCGTACAGGCCGATATTTTGGTATGCCGTACCGAGCACGATTTACCAGCCGATTTGCGCCGTAAATTAGCATTGTTCTGTAACGTTAGGGAAGAAGCCGTAATACAATCCATCGATGCCTCGACCATTTACGATGTGCCCAATTTAATGTTGGAACAAGGCTTGGATAAAGTGGTACTTAAAAAATTAGGCTTAAAATCCTCAACCCCCGATATTGCCAAATGGAATGCCTTTTTAAAACGCCATAAAAACCCTAAAACAGAAATAACCATTGGTTTAATTGGGAAATATGTAGAGTTGCAGGATTCCTATAAATCTATTCTCGAAGCCTTTATCCATGCCGGGGCCGAAAACGAGGTAAAGGTAAATGTAGAATCGGTACACTCCGAATACATAAACCAAGACAACGTGGCCTTAAAACTGGGGCACCTCGACGGCGTTTTGGTAGCGCCCGGATTTGGCGAGCGTGGCATAGAAGGCAAAATTGATGCCGTAAAGTACGTGCGCGAAAACAATATTCCCTATTTCGGAATTTGTTTGGGCATGCAAATGGCGGTTATCGAGTTTTCCAGAAACGTTCTCGGTTTAAAAGATGCCGACTCGACCGAAATGACGCCCAATACCAAAAACCCGGTAATCGATTTAATGGCAAGCCAGAAAACCGTAACCCACAAGGGCGGCACCATGCGTTTAGGCGCTTGGAACTGCGATTTGAAAATGGGTAGCATAGTAAGCAACATTTACAAATCCGAGCATATAAGCGAACGCCACAGGCACCGCTACGAGTTTAACGGCAAATATAAAGAAGCCATTGAGGCCGCAGGCATGAAAGCCACAGGCCTAAACCCCGATACGGGCTTGGTGGAAATCGTGGAACTGCCCAGCCATCCTTGGTTTGTGGGCGTACAGTACCACCCCGAATATAAAAGTACCGTAGCCAATCCGCACCCCTTATTTGTGGGCTTTGTTAAGGCGGCCCTAAACTTTAAAAAGAAAAATACAAATGCCAGATTGGCACAAAATTAAAATTGGATTGTTTTTTGAATAACAAATAAAAATTTTTTGAAACGATAAAAATTTCAAAATCGATAGCTGAGTTCATATGTTGAATGTATTGAAACGTGTCGAAATGAATTAAATCGTTGGCTGAGCCTGTCGAAACCACATCAAAAAAAAATATAAAACGTATAAATGGAAGAAAAGAAATTAGACCTGAATTCGGTAATAGGCTTTGTGCTTATTTTCGGAATATTAATGTTTATGCTTTGGCAAAACCAACCCTCCCAAGAAGAGCTTGAAGCTCAAGAAAAAGCCAAGCAAGAACAAGTTGAAGCCCAGCAAAAGGCGCAAGAGCAACAAGACACACTTACAACCACGGCGCAAGATTTTCAGCAACCCGAACAACTTTCAGATTCGTTAAAACTTGTAGGCCTAAAAAATAAATTGGGTGCTTTTGCCTATTCGGCAATAAAAACCACGGAAGGCGAAACCGCTGTTGAAAGCGATATTCTTGCCCTAAAATTCAGCAATAAGGGCGGTTATTTATCCGAAGTTAAACTGAAGGAATTTGTCGATTTCAACAACCAACCCATCTATTTAATAAAGGATGGCAATGCCAATTTCAATATTAATTTTGGAACAACCGACAGCCGTATTTTAAACACCAAGGATTTGCTGTTCGAACCAACGGTAACCAAAAACGGCGATATTACCGTGGTTTCCATGAAGCTAAAAGTATCCGAAAGTAAGTTTTTGGAATACCGCTACGAAATAAAACAAGGCGATTACATGATGGGCTTTACCCTGCGTTCGCAAGGTTTAAGCGATGTGTTTAACGCCTCGCAGCCTATTAACCTCGATTGGGACTTAAAAGGTTATCGCCATGCCAAAAGTATTAGCTACGAAAACCGATACACCGATATTCATTACGAATACGATGGCGGAAAAGACGATTACACGGGCGCAAGGGATTCCGAGGAAACCATTGAGGATGTTACGTGGATTGGCTATAAACAACACTTCTTTTCGTCGGTATTACTAACCGATACACCGTTTAAAACCACGACCCTAACGGCCAAAAATTTGGTATTGGACGAAGATGTGGATACCCTGTACACCAAAGCCTTTACGGCCAAAATGCCCTTGGCGCTTTCGGGTGGCGAGCTTAACCAAAACATGGATTGGTTTTATGGCCCCAGCGATTATAAACTGTTGGATGCCTACGGTAGAAATTTAGATGAGCTGGTGCCACTGGGCTGGGGTATTTTCGGGTGGATAAACCGTTATTTGTTTATTCCGCTATTTAGCTTTTTAAGTAGCTTTTTGCCTTATGGTATAGCCATTATTGTTATGACTATTTTAATTAAGCTGCTTATGTCGTTCGTGCAGTACAAGCAGTTTTTGTCGCAGGCCAAAATGAAAATTTTAAAGCCCGAACTGGACGAAATACGCGAAAAGTACAAGGACAACAAAATGAAGGCGCAACAAGAAACCATGGCGCTGCAAACCAAAGCGGGAGCAAGCCCTATGGCGGGCTGTATACCGGCATTAATACAATTGCCCGTATTTTATGCGCTGTTCCAGTTTTTTCCCTCGATGTTCGATTTAAGGCAGAAAAAATTCCTGTGGGCCGACGATTTATCGTCCTATGATACCATTGCCGAACTACCCTTTAAAATCCCGTTTTATGGCGATCACGTAAGTTTGTTCCCCATATTGGCATCGGTGGCTATTTTCTTTTACATGCGCTTAACTACGGGCGACCAAATGGCATCGCAACCCACGCAGGAAGGCATGCCCGATATGGCCAAAATGATGAAGTACATGATGTACTTTTCGCCAATAATGATGCTGTTTTTCTTTAACAACTACGCCTCGGGCTTGAGTTTGTACTACTTTGTGTCCAACCTTATTAGTATTGGTATTATCTTGGTAATTAAAAACTATATTTTGGATGAGGATAAAATCCATGCCCAAATTCAGGAAAATAAAAAGAAGCCAAAAAAAGAAAGCCGTTTCCAACAAAAAATGAAAGAAATGATGGAGCAGGCCGAACAACAACGCCAAACCCAACAAAAGCGTAAAAAGTAATTTTAAAGCCGCCTGTTTGGGCGGCTTTTTTGTATGGCAAACACAATCCTGCAAGGTTTTAAAATCTTAGCGGTTTATAGATTAAAACAGTAACTAATGTTAAAAAAAATAACTACAAAAACACTAATAATAGGCATTCATTTGTGTCTTGGTTTTATGGTTTTTTCGCAAACCACAAACCAGTTAGATGCCAACGGCAAACGCCACGGTATTTGGAAGAAAAATTTTGAAGGAACGGAGGTTTTGCGCTACGAAGGCGAATTTTTGCACGGCAAGGAAACCGGGTTGTTCAAATTTTATAAAAACATAAAAGGCAAACCCGTTTTAACGGCAACCAAACTGTTTAGCCCCGATACCGATATTGCCGAGGTAAAATTCCTGGCTTCCAACGGAAAAACAATAAGCCAGGGCAACATGCAGGGCAAAACCTATATTGGTGCCTGGGCCTATTACCAAAAAGACTCCAACGCACTGCTAACGATCGAGCATTACGATAATTCGGGAAATTTATCGGGCGAGCGTACCGTGTATTACCCCAATGGAAAAATAGCCGAAACCCAACACTATAAAAATGGAAAATTGAACGGCCAATCCATGCTATATTCAAAAGAAAACGTGTTAATAAGCGAGCTAAGCTATATTGAAGGAAAATTAGAAGGGATAGCCAAACAATATTCGGCAAAAGGCGAGCTAACCGCAGAAGGCCAATACAAAAACGATAAAAAATCGGGGCTTTGGAAATTCTACGAAAACGGAAAACTAAAAGAACAAAAGGAATTTTAAGCAAAACCCGAAACCCGAAACCCGAACAAAATTAATCATTATCTTTGCAAAATAATTTTTTGAAGAATGAAACGAGTTATAGTAGGGCTTTCAGGAGGTGTCGATTCCAGCGTAGCAGCATATTTGTTGCAACAGCAGGGCTACGAGGTTATTGGCTTGTTTATGAAAAATTGGCACGACGATTCGGTTACCATTTCCAACGAATGCCCGTGGTTGGACGATAGCAACGATGCCATGCTGGTAGCCGAAAAACTCGGTATTCCCTTTCAAACGGTCGATTTAAGCCAGCAGTACAAAGAACGCATAGTAGATTACATGTTCAAGGAATACGAACAAGGCCGAACGCCAAACCCCGACGTGCTGTGCAACAGGGAAATTAAGTTCGATGTATTTATGGATATAGCCCTGGAACTTGGCGCCGATTACGTAGCCACGGGGCATTATTGCCGTAAAGGAACCATTAAAAAAGCGGGTAAGGACATATACCAACTACTTACGGGGGTCGATGGCAACAAGGACCAATCCTATTTTCTGTGCCAGTTGTCGCAGCAACAATTAGCAAAATCATTATTCCCAATAGGCGAGCTTACAAAACCCGAGGTTAGGAAAATTGCCGCTAAGTTGGATTTGGTTACCGCAGAAAAAAAAGACTCCCAAGGACTTTGTTTTATAGGCAAGGTAAAACTGCCCGATTTTCTTCAACAGCAATTACAGCCCAAAGAAGGCCTTGTTGTCGAGGTTTCCAGTACTAATGCTTTATATGCCGAAGCAGTTCCCGAATTTCGTTCAACCGAGGAAAAACTGCAATACCAATCCAGAAAAATAAAGTATAATTTAAACGATGGAAAAATCGTGGGCAAACACCAAGGCGCCCATTATTTTACCAAAGGCCAGCGGAAAGGCTTGGGCGTAGGCGGAATGGTCGAGCCCTTATTTGTTATCGATACCGATGTCGCAAACAATATAATTTACACGGGGCAGGGCAAAGAACACCCCGGTTTGTTTAAAAAAGCACTTTTTGTTGCTAACACCGATATACATTGGGTTCGGGAGGATTTGGCCTTAAAAGAAGATGAAACCATGCAGGTCGAGGCCAGGATACGTTACAGGCAGCCGCTTCAAGATGCTACGCTTTATAAAGTAGAAGAAGGTATGTACGTCGCCTTTAAAAATTTACAGTCCGCCATAACCGAAGGCCAGTTTGTGGCTTGGTATTTAAAAAATGAATTAGTAGGTTCGGGTGTAATTTATTAACTTGCAACCAACTAAAAACAAGTCAGGTGAAAAAAATTGTTATTCTATTAGGGTGTCTTTGGGCTAATTTCACCCTAAACGCACAGGAAAATGCTTGGGTATACTTAACGGACAAGCAAGATGTTTCCACAAAATTGGCCAATCCAATTTCTATTTTATCCCAAGATGCCATTGATAGAAAAACGGCTCAGAATATTGAAATAGACGAGCGCGATGTTCCCGTAAACGAAAATTATATTGAACAGCTTAAAGCTGCCACGGGCATAACCGTTATGGCAAAATCTAAATGGTTCAATGCCGTACATGTTCAAGGAAGCTTGGGTGATATCGGTAATTTGTCTAATTTAAATTTTGTTAGTGCAATCGATTATGCTAATAGATCCTTGAATAGCAAACAAGTCAAACAGAAAGCAGAATCCAAGTTTCAGAAAACAAATACTGTTTTTGATTATGGTAACGCCGTTAATCAAATAGAAATGGTAAGCATAGACCAGCTACACGAAGCCGATTTTACGGGTTCCGGTGTTACGGTCGCTGTTTTGGATAATGGTTTTCTTGGGGTAAACACCATAGAAGCCTTTCAGCGTTTACGAAATGCCAACAATATAAAAGGGACTTACGATTTTGTTGGACGTGTTGAAGACGTCTATACGTATACCACTGGCGGTAAAAGAACTAACCACGGAACGGGAGTGCTAAGTACCATGGCGGCTTATATAGACGGTGAATATGTTGGTACGGCACCGGACGCTGCGTATTATTTGTTTATTACTGAGGATAATTCCAGTGAAACCCCGGTGGAAGAAAGCTATTGGGTCGAGGCCGCAGAACGAGCCGATAGTCTTGGTGTTGACGTTATAAATACATCTTTAGGGTATAAGTATTACACCAATCCAAACTATTCGTATTCAGATGCCGATATGGATGGCAACACTGCTTTTATAACAAAAGGTGCTAATATTGCTTTTCAAAAAGGATTGCTACTGGTTAATTCGGCAGGAAACGACGGGTCAAGAGGTTTAAATGCACCAGCCGATTCGAAATATGTGTTTACGATAGGATCTGTAAATATATCGGGAGAATATTTTTCGGGTAGCTCAACAGGAAGTGAAATGTTATCATATATAAAACCCGATGTTATGGCATTAGGCCATAATACAAGTGTTATAAACGATAATAATACTATTACATCAGGTACGGGTACCTCGTTTGCTTCCCCGATAATAGCTGGGGGCATGGCCTGCTTAAAACAAGCCTTGCCCAATAAAAGCAATGCCGAAATTATGCAGTTAGTGCGCCAATCTGCTTCAAGATACACTAATCCCGATTATCAATATGGGTATGGTATCCCCGATTTTTGGCAGGCGTATAGCGCAACGTTGTCTATGGAAAATGATAATTTAAATAATTCGGTTGTACTGTATCCCAACCCAACATCCCATAGTTTTGTTGTTAATGGCGTGTTGCAAAATAATACCATTTCTATTTATAATACATTGGGAAAATTGGTTTTAAGTTTGGATAAATATGCTAATAATGCGCCAATAGATATTTCGGTTTTGCCAAGTGGAATTTATTTTGTAGAAGTTGAGAATGAAAGCCAATCTAAAGCATTAAAACTGATAAAATATTAACTAAATATATGGGCTGAAAGTCCGATTGTTTGTGTAAATCTTAGCCACGAATACACGAATGTTTCACATAGTTTTTATAAATATTCGTGGCGTAAAAATATTTGTGGAAACTGAAAGTTTTGCACTAAAAGTACATACCAGCCTGCGGCAGGTTTCAACTAACGACTGTAACCAATGAGTAACAAAATCACCCAACTATTCCAAATTAAATACCCCATAGTACAAGCCGGAATGGTTTGGAATAGTGGATGGCGCTTGGCTTCGGCAGCCAGTAATTCCGGTATTTTGGGTTTAATAGGAGCAGGGTCCATGTACCCCGAAGTATTGCGCGAACACATACAAAAATGCAAACGGGCTACCAACAAACCGTTTGGGGTTAACGTGCCCATGTTGTACCCCAATATCCAAGACATTATGGATATTATTGTAGAAGAAGGGGTGAAAATTGTTTTCACCGCTGCGGGCAACCCCAAAACCTGGACACCGTGGTTAAAGGAGCGAGGCATAACCGTAGTGCATGTGGTGAGTAGTGTAAAATTTGCCCTAAAAGCCCAAGAAGCAGGCGTCGATGCCGTAGTGGCCGAAGGTTTTGAAGCGGGCGGGCATAACGGTCGGGACGAAACCACCACCTTTACGCTAATACCAACAGTTAAGGAGCAAATAAAAATTCCGTTAATAGCGGCAGGCGGCATTGCAACGGGCAAGGGCATGTTGGCCGCTATGGTCTTGGGTGCCGATGGCGTGCAAATAGGAAGCCGTTTTGTGGCCAGCGAGGAAAGCTCGGCACACCAAACCTTTAAGCAGGTTGTTGTAAACGCCAAAGAAGGCGATACGCAATTAACCTTGAAGGAGCTCACCCCCGTAAGGCTTATTAAAAACAAATTTTACAACGATGTTCAGGCCTTGTACCAAAGCCACGCTACCACCGAGGAATTAAAAGCCTTGCTGGGCAGGGCAAGGGCCAAACTCGGTATGTTTGAAGGCAATTTAGATGAAGGCGAACTTGAAATAGGCCAAGTTTCGGCGCTTATACACGAGGTAAAGCCCACGGCCAAAATAGTTGAGGGCATTATTACCGAATTTGAACAAGCAAAAAACAATGTCGCTTTTTTATAGCACTTAAATAAATGGCTATTGCAATTTTTTGGCATGTATTAAAAGTGTCTATAATCCATTATCGTTTACGCTATGCTCTAAACCAAACTGTGCATAACTATTCTAAAAATAGATATTAAAACCTAATTGTATCCCGTATTTTTGCACGATGCAATTACACGATTACACCAAGGAATTTAAATACAATTGGCAATTGGCAGCCCCTGTTATGTTGGGCATGCTTGGCCATACCTTTGTGGGGTTTATAGACAATATTATGGTGGGCCAATTGGGTACGGCCGAACTCGCAGCGGTTTCGCTGGGCAATAGTTTTATGTTTATAGCCATGTCCCTGGGTATTGGTTTTTCTACGGCCATAACACCATTAATTGCCGAAGCCGATGGCGCCAACGATTTTACAAAAGGAAAATCGGTATTTAAGCACGGCTTGTTTTTGTGTACCATATTGGGAATACTGTTGTTTTTGGCGGTATATTTTGCCAAACCGCTTATGTATTTTATGAAACAACCCGAAGAAGTGGTGTTGCTGGCCATACCGTACTTGGATTTGGTGGCGTTTTCGTTAATTCCCTTAATTGTTTTTCAAGGTTTTAAACAGTTTAGCGACGGCCTGTCCCTAACCCGTTACCCCATGTACGCCACTATTTTGGCCAATATTGTAAACGTATTTTTTAATTATGTTTTAATTTTTGGAAAATGGGGCTTTCCCGAAATGGGCATCGTGGGCGCTGCTTACGGCACTTTAATATCCCGGTTTGTAATGGTCGGGTATTTATGGTTTTTATTAAGGCGAAAAGAAAAATCGAAACATTTTATAAGCAATATCAAGTTTTTTGTTCTGGAAAAATTAATGCTGAAAAAACTATTGGGACTGGGTGCGCCCAGTGCTATGCAAATGTTTTTCGAGGTAGCCATTTTTACGGCTGCCGTTTGGTTAAGCGGTTTGTTGGGCAAAAACCCACAGGCGGCCAACCAAGTGGCGCTTAACTTGGCATCCATGACCTTTATGGTGGCTACGGGATTAAGCGTGGCGGCCATGATTAGGGTGGGCAACCAAAAAGGTTTGAAAAACTATATTGATTTACGCCGTATAGCGGTTTCCATATTTTTATTGGGCAGTATTTTTGCCTGTATATTCGCGGCCATGTTTTTTGCGCTGCACAATCAATTGCCCAAATTGTACGTGAATTTTGACGATGTTAAAAACCTTGCCGATAATACCGAAGTGGTTGCCATTGCCTCGCAATTGCTTATTGCTGCGGCTATTTTCCAAATAAGCGACAGTATTCAGGTTATTATGTTGGGTGCCTTACGGGGCATGCAGGACGTAAAAATACCTACCCTTATAACCTTTGTGTCGTATTGGTTGGTTGGGTTTCCTATTAGTTGGTTTTTGGGCGGCGAAGAGGCCTACGGCAGTTTTGGTATTTGGTTGGGCTTGCTGGCCGGATTAACAACCGCCGCTATTTTATTGTATATTAGGTTTAATTATTTAACAAAATCCTTAATTTTGTCGGTTAATAACGATTTGTAAATTATGTTTTTTGGGCTTGTTAAGGTGCTACCTTCGACAAGCTCAGGTAACAACAAACATTATAAACCCAAAACCAAAAACCAAACACATGGCTTTACCAAAATTTATACTGGGCGATAATACCGAATTTCCCGATGCTATTTATGTTATCCATACCGAATTTCCAAGATTTATAATTAATTTGGAAAACGATGAGGTGGAATGGTTCGAGGATTTCGATGCCGAGGACGAAAAGGAATTGGCCAACGAAACCGAAAACGCCATTAAGTTGGCTACTGCTTTTTATGACAACGAAATTTTAAAATATGAGGAATAATGCTGTTTCCCCATAATAAAATGCTCTTTTTTTTTTTCATTTATATGAAGAAGAAAATCATCATGTAATTTCAAATCAGAATTGGTATGGCTCGCGTTAGGGATTGCAGCGGCATCCTTTTATGCCTTGTGCAGGACATTGGCAGGCAGGTTGCTTTGGGGCAAGAAATGTCTTTAAGCGATACCGAAACAAGTTTTGCATAAAAGATATAGCGGAAAGCCCGACCCCGAACAAATTTCGGGGTAACGCCCAAAAAAAACTAATTAATTATGATAGACCAACTATTACAGTACGACACCCAACTTTTTTTATACTTGAACAACTTAGGCTCGGCCACGTGGGATTGGCTGTGGCTGGCCATAACGGCAAGGCTTACCTTTGTGCCGCTGTACGGTATTTTACTGTACTTGTTGTACAAAAAATTCGGATTAAAATCGCTGTTGGTGTTTGTAATCGTTGTAGCCTTGATGATTACCTTTACCGACCAGGTTACCAATATGTTTAAGCGCGGTTTTCAACGAACAAGGCCTTGCGGCGAAGCCGATTTAATAGACCAAATGCGCTTTATTGCCGTGCGTTGCGGCAAATACGGTTTTTTTTCGGGGCATTCGTCCAACTCCATGGCAGCGGCAATTTTTGCGGGCTTAATGCTGAAACCGTATTATAAAAATTTAATTTTTATCCTTATAGCGTGGAGCCTTATTGTGGCGTACAGCAGGGTTTATGTTGGCGTACATTATCCGTTGGATTTGCTTTGCGGCCTGATTTTTGGCGCTATAAGCGGTTTTGCGTTTTATAAATTGGCGCAATATGCTATTAAGCGCTACGTGGCGTAACGGCCTACTGGTTTAAGGGAAGCGCTATTTTAACATCGTCCCAGGCCATGGTTAGGTACAAATGCCCTATGGAATTGTCGAAACCTATGGTAAACTGCTCGACAACGGTGTCTAATTTTGTCAGGGGTACTTCTACGTCCACAACGTCGTAATTGGGGTCCCAAAGGGGTTTCATTTCGGTGTCTACGCCCCATTTGTATTGCTTGCTGTTAAACATGACTTTCCAAGTGGTGTCGTTGGGCACGGTCCAAAGGGTGTATTTTCCGGCTGGTAATTGCTGCCCTTTTATGGTTATGGTCTTGTTGGTTTCAAAAGTAGTGGCTTCGTTTGCCCCGGTACGCCATACTTGGTCGTAAGGCACCAAAGCACCAAAGATTTCACGGTTTTTTTTGTACGGCCTGTTGTAAAATACTTCTAATTTTAAATCGTTTAGCTTAAACTCGACCGTGTCCTTGGGGCTTAGGCGTTTTTCAAAAATATTTTCGACAAAAACACAATACAAAAACAAGCCTACGGCAACTATCGATAATAGGACTAAAACACGTTTTAAAAAAGTATTCATATATAACGGACTAATTTTTCGATAAAGATAATTAAAAAGAAATAATGTATGGAAATGCAAACGTAGCACAAATCGATTTATTTCATGCTTTTTTAATTAAAATTTAAGGTGAATAATTTGGTTTTGAAAAGTACTCAAAAAAAATAAAGGCTACTATCTTGCCAACCCTGAAACTTCGTACAGAGATCGCTTCGTCGTCGTGCCTCCTTCTCGCGATGACGTCATTGCGACGACAACGGAGGAAGCAATCTCATCCGTCAATTTTAGGTTGACACAAAACTACTTTTCTTCGAGCATTTTTTCTGCCCAGATTATGGCTTGTGTCAGGGAATTGAATATTTCGTAGGGCTTATTGAAGAAACGGCGCTCGAATTCGGCATTTTTTTTCATGGCGTCGTTTTTTAAAACTATGGCTATGGCCAATAAATTGGGAATATCCTTCATTTTCGGGTAAATTAAGGGGTTTACCGAATACGAGTTTACCCGATTGGAAATGTATACTAAGCTTTTTCCGTTGAAATTTTCTTCAATAATTAGGTTGAGTGCGTTGTTGTGTTCCGGCTGTATGTCTATCCCTTCCTTAATTTGGTTAATAACGTAGTTGTCGAAAATAAAAATTTCGAAATCTATACAGTCGTAATATTTTATAATTCCCAAGGTGTGGTTGTAATTTGTTGGTTTTTAGTTTTTTAAATTTACAAAAAAAAGTAATGGTATTTTTAAAATACCATTACTTTATAGCGTTTATGGGCTAATGCCGTGAATAAATAATAGGTTTTTATAGTGCTTCGGAAACCGTGTGGTTTTCGTTCCTAAAAACCAGTTTATCGCCAAAGGCATCCAACAAAATAATACTATCGGTGGTAACTTGCCCCGATAATATTTCCTTGCTCAAGGTGTTAAGCACTTCTTTTTGTATAACCCGTTTTACGGGTCTGGCGCCGTACTCGGGATTGTAGCCCTTGTCGGCCAGATAGGCAATGGCTTCCGGTGTGGCATCGAAGGTTATGCCTTGCTGGGCTATCATTTTGCTTACGCTTTTTAGTTGTAGCTTAACAATTTCAACAATATTGATTTTGCTTAGGGGCGTAAACATAATGGTATCGTCTATACGGTTTATAAACTCGGGCCTTACGGTTTGCTTTAAAATACCCAAAACATCGACCTTTGCGGCTTCTATGGCGGACTCAACATCTTTCGAATTTTCAAAATGTTGCTGGATTACCGAGCTACCAATGTTGGAGGTCATTATTATAATCGTGTTTTTAAAGTCGGCCAAGCGCCCTTTGTTATCGGTTAAATGGCCTTCGTCCAATACCTGCAACAAAATGTTGAAGGTGTCGGGGTGTGCTTTTTCAATTTCGTCCAACAGCACGACCGAATAGGGTTTGCGCCTTACGGCCTCGGTTAGCTGGCCGCCCTCGTCGTAGCCCACGTATCCTGGGGGCGCACCTACCAAGCGGCTAACGGCGTGGCGTTCTTGGTACTCGCTCATATCTATTCGGGTCATGGCGTTTTCGTCGTCGAACAAATATTCGGCCAGGGCTTTTGCCAGTTCGGTTTTACCAACGCCCGTAGTGCCAAGGAACAAAAATGTTCCGATAGGTTTTTTGGGGTTTTGCAGCCCGGCATGGCTACGGCGCACGGCATCGCTAACGGCTTCTATGGCTTCCTCTTGGCCTACTACCCGTTTGTGCAGTTCGTGTTCCAAATTTAATAATTTTTCACGGTCGCTTTGCAGCATTTTGGTAAGGGGTATACCGGTCCATTTGGCTACCACTTCGGCAATATCGTCGTAGGTTACTTCTTCCTTAATTAAAGCATGCTCGCTTTGCGCTTTAAGTTGCTTTTGGAAAGTTTCCAATTGTTCTTGGGCTTCTTTTATTTTTCCGTAGCGCAGTTCGGCCACTTTGCCGTAATCGCCATCGCGCTCGGCACGGTCGGCTTCCAACTTAAAATCCTCAATAGCCTGTTTGGTGTTCTGGATATTGTCCACAACATCTTTTTCGCTTTTCCATTTGGCAAAAATTTCGGTGCGTTCTTCCTTTAAATTAGCCAGTTCGGCATGGAGGGTTTTTAGTTTTACATCGTCTTTTTCACGCTTAATAGCTTCAATTTCAATTTCCAACTGCATGATTTTCCTGTCCAACACGTCGAGTTCCTCGGGCTTGGAATTGATTTCCATTCGTAGTTTAGAGGCGGCCTCGTCCATTAAATCAATGGCCTTGTCGGGTAAAAACCGATTGGTTATGTAGCGTTCCGATAGTTCTACTGCACCAATAATGGCTTCGTCCTTAATGCGTACTTTATGGTGTGTTTCGTATTTTTCCTTAATGCCCCGCAAGATGGAAATGGCGCTTTCGGTATCGGGTTCGTCCACCACAACTTTTTGAAAACGGCGTTCCAGCGCTTTGTCCTTCTCGAAATATTTTTGGTACTCGTCCAAGGTTGTGGCGCCAATGGCGCGCAGTTCGCCCCGAGCCAATGCGGGCTTTAAAATATTGGCGGCATCCATGGCGCCTTGTCCGCCACCGGCGCCAACTAGGGTGTGTATTTCGTCTATAAACAACACAATATCGCCCTCGCTTGTGGTAACTTCCTTAATAACCGATTTTAGGCGTTCCTCGAACTCGCCTTTGTACTTTGCACCCGCAATTAAGGCGCCCATATCCAAGGCAAAAATTTGCTTGTCCTTTAGGTTTTCGGGTACGTCGCTATCGACAATCCTATGCGCCAAGCCTTCGGCAATAGCGGTTTTTCCGGTGCCGGGTTCGCCCACCAAAATTGGGTTGTTCTTGGTGCGTCGGGACAGGATTTGGAGTATTCGGCGGATTTCTTCGTCGCGGCCGATTACGGGGTCCAGTTTGCCGTCCTTGGCTAATTGGTTTAGGTTTTTGGCGTATTTGCCCAAGGCGTTATAGGTGTCCTCTTGGCTTTGCGAGGTTACACTTTCGCCCTTGCGCAATTCGTCTATTGCGGCTTGCAGGCCTTTTTCGGTTACGCCTTGATCCTTTAACATTTGGGCTATTTTGCTGTTGGATTTAAAAGCGGCCATGATTAAATGCTCGATGGACACGTAATCGTCCTTCATTTTTTTTGCAATAATAGCCGCTTCGTTAAGGGTTTTTCCGGCTTCGCGGGACAGCATAATGTCGCCGCCCGATACTTTGGGGAAATTTTCCAATTGTTTGTCCAAAGCCTGTTGCAATAGCCCTATGTTAACGTTTAATTTTTTTAAAATGAAGGGCAGTACGTTTTCGTCTACTTCCGAAATACCTTTAAAAAGGTGTTCGTTTTCTATTTGCTGGTTGCCATGCGCCTGCGCAATTTGCTGGGCTTGTTGTATGGCTTCCTGCGATTTTATGGTATAGTTGTTTAAATTCATTTTATATATGTTTCTTTATATTGATATTTGTTGCGGGTTTTAATCTCTTTTTGCTAATAGTCAACAATCTTACCAGTGTATTTTTAAGGACAAAATGACGTTTGTTTTTAAGATTTAACTGACTTTTTGTCTGTTTTGTTTTTTGTGAGATTAACATATTAAATTCTGAAAGCCCATAATGGGCATTTGGCAAACAATAGCCATTACCTGCCAAAATAATTAAATAGCTGAACCATAGGTTCTTGTTAAAATTTAAATAGATGAAAAAGGGTTTCACGGCTATTGAAATTTGCATTTTAAAGTTACGTTCTTCACATTAATAATAAAACACATTTCCCGTTTTGGCAGCTAATTTGCGTATCTTTAAAATTGAAAACAATTAAGAACAACAATCGATATATGGAATTTATAGATTATTATAAAATTTTGGGGCTTAACAAATCTGCCGCCCAAGCCGATATTAAAAAAGCCTATCGGAAATTGGCCAGAAAGTACCATCCCGACGTAAACCCGAACGATGAGGATGCCAAGAAAAAGTTCCAGCAAATAAATGAGGCCAATGAAGTGTTGAGCGACCCCGAAAAACGAAAGAAATACGACCAATACGGAAAAGACTGGCAACACGCCGATGCTTTCGAGGAAGCCAAAAAGCGGGGCGCATACCAAGGTGCGGATGGGTTTAGCGGTGGGCGTCAATCGTATTCGTCCGCCGATTTTGGTGGTGAGAGCGATTTTTCCGATTTCTTCAATACGATGTTCGGTGGAGCGGGAAGGGCTTCCGGCAATCGTGGGCGCTCGGTAAAGTTCCGTGGGCAAGACTACAATGCCAGTTTGGAATTGCAGTTAAAAGACGTGTACACCACGCAAAAGCAAGTACTAACCGTAAATGGCAAAAACATACGCATTACCATTCCGGCAGGCGTGGAAAACGGGCAAACCATTAAAATAAAAGGCCATGGCGGCGAAGGCGTTAACGGCGGCCCCAAAGGCGATTTGCTTATTACCTTTAGCATTGCGCCCGATACTAAGTTTAAGCGCGATGGGACTAATTTGTACACCGAACAAGCCATAGACTTATACACGGCTGTTCTTGGTGGCGATGTGGTAGTTGATACCTTTAACGACAAGGTGAAACTAAAGGTGAAAGAAGGCACGCAAAACGGTGCCAAGATTAGGCTTAAAGGAAAAGGTTTTCCGGTTTATAAAGCCGAAAACCAATTTGGCGATTTGTACATAACCTATAATGTGGAAATACCCAAAACCCTATCGGCCGAACAACGCGAATTATTTGTAAAACTTTCAAAATTGGCATAAAAATGGAAAACAGTGAGTTAATAAGTGTAAGGGAAATCGTGGTTTGCCACGACATAGACAACGATTTTATGGAGCAGTTGGAAACGTACCAATTAGTAGAATTTGTAATGAAGGATGCCAACCGATATATTTATGTTGAACAATTGCCAAAGGTAGAACGTTTTATAAGGCTGCATTACGATTTGGATATTAACTTGGAAGGTATAGAAGTTATAAAAAACATGTTGGACAAAATGGAAACCATGCAAGGTACCATCAGGCAATTGCAAAACAGATTAACTATTTACGAACAGTAAAACACTAAAAACCATGGGATTATTCAATAATATTTTCAACTCAAAACCAAAAGAAGCACAAGAAACCAGCACGCCGTGGATTGCCCTTGAAAACCTATCGCAATTAAGCGCTATTGCCGAAGCGAGCAAAAGCAAAACACAATTAATTTTTAAACATTCCACCCGTTGCGGCATTAGCCGAATGGTAAAAAAACAGTTTGAAAACGATTATAATATAACAGCCAACCAAGCCGATTTGTACTATCTCGATTTGCTTAATCACCGCGATATTTCAAACGAAATAGCTGCCCGGTTTTCGGTACACCACGAATCGCCACAGCTTTTGGTAATTAAAAACGAAAAAGTTTCCGCACATGCCAGCCATGGCAGTATAAACGATTTGGATATTGTTTCGTTTTTGTAACTTGGCCCTTAAAAAATATGTTTACAATAGCCCAAATTGAAACCGCCCATACGCAGGTAAAATCAGGCGCGGATTTTCCAAATTATATTCGAACCCTAAAAAAACTTGGGGTAAAAAGTTTTGAAACCTGGGCTGTGGATAGCCATACCGTTTACTTTGGCAATCAAGGATTTAGTGTGCAATCTGCACCACAATACGAACCATTGCCTATGGCTTCCCAAACTAACCTTGGATTGTTTAAGGGGTATTTAAAAAGCCATCAAAATGGCGAAACCAATTATTTTTCGTTTTGCAAACACTGTGCTGAAACCGGAATAGAAAAATGGGTGGTTAATTTGGAAACTATGACTTGTGTTTATTACGATAAATCGGGCAGCGAAATGCTAATTGAAACAATTCCAGGGTAATTTTAATGCGGTTGAAAGCCATATAATTTGTTTCTTTGCAGGGCAAAAATAAAAGCAATGAACCCGTTTACCAATACCCGATTTCATCCTTTAGAACACGACCCTCGGGAAAAACTGCCCACAAAATTTACCTTTCCGTTTTATTACGACCCGCATCCGCTTTGTGTTAGTGCGGCAAAGCAGTTACAGGGGTATTTAACGGCCCAAACCGATTTCAACCATAATTTTGGGCTAAATCCAAATTCAAAAGGCTTGATAATTGGCAAAATGTTTGGGGTAATGGTTGTTAAGGACGGTGCGGGCAATTTAGGGTACTTGGCTGCTTTTTCAGGAAAATTGGCCGATAGTAACGATTTAAGCGGATTTGTGCCACCCTTGTTCGACACCCTAACAAAATCGGGGTTTTACAAACAAGGCGAGACCAAGCTAAACGCATTGAACCACGACATTGAAGCCTTGGAAAATGCCGATGTTTTAAATGAGGCAGAAGAAAACCTTCAAAGACTCAAAAATAAAGGTGAAGCTGAAATAAAAACCTTTAAAAAACTGATAAAAACCGAAAAGAAAAAACGGGATTTACAACGAAACGAAGCCTTAAAAACGTTAACTCTTGAGGCTTACGAAAATTTTATCGAAAGCCTGCGCCAACAAAGTGTAGCCTATCAGTTACGGTTAAAACGCTTAAAGCGGGAATGGGAAGCAAAAATTAGCGATGCCGAAACCCATTTAAAAACCATTCGGCAGCCAATAGATAATTTAAAAGAAAAACGGGCCAATTTATCGGCTACCCTACAAAAACGCCTGCACGAACACTATCGGTTTTTAAATGCCAAAGGCGAGGAAAAGGATTTATTGGATATTTTTGGTACAACCGTACCACCAGCGGGTGCGGGCGAATGTGCGGCGCCCAAATTGTTCCAATTTGCCTATCAAAACAACTTAAAACCCATTGCCATGGCCGAGTTTTGGTGGGGTGCTTCGCCAAAATCCGAAGTCCGTAAGCACAAGCAATTTTATCCGTCGTGTCGTAGCAAGTGCGAGCCCATTCTCGGCCACATGATGCAGGGCTTACAGGTGGACGACAACCCCATTGAACAAAATATAAGCTACAACAAACCCTTGGAAATCGTTTTTGAAGACGATTATCTGTTATTGGTTAACAAGCCCCACGAGTTTTTATCGGTACCGGGAAAAAAGCAAACCGAATCGGTACTAAGCAAAATGAAGGCGTATTTGCCAAAAGCCAAAGGGCCGCTGTTGGTGCATCGGTTGGATATGTCCACCTCCGGATTATTGTTGGTGGCCAAAACCGAGCGCATACACAAGCAACTGCAAAAACAATTTATAGACCGTAGCGTAAAAAAACGCTATGTTGCCATTCTTGAGGGGGGGTTAAACGAAACAGAAGGACAGGTTAGCCTACCGCTTCGGGTCGATTTAAACAACCGACCGCAACAATTGGTATGCTACCAACATGGAAAGCCGGCCACAACTATTTATAAAGTAATTTCGGTTGAAAACAACAAAACCTGCGTGCATTTTTACCCCGTTACGGGGCGTACCCATCAATTGCGGGTACACGCCGCCCATGCGCAAGGCCTTAAAACCCCCATTGTTGGCGACGACCTTTACGGTGTTAAGGCCGATAGGCTGTACCTACACGCCGAACAGCTTAGCTTTACACACCCCGTAACAAAAAAAACTATGGTTGTTACTTGTAATGCGCCTTTTTAGGGAATTAATTTTTTGTATAAAAATACTTTATTTTTTGTCAGTGAAAGATTGTTTTTGCTGTATAAAATAAATTCACATATAAATTATTTAATTATGAAAGCCCATAATGGGCATTTGGCAGGGCAAAATTCGATACCCACCGAAATAATTAAATAACTGAACCACAAGTTCTTGGTAAAATTTAAATAGATTAAAAATTACTTTTTTTATTGGTTATGGTTATTACTTTTAACGTAACTGCCCAAACAAATTTAGTGCCGAATGGGGATATGGAAGAATGGGCAAGTTTTGATGATTATCCATTAGAGTGGTACAGATTTTTTAATGGTTGGTGGGAAAAAAGCTCTGATTCACAAAATGGCAATTTTAGTACGCAATTAGAGATATACGAAGGTCAAACATTAAATTTTATTTTTACTCCAGATATAACTTTTACAAATGGGACAACATATGTTTGTACGGTGTATTATAAGCTTGTGTCTGGAGATTTCTCAGAGATTGAACTTGCTGTATATCACAAACCCGGAGTTTTTCCTGAAACGTTAATAGAAAAATCCAGCAGCGATTTTTCAACTTCAGAATGGAAAACGATTGCTTTAGAGTGTACTTCCGCAACAACGGAAGAAATTCAATTATATATTTATACATATGGAAATGAAGGAGGAAAAATTATAGTGGACAACGTATCAATTTATGACAAATCAACATTGTCTACAAATAACTTGGCGGGGAAAGAACAAATTAAAACATTTCCAAATCCAACAACAGATTTTGTTTTCATTCAAGGATTAAAATATTCAAATAAGTATAGTGTTTACAGTATACTTGGTCAAGAAGTTTTAAATGGTAGGGTTAGTCAATCTGAAAATACAATAAATGTAAAAACCCTTAAAAATGGAATATATCTTTTAAGATTAGAGAGTGGCAATGTAATAAAGTTTATAAAAAAAATAAGGATATTGCCCGTACCGATTTTTTTAAATTTAAAAAGCAACCTTCTTAACTATAAATTTAAGAAGGTTGTTTTTTGTATAGAAATGCCAAAATACTCCGTTTAATCTAATTTTATTCATCAAAATTTTGGTATTTTAAGGCTTCAAAACCATCATATGAAAAACATTGTCCTAACTATTGTTTCCCTTTTACTCTTTTCAGCCTGTAAACCCGTTCAAAAAAAATTAATTATCGATACGCAAACCGATTGGGACGTATTATCCCCAAAAATGGAGCATTTAAAAATTGAACAGGGCGAATTACACATGCTTGCCGATTCGGCAGTTTTTTCTTCAACATTAAAAACGTTTCAAAAAAAACAAAAATTAAAATCGGTTACCATAAAACAAACCCCTGAATGGAATACGTGGCAGCCCATTGATAAGGTAACGCCCGAAAATACCGATAACGCTCTGGTTTTTATCCCGATAGCCAACCACGATTATTGGCTTTTGGCACAATTAAAGGGCGATACGGAAAACGGTTATCATGCTTGGCACAGTACAAATATGGAAACGTGGCAACATTATGGCCCGGTTACCTCGATAGACCATAAGTGGGTAACTTCGGCCGAATATGCCGATGGAAAGTTTTATATTTATTTTGACTATCCAAACGATGAGGATCCGCACCTTATTATCGACAACGATTTAACCGATGGCCAACCGGGCAAGTTTATGGGCAAGGTTTTAAACGACCCTACACATGGTTCCGATATGGCCGTTTTTCGTGACGACGACGGCACATTTCATATTGTTTATGAAGACTGGAGCCCGATTAACGCCCGTAACCACGCTTGGGACTCGCCATTGGCCGGCCATGCCGATAGCCCCGATGGTATTCATGATTTTTTGCCGCACGAGCATACGCCCCCAATTGATAAACGAACTAAGCCCACGGGAAAAATAGAGCCTTACACGCCACATTCCAACCAGTTAGTTCATGGACCCGACCAAACACCCTATACTTTCGAGGTTCATGAAGGCGAACAGGATGCTTTTGGCGATTATACCATGATAAAAGTGGGCGGGCAATATTATATGTTTTCGGATTATCATCCAAAAGAGGAAAACAAATCTATGCGTATTGGGCGGTGGCGAAGCAGCGCTATTACAAAAGAATTTGTTTGGGACGGCGAAATGGGCGAAAACATACACCCCGATCCAACAGTTGGTTTTGCCGAAGGGAAATTTTACTTAATCGTACAAGATGGCGAACACGATTTTGTTAGCAGTGGCCCATGGGTCGATGGTGTTTTTGCCAGGGTTGGTGTAGATACCAATAACGACGGCGCCATAAACCAATGGACAGCGTTAACCAATATAAAAGAAATCTATACGCAAAAAGAGGGTTTTGCGCGGGTAGTAAACGCATTTCCTGTACAAATTGATGTGTTGGGGCTGGACTTAGGTTTTAGTTTTAAACTTGAATTGTACCTTTATAAAAACGGAAACTTTTTCCCTATTGTTAATACGGTGGAAATGGAGTGGGAGTGAACGGATGAATTATAACCCCAACTCGGACATCAGTTTATCCATAATTTTAGTTGCTCCTTCAAGTTCTTCGTTATTAACATAAACATCTTTTTCGCCATAGATAGAAACCGAAAAACCAGCCAATCTGCCCGATTCGGTTTCATCCTTAATAACAGGGATTATGTTAACGGCTTCCAAATCGGCAACGATACGCTGTACCAAAAACGAATCGCCCGTAAAAATCTTGGTGTAGTTTGATGTACTCATAAATGGTATGGTTATTATCGAGTATTAAGGTACGAAATATATTTGAAATTGGTGTTGTAAAATTTCAGGATTTACCTACTGTGGTATTTGCTGGCTTAAACAATGTAGGGTGCCAAATCCCCAAATAAAATCTATGGCCGAAATACCAATAATTTCCCTGTCGGGAAAACACGATGCAATAATATTTAAGGCTTCCCTGTCCTTGGTATCGTTAAAGGTGGGTACTAATACCGTTTTGTTTAAAATTAAAAAGTTGGCGTAACTGGCGGGCAGCCTTATACCGTCGAAATCCAACCGTTTGGGCATGGGCAGGGTAATTATTTTTGGGGGTTTTCCGTTTTCGAGAACCGCTTTTTCCAATCGCTTTAAATTATCTTGCAGTAGTTTGTAGTTGGCATCATTGGGGTTGTCTTCAATAACGGTTATAATGGTGTTCTGGTTTACAAAGCGTGCCAAATCGTCTATATGGCCGTGGGTATCGTCGCCTTCAATGCCTTTGTCCAACCAAATTACGTTGGTAACGCCCAGATATTCTTTAAAAACAGCTTCGTAATCGGTTTTTGTAAACCCTTGGTTTCTAACTTGTATATTGGGGTGTAGCAGGCATTCTTCCGAGGTTAATAGCGTTCCGGTTCCGTTTACGTCAATAGCGCCACCTTCCAATACCACGGGTTTTCCTTTGTAGGTTACTTGTTCCAAAGGTATGTTAAGGCGTTTGGCTACCGCTTCGGGTACGTGCTTATCCAACTTATAATTGGCGTATTTTGCCCAACCGTTAAAGTTGAAATTGAGGGCTTTTCGTTGTTTTTCGTTTTTAACGATTATGGGCCCGGAATCCCGCATCCAACTACGATTGGTTTTTTGGATAATAAAGCTAACGTTTTTTAAATTTACATGGGCAATATCCAACATAGCGGTAGCTTTTTCTTTTAACGAATTGGAGGCCACAACAAGAAAAACGGTTTCGACCGCTGCAATTTTTTTTATGTACTCGACAAATGCCCACTGAATGGCTTTATACTTGCCCGGCCAATCGTTGCCGTTATGCGGAAAGCATAATAAAACACCTTGTTGCTGTTCCCATTCGGCAGGAAAAATCCATTGTTTGTTCATTTATGTTCTAAATAAAAGGGTGAAACCAATCTCGTTAAAAATAGAAACTACTTCGTGCTCCGTAGCGACGTTTTATCTTAGGGGGGTAAAGTGTTTTTGGTATTAATCAATAGCCCGTTTGGTAATTTCGCCATATTTATCAATACGTCGGTCGCGCAGGAAAGGCCAGTTTTGGCGCACGTTTTCCTGGAGCGATAAATCGACTTCGGCCATTAAAATTTCTTCTTGGTCTACCGATGCTTGTGCCAATATTTCGCCTTGCGGACCGGCAATAAACGACGAGCCCCAAAATTCCAAGCCGTCGGTACCGGGTAGGTATTGTTCCAGCCCAATACGGTTTGCGGCCGCTACATAAATACCATTGGCTACGGCGTGGCCGCGCATAACGTTCATCCATGCGCCTTGTTGGTTTTTGCCGTATTGTGCTTTTTCACTGGGGTGCCACCCAATTGCGGTTGGGTAAAACAATACTTCGGCACCTTGCAATGCTGTTAATCTTGCTGCCTCGGGATACCATTGGTCCCAACAAATTAAAGTACCTATGTTTCCCTTTTTGGTAGGAAAGGATTTAAACCCGATATCGCCGGGCGTAAAATAAAATTTTTCGTAAAAATGGGGGTCGTCCGGAATGTGCATTTTTCGGTACAGCCCGGCTTCCGAGCCATCGGTATCTATAATGTAGGCACTGTTATGGTAAACGCCCGCCATGCGCTTTTCAAAAAACGGTACAATAATAACCACGCCCAAGGTTTTTGCCAATTTGCTAAAAGCGGTAAACGAGGTACTGTACAGGGGTTCGGCATAGGCAAAGTTGCTAACGTCCTCGCTTTGGCAAAAATAATGGCTGCTGTACAATTCGGGCAACGAAATAACTTCGGCGCCCTGTTTTGCCGCTTTTTTAACCCAGTCGATACATTTTTTTAGATTGTTTTCGGGGGTGTTGTTCAGGTTTAACTGGATAACCGCTATGGTATACGTGTTTTTTTTAAGCATTGGTGTTTGTTGAAAATTTTAAAAACAAAGATATATAATTTTCTGCGTTGTTTGTTGGAATAAGAGAAGACTACTTTCTTTTGGAATATAGACGATTAGCCCATAGAATATAGATATTTAGAATATTAGAATACAGAAGAGGATGATTTTACTTCTTTTCGTTTTCTTCCTCTTTCTCTTTCTCTTTTTTTGCCGATACTTTATTTTTTTTGTAAAGCGGTATTCGGTATGAAAGCGTATAACTATACCCCACGCCAATACGGCCGCTGTCGTAGGTTTTGTTAAAGCCGGGGATAAATAGATTTTCAAAATTGTTGGGCGACGATTCGGCCAATAAAAACTTTAGCTGCACGTTAAAGCCAAGATACAAATTGTTGAGCAGTTCGGCCTTTACGCCCATGATAATTTCGGCCCAAGTGGCGGTTAGCCCGTTGTATTTCCTTAAATCGTTTTCGGTTAGGCTTGGCCAATATTGGTTGGTGTTGTAAATGGTATAGCTGTTTAGGTCGTGGCTAAAGGTGCTGGCGCCAATACGAAACCCGGAGTAAATCATATTATCCATGTCCAACCAGTTTTCGTAAAGATTATAGTCTATTCCTGCTTTTAAATAGGTGCCGTTGGTGGTAACGTTTAAATAGTCGGTTATGTTTTTCATTTCGCTTAGGCCAATTTCGCCCGCTATGTACAGGCGTTTTTTTAGGCGGTAATCGGCTTGTATTTCGAAACCGCTATAATCGTCGTCCACGAACGAGCGGATAAGTTTACCAATATCGCCACCAATGCGAAGCCCATATTTTTCTTTTATAACAAGCGAATCCTTTGCAACAGGGGTAATACTGTCGGTGCTACTTTGGTTTTGTGCTTGAAGGGAAACACAAACCAAAAGCAGTAGGGCAATGCTGCTAATGCGTAATTTTAAAGTGTGTTTCGGTTTCATTTTCTATGGTGTTGGTGTCTAATAAAAGTTCTCTGGATTTCATCCAATTATCGGAATCTTCGACTATGGTTATCGATAGGTTTTCAAAAATGGTTTTATACCCGCATGCCCGCGATACGTACAGTTCGTTGCGGTGGTATTTTATGGTTAGGGTATCCACGTTTCCGCTTGTGGTGTCTATGGTGCCATCGTCGTTTAGTGTGGTGTTTTTCCGTAGGGTGTACTGGGTGGAGTCGGCATCGGTGCGCAGGGGCAGTACCAGTTGGTTGACGGACACGATTTCGTAACCGCTTAAAGCTTCGTCCTGCCCAATACCTATAACATATAATCCTGCTACGTTTTTTTTGTTTTCGGTATTATCGGCGTTGTACAAATCTATAATTAGGCTTGGCGTGGTCGAGGTGCTTTCGGCGCATATATCGTCGCGCTCGCAACTTAGGGCAATCCCGATAATGGCAGGGATTAAAATTATAAAACCAGATTTTAGGTGTTTCATTTTTTAATATTAAAAGTTTTTAACGCCGTTCCAAAAGTACAACATTTTCAACATGAAAGGTTTGCGGAAACATATCTACGGCTTGGGTTTTGGTTACTTTGTACTGGGCGTCCATTAAGGCCAGGTCTCGGGCCTGGGTAGCGCTGTTACAGCTTACGTACACCACTTTTTGCGGGGCTATGTTTAATATTTGTTGTACCACGTCCTTGTGCATGCCGTCCCTTGGTGGGTCGGTAATAATAATATCGGGCGTGCCGTGTTGGGCTATAAAATCGGCATTAAAAACGCTTTTCATGTCACCTACAAAAAACTCGCAATTTGTAATATTATTGCGTTTGGCGTTTTCTTTTGCGGCCAATATGGCATCGGGAACGGCTTCGACCCCAATTACCTTTTTTGCTTTTTTTGAAACAAACTGGGCAATGGTGCCGGTGCCGGTGTACAAATCGTAAACCAGTTCGTTGCCCGTAAGTTCCGCAAAATCACGGGTTATTTTGTAAAGTTCGAATGCCTGTTCGGAATTGGTTTGGTAAAACGATTTGGCGTTTATTTTAAACGATAAATCTTCCATTTGCTCAAAAATATGGTCGTTGCCCTTGTAGCAAACAATATCTTGGTCGTAAATGGTATCGTTGGCCTTTTCGTTTATAACGTATAAAAGGGAATTGATTTGCGGAAAGCGTTCGGCAATAAAATCCAACAGTAATTCCCGTTTTGTTTTGTTTTCTTTAAAAAATTGAATTAGTACCATAACACTGCCCGTGCTGGAGGTGCGAATCATCATGGTACGCAAAAAACCGGTTTGGTTTCGGGTGTTGAAAAATTCCAGATTATTATCAATGGCAAATTGTTTAACCGCATTGCGAATGGTGTTCGACGGGTCCCGTTGAAGGTGGCATTGGTCAATGTCCAATATTTTGTCCCACATGCCCGGAATATGAAAGCCCAAGGCGTTTTTGTTGCCCAAATCCTTGCCCGACTGAATTTCCTCCTGCGTTAGCCAACGGCTGTCGCTAAACGAAAACTCCATTTTATTGCGGTAAAAATATTGTTTTTCCGAACCCAGAATCGGGGTAATTTCGGGAAGCTCAATATGCCCAATGCGCTGCAAATTATTGGTAACTTCCTTTTGCTTGTAAAACAATTGGTGCTCGTAGGCTATATTTTGCCATTTGCAACCGCCACAAGTGCCAAAATGTAGGCATTCGGGCGTTGTGCGTTTTTCGGAAAATTTGTGAAAAACGGTAGCCTTGCCTTCGTAATAGGCTTTTCGTTTTTTAAAGGTTTGCACGTCGACCCAATCGCCGGGAACGGCATTGGATAAAAAAATAACCTTGCCATCGGGGGCTTTGGCAATACTTTTGCCTTTGGCAGCGGCATCGGTAACCTCAAGGTTGGTTAATACCTGCTTTTTCGATTTTTGTCTGGACATGCTGCAAAAATAATTTCTTTTTCGGTTATAATAGGTTTCAATATTAAATTTTTAGTTTATAGTTCGGGTATATTTTTTTAGGTTGAAAAAAACAGATAGCTTTCATATCAAATGCTAATTTGTTAAATTGCGCAACTAAGGATGATTTCTCTCCCACGCTGAATTTTCGTATGCTTTTCGAAAGGATAAAGGTAGAGCAGGAATGGTTATTTTATCAACTTAAAAAATTAATTAAAATGGCTGTTTTAAAACAAGTAACTCCACAAGAGGCAATTCAATTGGAAAAACAATACGGCTCGAACACCTACCATCCGTTGCCCGTGGTGCTAAGCCGTGGCGAAGGCGTTTATTTATGGGATGTGGAAGGTAAGCGCTATTACGATTTTTTATCGGCTTACTCGGCCGTAAACCAAGGGCATTGCCACCCGAAAATAATTAGCACTTTGGTAAGCCAAGCCCAAACGCTAACCCTAACCTCGCGCGCATTTTACAACAATGTTTTGGGGCAGTTCGAAAAATTTGCCTGCCAGTTTTTTGGTTACGATAAATTATTGCCCATGAACTCGGGTGCCGAAGGGGTAGAAGCCGCCATAAAATTGTGCCGAAAATGGGGCTACGAAGTTAAGGGCATTGCGCCCAATACGGCCAAAATAGTAGTTTGCAGCAAAAATTTCCACGGTCGTACTACCACTATCGTGTCCTTTTCCAGCGATGAAACCTCGAACCGAAATTTTGGCCCCTACGATAACGGTTTTATAAGTATTGAATACAATAACTTGGAAGCCCTTGAACATGCCTTGGCCAACAACCCGAATATTGCGGGCTTTTTGGTCGAGCCCATACAGGGCGAAGCGGGGGTTTACGTGCCTTCGGAAGGGTATTTGGCAAAAGCAAAAGCCTTGTGCGAACGTTACAACGTCCTTTTTATAGCCGATGAAATCCAAACCGGTATTGGCCGGACCGGAAAACTCTTGGCGGTGGACCACGAAAACGTAAAGCCCGATATTTTAATATTGGGCAAAGCCCTAAGCGGAGGAGCTTATCCCGTTAGTGCCGCTTTGGCCAACAATGCTGTTATGGACGTGCTAACACCCGGCACGCACGGCAGTACCTTTGGCGGAAACCCCTTGGCTGCTGCCGTGTCCATTGCAGCACTGGAGGTTGTTCGGGACGAAAACCTTGCCGAAAATGCCGAAACTCTGGGGCAATTGTTCCGCCAAGAATTAAACGCTTATATAAAAACAAGCAACATAGTAAAACTGGTTCGAGGCAAAGGCTTGCTAAACGCCATTGTTATTAACGATAGCGAAGAAAGCGACACGGCATGGAATATTTGCTTGGCCCTGCGCGACAATGGTTTGCTGGCAAAACCAACCCACGGCAATATTATAAGGTTTGCACCGCCTTTGGTTATGACCAAGGAGCAGCTATTGGATTGCGTATCGATTATAATAAAAACCTTAAATAAATTTGAAAGCCCATAATGGGCATTTGGCAAACAATAGATATTACCCACTGGAATAATTAAACAACTGAACTACACGTTGTTGGTGAAATATAATAGATAAAAAATAAAAATGGAAGAACAATCAAATTTCGATAGCTTTGAGTTGGCTGTTGACAACGACATTAAAACGTATTTAAAAGAAACCGCTAACTGGACGCTGTTTTTGGCCATATTGGGCTTTATTGGGGTAGGCTTTATGGTACTGGCGGGTATTGTTATGTTTGTTATGGATACAAGGTACCCCGATATTAGAAGCATGGGGATTACTTATAGTTACATTGGTATCCTTTACATTATTATGGCCGTAGCCTACGTGTTTCCGGTGTATTATTTGTTTAATTTTTCCCAAAAAATAAAAAGTGCCCTAAGCCTTAACAATAATACCGATTTTAAAGCGGCGTTTGCCAGCCTAAAATCGCATTTTAAGTATTTGGGCATTTCGGTAATTGCTATTATTGTGCTTTATATTGCCGCTATGGCAGTTATGGTGTTTTCTATAATGTAGAAGAAGAAAAAATACACATAAAAAAACGACCGTAAAAACGGTCGTTTTTGTTTAAAATGCGGTTTTAAAAATTATTGAATCGAGGAAGAGGCTGCTCCCAAGGCTCCAAGAGTTAAGAATCCTGCTGCTATGATAATCAGTACTATTATTCCAATAAAAGAGATAACTATACCAGCAATAGCAAATCCTCTTGGTTTTTTAAACACACCTATTATTGAAAGGATTAAACCAAGTAACCAAGTTACCCAACTAAAACAGCCAATAAGAGGAATCCAACCAATTACAAGTGTTACCAAAGCTATTATAAATCCCGCAAGACCAATTCCATTTTGTTGATTTTCTATATTATTTATTACCGTTATTGGTTCGCTATTTTTATTGTTTTCTTCGTCCATAAGTTCTTTTTAAATAATTATTGCCCAAGTGTTTCCTGCATTCTTTCTTGTAATAACTCAGGGTTTTGAAGGGCTTCCCATCCAAATGTTGAAATTGCCCAAAAAGCAAGTAGTAAATAAGCTAAACTTAGTACTATCCCTATGATAGCTAATACTTTTCCTGTTTTTACATTGGAAAAACCTGTATACATTTCGGGGTTTCCCATATATAATTTAGAGGATTTGTTGGCGAGAACCAGAGTAATTATACCAAGAATTAGACCTATTCCCCAAACGCAACAAGCAGGGATAGATAAAATACCTAATACTAAAATTAATGTCGAGTTTTGTAATTGTTTTTGTTCCATGAACATTCTTTTTAATTAATAAATTGATTTCTTTATTATAAAACTTGTAATGATAATAACAACCGATAATATAGCTAACAAGTTAATTATTTTATTGTAATGCTTTATTTTATAAAATAAATTCAAAAAAATAATAAATACCAAAGGTAGTAATGTGTAAATCGCAGGATACATATGGAAAGCTCCGATAAAATCGCCTTTTAAAAAAAAAAGAAGACTTCTTTGCAACCCACACCCCATACACTCAATACCAAGGTATTTTTTAGTAACACAGGGTAGCATATAATCTTCTAAATTTGCCATTGTTTAATATTCAGCGCCCAAAAATATAAAAGATATTTTACAAATTGAACTTTAAATGCGTTCTTTTAATTAATTTCGTTATTGTTCTTGATATTCGACTTATGAAATATTTAAATTACATATTAATTATAATAGGAGCCGCCATTGCTATTTATGCCAAAGCGGGGGAAGCCCAGAACCAATATATGCTAATAGGAGGTATTATGGTGTTAATGATTGGTATTTACCGAATTTCCAAAACCATACCGAGCAAATATTCCGAAACGGAAGATGAAAACCCTAACGAAAACAACCAAAATGAACTTTAAAACAGGCGATTCGGTTTTGGTTTTAGATGAAAACCTTTCGGGAACGGTTAAGCGCATTACTGAAAGTTTGGTTTTTATTGAAACCGAAGATGGCTTTCTGTTAGAATTTAAACCCGAAGAATTATTGAAGGTTAAAGGCGAAAAATCCCTAAGACCTGAAATTTTATTAAACCACGACCTCCAAGACGTTATAAACGAAAAAGAAAAAAACGGCAAGCGGAAACCCCAACAAAAAACAAGGGCAAAGGACCGTTACGAGCCTACCATGGAAGTCGATTTGCACATTCACCAATTAGTAAAATCCTCCCGAGGGATGACTAATTACGACATGCTTATCCTGCAATTGGAAACCGCAAAGCGGCAATTGGATTTTGCCATTTCCAAGCGTATACAAAAAGTGGTGTTTATACACGGTGTGGGCGAGGGCGTACTGCGCACCGAACTGGAATATTTATTTGGTCGTTACGATAACCTAAAGTTTTACGACGCCAATTACCAAAAATACGGTGTGGGCGCCACCGAGGTTTATATTTACCAAAATACTTCCGGAAACTAAGGAAATTCGGGCGTTTCCTCGGTGGTTTTATAATCGTCGTCTATTATATCGTCATCTAAAGCCCCAAAGCTGTAATTATCAAACGAGATAATATCAATATCAAAGCTGGAAATGGTTAGCGTAACCACAAAAGTATTTTCAATAATATTAGCACGGTAAGCAGTAGCTTCAACCGTTTCGGCTACACTGGGGTTTAAATAATCCCGTATGTTGGCGGTACTGTCCGAAACATCGTTGTACGGGTTTTGGTCTTGGGTTTCGTTTTCTTCGTTAATGGTTAAAACGCCGTCGCCGTCGTCATCGTTGTCCAAATAATCGGGAATGCCGTCCTCATTGGTATCTTGGGCATCGCTTAAGTCGCCGTCACCATTGGGGTCGGGGTTTTCGTTAATGGTTAGTACGTTGTCGCCATCGTCGTCGGAATCTAAATAGTTCGGAATATCATCGTCGTCGGTATCGTCATCGGTTAAATCGCCGTTGCCGTTAAGATCTTCCAACTCGGCGGGAATACCGTCGTTGTCGTCCTGCATGCGTAGGGTTTCAATGGTTACGGTGCCGCTGGTACTTTCGTAGTTGTTGGTAATGGTAATTTCGGAAGACGGAATATCGCTGCAAAACAAGTCGCTGGGCAAGGACGAGTTACTGTACGTTATATAGTTAAAAACGTTCGTGGTACTTAAACTAAAGGTGTTTGTTGCTTTGTTCGTAGTTTCGTCAACCGTTAAAATATCGTCTAAACTAAGCCCCGATGCAACAACCGATAACGATTCGGAAGGGTCTTCCTTGGTTTTGTAAAACACAAGGTAATTGTTTTGGCAGGCGGTAAAGGTATCGTCAAAATCCAGTTCGTAATCAATAATATCGCCATCGTCGCACGATAGGGATATAAAACATAAAGAGGCCAAAACAAAACAAATACCACGCATAGTCTTACAATTTTTAAGCAAAAATAAAGGAATTGTTTTTATAACGCAGGATAATGATAATAATTTTATTCTAAGTATTTTTGCCGTAAAACCCATTTATGCCGCAAGTATACTTCGATAATGCCGCCACGACCCCCGTTCGGGAAACCGTAATAGAGGCCATAACCGAAACCATGAAAAACCAGTATGGCAATGCCTCGTCTACCCATGCGTTTGGGCGCTCGGCCAAGGTGCTTATTGAAAAATCCAGAAAAACCATAGCCCAATATTTAAACGTTTCGGCAGGCGAAATTATTTTTACCTCGGGCGGTACCGAGGCCGATAATTTTATTTTGAATAGTGCCGTTGCCGATTTAAAGGTGAAACGTATTATAACCACAAAAATAGAACACCATGCCGTACTGCACACCGTAGAACATTTGGAAAAAACTTATGGCATAACAGTAAATTATGTTGAAATTAATACCGACGGCACCTTAAATTTAGAACATTTTGAAGGCTTGCTAAAACAATCGACCGATAAAACCTTGGTGAGCTTAATGCACATTAATAACGAAATAGGCACTATTTTAAATTTAAAGCGGGTTTCAAGTTTGTGTAAAGCGCATAACGCCCTATTCCATACCGATGCCGTACAGTCGGTAGGGCATTACCAGTTGGATTTACAGTATATTCAAGTTGATTTTTTGGCAGCCTCGGCCCATAAATTCCACGGGCCAAAAGGTGTGGGTTTTGCTTTTATCAGGAAAAATTCCGGCTTGCAACCGTTGTTGTTTGGCGGCGAGCAGGAACGGGGGTTAAGGGCCGGAACCGAAGGCATACATAACATTATAGGTATGGAAGTGGCATTAAAAGCAGCCTATGATAATTTGGAAACAGAACAGGCTTACATATTAAGTTTAAAGCAGTATTTTGTTGAAAAGTTGAAAGCCGAAATTCCAAAGGTTTCATTTAACGGTTTTTCCGATACCAGCAAAAATAACACCTATACTTTGGTAAATATAAGTTTGCCTGTTTCGCCAAAAAAGGGAGCCATGCTGTTGTTTCAATTAGATTTAAAGGGAATAGCTTGCTCCAAGGGCAGCGCCTGCCAAAGCGGAAGCAGCCAAAACTCGCATGTGCTAACCGAAATTTTATCGGAAGCCGAATTGTTGAAACCCTCACTTCGGTTTTCATTCAGTATTTATAATACAAAAGAAGAAGTAGATTATGCCGTAGATGTTTTAAAGCAATTAACGGGCGATGGTTAATCGTTGTTTCTTTGTTTCACAGAGTTTCACGGAGGTTGTTCGCAGAGTAGCGAAAAGGACGTCACTGCGAGGCACGAAGCAGTCTGTTACATATTTTGTTGAAGATTGCTTCACTTTGTTCAGCAATGACGCTCGGCTTCAAAAAAAATGCTGTTTCACGGAGGCTGTTCGCAGAGTTTTTCTTTTTCAAAAATTAATTATTCGTTGTTCGTTAATAAACAAAAAAGCGAACCTAAAAGCTAATCCACCGTAACCTTGCTATCCCACCAAGTAGCGTTGGGCTTAAAATCTTTCGATAGTACATTTTTTCTATCCTGTTCCAACCTTGGCATTATCTTAAATTCACGGTTTTGCCGATTTTTTTCAGCAAGTGCTTCGTTGTAAATAGGGTCTTTTAAAGGTTTTTTCGCATTAACCGAATCCAACCAAAGCATTAAACTGTTGTGTAGTTTTTCGGTTGTTTCTGTATTTTGGGCGGCAATATTGTTTTGTTCGCTGGGGTCTTCTTTTAAATTATAAAGTTCGTTACGGTTGTCTTCCCAGTAATGGATAAGTTTCCAATGGCCTTCCCTAATAATGGACGACGGTTCGCCCCCTTGGTTGCCGTAGTGCGGATAGTGCCAAAATAATGGGCGTTCGGGTAATATGTTGCCTTCGATAATGGGTTTTAGGCTTACGCCGTCGATATGCTGTTTGGGCAGTAAATCCAAATTGGCCAAATCCAAAACAGTGGGGTAAAAGTCGGCTCCGGTAACGGGGTAATTGCTGCTTGCGCCGTGGTTAACGCTGGGGGCTTTAATAAAGTAGGGTTCTCGTATACCGCCTTCCCACTGGTAGCCTTTCCCGCCTCGTAAGGGTAAGTTAGAGGTGGAAAAATTATCGCCCGAGGCCACGCCGCCGTTATCCGACGTAAAAATTATAATGGTGTTTTTGTCCAATCCTAATCGGTCCAAGGTATTTAAAACATAGCCCACGGCATCGTCCATACTTTCTACCAAACCGCCATAAATGGGGTTGTCCTGCACAATGCGTATGGGGTACTCGCGTTCCATGGTGTAACCGCTGTCCTTAATGCCTTGGGCTTCGGCTTTGTTTCGGTATTTTTCCCATTTTTGTTGGGTTGTTTCAATGGGGGCGTGTACGGCGTAAAACGATAAAAAGGCAAAAAAAGAAGAATCTTTATTCTTTTCAATAAAAGAAGACGTTTCCTTGGCCAAGCGCATAGATAAGTTTTCGCCATTTGTTTTATTGGGTAGGTTGGGGTTGTTCCAAGGCGAAAAGTAACCGCCAACGGGGCGTCCTTTTTCCCATCCCCCTATATTAATATCGAAATCATGGTTTTCGGGGTACGAACCTTTATCGCCCAAATGCCATTTTCCGCAAAACAGGGTTTTGTATCCTGCATTTTTAAAGGCTTCGGCAATGGTAATATCGGCTTTTGGGAGTTCATGGTTGTAGTTTGCAGGCAATAGTTTGGAGTTCCGGTTCATACTGCGCCATGCTTCGCCGTAAGGGGCGCCAATCCAATCGGTAATGCCGTGCCGTGCGGTAAACTTGCCCGTCATAATACTGGCGCGCGATGGGCTGCAAACACTGGCGGTGGCATAGCCTTGGGTAAACATAACGCTTTCCTTGGCCAGTTTGTCTATGTTTGGGGTTTCATAAAATGGGCTGCCCGTAATGCTTAAATCGTGGTAGCCCAAATCGTCTACCAAAATAAACAATATGTTGGGGCGTTTTGGTTCAGGTTTGTTCGCTTTGTTTTGTTGGCAGCCTGAAAAAGACAATGCTATTATTAGAATGGAAGCTAATTGCTTCATAGTTTAAAATTTCATGGTTGTTCTAACATTAAACACCCTTGGGGTTAAATAATTGGGTATAGCGTACTGGCGCTTGCTGTAAACATCGCGAACCCAAGTGTTGGTAATGCTGTTTTGCACATCGAACATATTATAAATTTCGAAACCAAGGGTTAGTTCCTTAAAGTGCCTTTTCCAATTTTGTTTAGTTTGCTTACTATCAATTAAAACATATTGCAAGCCCAAGTCGGCGCGTTTATAATCGGGCAGTCGGTTTTGGTATTCGTAAGGGTTGGCGTAGCTGGGCGAACCACCGGGAAGTCCCGTATTATAAACCAAATTTAGGTATACCTTTAATTGTGGCATATTAGGCACATAATCCTGAAACAAGGCCGCGAATTTAAGGCGTTGGTCGGTAGGTCGGGCAATATAGCCTTGGTTATTTATGTTTTCCTCGGTTTTTAGGTAACCGAAACTAAACCACGATTCGGTACCGGGCACAAACTCGCCGTTTAGGCGCATGTCCAATCCGTAGGCGTAGGCTTTGGCGTTGTTGTTGGCAGCGTAACGAATCCTAACGTTTTCCAAGGTGTAGGGGTTAACATCGCTTAGGTGCTTATAGTAGGCTTCGGAAACCAATTTAAAAGGTCTATCCCACATTTTAAAGCTATAATCGTTACCGATTACAAAATGAATGGATTGTTGCGCTTTTACGTCGGGCTGTACAATGCCCTCGGCATTGCGAAGTTCCCTGTAAAACGGCGGTTGGTAATATAGGCCGGTAGCTATACGGAACAGCATGTCCTTTTTCCAATTGGGTTTTATGGCAAACTGCGCACGTGGGCTGAAAACGATTTGCGACGTTGATGGAATGCCCGCACCGCTAACCATCCAGTTATGTGCCCTAACGCCTGCATTGTACCATACTTGGCTACTGCCTATGGTACTGCGTTTGCTCCATTGTACGTAGGCTTGAAAACGGTTGATTTTGGTGTTGTTGGTGGCCTGAACGTTTTGGTAGGCTTCCAAGGGACCACTATAAGGCGCATAGGGTTGTTCGTTGGTCGGGGTTGTTTTTGGTGGGCGAATGGAAAAGCCGGCAGAATCGATAACTTCCCATTCCACCAAACGGTCGCGAATATCTTCGTTGGTGTATTTTATGGACCATTCAATCACGTTATCGTTTATGTTATAGTTGCCCTTGTGTTCAATATTGGTTATCAAGGCGTCTAAATCGTTTCGGCCGTGGTTAAGTTGGCCGCCAACGCCTTCGTTGTATTCTACTTCGCCAAAATTTTCGTCGCCAATATTCGAATTTACTTGTCCGAGATAATATTGCGCCAAAATATCAAAATGCTCTTCTTCCGTGGTATGGTAAGTGGAGGCTATAAGTTTCAACGTTAAATCGTCGGAAGCAAAATAAGTACCCTTAAAAGCGCCAAAGTAGGTTTGGTATTGGTCTTTTTCTTGTCCGTCGTAATACACGCTAAGGGCAATGGGTTCGTTAAACGTACCAAAATTGGTTTGGCGGTACTCGGGCTTGTAATTGTATTTGTTTATAGAGGCGTTGCCCAAAAAGCTTAAATGAAACTTGTTTGAAAACGCATAATTAAGGTAGGTTTGAACATCGGCAAAGGTAGGCTTAAAATTGGTTTCGGTTTCCTTGGCCTTAACCAGCATGCTGTTGTTGCGGTAGCGTAGGCCCACGATGCCCGAAAATTTGGAATCTTTGCTTACGCCCGCAACCGAAACACTTGCGCCCAAAAGGCTAAGGTCGGCAGTGGTTTCAAACTGGTACGGGTTTTTATAGGTAATATCGAGTACCGATGAAAGTTTGTCGCCATATTTGGCTTGAAAGCCCCCGGCCGAAAAATCGACGTTTTGTACCAAATCGGTGTTAACAAAACTAAGGCCTTCCTGTTGTCCCGAACGGATTAAAAACGGACGGTAAACTTCAATATCGTTAACATAAACCAAGTTTTCGTCGTAATTGCCGCCCCTAACCGAATATTGCGTGCTTAGCTCGTTATTGTTGTTAACCCCCGGTAGCGATAGCAACAAATTTTCAACCCCTGCATTGGCACCTGGTATTTTGCGTATGGTTTCGGGGTTTAAGGTGGTTATGCCCTCGACTTCTTTTTGGCGGTTTCCGGTTATTGTTATGGTTGAAATTTGCTCGACGGACAAGTTCATTACCGGATTAAATTCAACATATTCGCCATTCTTCAAATTAAACGTACTTGTTATTTTTTTAAACGACAAGTGCGTAAATTCGATAACAACACTTTCGTTTGAAGGGATTTCCAAGGTGTAAAACCCATTTTTGTTCGATGTTGTTCCGGTTGTATTTGCTTTAATGTTTACGTGTGTAATCGGCGTATTGTGTTCGTCGAGAATAACGCCCTTGATAGTTGCGGTTTGTGCGCCGCAAAACACGATACCGTATAAAAACAGGATAAGTGCTAAGGTTGGTTTGGCTTTCAAAAGTTGTAATTTATTTTCTGTGGAATGTCGATTCAAATGTAGTGCTATTTCCAACATTATCGGTAACTATTAGTTTAAAATTGTTTTTGGTTTCACTTACAACGCCATCGTTAAAATTATGGGTAAGGGTTTTGGTTTTGTAGTCGTATTCCATTAAAATCCATGTTCCGTTTACCGTTGCCCTGTAATTTGAAATGCCCGACAAATCGTCGCTAATTTTAATGCTAAGGTAGTTAAAATTGCTTATCCATTGTCCTTCCTTAAAATTGGGGCTAAAAATGGTGGGCGGTTGGGTGTCGGCCATCAAGGTATAAGTCCCCAAGGTTTTTGTACTGGTGCTTAAAGTGTCGCCCATTCGTTTTGTGGTAGAATACACGGGTATATTTTTCTTATACCCCGACAGCCTTGCAATAAATAGTTTGCTTTTATCGGGTGTTTTGTATTGTTCTATATTGTAGGTTATGTTGAAGCCCTTTTTTGCAGGCATGGTGTCGTCGTGCAGGGTTAGCGTATCGTTTTTAACTTCAAAATCCATATAAAAATCGTTGTAAAACGTGTCGGGATAAAAATTGACCGTTACGTTGTTCGATTTTAAATCTATGTTTTGGTTGGCGTGTATGTAATAGGGGGTTATTTTCGGTTTGGTTAACGTGGGCGTTGTGTCTTTTTTACCATCAATATTTATAGTTAGCCACGCATCGTTGTTCTTAAAATCGGTAACCCGTATTTTGTAAACCGAATGGGTGCTGTCCTTAATGTTTAAAAAACCGCTATTAGTGGCTGATTTGTAAAGGCTTAACGGGTTGTTTTGTACAAATAGTTTTTGAATGCGTTTTTTGCTCTTGTTGAAAATTTCGTAATCGATAAGTTGGTTAATATGCCGCGATTCGTCGAACGAAAACAAGCTAAAATCCAACTCGAAATTTTTATTGCCGTTAAAAAAGGTTTGGATATTGTAAACCCCGTTAGCGTTTGCGGCCAAATCCTGCCGGTCGTTGGTTTCAATACCAAAACCAATAGCGCCATAGGCCGAAATATTCTCGGTAGTATAATCGCCGTTTTCAAGCGGAACAATACGAATTAACTGCTTTTGGTTGGAAGCGTTGATTAGCGCCGAATCGGTTAAGGGGTAGGCATATAGGGTTTTCATGTAGGGTTTGCTGCTGTCCTTTATATCGTATCCAAAAAGCATGGGGTTTATGGGGCGTTCGGTTTTGTCGCGCACCTCAAAATGCAGGTGTGGGCCGCCCGAACCGCCCGAATTACCACTGTATGCCACCAATTCGTTTTGTGTAACGGGCAGGGCCTCGGCGTTGGGAAATAGTTCTATTTCGTAGGTTTCTTGCTCGTATTGCTGTTTTTTCACATAGGCCTCAACCGTGGGCGAAAACTTCTGCAAATGGGCGTAAACCGTAGTGTAGCCGTTGGGGTGGGTAATGTACAATGCCTTGCCATAACCAAAATGCGACACTTTAATACGGCTAACAAAGCCATTAGCGGCAGCCTTAACCTTTAAGCCAACACGCTGCTGCGTTTTTATGTCCAGCCCCGAATGAAAGTGGTTGGAGCGCAGCTCGGCAAAAGTGCCCGATAAAATAAGCGGGATTTCCAAAGGACTTGTAAAATAATCTTGCGGATAAGGGTTTTGGGCCTTTAAAACAGCCGATAAAAAAAATAAGGTTACAACTATAAATCGCATAAAAAAGGGTTCTACTAAACCGTAAATATCGCATTAATTTGTAAGAAATAAAAAATGCACTTTTTTAAACCAAGGAGAAACCAAAAGGCATTAAATAAAAAATCGCGTAAAATATTGATTTTGAGCAGTTGCCAAAGAAAATAAAATTTTATTGAAAAACAATTGTTATTTATACGCAGGTATATTAACTTTGTGGGATAAGTATTGATTTTTGTAAATGGGTAATATTGAGGAAATTGTAGGTTCTTTAGAAAGCAAAATAAGTAAGGTATTACGCAAATTAGAGCTTTTAAAACAGGAAAACTCAAAATTAAATAGCGAGTTGGCCGCTGCAAAACAACAAATTTTGGCCCAACAAAGGCAAATTGCCAATTGGGAAGAAAAATACGAAGCGCTAAAAATGGCAAATTCAATGCTTGGCAGTGACGAAAACAAAAGAGAAACAAAGCTTAAAATAAATGCGTTAATACGGGAAATAGACTATTGTATAGCCCAACTCTCGGATTAACGATGGTTTAAAAAAAAGGATGTCGGACAAGCTTAAAATAAAGCTATCTATAGCCAACAGGGTGTACCCGTTAACCATAGAGCCCAGCCAGGAAGAAGGGCTGCGCAAGGCCACTAAGCAAATCGAAGCCATGATTAAACAATTTGAGCAAAGTTACTCGGTACGGGATAAACAAGATGTACTGGCCATGTGCGCTTTGCAGTTTGCATCGCAGGCCGAACAAAAGTCTCTCGATAAAGACGTGGTAAGCGAACATGTCGAAGAAAAATTAAACGCCCTCGACCAATTGTTGCAATCGTAT
>JBKEDS010000071.1:0-8227 GCA_047975545.1 Flavobacteriaceae bacterium | reverse complement strand
TTCTCGGAGGTATGAAAGGTATTACTTATACGCAAGTGGCGCAATATTGCGTGCTTATTTTTGCCTTTATGGTGCCTGCCATTTTTATATCGTTTCAAATAACGGGAAACACCATTCCGCAATTTGGCTTTGGAGGAACTTTGGCAGATGGTTCCGGCACGTATTTATTGGATAAATTGGACGGTTTAAGTAACGAACTGGGCTTTGCCTAATACACCAATGGCTCAAAATCCATAATAGATGTATTTGCCATAACCTTGGCACTTATGGTGGGTACGGCTGGATTGCCCCATGGTATTGTTAGGTTTTTTACCGTTAAACGGGTTAAGGATGCCCGAAAATCGGCAGGCTTGGCCTTGCTGTTAATCGTTATTTTATATACAACCGCACCCGCTGTTGCCGTGTTTGCGCGAACCAATTTAATCGAAACCGTTTCCAACAAGCCCTATGCCGATATGCCGGAATGGTTCGTAAAATGGGAAAAAACGGGATTGATAAGTTTTACCGATAAAAATAACGACGGCAACATTCAATATCTTGCCGACGTTTCAAAAAACGAATTGGAAGTCGATAGGGATATTATGGTTTTGGCCAATCCTGAAATAGCCAAACTGCCCAACTGGGTTATTGCCCTGGTTGCTGCCGGCGGCTTGGCCGCCGCTTTGTCTACCGCAGCAGGTTTGCTCTTGGTAATATCGGCTTCGGTGTCGCACGATTTGGTTAAAAAAATAATAAAACCCGATATTTCCGAACAAGGCGAATTAATTGCCGCCCGCATATCGGCCATTGGCGCTGTTTGCGTTGCCGGATATTTTGGCATTAACCCGCCCGGATTTGTGGCCGCCGTGGTAGCGCTTGCCTTTGGTCTGGCGGCGGCCTCGTTTTTCCCCGCCATTATTCTCGGTATATTTTATAAGAAGATGAACAAGGAAGGCGCCATTGCCGGTATGGTCGTGGGCATTGGCATTATGCTGTTTTATATGATAAAATTTAAATTAGGATGGTTGGATGAAACGGTTCCCGACAAAAGCCAATGGTGGTTTGGCATTTCGCCCGAAGGCTTTGGTGCCGTGGCCATGGTTATTAATTTCATCGTTTCAATAATTATTATGAAATTTACCCCAAATCCGCCCGAAGAAGTACAGGAAATAGTAGAAAATATAAGGATTCCAAGCGGCGCAGCGGAAGCTGTGGACCATTAATTTGGATTCTTTTTATATCTTTATCAAAATAAACTAAAATTAAACTAAATAACACGTATGAGCAATTATCACATTAAGCACTTAGAAGAATATTACCAAGTTTATCGTAAATCGGTTCGCGAGCCCGAAAATTTTTGGGAAGAAGTTGCCGAAGAACATTTTATGTGGCGCAAAAAATGGGATAAGGTGCTGAGTTGGGATTTTTCCAAACCCGAAGTAAAATGGTTCGAGGGCGCACAGCTAAACATTACCGAAAACTGTATAGACCGCCATTTAACCACCCGAGGCGATAAAACCGCCATTTTATTCGAACCCAACAACCCCAATGCGCCTACCCAGCACATTACTTACAAGCAATTGTACCACCGTGTTAGTAAAATGGCAAACGTACTAAAAGCGCAAGGCATTAAAAAAGGCGACAGGGTTTGCATATACCTACCCATGATACCCGAATTGGCCGTTGCCCTGTTAGCGTGCGCCCGTATCGGGGCTATACACTCGGTTGTTTTTGCGGGCTTTTCGTCCTCGGCATTAACCACCCGGATTAACGATAGCGATTGCAAATTGGTTATTACCAGCGACGGCTCGTACCGAGGAGCAAAAACAATAGATTTAAAGGGAATTGTTGACGATGCCTTGGAAAACTGCCCCGGTGTTAAAACTGTTCTTGTGGTAAAGCATATTGATTCCGAAATTGAAATGAAAGCGGGACGCGACCAATGGATTCAACCACTTCTCGATAGTGCTTCCGATGAATGCAAGGCCGAAGTCATGAACGCCGAAGACCCTTTGTTTATTCTGTACACATCAGGCTCAACCGGAATGCCCAAAGGCATGGTGCATACCACGGCAGGCTATATGGTGTACACGGCCTACACGTTTAAAAACGTGTTTCAGTATAAAGAAAACGATGTGTATTGGTGTACCGCCGATATTGGCTGGATAACAGGCCACAGTTATATTGTTTACGGCCCGTTGGCAAATGGCGCCACAACGGTTATGTTCGAAGGCGTACCGCATTATCCCGATTTTGGGCGCTTTTGGGATATTATCCAAAAACATAAAGTTACGCAATTTTATACCGCACCAACCGCCATTAGGGCATTGGCCAAGCAAGGCGCCGAATTGGTGGAGCAATACGATTTGTCCTCAATAAAAGTATTGGGGTCGGTGGGCGAACCTATAAACGAGGAGGCTTGGCACTGGTACAACGACAATATAGGAAAACGCAAAAGCCCGATTGTAGATACCTGGTGGCAAACCGAAACAGGAGGCATTATGGTATCGCCAATTCCTTTTGTTACGCCCACAAAACCTACTTATGCCACATTGCCCTTTATTGGCGTGCAGCCTGCGTTAATGGACGAAAACGGTGAAGAGCTGAAGGGCAATTTGGTTGAAGGTCGTTTGTGCATAAAATTCCCGTGGCCAAGTATGGCCCGAACGATTTGGAACAACCACGAACGTTACCGGACCACTTATTTTTCAACATTTGAAAATAAATATTTTACGGGCGATGGTGCCCTGCGGGACGAAGTGGGCTATTACCGTATTACGGGACGTGTAGACGATGTTATAATCGTTTCCGGCCATAATTTGGGAACAGCCCCCATCGAAGATGCCATTAACGAACACCCTGCCGTGGCCGAATCGGCCATTGTTGGTTTCCCTCACGATGTAAAAGGCAATGCCCTATACGGTTTCGTGATTTTAAAAGATGCAGGCGAAGGCCGCGTACAGGACAACGTACGGAACGAAATCAACCAGATTATTACCGAGCATATCGGCCCTATTGCCAAGTTGGACAAAATACAATTTACAAGCGGATTGCCCAAAACACGCTCCGGAAAAATCATGCGCCGTATTTTGCGCAAAATAGCCTGTAAGGATATTAGCAATTTGGGCGATACCAGTACCTTACTAAATCCCGAAGTGGTTCAGGAAATTATCGATAATGCGCTTTAGTTTATAACGTTTTAAGTTTTTGGGTTAAAAACCATAGGTATGAAAAAAACTAAGATATTCAAAAAATAGCATAGAACAAGGTCGTCTAAAAAAGGGATTTTTTGTCATTTCAATTTCGAGTATTTGATATTAAGAAAAGCAAACGGGTTTGCAGTAATATTGGGAAATCTCATTATATTGAAAATCAGTATTTGTTGTTTTGAGATTTTTTACTGTGTTCAGGATGATAGCTTTTTTAGGCGGTCTTGTTATTCTTTAAATACCCGTATAATATCCTGTGCGGCTTCACCGGGCGAAATTTCACTTTTTATAATGGCTTCCTTTAATTTTGGCAGTTGGTTTTTAACGTTTTTATTTCCGTAGAACAGTTGTTTTAGCTCGTCGTTAATGGTGTTGTATAACCATTGTATTTTTTGGTGGTTTCTGTTTTTTGTAAAATATCCGTTTAGGATTACTAAGTCTTGGTATTTTAAAATATGTTCCCAAACGTGGTCTATTCCCGTGTTTTTTAGGGCAGAGGCCTTTGTAACAATAGGTTCCCAGCCCGATTCCTGTTGCGGAAAAATGTGCAGTGCATTTTGGTATTGCACCCGTGCCAGTTCGCTCATGCGCATATTGTCGCCGTCGGCTTTGTTTATTACAATCATATCGGCCATTTCCATAATACCTTTTTTAATGCCCTGAAGCTCGTCGCCCGCACCGGCAAGCATAAGTAATAAAAAAAAATCGGTCATGCCGTGCACGGCGGTTTCCGATTGCCCTACGCCAACCGTTTCAATTAAAACCACATTGTAGCCCGAAGCTTCGCATAGTAACATACTTTCGGCCGTTTTGTTGGCCACGCCGCCAAGGGTATCGCCCGAAGCCGATGGCCGTATGTAGGCCTGCTCTATGTTGCTAAGTTCTTCCATTCGGGTTTTATCGCCCAAAATACTGCCCTTGGAGCGTTGGCTGCTCGGGTCTATCGATAAAATGGCAACCTTTTTCCCTTGGTTAACCAAATGTTTTCCAAAGGCTTCGATAAAAGTGCTTTTGCCCACACCGGGAACGCCTGTAATACCAATGCGGATAGATTTTCCAGAGTGGGGCAAAATACCCTTCATAATTTGTTTTGCCAAAAGTTTATCGCTTTCCAAATTGCTTTCTATTACGGTAATGGCGCGCGATAAAATAACCCTATCGGAATTTAGGACACCATCGATATAGGCTTGGGCTGTTAATCGGTTTTTGGGCTTGTAGGCTTTCATTTTAAATACTGGAATTTTAAAGCAATAAAGATACGGATATTGCCAAAAAGCACCACGTTATTTAATAGGTTTTGTAAAAGGAAATGCTACAAAAAAAATATTTCGTTTTTGAAAAATAAGAACGCCAAAATAGGCGTTAAACTTTCGAGGTTAACGATTTTATAAATACGTAGCCAAAGCCAAGGAACAACATTAAGTGAAAGGGAAATAGCCCAAAATCGCCACCTTGGTTGCCCACCACAAAAGCACTGTACATACCAAAGGCAAAGTACAGCATGAGCAAACCTTCAAAAACAACGTGTACCGAAATGGTTTTTTTTAGGTATTTGTTCTTTTTCCAGCTTTCTTTTATGGAATTGATGTTGAATTTTGGGGTGCGGATAAATTCGCTTTTTTTGCCAAAATGACCTTCTATAACGGCAATGGAATTATGCAGCGAAAAGCCCATGGCAATGGAAAAGAACACGAAAAACATACCAATATATCGAATAAAATTCTTTAACCCGCTACCATAGGTGTTTTTATACATAAACCAATAGCATACAAAGAAAATAATGGTGCTTACCACAAAAAAGCTCATAAGAAAAAAGTAGGGCTTTAGGTGGGTGTACTCGTTTTTTATGTATAACATGGGTATGCTTAAAACCCCAACAATAAGCACGTTTAAAAACATGGTGCTGTTTAACAAGTGCAATAGGCCGTGTACTTTTGTTTTGGTGGAAATGTTTTCGTTTTTTAGCACCCGCCACATCATTTTCCTGAAGTTTTCGGCGCCGCCCTTGTTCCACCTAAATTGTTGCGAGCGTGCCGCACTTATAACAATAGGTAGTTCGGCAGGGGTTTTAACGTCTTCAAGATATTTAAATTTCCAGTTTTTTAGTTGGGCGCGGTAGCTTAAATCCAAATCTTCGGTAAGGGTATCGCCCTCCCAGTTTCCGGCATCGATAATACAGGTTTTGCGCCAAACGCCCGCGGTACCGTTAAAGTTTATAAAATGCCCTTTGCTATTTCGGCCTACTTGTTCTAAGGTAAAATGCGCATCAAGGGCAAAGGCTTGTATTTTGGTTAGCAGGGAATAATTACGGTTTAAATGCCCCCAACGGGTTTGTACCACGCCTATGTTTTCGTTTTTAAAATAAGGTATGGTGCGTTTTAGCCAATCGGCTTCGGGGAGAAAATCGGAATCGAAAATAGCAATAAACTCGCCCTTGGCTATTTTTAAGCCTTCTTTTAAAGCGCCCGCTTTAAAGCCTTGGCGGTTGGTTCGGGTTATGTGTTGTATGTTTATGCCCGTGGCTTTTAGTTTTTCAACGTGTTGGCGGGTTGTTTCAACGGTTTCGTCGGTAGAGTCGTCCAAAACCTGGATTTCCAGTTTGTCCTTCGGATAGTCTATTTGGGCTATATTGTCCAACAGCCTGTCCATAACGTACATTTCGTTAAAAACAGGTAATTGTATGGTTACAACAGGCGTTTCGTTAGGGTTTGATAAGTCAAATTTTTCACAATTATCAACTTTTCGCTTTGATGACAGGTAGTTAAAAAGCAAGTTTAATTGCGCCAAAGCGTACATGAAGATAAGTAAGAGCGCAACAGAATATATAATGATAACGGCTGTTTCTAAAATCATTTTCAATATTGTTTACCGAACAAAACCCTAAGTTTTTTCGCCTGCAAATATACTATCTTTTGTGGTTTTTTAACTATTAATTTTAATTATATATTTTTAATTTTGATATGGATTTATTGGGGGTTTGGGAAGAATGTGGGAAATTAAATTAAGACAAAAACATCTTAATTCTTGTTTTGTTGAAAATTATAAAAAATGCTATATTGAACTGTTAGTCCAATGATTTAAAATTTTTAATGGCCTGATTGGGCTCGATAACGTTATGCCCATTCCAAAATTCGGGGTCGTACCGGGGCAGGTAGGTGGGTTTTGTGTCGGGGTGTTCGGTAAAGTCGTTAAATTGGGTTTCGGTTATGGGGGTGTTTTCAAAAACAACCAGTTCTTTTTTAACCTTGTTGGTAACAATAAAATGGAGGTCGGTTTCCAGTTCGTTTTGTTTGCGGCGGCCTTTGGTGTGCTTATTTTTTTCCATTATTTTCAAGGGCCGTTTAAAGCCGATTTTGTTAAAGGTTTCGGACTCGGCGTATTTTAGGTTGTAAATATTGGTTTGCTCGCTTTTGCTGTACATAATAATACCTTTATGTACGCTTTCGTTGTACGATATGCCAAAAAGGTTAAAGTTTCGCAGGGGTTTTACGTTTTTGTATTCTAAGCGTATTATGGCAAAATCGTCGGTGCTTATATATGCGGTGCCTTGGTAGGTGGCACTGCGCTTGGGGGTAAATGTAATTTTGTAAACAAAGTCGTTATCGATGTATTGAAGCCCCGAAAGCTCCAAATTGTACTTCCCGGTTTTTTTTAACAAATCTAAAAACGAATGTTTGGAGGTAAAACTCTTTTTTTCAATATCGGTAATGGTTTGTTTGCGGTGTTTTAAAAAATGGGCTTTGTTGTCCTGTTCCAATTTTTCTTGGTCTTCCAAATAGGCTTCGGTTTTTTCCGGATTGTCGTTGTCGCCAAAAAACGAAGAGTCGATGTCTTGTTTAACACCAAAAATACCCGATTTTATTTTAAAGTACGAATCGCGTTTTATGTGTTTTTTAAAAATAAGGTTGAATTTTTCCTCTAAACTTTCTAAGGACAGTTCGTCGTTTTTGTTGTATAGGTGTGCGGCTTTTACAATGTTTAATTTTTGGGGCAGTTCCAAACTGTTTTGGGCATAAAGCTCAGCCAGTATTTCGGTGTGGCTGTTTGCTTGTTTTGGCAGGATTTGCAAAACACTGTCTACCAATTTTTGGTTTATTTCCGGTATGGTCGATGTTTTTACCTTGGCCTCGTTTTTAAGGTGGTTGCTGTAATACGATTCCCTAAAAAACAAGGTGCTTTTTTTAAAGTCATTTTTATAGTTCCGTTCTAAATTTTCGTTGGCTTTTTCAATAATTTCCTCGGCCGTATAGGTTTTGTTTGATACCAATACTTGATCCAGTTCTATGGATTTTGGGTCTAAGTAAATAATACTGTCGGTAAACTTTAATACCGCAATATTTTTGTTTTCGTAGCCCAAACAGCTTAAAAACAGGGAGTCTGTTTCCGAGGGATTTACATTTATGTAAAGTTGAAAAACACCGTTTTCGTTACTGATAACCCCCGATTTATTATTGAATGTAACCGTGGCAAAGGGAATTTCTTTTTTTGTTGAACTGTCCAGTAACTTAGCGGTTATTGGCTTTTGGGCATAAAAGTTTGTGGTTGCGGTAAAAAGCAAGAGGATAAAATAGTTTTTTGCCATTGTTTATTTTTTTAATGTGAAAGTAAACGATAGCAGGTCAATTTGTTTTGTGTTTTACAATTTTTTAAGTGTTAATTGTTGTTTTTTTAACGTTTTTGGTTTTAATTGCTTATAATTGAAACAAAGGCAAAATTAGATGAGTACTTTAGATAAATTATTAAATGAATACGCCGAAAGTCACCAAAAGACATTGAACAAGCGAATACATTACATTTGCGTTCCGCCATATTTTTTAGTTGAACAGGGTTGTGGTCCTGCGTGCCTTTGCAGGGTTTGGCTAATATGCTTCAGCTTGCCGTAGGTGCAGTGGTGAAAAATGCTATTGGTTTAAATAAGCTGTCATACTGTTTTTTTTTGTATTTAAGATGAGTTTACAATTAGTAAGATTTTACTCTGTTGCAGAAGAAGCGGTAAAAACCGTCATATTAAACATAATAATATCGTATTCAATTTTACT
>JBKEDS010000025.1:0-31481 GCA_047975545.1 Flavobacteriaceae bacterium | reverse complement strand
ACCACAGAACCATGAAAAACGTGGTAAAATTGAACCATTTTTATCATCCCGAAGAACTCATCGAAGCTTTGGAAAAGTTTGTAAACAACTATAATGAAAATCGTTACCACGAATCATTGAACAACCTGACTCCGGCTGATGTATATTTTGGAAGATCTGAGCAGATTTTAGAAAAAAGAAGATTGATCAAAACCAATTCTATCAAAAAAAGAAGACAATTGTATAATCAAGAAAAATTAATAAATTTATAACCCGAAATACTCCTTAAGGATTTATCCAAATTTGTCCAATTTAGTTTGAAGACGTACAAGTGGAGCAAACTGTTTTTTGATTAAACCACATATCAAAAGAGGTGTCAAAATGGTACTTTGTAATCATTACAAATCGTTGGTCAAGAACCTCATCGAGTTTATCTTCTAATGTTATTTTATACCTTTCTCCGCTCGGCAAATACCCTGTAAAATTGTTGGCTATTAGTTTCATGCCTTAAAGTGTTTATATTTTTTTATCTTTGTTTGTGTTTGTTTTACAAATATACATACATTTTACATATATACAAAAATAAAATACATATTTTTTACATATATTTTTTAAATATTTGATTATGAATATATTAGAGTTAAAAGAAATAAGAAATAAACTCGGCTTATCCAGAGGGGATTTTGCGGAAAAGATAGGTGTGTCAAAAGAAACCCTTGATACATGGGAATACAGAACTAAAGAAATCCCCGATGATAAGCAGGTTTTTTTAACTAATCTGTTTAGCAATATTATAGGTAGTCAAAAAGATGGTAAAGAGGTAAAATCTTTACATGTTTCTAAATCTGCTGAATACAAAATTGAAACTCAGGAAATACCTCTTTACGATATAGAAGTTACGGCTGGTGTTGTATCGTTGTTTAAAGACCCTCAATCAACCAAGCCAATAGATACTATAAGGATACCTAATATGCCTAAATGTGATGGTGCTATGACGGTTACGGGGGATAGCATGTATCCGCTTGTAAAGTCTGGGGATATTGTGTTTTATAAAACCATTTCAGATATTCCTGAAAGTGTTTTTTATGGCAATATGTATATTGTTTCTTTAAATATTGAAGGAGATGAGTTGGTTATGTTAAAATACATTCAAAAAGGAAAAGATAACAACCATTTGCTATTAGTTAGCGAAAACAGACATCATGCAGATAAAGAAATACATATAAAATACATAAATGGTATTGCGTTAGTAAAAGGAAATGTCCGTTTTAATTTTACAACGTAATAATGAAAAAAAAATTAATATTTTTTGTTTTGTTGCTTTCAGTTTTTAGTTGCTCATATTTTGATGAGCATTATAAGGCTAAAGAAATAATAAGAGATTATTTAAAAAAGAGTTTGCATAATCCAAAAAGTTTAGAAGAAATTAACTGGACTTTCCATCAGCGTTTTGCAACTAAATGCGAAAACGACACTTTAAATGGTTTAGAGGCAGAATACGATGATTGCATTCAAAAAACCGATTTTAAGAAAACTACGGAGTCAGAAGATGAATTAGGTGGAAAAATAATGTTTGTCAAACTTGAGTATAGAGCCGAAAACGGATATGGGGCGTTAAGAAAAAACGAATTATACGCAAGTTACATTGAAAAAGATACGATTTCTTTTATGGATATAAATGACATTGTGTATTCTAAAAAACTTGGAAAGATTAAAGATGTAGGTAAAGCCTTTTTTGTAACACCTAAATTCCAATATTTAAGAAATGAATTTTTTTTAGGCGACAATAAAACTATGAATGATTTTTATAATGAATATCCTGAATATAAAACCAAATGAGAAAAGCAGTTTATTTATTAATAATTGTTTTGATGTCTTGTAATGATGAATCTAAACCAAACTTAATCTCTTTTATTGAAGACAAAGTTTGGATACATGAAAAGCTAAAGCATTCTGTTGAGTATTACTCTAAAGGTTTTATGTATATTTTTTACACAAAAGATAATTCTGTATTAAAAGACAAAAGATTGGATTTATATTTAGATGGCGATAATCCAGAAAATCCTAAAGAAAATAGTTTGTGGACTAAATACTCTTATTATAAAACATCGAAAGATACTCTTTTTACACAAAACATAAACGATGGATCTATTTCTTGTTATAATATCAAAATAGAGAAAGACACCACCATTGGAATTTTAGAATATTATAAAATTCAAGTTACCGCATTAAGAAAAGAGGGCGATGTTTTTAAAAAAGGCTTAACATTTAATATGATTAGTAAGAAAAATTAAAGAAGATGAATTTTGATAGAAAATTAAGTGAATTAAAATCTGAAAACCAAAAAATATCAATATCAAGGATAAAATTTAGTATCCCTATTGTGTACCCTTATTAAGAGATTTTAGATATTCATCATATATCTCTTTTGCGTTTTTGTAACCCGATGTTCTGTTGTTGTTAATAATAGCAATATGCAACTCAATGGTTAGTTTGGTAAGTTGTAAAGCAATTTCCTTATCAGACATAATAATATAGATTTAAAAGCAAATATACAGAAAAAAACTGAATAAAATGAAAGGACTGACACCACCGCAGAGGATAGAGAAAATGGTAGAACACCTAAACATAAGCATCGATGCCTTCGGTAAGAATGTTACTGGAGGCAGGGCGCAGGGGATTTATGATATTATTGACGGAAAAACAAAGTCCATTACAGGAAACATGAAGGATAAAATATTGAATAAATACCCGATATTTAACTCTATATGGCTACTAACAGGCACTGGCAATATGTTAAAAACAGAAACCAACAAACAAAAAAACGAAGTAACCCCAGTCCCCGAAGACGACTATATGATGGTACAGTATGCCGATTTAAAAACAAGTGCAGGTAATTTAGGAGGTGCAGAAATAGACCAATTACCCGACACACATAAAAGGCTTGTGCCTCGAATGTACGAGAAAGGCGAGTTTCTTGTTGTAAGAGTTGATGGCGACAGTATGGATGATGGCACTACAAGAGCTATTTGTGACGGCGATGAAATACTAATAAAAAAATATGAGTTAAGTAATAGCGATGTGCTGCCTTTTAGAAATAACCTATTTGTAATAAATAGCCGTGAAGGCAATGTTGTTAAACAAATAGTAGAACACAACACTAAAAAGGGAACAATAATATGCCATTCGTTTAATGACTTATGGACAGACTATACTGTAAACATTAATGATGTTTTTTCGTTTTTTACGGTCGTGAAAATAGTGAATAGAAAAATTAAATTTTAAATCTGAATATTATGAGAAAAGCAGTCCTGCTATTAACAATAGTCTTATCAACAACATTTATGTCCTTTAAAACAGAAGCCAAAAAACCTTTTTTAAAGAAAGGTTACACAGTTGCTTTTTCTGAAACATATTTTAAAGAAATGATAAGTGCAACATCAACCAATGACAAAACTTATTTTAAAAAGTTGATTACTGACAAAAAAATTATGGTTTTACCATCCGATATTCCTGTTGATGTTATTAGTTCATCTGCTATAAAAGGTACTGTAGTGGCAAGAATTAAAGGAAAAGAAAACAAATTATGGACTATTTACGAAGCATTGCATTATAAATAACTAAAAAATTTGACGACAACACAACTGTTTATGTGTTCGTGAAATAGTTTAATTAAAACACCAAAAAACTAAAATATTGTTTAACTAACGGTACACCACCGAATACTAAAGCGAATACTTTAAAGGCTTTTGTTAGTAGTTTTTAAAGGGTTAAGTTATTGATTATCAGAATTGATGTTTTTTGATAGTAAACTCATAACCCGAAGGTCACTGGTTCGAGTCCAGTTCCCGCTACGAAGGACGAAAGTCGGGAAAATGCGCCTTAGAGCGCATTTTTTTATGGTTTCGTTTTCTTTCTTAAACCAAGCACATGAACCATAAGGCAGGCTTTGTAAACATTATAGGAAACCCCAACGTGGGCAAATCAACTTTAATGAATGCCTTTGTGGGCGAAAAGCTATCCATTATAACATCGAAGGCGCAAACCACCCGCCATAGGATTTTGGGCATTGTAAACGGCAAGGATTTTCAGGTCGTGCTGTCCGATACGCCCGGTATTATAAAACCGGCCTACGAACTTCAGGCGTCCATGATGGATTTTGTAAAATCGGCCTTCGAGGATGCCGATATTTTACTGTACATGGTTGAAATTGGCGAAAAAGAACTAAAGGACGAGGCTTTTTTTAATAAAATAACAAAATCTGAAATCCCGGTACTCTTGCTTTTAAATAAAATAGATACCTCGAACCAAGAGCAGTTGGAGGAGCAAGTGCAGCTTTGGGCGCAAAAAGTGCCCAATGCCGAAATTTTTCCCATTTCGGCGTTGGAAGGCTTTAACGTAACCGAGGTGTTTAACCGTATAATAGAATTGTTGCCCGAATCGCCGCCTTTTTACCCCAAGGACCAATTAACCGATAAGCCCGAGCGTTTTTTTATTAACGAAACCATTCGCGAAAAAATCCTGTTGCATTACAAAAAAGAAATTCCGTATGCCGTTGAGGTCGAAACCGAGGAATTTTTGGAAGAAGAAAACATTATACGGGTTCGGGCCGTTATTATGGTGGAGCGCGATACCCAAAAAGGCATTATCATTGGGCATAAGGGCAGCGCCTTAAAGCGTGTGGGCGTCGAGGCCAGAAAAGATTTGGAAACTTTTTTTGGCAAGCAAATCCATTTGGAAACCTATGTTAAGGTAAACAAAAACTGGCGTAGCAACCAAAACCAGTTAAGGCGTTTTGGGTATAACCAAAAATAGTGCTGTTTTTACGCTTAAAATAGTGTGATTGCGATAGTGTCCTGTCAAACTAAAATTGACGGATGAGGTTGCTTCCTCCGTTGTCGTCGCAATGACGTCATTGCGAGAAGGAGGCACGACGACGAAGCAATCTCTATATTAAATTTTAGAGTTGACGTAACACTGTCAAGTTTCCCTGCGTTAGGGATTGCAGCGTAAAGCCCGCAGCGAGGCACGAGCGAGGACTTGCAGCGTAAAGCCCGACCCTGAGCTTGTCGAAGGGTAACGCCCAAATAAACTTAGCTTAACGGGTTAAAATGCTATCCATAAACGCTTTAAGGGCCAACATGTCGTCCTTGCTGGATACCTTGCCAATGCTTCCCGCAAAATACAGCACAAACCAAAGCACCAACATAAACGCTACGACCCACAATTGCATGGTGTAGCTTGTGTTTAAGCGCCAATTGGAATAGGCCCAAATGCCAAAGCCAATAAACAAGCCCGCTACAATAAAGTGCAGGAACATAAAAAAGGTCCATACGGTGGGGTTGGGGCCGAACAAACCGTGGATTTCCGAGGTGTTTTCGTTAATCGCATTAATTTCCAAATGCAGTTGTGGCGACCAAAAATGCTGTTTGTGCTTGGGGAATTTTATAAACACATGATCGCCCACTTGGCTTATAATAAAATCCGATTGTTTGGTTTTTGCTTTTTGAAATAGCTGTAACACATCCTCGTGGTTGTGCCGCACCTCGAACGTAAACCTCGGGCGCAGCACAACGTTGTTTGCTTCTGTCATACCTATAAAATTACCTGCCGTAAAATACTAATATTTGCGTAAACTTCAATCTTTTATTAAAAAGAAGATAAGCTGCTGTATATTTTCTATTTTTGCGGCGTAAAACTCATCTTGACTTTTTTAGTTGAAGCGAACCTGCCTTGCCGGCAGGCAGGAATTAACGGTTTTGAGTTTGATTGAAGACTTTTTTTGTTTGCATAGTACTTGTGCTGAGCATGCCGAAGCAGTACTACGGAAACAAAAAAAGACAAAAAGCGAGCGCGAAACAGCAATTTTTTAGCCCATTATAAAAAGTCAAGATGAGTTCATAAAAAACAATCGGGACAAACCGTTCCAAAAAACAAAAAAATGGGAAATATCGTAGCCATAGTAGGAAGACCCAATGTGGGGAAATCAACGTTTTTTAATCGTTTAATCCAACGCAGGGAAGCCATTGTCGATGCCGTAAGCGGCGTAACGCGCGACAGGCATTACGGCAAAACCGATTGGAACGGCAAGGAGTTTTCCATTATCGATACTGGGGGCTACGTAGTGGGTAGCGACGATATTTTTGAAGCTGAAATTGATAAACAAGTAGAATTAGCCATTGACGAGGCCGATGCCATTATTTTTATGGTCGATGTAGAAAGTGGCGTTACGGGCATGGACGAAGAAGTGGCCAACCTTTTAAGAAAGGTGAAAAAACCCGTTTTTTTGGTGGTTAATAAGGTTGATAATGCCAAACGCGCCGAAGATGCCGTGGAGTTTTACGCCTTGGGTCTTGGCGATTATTACACCGTGGCCAGTATAAACGGTAGCGGTACGGGCGATTTGTTGGATGCCATAGTAGAAGCCCTTCCCGAAAAGGAAGACGATGCAGCCGAGGACGAGCTGCCCCGATTTGCCGTGGTTGGCCGCCCCAATGCCGGAAAATCCTCGTTTATTAATGCCTTAATTGGGCAAGACCGCTATATTGTTACCGATATTGCAGGCACTACCCGCGATGCCATTGATACCAAATACAACCGTTTTGGGTTCGAGTTTAACTTGGTCGATACGGCCGGAATACGCCGCAAATCGAAAGTAAAGGAAGATTTGGAGTTTTACTCCGTAATGCGCAGCGTACGTGCCATCGAGCATGCCGATGTGTGTTTGTTGGTGGTCGATGCCACTCGTGGTTTCGACGGCCAAGTGCAAAATATTTTTTGGCTGGCCGAGCGCAACCGAAAAGGCATTGTTATTTTGGTAAACAAATGGGATTTGGTCGAAAAAGACCATAAATCGACAAGGGAATACGAAAAAATGATAAAACAGCAAATCGAACCCTTTACCGATGTGCCTATTATATTTATATCTACACTAACCAAACAACGTATCTATAAAGCTATTGAAACGGCGGTCGAGGTATACAACAACCGTAGCAAAAAAATAAAAACCAGTGTGCTTAACGAGGTGTTTTTGCCGCTTATTGAAAACTATCCGCCACCGGCCTACAAGGGCAAGTACGTAAAAATTAAGTACGTTATGCAGTTGCCAACGCCACAACCTCAGTTTGCGTTTTTTTGTAATTTACCCCAATATGTTAAAGACCCCTACAAGCGTTTTTTAGAAAACAAACTACGCGAACAGTTCGATTTTACGGGCGTTCCCGTAAGCGTATATATGCGGAAGAAGTAGGGCTTCAACCTTCAAAATCTTCTCATTAGTTAAAACTTGCGCTTTCGGTTTTTAAAAATACTTTAAGCCATGAACCTGCCTAACGGCAGTCAGGTACACGAATGTTTTGCCGTGTTTTTAGAAAAACATTCGTGTGTTCGTGGCAAAAACAAACGAATGAAGAAACTTTCAGTTCGCAGTTAAATCCATGGATTTTTAGTCCGGGAATGGTTTAGCTCAAAAAAAAATCCACAAAAAAGTTGCAGGATAAAAATAAAGCCGTAATTTAGTGTCATATTTAAATAGTACACTAATACACTAAACTATGATTTTTATAAAAGATTTGGAATTTTCATATTCAAAACAGCAAAGCCTGTTCGGCAATTTAAATTACGACCAGGAATGTGGGGGCATTATCGGGCTGTTTGGTAAAAACGGTGCGGGAAAATCTACCTTGATGCGATTGCTAATGGGTTTGTTGGAACCCGATAAAGGGATTTTAAAAATAGACGATGTAAATCCCTTTTTAAGAAAACCCGAATGGCTGTCCAATATTTATTTTATTTCGGAAGATTTGTATGTGCCAAGCGTAAGCATAAAAAAATATGTTGAGGCCTACGCCCCGTTTTATCCCAATTTTAACGGCGATAAGTTAAATGAAATTTTAAACGATTTTGAATTGAGGGACACCTCCAATTTAAGCCAACTATCCTACGGGCAAAAAAAGAAATTCCTAATAGCCTTTGCGCTATCGACCAACTGTAAATATTTGTTTTTGGACGAGCCCACGAACGGGTTGGATATTCCTTCAAAAAGCATTTTCAGGAAAGTGTTGGTAAGGTCGGTGGCCGATAGCCAATTGGTGTTTATCTCGACCCACCAAGTTAAGGATATTGAAACCGTAATAGATAAAATCGTGGTTTTGGAAAAAGGAAGTATTATTTTCAACAGAAGTGTTGCCGAGGTTTCCGAAACCTTTCAATTTAAAAAATTATCCAGCGTTGCCAATAACCCCGATGTTATATACGCCGAAACCTGTATCGAGGGCTATAAGGCCATTCTTCCCGCCAACAACAGCGATGAAGAAACCCAAATTGATATAGAACTGCTGTTTAACGCCATTATTAACCAAAAACTAATGTAGGGTTAGTGTTATGGTGTATGAATATTGTTCCGCCTTCGTTGCCGTCATTATGAGGAGGAACGACGAAGTAATCCGTACAAAACAAGAAATTTTTTAATAATAAGGAGAAATGGCGAAGCAATCTTTACAACACAAGCAACAGACTGCTTCGTGCCTCGCAGTGACGGAGTGTCATCACGAGAGAAGTACGACAAAACGATTGCTTCACTAAATTTTAAAGTTAACATTAAAACTAAAAACATTTAATTATGAACATAGACAGACTTTACAAGTGCCTAAAGCAGGATTTAAAACTAAACCTTAAAAAGTACCTTATGGCTATTTTAGTACTGGCCGTTGTGCTTTTTGTGGTGGATATATATATGATAAACGACGATAGCCGCTTTATAAGTAATACCGAAAACAGTAAAACAATTAAAGATTTTGCCTATTGGCCTTTGTTTTTTGTGTCTTCGGTAGCCTTTTTGGTTTTGGTTTCCGGTATAAGCTTTCCCGAGCTGCGAAATAAAAAAAGCACTGCGCATTATTTACTGATACCCGCTTCGGCATTGGAAAAAACAATGGTGCAGTTTTTAATAAGAATCGTGTTAGCCCCTGTTATTTTTTTGCTTGTGTATTGGGCTACTTATAAATTGGCAATTTATGCTTATGTGTCGTTTTCGCCCTTTAATTTTGTAAACGTCCCAAGCTATGGGCTTTTTGAAGTACTGCCCCCTGATGCCGATACCACGATGTTGGATAATGCTGTTATTTTGTTGTCATACCTTTCGCTTGCTTGCTTGTTTTTTGCGGGCAGCACCTATTTTAAAAAATATGCCATGCTAAAAACCATTATTGCTTTTGGGGTGCTGTGCGGTTTGGTTTTGCTTTGTTTCGTTTTACTGTCGCATGTGTTTTTGCCCGGAGCAGTAAAAGGGCTGGATATAGAAGTGCATGTTAGGGACGTGTTTAAAGGAAAACTTATCACGCTTCAATTGCTTGTCTACGTTATAGGTGCTTTTTCCGGTTTGTTTTTTCTGCCGTTGGCCTATTTTAATCTAAAAGAAAAAGAAGTATAATATGGAGTTTAAAGCAAACAAGGGCATATTTATCCAAATAGCCGAAAACTTATGCCGCCAAATACTGGAAGGTAAACTGCCCGTTGGCGCCAGGGTGCCTTCGGTGCGCGATTTGGCGACCGAGCTCGAGGTAAACCGCAATACCGTTATGCGCACATATAGCTATTTGCAGGACGAAAATATTTTTGAAAACAAGCGGGGCATTGGTTTTTTTGTGGCCGAAAATGCCAAGACCATTATTAAGCAAAAAGAAAAAAAAGAATTTTTTAATACCGATTTCCCTGTTTTAATAGAAAAAATAAAAATACTGAAACTAACAAGCACCGATTTACAGGAACTAATAACCGAAATAAAAAACAACGACACCCATGAAAACAAGTAAATACATATTGTTGGCATTTTTAATATTCATTTTTGGAAGCATTGCCGTATTTTATATCGATGCCCATTTAAATGAAGATGAGTTTTTGGCACAAAAAGAAGAAAAATCAAGGATGCACCAATTGAAATACAGTTTTAATACAACCCTAAACAATTTTAAAGCAGATAATGCAAACCCCGAAAAATGGAATGCTTTTTTAACGGCGGCAAAACACTACCTTAACGCAAGGGAAACCAGTTTTCTTTACAATAAAAGTATGCCGTACAACAGCATGTTTGTTGAAGATGTTAATACCATTTGTTGGAATATTTATTTATCAGGCAAAAAAATGAACACACCCGATGCCACAGCTATGGGGGTGGAATGGGCAAAAAAAGCAGTTCAAGAAAAACCCGAAGACCCGCATATGAACGAAACCTATGCCAACCTTTTGTTCGAAATGGGTTTGGTAGCCGAAGCCGTAAAATACCAACAAAAAGCAACCGATATTTTAAAAAAGCAAGGACACCAATGGACCGACATGTACCAAGAGCGATTAGAGCGCTTTAAAGCCCATTTGTCCGATACCGATGTAAAAACAGGAAGCCATTACCCCAATGTTAACCCAACAAATTTGGATGGCGAAACCGTACAACTGTCCACCGTTATCGAGGGCAAAACAGCATTGCTCGTATTTTGGGCAACATGGGCGCCTTACAGCATTGAAAAACAACGGGAGCTTATCCCCATTTACAATCAATTTAAAAACAAGGGGCTTACCGTGGTTGGAATAGCGGGCGAATTTAAGTTTACCAAAAAAATGAGGGAAACTATTGAAAACGAGCAAATCCCTTGGATTAATTTAGTAGATTTGGACAGAACCGATAGGGTGTGGGACAAATACGGCGTGCTTAACACCGGGTACAAAACCTTTTTAATCGATAAAAACGGAACGGTTGCGGCCATAAACCCAACGGTTGCCGAGCTTGAAGCCACATTAAAAAACATGTTAAAATAAACAAAAACATCATCAATCATGAAACGTATCAGCATAATATTATTTTTTCTATTTGTAAGCATCAATGTGTTTTCGCAACAAATCATCAACAACCCCGATTACGGCGTTTGCGGCATTCCCGGAAAATTAACAAAAATTGAAATTACGGACGATGCCATAATTATCGATTTTTATATTAAGCACACCCCAGGCGATTGGATTTTTATTCCTAAACAATCCTATATCCAAGATATTAACGGGGGCGAAAAATATTATGTAACCAAAACCGAGGGCATTCCGTTGGCCGAAAAGTATTTTATGCCCGATTCCGGTGAGGTGAACTATAGACTGTATTTCCCGAAATTAGACGATAGTATTGTTAAAGTCGATTTTGGAGAAGCTAATGCGGGTGGCAATTGGGATATTTACGATATTGTTATAAACGAAAAAGCAATCGTATCTGTAGTACCAAACGAATTACGTGGCGATTGGCTAACCACAAACGGAAGCAACTCATGGGCATATGGTTTTTATACCGATAAAGCCATAGCCGATAAGGTAGTTTGGAATTACAAAACAGTTAACAAAAACGGCGAAACCTACGCTATAACTTTAGAGCAAAACGGACAAACAAAAACCATTTATGCCAAACCGAATAAAAACGGCCAAATTGAAATAGGCGAAACCCCACAAAACCTAAGTTCTTACAGTAAGAAAAAAATAAACAACCCAAATTACAAGTTGACAAACGATGTTGTTTATGCCGCATCAATGTTCGCCATAGATTCCACCACGTATTCTGGCGTAATAAAAGGCTTTTCGCCAAAAATAAAAGACCGAACCGCTACAATAATAGTAAACAACATATTTACGGGCGAACAAGAAACCTACTTGGTGAAAATTGCCGACGACGGCAGTTTTTCGGTAAAATTTCCCATAAGTCATCCGCAAAACATTTTGGTACGGTCGCCCTATAACATCACCTCGGCTTTTGTCGAGCAGGGCAAGGAAATTTTTCAGTTAATTAAAAACGACTCATCATTGTTTATGGGCGATTGTGCCCAGGTAAATTCCGATTTAAAAACCTTGGAATCCATTAATGGGCTTAATCGTTCCGAAATTGTAAAAACCATAGGGCAAATGTCGCCCGAGGCCTACAAAAAAATGTGTTTTAATAGTCGGGATACCGATTTGGAACAATTAAATACGCTGGCAAAACAACAATTTATAAGCAAAAAAGCCCTTCAAATAAAACAATTGGATATTGAATACGGTACTCTTGAAAAAGTGTTGAACTACAATATGTACCGAAACAGTATAATAATGAAAAACGGAAGGGCAAAAACCGATGCCGATAAAGTACCGTATACCGATTTTACGGTAGAACCCTTGTATTACAATTTCATTACAAAAGAAGCCTTAAGCAATAAACTATCGGTTTTATCTACCAATTATCTGTACTTTTTAAACATGTTTATGTATGCCGATATATTTACTAACGGTGCTACAACGCCCATTTCAACAGCCCAACTGGCCGAGCTGTTACAACAGGAAAACAAAACCTTGACAACTGATGAGCTTGCCATGGCCGAAGCCAGTAAATTGGTTGAAACCAGAGCTATACAGGAAAAAGAAGCGGCTTACAAAAACACTTACAGTACCGCAGAGCGTACTTTTTTAACCAAGCATATTGGAGGGTATATGGCGTATGTAAAAGCTAATGCAGCAAACATGCCGAAACCACAAAATGCTGTACTAAGTGTAGTCCATTATTTGGAAGCCGAAGGCGTTCCGTTAAACAAACAAGAAGAAGAATTGATCAAAGCGTTAAAGAACATAAAAACCGAAGACGAATTACAACAAGAAACCCTGTTTAACGAAACCTACGGCAAAACAAAACAGCAGTTTTTAACCAAGCATAAAGATTTTATCCAAACCCTTTCGCAAAAACGGTTTTTAGATAATGTTGATAACAATATAAAGGCTTTTGTAGGCGAAACCAATAATTTTAGCCTTGATATTATTACGTTACAGCGGGCAAGCCAGCAATTAAATAACTTTAATGTTTATTCGGATGCCGAATTGCCGGCCATACAGGAAAAAATTAACGACCCTTTTCTTTCCAATTATATTACCGTAGCTAACCAAAGGGTAAAAGCAAAAATAGAAGCCAATAAAACAAAGGGCGGGTATACGGTTCATACGGTAAACAAAGAAGATAATGAAGATTTGTTCGATGCCATGCTTAAAAAATTCAGGGGCAAAGTTGTTTATGTCGATTTTTGGGCAACATGGTGCGGCCCCTGCAAAGCGGGTATTTCAAAAATAGCACCGCTTAAAGAAGAAATGGAAAATACAGATGTTGTGTTTTTGTACATTACCAACCAGACCTCGCCCGAAAACACTTGGAAGAATGCCATTGCAGACATAAAAGGCAATCATTACCGGGTGTCGGCAGAAGAATGGGATTATTTGGCAAAAAAATTTAAAATAATAGGTATCCCGCATTATATGCTCGTAAACCGCGAAGGCAAGGTGGTAAGGCCTAAAATGGTGCAAAACCCAAACGACAGGCTAAAAACCATTTTAGAAACCGAAATGCGTAAAAATTAGTACCTTTAAAACCAATAATAAAACACAAAAAAATGACTTACTTAGGAATGTTGGGACCGTTCCAGATAATTTTGGTCCTCGCCGTAGTGCTTATCGGGCTTTTGCCCACCATAATAGCACTTATCGATATTTTAAAAAACGAATTTACGGGCAACAACAAAATAGTATGGGTTTTGGTGGTACTGCTGGGTAGCCTTTTTGGTGCCATTCTATACTTTTTAATAGGGCGGGAGCAGAAAATAAGCCAAAATTAAAAAGAGGGATAAGTTGGCGTAGGGGCTGTTTTTGTGTCTTATTGCAATTGCAAACGTTGCTGCGAGGAGCGGAGCGACGTGGCAGTCCCTCTATTTCATTATACAGATTGCTTTACTTCGACTTCGCTCAGTACAGGCGCTCAGCAATAACGTTACTGCAGGGTACGAAGCAGTCTGTTTGTTGGGGTTGCTTTTTTATTGTACGGATTGCTTCAGTCGTTCCTCCTTCGCAATTGACGAAACTTTAAAAACCGCTACTCGTTGTTCGTTAATCAATAAAGGCGGGAGGGCTATTTTTTAAAAGCGTTCAACGTCTTTCTAACTTCGGGCTGCAACACCAATTTGCCACTTATTTTGGCGCGTTCGGCAAGCAGTTTGTCCCAGTGCTTCGTGTTTTCCCAAAAAGCGGTTTTTATTTGTTTTAAGGCTTCCGGGCTGTATGTGCTAAGCCGGGTTGCCAAGGTGCTTACGGCTTGGTCCAGGGCTTCGGTGTTTTCAAAAATTTCATAATAAAATCCTTTTTCCTTTGCCCATTGTGCCGAGTAAAAGGTTTCGGCATCAAAGGTTAATTGTGCTGTGGCCGATAGGCCTATTTTTCGGCTTACGGCGGGCTCTATAACAAAAGGACCTATGCCAATGCTAAGCTCGCTTAATTTTATCGATGCGTGTTGGGTGGCTAAGCAGTAATCGGTTGCGGCGGCCAAGCCCACGCCGCCGCCAACGGCTTTGCCCTGTATACGGCCTATAATGGGTTTTTGGCAATTTCGCATGGCGTTTATTACCTTGGCAAAACCCAAGAAAAACGCTTCGCCCTCGGCTTCGGTTTTAATGCTGAGTAGTTCGTTAAAGCTGGCGCCGGCACAAAAGGTACGGTTGCCGCCGCTTTTTAGCACTATAACGGCAATAGAGGTGTTTTTTGCTGCTTGGTTAATTTTTGCTTCCAACTCCTGCAACAAACCGCCCGGCATGGCGTTATGTTGCGGGTGGTAAAACTCGATATACCCTATTTTGTTTTCTATATGAAGCGTTACGTAAGCCTGTTCCATGTGTTTGTGTTTAAATCTAAAAATATGATGTAATTTATTGGTAAACAAAACGATGCTCTGTCACTTCGAGCATTTGATATTAAGAGGAGCAAACATGGTTTGCGGCATATCGAGAAGTCATTTATTTCGATTTCAAGATACAAAATCTAAAGTGTTATGTTTTGAAAATTTTCGGTATTCGTAATAACGGTTTGGTTATGTTCTAATGTCCATCCCAGCGAATGGGTTAAAATATAAAATTTCGACAGTTCGCTAATCAGTCGGTTTTGGGCATTCTTTTTTAAGTCCGATTGTTCCATTTTTTGTTCCAAGGCCGCTACTACTTTCTTTTTTATAATATTATAGTCCTGTGCTTCAAACGGGTTGAAAAAGCCCGATTGCACATCGTAATATTCCAAATCGGGGCTTATTTTAATGTCTTCCTTGGGGATGTTGGTTATGCGCAAAATTTTATGGGCTTCGTCTATTTCAAATTCAATTTTACTTAAATCGTAGCTAACCGTAACATCGGCATTAACAATTACAAGGGCTTTTTTTTCGGACTGGAAATATTCGCCAAACACCTCTTTCGAATTTCGGTAATTAAACACTTGGCTAAAGTGGCCTTCGGTTACTACCAGTTTTCCCACTTGCTTAATCTGTTCCTGTATCAAGGCCGAGTTTTCTTGTAGCACGACCTCGTTGGCACGCTTGGTGTCGCAGTATTTAAAAGTGAATAAAACCACAAGGGTAATAAGTACCCCAAAAATAATATTTCGCATATACGAATGTAGAAATATTTTATGAGTTTACAGCATGATATTTTTTAGGTATTTAAAGCCAGCCTCTGCATGAGGGCGCAATTAAGGATTTTAAAATTTTGTGCGGATTAAGTAAGGCGTTTGTGTAATTTGTTAATAGTAAACGTGTTGTGTTAAAAATGTAAAGCTAATTCCAAAAAGGGTTTTTGGGGCCGAAACCCCATAAAAAAATAACTTAGCGCAGCATTTGGTAATCAAATAATTAATCGTAAATTTGCAAACTCTTTTTTAGAGAGAGGAATGTTTAATTAATAAAATTTAGAAACGTGGACACATTAAGCTACAAAACGATTTCGGCCAACAAAGCCACTGCCGACAAGCAATGGGTTTTGGTGGATGCCGAAGGACAGTCTTTGGGCCGTTTGGCTTCTAAAGTTGCAAAACTTTTAAGGGGCAAGCACAAGCCTAGCTTCACGCCACACGTTGATTGCGGCGATAACGTTATTGTTATCAATTCCGAAAAAATCAACTTAACCGGAAACAAGTGGAACGACAAAACCTATTTGCGCCACACAGGTTATCCGGGCGGCCAACGAAGCCTATCCGCTAAGGAAATGTTTGGGAAGGACCCAGCAAGATTAGTGGAAAAATCAGTAAAGGGAATGCTGCCTAAAAATAAATTGGGCGCTGCATTATTCCGTAATTTAAATGTTGTTATTGGTGCAGAACATGCGCATGCCGCACAAAAACCAAAAGCAATTAACCTAAACGAATTCAAGTAATGGAAGTAGTTCACAAAATTGGCCGTAGAAAAACGGCTGTTGCCCGTGTTTATGTTGCCCCCGGTAGCGGAAACATTACGGTAAACAAAAAAGAATTAAACGCTTACTTCACTACATCAACGTTACAGTACAAAGTTAACCAACCTTTGGCCATGACCAACAACGAGGGCAACTTTGATATTACCGTTAGTGTACTTGGTGGCGGTATTACCGGCCAGGCAGAGGCTGTTCGTCTTGCTATTTCGCGCGCATTATGCGAGGTAGACGCCGAAAACAGGGCAACCCTTAAACCGGAAGGCTTATTAACAAGAGACCCCAGAATGGTAGAGCGCAAGAAATTCGGTCAGAAAAAAGCGCGCAAGAAATTCCAGTTCTCTAAACGTTAATACTGAACTTGTTTCAGTATCCGTTTAACGGTTGCGAAAAACACGTTCAATAAAACCAAAAGAAGCTGAAACAAATTCAGCTTAATAAAAAACAAAAAGATGCCGAAACGAGTTCGGCATTGTTAAAAACCAGTTATTGTTGTTCCTAGTTGCAAAACAGGATTTAGTTTAGCATCTAAATGATTAAGGCGAATTTTAAAAATGACCACTTAAACATTGCTAATTCAACAGAACGTAAACTATTACAAAAATGGCAGTAGAAGTAAAAGAATTACTTGAAGCAGGTGTACACTTCGGGCACCTTACGCGTAAGTGGGACCCAAACATGGCGCCTTACGTATATATGGAGCGCAACGGCATCCATATTATAAACCTATACAAAACAGCCGCTAAAATTGAAGAGGCCGGTGCTGCATTAGCTAAAATAGCAGCTTCGGGCCGTAAAATTTTATTCGTGGCTACCAAAAAACAAGCTAAGGATATTGTTGCCGAAAAAGCAGGAAGCATTAACATGCCCTACATTACCGAGCGTTGGCCCGGTGGTATGCTTACCAACTTTGTAACCATTAGAAAAGCCGTTAAAAAAATGGCCTCTATTGATAGAATGAAGAAGGACGGCACCTTTAACACCCTATCTAAAAAAGAGCGTTTGCAAGTAGAGCGTTTAAGAGCCAAGTTGGAAAAAAACCTCGGTTCTATTAGCGATATGACACGCTTGCCCGGCGCTTTGTTTGTAGTTGACATTAAGCGAGAACACATCGCAATTAAAGAAGCACAAAAATTAAACATTCCTATTTTTGCCATGGTAGATACCAACTCGGACCCACGCCAAGTGGATTATGTTATCCCAGCAAACGACGATGCTTCTAAATCGATAGATAAAATCTTATCGCACGTATCAACTTATGTTTCCAACGGTCTATCCGAAAGAAAGGCAGATAAAGACACGGAAAAAGCACCTTCAACCAAAAAGGCTTCAAAAAAAGTTGCAGCCGGTGAGGAAGAAGAATAATTAACAATTTCAAAACACAAATAAGTCGTTTAATTATTTCTTTTGCCCTGCGCTTGAGATTGGATTAAACGACTTTTTTAAATTATAACACACTATGTCAGAAGTAAAAATTACAGCAGCAGAAGTTAATAAATTAAGACAAGCAACTGGTGCGGGAATGATGGATTGTAAAAAGGCTTTAGTTGAAGCTGGTGGCGATTTCGATAAAGCTATTGAAATTTTACGTAAAAAAGGCCAAAAAGTAGCCGAAAAAAGAGCCGATCGCGATTCCAGCGAAGGCGCTGCAGTAGCCCGAATAAACGCTAACGAAACCGCTGGCGTGGCCATAGTTTTGGGTTGCGAAACCGACTTTGTGGGCAAAAACGAAAACTTTGTGAAACTGGCCAACGATTTGGCCGATGTTGCCTTAAACTACAATACAAAAGAAGAATTTTTAGCGGCCGATTTCGGTGGCCTTACCGTTGCCGACAAATTAACCGAGCAAACCGGTGTTATTGGCGAAAAATTAGAAATTACGGCTTTCGAAAAAATCGAAGCGCCTTACGTGGGGGCTTATGTTCATATTAACAAAATTGCCGCTTTGGTAGGCTTATCGGCCAAAGTAAACAATGCCGAAACCTTGGTTAAGGATGTGGCCATGCAAGTAGCTTCTATGGGTGCTACCACGCTGTCGTACAAAGATTTCGATCCAGCGTTTATAGCTTCCGAAACCGAAGCCAGGATTGCCATTATAGCAAAAGAAAACGAAGAGTTGGAGCGTTTGGGCAAAACCCTTAAAAACGTACCAAAATATATTTCTATGGCGCAATTAACGCCAGAAGTTTTAGCGCAAGCCGAAGCCGATGCCAAAGCCGAGCTAAAAGCCGAAGGCAAGCCCGAACAAATTTGGGACCGCATTTTACCCGGTAAAATGGAACGTTTTATTTCGGACAACACCACTTTGGACCAAGAAAAATGTTTGTTGGACCAAAACTTTATTAAGGACGAAAAAATAAACGTAGCCAAATACGTGGCTTCTTATGGCAATGTGGCCATTACAGGCTTTAAACGTGCTTCTGTGGGGTAAATCTTTTAACACACACGCATAAAAAAGCAAAAGCCATTGTACAATTGTACAATGGCTTTTTTTATGTGCAATGGATAATTAGTATGTGTTGAACCGAATATAGTCAAATAAATATGTTTTGCCGTAAATAAAGGAAGCCTCTATTTACCGCAGATTTTCATTTGTTTCTCGTAATATCAAGTGCTTCTGATGATTTGTAATGCTCTCATAAAAAGCGTTTTAATTTAGATTAAAAAATAACTATGCCACCCCATTATTCATTACTTTTATAAAAGTTTATTCCTTTGCGCATGCCATATAGCCAACCCAAAATAAAAGTACCCCGGTTCGAGGAGTCGGCGGGGTTTTACACCACCCCGAAACGTTCCAAGCTAATGGGCAAAATACGCAGCAAAAACTCGAAGCCCGAGCTTATTTTCCGAAAAGCACTTTGGGCAAAGGGCGTACGCTTTAGGGTTAACAATAAAACACTACCCGGCAAACCCGATATTAGCATAAAAAAATACCGATTGGCCATTTTTATCGATGGCGAATTTTGGCATGGCTATAACTGGAACGAACGCAAGCCTAAACTAAAAGCCAACAAAAACTTTTGGATTCCAAAAATAGAGCGCAACATGCAGCGCGACAACGAAGTAAACCAAGCCCTAACCGATATGGGCTACACTGTATTTAGGTTTTGGTGCAACGCCGTAAAAACCCAATTGCACAAGTGTATTAACGATGTTTTGGTGTATATCGACACGGGCGATTATCATTAAAATAAAAACACACCCCATTCAGGCTAAAACCCCCGCTCCTTCTGCAACTGCTCGTAAGCGGCCTGTACTTGCCTGAATTTTTCCTCGGCGCCTTTTTGGTGTTCTTTCCCTAAATGGATAACCTTATCGGGATGGTACTTTTTGGCCATCGTTCTATATGCTTTCTTAATCTCGTCGTTAGTGGCCGTTTTTTCAATTTCCAAAATTTTATACGCACTATCGGTATCGTTGTAAAACATAGCCTTAATACTTTCGTAATCGCTATAACGTATGCCCAAATACCCCGAGATAGTATGGATTTTATCGGCTTCGGCCTGTGATACCGCCCCATCGGCATTGGCTATTTCAAATAAAAAATGAACAAGCTGCAAACGCGATTCATGTTCCATATATTGCCTGATTTGCAAGCACACTTGCCGCACCGAAATATTTTGCTGTTTGCTAATTTCATTAAACAACCTAAAGGCCGCATTGGCACGATTTTTTCCGTACATACCTACAAATTGCATCCGTACAAAGTCCAGTTCGCGTTGGTCCTGTTTGCCGTCGGCCTTAATAACTACCGAGGCCAAAATAAGCAGGCTCACCTCAAAATCGCCCGGCTGTGTGGTAGGTTGCCGCCTTGAGTAATCTTGTGTTTCCTGTTTAAATTCAACATTTTTACCCAAAGCATCCACAATACTGCCCAAAGCTAAACCAATAATAGCGCCAATTGGCCCGCCAAACGACCAGCCCAAGGCAGCACCTATCCATTTCGAAAAATTCATGTAAGTTTTATTCGTGTTAAGCGTCAAATATAATATTTGTTAGTCGATTGCATGCCGATATTGTTACACAATTAATATCTTTGCAGTTCTTATTATGTTAATTTTTAAAAATTTAAAAATATGTATCCAGCAGAATTAGTAAAACCCATGCGCGAAGATTTAACCAAAGTTGGTTTTGAAGAATTGCACACGCCCGAAGCGGTAGATGCCGCATTGACAAAAGCAGGCACAACCTTAGTTGTTGTTAACTCGGTTTGTGGCTGTGCGGCTGCCAACGCCAGGCCTGGCGCTGCCATGAGCTTGCAAAACGCGAAAAAACCAGACCATATTGTTACCGTTTTTGCGGGGGTTGATAAAGATGCCGTAGCACAAGCCAGACAACACATGGTGCCGTTTCCGCCCAGCTCGCCCAGCATGGCATTGTTTAAAAATGGCGAATTGGTACACATGTTGGAGCGCCACCATATTGAAGGCCGCCCTGCCGAAATGATTGCCGAAAACCTTGCCGATGCTTATAACGCGTATTGTTAATCGTTATATTGAAATACAAAAAAGGGCTTCGCAAATAACGAAGCCCTTTTTAATTTGAGTTAGTTTATATTAATGAAAGCAGCTGCTTAATGCTCGTTCATCCTAAAATCGGGATAGGCATCCATACCATGCTCGTAACCGTCCAAACCTTCCAATTCTTCTTTTTCGGAAACCCTAATGCCAACGGTTTTCTTTAAGGTGAAAATAATAATGAACGCCGACACAATACATATTGCCGCATAAGATACGATGCCTATTAACTGACTAATAAATTGATCCATTCCGGCAAGTTCGCCAAAAACACCAACTGCCAAAGTACCCCAAATACCGCAGATTAAGTGAACGGCAATGGCGCCAACAGGGTCGTCCAATTTTATCTTATCTACAAAACTTACGGCAAATACGATTAAAGCACCGGCTACCGAACCAATTATAATGGCATCGGTGGGGCTCATTTGGTCGGCCCCGGCGGTAATGCCTACCAATCCGCCCAAAATACCGTTTAAAAACATGGTTAAGTCTAAGTTTTTAAACATGGCCGTAGACACCAACATGGATACAACGCCCCCGGCCGCCGCTGCCAAGCAAGTGGTTGCCAAAGTTAGGGAGGTTAAGGCGGGGTCGGCCGAGAGTACCGAGCCGCCATTAAAGCCAAACCAGCCCAGCCATAAAATGAGTACGCCCGCCGTGGCAATGGGAATATTATGTCCCGGAATAGCCTGCGGCTTACCATTCTTAAATTTACCAATTCTGGGACCGAGCAAGCAAACGGCAACCACGGCAGCCCATCCGCCAACCGAATGTACCAAGGTAGAGCCCGCAAAATCGTAAAACGGTGTTTCCATCATTTGCAAAAAGCCGCCGCCCCATTTCCAAGAGCCTGCAATCGGGTAAACCAGCCCAACATAGATTAGGGTGAAAACCATAAAGGGCACAATTTTAATACGTTCGGCAACGGCGCCCGAAACTATGGTTGCGGCCGTGGCGGCAAACATGCCCTGAAACAGGAAGTCGGTCCAGTAGGTGTAGCCTTCATTATAGGTTAAATCCAGTGCGCCTTCTGGGGTTAGGGGCGAATCCAGCCCAAAGCCCGCAAACCCAAAAATACCCCAAGACCCTTCGGCAAAACCGGGATACATTAAGTTGAAGCCCACTAAGCAATACAAAAGCAAGCCCACGGTAACAATAAATATGTTTTTAAAAAGAATGTTTAAGGTGTTTTTTTGGCGGGTTAGGCCTATTTCTAAAAATGCAAATCCCAGGTGCATAAAGAAAACCAGTGCCGTACAAATCATCATCCATACGTTATTTGTTGTAAGTAATTCCATTTTGTGTTTGTTTTTAATTTTAGATAATTATCTTAATGTTTCGCCGCCTTTTTCGCCTGTTCGTATTCGGTAGACCTCGGTAATGTCGGACACGAAAATTTTGCCGTCGCCCACTTCACCTGTATAGGCATATTCCAATATGGTTTTTACGGTAACGTCCTCAAAATCGTCGTTAACCACAATTGATAAATACCGGCGTTGGATGTCGCCCGTACTGTAAGCCACGCCCCGGTATACGTGGCCTTCTTTTTCGTTGCCCAATCCGGTAACGTCCCAATAGGAAAAGAAATTTACGCCCACATTGTGTAGGGCTTCCTTAACAACGCTGAATTTGGATTTTCTTATTATTGCTTCAACTTTTTTCATGATTGATAATTATAATTTGATGTTATACTTTATTTGTTTTGTTTAGAATGCGTATATAGCAGCAATAGTACAGGCTGCCAGGCTTTTGGATGCCTCGGAATCGGAATTAAGGTATGGCTCATTATTGCTCCACGAATCCAACCGTATTTCCGGTTTTATAATTAGGTTTTCAAGCGCGTAGCTTCCGGTTAAGGTAATGCCAAGAACATTGGGCAGGTCGTTGCCGTCTTTCATGTGGTAGCCAAACAATTCGCCCCTCAACCCAATTCCAAAGGCATCGTTAACCGAATATTGCGGATATAATGCTGCGCCATAAAACCCTTCATCGTCCATGGTTTGGTAAGCGGCGTTAATGCCAAGATAAAAATCTTCCGAAAGGTCGAAGCCCCCGGTATAATCAACTTCGAAACCCAGAACTTCCTTGTCGTCGTAATAAAAATTCAAGTATTGTCCGGCATAGCCCAATTGTGCGCCCAGCGCATAGCCGCCAACCAAATTGTTGTTAATATCGGTTGGGTTCATTACGGCAAGCATTAGGCTAAAATCGTCGCTTAAAGCAAAATCGGCCTTTAGGCCTACGTGCGAAAACGGCCCGTTGGAAAACAAGTACGAGGTGCTGTAATTAAAATTTGCAATGGGTGAAATAACCTCGTATCCCAAATAAGTATTGAAACGCCCTATGGTTAAGGTTGTGTTTTCGGATACGTTCCAGTAGGCGTATAGTTGATTGATGTAAAGTTCCTTGTTGCCGCCCACGGCATCCACGCCCCTTGGGCCAAAGGCCAAATCGGCAACGGCTCCGGTTTTGGTGCCCTCGTATGAGGCTATAAGGTTGGCCATGCCCAGGGCAAAGCCCGTTTGGTTGGCAAACGACGAGCCAAAGGATTGGGCAACTTCTTCCCCGTCGTTGTTTAGCACCTTTAAGTTATCGGGTGCGGATAAATAGGTTTGGTAATACGCATCTATCGAACCGCTAATCGTTAATTTTTTGGTAGTGTCCTCTTGTGCAAATAATGCTCTTGCCAATAAAAGCATTGAAAGTGTAAGTAGTTTTTTCATACCGTGTCGTTTTAAGTTAATTTCTTCTTGTTTTCAATTTTAAAACGGTGTAAAACTATATTAAAAAATTTTAAACCCTATAAAAAATAGGGTTGTTTGTTTTGTTTTTATTATTTTAGAGATTTATGCCCTATTTTTTTAAGGGTTGTTGTTTTGTTTTTATTGTTTTTTGAATTTTGTGTATTAAATTATTGAATTATATTCAAGGTTTTTTGTGTTTTTATAATATTCTTCTTGCGAATACCGTTTTTTCTTATATATAATTCAAACTTCATCTTTGCGTTAACAAATAACGTGTTGGGTTTTCATTAAAAAATACAGTATTTATTGTTATATAATTATTTTTATATTGGGTTCGTTTCTAAAATCGAAATAATGGTTTTGGCGGTATTTCAAATTAAAATCTAATCCATATATTCGCTGCCTAAGTCACGTTTTTAACCCAAAAATTTGCCGATTATGCTGAAGAAACAAGGAATGTATTTGCCCGAATTTGAACACGAAAATTGTGGAGCGGGTTTTATTTGTAACCTCAACGGAGAAAAAACAAATCAAATTATACATGACGCCCTGGAAATACTTGTAAAATTAGAACACCGCGGCGGTGTAAGTGCCGATGGAAAAACAGGCGACGGCGCCGGTTTGTTAATCGATATTCCGCACGATTTTTTTAAGCGTGTTTGCAGCTTCAGTATCCCCGAGCCAAGGGAATATGCCGTAGGCATGGTGTTCCTGCCAAAAACCAAAAGCCAGTACAATTATTGCAAAACCATTTTTGAAGCCGAAATAAAAGCCCAGGGCCTATCCGTTTTAGGATGGCGAAAAGTTCCGGTAGACGCTACACAATTGGGCGAAATAGCTTTGGCCTCGGAACCTACAATCGAACAGATTTTTATAGGGAAAACCGAAACCATTACCGAAGCTACTTTTAAGGCAAAGCTTTATGCCGCCAGAAAAATAGCCGAGCACAATATTAGAAATTCCAAAACATCGGAAAGCCATTATTTCTACATTCCAAGTTTATCGACTACTACCTTAATATATAAAGGTATTATCATGCCCGAAGATATTGGGCCATACTATACCGACCTGCAACAAACCGATTTGGTAACCCGCCTTGCTTTGGTACACCAACGCTTTTCCACCAACACCATGCCTACATGGGAGCTGGCGCAACCTTTCCGCTTTATTTGCCAAAACGGCGAAATAAACACCCTGCGCGGCAATGTTAGCCGCATGCGGGTACGTGAGGAAATTATGAAGAGTGAGGTGTTTGGCTCCCAGATTGAAAAGCTATTCCCTATAATATTGCCCGGAAAATCCGATTCGGCTTCCTTGGATATGGTTGTGGAACTGTTAACCCACACCGACCGCTCGCTTCCTGAAATTATGATGATGATGATTCCCGAAGCCTGGGAAAAACACAAAACCATGTCCAGCGACAAAAAGGCCTTTTACGAGTACAACGCCTGTATTATGGAACCTTGGGACGGCCCGGCATCGGTGCCCTTTACCGATGGCGATTATATTGGCGCGCTTTTAGATAGAAACGGATTGCGCCCATCGCGCTATACGGTTACCAAAAGCGGCAAGTTAATCATGTCGTCCGAAGTAGGTGTGGTGGAATTAGACCCCGAAGATATTAAGGAACACGGCCGCTTGGAGCCTGGAAAAATGTTCTTGGTCGATATGAACGAAGGCCGCATTATTAGCGACGACGAAATTAAAACCAAAATAGTTTCCGAGCGCCCCTATAAAGAGTGGCTTAACAAAACCCGACTGCATTTAAGGGACGTGCCCTACACCAACGAAACCTGCCCGATAGAAACCATCGACATTAAAACACGGCAGCGTTTGTTTAACTATACGTTTGAGGATATTCAGGACGTTATTACCCCCATGGCCGTTTTGGGCAAGGAAGCCCTTGGCTCCATGGGTACCGATACGCCGCTTGCCGTATTATCGGATAGGCCACAGCTTATATCCAATTACTTTAAACAATTATTCGCACAGGTTACAAATCCACCTTTGGACGGTATACGCGAGGAAATTGTTACCGACATAGCCCTAAACCTTGGGAAGGACCGCAATATTTTTAGTATTACCGAACGCCAGTGCCGAAAACTGCGCATACAAAACCCCGTAATTTCCAATGCCGATTTAGAAAAAATCCGCACCATTTCCATCGACAGCTTTAAGGCCGAAACCATTGAAATGCTTTACCCAAAAGCACAAGGCCTTAACGGGCTTGAAGATGCCTTGGACAATATTATTACCCAAGTAACAAAAGCCTTGGAGCGCGGCACCAACATTATTATTTTATCCGATCGGGGCGTAAACCAAAAACTCGCCCCAATTCCGGCATTATTAGCCTGTTCGTACGTTAACCATCAAATGAACCGCTTGCGCAAACGCTCGTATTTCGATATTATAATTGAATCCGCCGAACCCCGCGAACCACACCATTTTGCCACCCTGTTTGGTTATGGCGCCAGTGCCATAAACCCCTATATGGTTAACGAAATTATTAGAATGCAGGTGAAGGAAGGTTTTATCGAAGGCATGAACGAAGATAAGGCGGTTGAAAACTTCAACAAGGCCATAGGCAAGGGTATTCTTAAAATTATGAACAAAATAGGAATATCCACACTGCACTCGTACCGAGGTTCGCAAATTTTCGAAATAGTTGGCTTTAACTCCCAATTTGTCGAAAAATATTTCCCCTATACCGCCTCAAGAATTGAAGGTATTGGGCTTTATGAAATTGAAAAAGAAATTAACGAACGTTATAAATTTGCCTATCCCGACAACCAAATCGATAAGCGATTGGGCCTGAATATCGGTGGCGATTACCGTTGGCGGCGCAATGGCGAGCGCCACATGTTTAACCCCACAACCGTTGCCAAATTGCAGCAGGCCGTTAGGTTAAGCGACCAAAACAGCTATAATGTTTACGCAAAAGCCGTAAACGAACAGGCCGAAAACTTAATGACCATCCGGGGCTTGTTCGAATTTGATAATTTAAACCCCATTCCTATTGAAGAAGTTGAACCTTGGACCGAAATTGTTAAGCGCTTTAAAACGGGCGCCATGTCCTACGGCTCTATTTCAAGGGAAGCCCACGAAAACCTGGCCATAGCCATGAACCGTATTGGCGGAAAATCAAATTCCGGCGAAGGCGGCGAGGACCGCAGGCGTTTTCATCCCGACCTTAACGGCGATAACCGCAACTCGGCCATTAAACAAGTGGCTTCGGGACGCTTTGGAGTTACATCACATTATTTAACCAATGCCAAGGAAATCCAAATAAAAATGGCACAGGGCGCAAAACCCGGCGAAGGCGGGCAACTACCGGGCGAAAAAGTATTGCCTTGGATTGCCGCAGCCAGAAACTCTACGCCCTTTGTGGGCTTAATATCGCCACCGCCACACCACGATATTTATTCCATTGAGGATTTGGCACAACTTATTTTCGATTTAAAAAATGCCAACCGAGCGGCCAGAATAAACGTTAAACTGGTGTCCGAAGTCGGTGTGGGCACTATTGCCGCAGGCGTTGCCAAAGCCAAAGCCGATGTGGTTTTAATATCCGGCTACGATGGTGGTACGGGCGCTTCGCCCTTAACCTCTCTAAAACACGCCGGACTGCCTTGGGAGCTTGGTCTGGCCGAAGCCCAGCAAACTTTGGTGTTAAACAACCTAAGAAGTCGTATTGTGGTAGAATGCGACGGCCAGCTAAAAACAGGGCGCGACGTGGCCATAGCTGCCCTTTTGGGCGCAGAAGAATTCGGGTTTGCAACAGCACCGTTGGTAGCTTCGGGCTGTATCATGATGCGCAAATGCCACCTGAACACATGCCCCGTTGGTATTGCCACGCAGGACAAGGAACTACGCAAAAACTTTAAGGGTACACCCGAACATGTTATCAATTTTTTCTATTATGTAGCTGAAGAGTTAAGAGCTATCATGGCGCAACTGGGCTTTAAAACCCTTGCCGAAATGGTGGGGCAAACCCATAAAATTAACGCTTACAAGGCCATTAACCATTACAAGGCAAAAGGTTTGGATTTATCGGCTATTTTGCACACACCGGAGGCTTATGGTAGCATGACGGTTAACAATACCGAAAAGCAAGACCATAATCTTAGCAAGGTTTTGGATTTCACCATATTGAAAGATGCCCACCGTGCTTTGTACCGAAAAGAAAAAATGGATTTGGAATACCCCATCCTCAATACCGACCGTACCGTTGGCGCTATTGTAAGCAACGAAATTTCAAAAATTTACGGTCATCTCGGTTTGCCTGAGGACACGCTAAACATTAACTTTAAAGGCTCTGCGGGCCAAAGTTTTGGCGGCTTTGGTGCGCACGGCTTAACCTTCACCTTAGAAGGCAACACCAACGATTACCTCGGAAAAGGGTTGTCGGGTGCTAAATTAATTGTGAAAAAACCCGAAAAAGCCGATTTTATTGCCGAAAACAATATTATTGTGGGCAATGTTTGCTTGTTTGGCGCCGTACATGGCGAAGCCTATATTAACGGTATTGCGGGCGAACGCTTTGCCGTAAGAAACTCTGGGGCCACTACGGTTGTCGAAGGTGTTGGCGACCACTGTTGCGAATACATGACCGGCGGAAAAGTGGTGGTACTCGGTAAAACCGGTCGAAATTTTGCTGCCGGAATGAGCGGCGGGATTGCTTACGTGTTCGACCCCGAAAACAAATTTGTTAATGGGCTTTGCAACACCGAAACCATTGAATTTGAACCGCTATCGGATACCGATAAAGCCGATTTAAAAGGGCTGATTGAAAAACACGTTCGGTATACTAATAGCTCCCGGGGCAAGTTTTTATTAAACGATTGGGAAAACAGCCTGAACAGTTTTGTAAAAGTAATGCCCACCGAGTACAAACGTGCCTTAAAGCGCTTGGAAACAGAAGAACAAATGGTTGAAGAATTAGAAACAGCATAATATCATGGGAAAAATAACAGGATTTAAGGAATATAAACGACAAGACGAAACTAACCAACCCGTTGATAAACGTGTTAAGGATTATAACGAATTTACCATTCCGCTTAGCGAAGCCGAAATAACCAAACAAGGCTCCCGTTGCATGGATTGCGGCATTCCGTTTTGCCATAGCGGTTGTCCGCTCGGGAATTTAATCCCCGACTTTAACCACATGATACACCAAGGCGAATGGCAAAAAGCCTCATGGTTGCTACATTCCACCAACAATTTTCCGGAATTTACGGGGCGCTTATGTCCTGCACCTTGCGAAAAAGCCTGCGTTTTGGGTATTATCGACAACCCTATTTCCATCGAGAATATAGAAAAACAAATTGTCGAGCGTGCTTTTGCCGAAGGCTGGATAAAACCGCAACCGCCAAAACACCGAACGGGAAAAACCGTTGCCGTTGTAGGTTCCGGTCCTGCAGGATTGGCGGCAGCCCAGCAATTAAACCGCGCCGGGCACACCGTAACCGTTTTTGAACGTGATGATGAAGTGGGCGGATTACTCCGCTACGGTATTCCTAATTTTAAATTGGAAAAAGGCATTATAGACCGCCGTGTGGCTATTTTAAAAGCTGAAGGTATTAGCTTTAAAACCAATACCAACGTTGGGGTTAATTATAGTACCGATGACTTGAAAAAATTCAACGCCATAGTGCTTTGCGGTGGTGCTACCGAAAGGCGTAGTTTGCCAATTCCTAACAACGATTGCCATGGTGTGGTGCAAGCCATGGACTTTTTAACCCAACAAACCAAAGTATTGTTTGGCAAAGCGGTTGAAAACCAAGTTTTGGCCACCGATAAGCATGTTATTGTTATTGGCGGTGGCGACACGGGGTCCGATTGTATTGGTACCTCCAACCGTCATGGCGCCAAATCGGTAACCAATTTCGAAATTATGCCCAAACCGCCCATGCACAGGGCACCCGAAACACCTTGGCCGTTTTGGCCCTTGCAGTTAAAAACATCGTCGTCGCACGAAGAAGGCGCAGCGCGCAACTGGCTCATTAACACAAAAGAATTTATTGCCGATGCAAACGGCAAGCTAACAGCTTTAAAAACCATAAATGTTGAATGGAAAATAGTACCGGGGCAACGCCCCCAACTTATAGAAGTTGAAGGCTCGGAAAAAACATGGCCTTGCGATTTAGCGTTGTTGGCTTTAGGTTTTACAGGCCCCGAAAACACATTGTCCAAACAATTGGGCATTGAAACCGATGCACGCTCCAACTATAAAGCCGAGTTTGGCAAGTACCAAACCAATATACCCAATATTTTTACGGCGGGCGATATGCGCCGTGGACAATCGTTAATAGTTTGGGCTATTTCCGAAGGTCGCGAAGCCGCCAGACAAGTCGATTTATTTTTAATGGGAAAAACCAGTTTGCCTACCAAGGATATGGCCGGGGATTTGGTTTCGGTATAAACTAATATGCTATCGTATCCATTCTCTTTTTATGATTGAAGTAAAAATCAGATATTTTCATTCAATTGAAAAAAAATAAACACAATTTGTTTTACATTTGTTTTAGTTAATCTTATTAAGAAAATGAAAACAATATTTTTATCTGTATTTTTTCTATGTACAGTTGGGGCATTAGCCCAAAGAGTGGAAAGTGAAATCGTAATTTATGCGAACGATACTATCCCTGCTAAATTAATTAATTTAGATTCCGAAAAAGGTTTTGCCTTTAATGTTTTTTCTAAAAGCGATATCATTCCAGCCAATCAGTACGGTGTTGTTTCAATCGTTTCGGATGTCGACTTAATTAAAGAAAATCGTTCTTACCCGGATTATATTGTTGAGTTGGAAATTATCGACAAACCCTATAAAACCTTTGTTTACGAAAAAACAGATTCCAAAACAAATATTAAAACAAAAGATTTGTATGTAATTTCGGAATTTGAAGGTGTTTTATACGTTAGCGATAGGGATAAAGGACTAATGTATACGTCCCCGGTTACTTTAAAAAGCAGCACTTCTAACCTAAAATTTTCCGGAGCAGACCATGTTAGCAATTATAGTTGGGATACAAAATTAAGTGGAAGCGATTATGCAAATACCGTTTACGCAATAAAAAATTTATCAGACTCTCAATTAAGTAATTATGCAAAACCTAACGGGAATGATAGCTGGGTTGTTGGAAAAGAACATTTAGATAAAGTTAATAATATACAAATCCATAAACTATTTGCAAAGGCCAACAATATTGTACTTTCTTTATTTCGAAACACGATAAAATCCAATCCGTATTATTTCTACAATATAAAAAAATGGAAGGAAAACGAATCGATGCTAAATGAATATAATACCGTAGTTGAAGCCATAACAAAGAGTATTAACACTAATAACCCAGTAGATTTAAATGGTAATATACCTAAATTAGAAGCCCTTTTACTTCAAATAGATTCTAATGACAAAAAACAGAAAAAACTATATGCTGCTACGCTGGAAAACATATCTTTAAGTCAGTTTTTTGATAAGAATTACGATGGTGCAATTCAAACGATACAAAAATTACGCAACTTCGAAGACAATAAAAATGCTTTAAAAAAAGTAACCGACTTGATAGAAGAAAAACGCAATAAAAACGAATCTGCCTCCATCGAGTACAAAACCATTCCCGAAGAATTAAATTATACCAAAACAATAATATCCAAAGAAAAAGGTGAAATAAACAATGTCGTACCATCCAATGCCTACAACAACCATTTGGTTAGCAACATGCTAACGCTTTATACTATTAATAAGGCTACAGCACCAACATACGCAGAAAAAATAAAAACAGCGGCTAATGTTGAATTTGGATATAAGTCTATTGTATACAGCGATATAAAAGGATTAAGGGACAATAACACATTTTACAAAAAACAGTTTCCTGATTTCTATAAAACTCTAAAAATTATTAAGAACAGAATGGGTGAAATAAAAGATGAAACTGGAAATCACAACGCTGTTATAAACCAATTTTTCAAGGAATATAGTT
>JBKEDS010000001.1:0-29130 GCA_047975545.1 Flavobacteriaceae bacterium | reverse complement strand
TCGTTCTGAGATTTTTTTTCGCTTATCAGCCGGATTTTTCATTTCCCTGCCCAATTCAACGTGGATTTCGTTGAAAAAACCTTCTTTTCCTTCGCCATAATACGACCAGATGTCACGAACCACTCGCAGGGTTTCCAATACCACTTGCTCAACAATAGGGTTTCGCAAGGAGTGTTGCTTGAATTTTTTCAAATAATTGTTGATGTCCGCCACCGTTTTCCACTGTTGGACATCCCCTATTTCGGAATGACGCCCATACACCAAATAGGATGCCTGATAGGTATTTAGACCCTTTAAAGGATTTTTGTCCTTAAACGGCACAAAACTCTTGACTATCTGTTTCGGAATATCATCATCGGCAACGTTCACAAGTGCCTCTGCCAGTTCTTTATCCGTATAATCCTCTTTTAAATTCAGGCTGTTTACACGTTCCATAATGGCTTGGGCGCGCTGTTTTTCTTCTGGCAATACGGCATTTTCATCCCAATAGGTGCCCATTCGCATCAAGGGCAACAGTTTTTCTATAGCTTTTTTGGAGTAGCTTCCGTAATCGGAACCAAAGGGTGGGAATTTGATGAAATTATCAACAAAGGAATCCTTGTCCAAATGGTGTTTTTCCGCAAATGAGCCAAGTGCCTTTCTAAACTCCAGAACATCGGAAACCGAATATATAATATGCCATAGTTGCTCTTCCCGACTTGTGGATTTATTGCCTGTATCTGTTTTTCCATTAAGGAATTCCTCAGGGTTTTCCATTCCTTCGACCTTACTCAATCGAGAAATAAATTGGGCTCTGGTTTCAGCAAAAGGATATTTCTTGTCGCCAACATAATTCCACGAAAAATGCCCCTTTGACTTTTTGTCGATTAGGCCCTTTTTGACGAAAAACTCAATGAACTGTTTTTGCTCCAAAGTGGCTTTTGAGTTTAAAAAATCAAAAAGTTCTACCCAGGATTCTTCGTTTGGAAGTAATTGCACCGTCACATCTTCAATCCTTCCGTTTTCTATTTTATCGTTATTGTAAATGCGCAGATTTCGTAGCCATTGCCACGTCTTGAATTCCTGAAATAACGGATGCGATTTGGGTATGGCTTTGACCGGTTCTTTGATTTCTTCTTTTAGCCCTGTTTCCGTATTCAACTTTTTATAGATCCGGTACTCCAACTGGCAACCGGAAATATTCGACTTCTGACTTTTTAAGGGACGCTGGTAAAAGATAATATCATCGGTAAACAAATATTGGAATCCCTTTCCTTTTATACTGTTTTGATGGGCTTCATTTCGGGGATAAAGTTCCTCAACACACTTGTTGTAGTTGGCTTCGTTAAAAAGTTCGGGTTGTATTGCTATCTGTTTCGTCAGAATTTTTTCAAACTCTTCTTTGTAAAATTTTCTTTCGATGGTTCGAATCAGTTTTCCTCGGATTTTTTGTATTGGATTTATGAGGAGCGTTTCGTAAATGTACTCGCCGACTGTTTTGTTGGAGTTCGCTATATCCAGTTCGGTTTTAGCTTTAATAGCAATCCAGTCCGTTTCGGAGTTAACAGCCCTAAAACTCCTTTTAATAATGCCTTCCTTATCTAATTTTGGAGTTCCATCTTTTTCTAATTGGGTGGTTACGATAAATTCTTTGTTTTTTCCTATCCAAGCGTCCAAGGGCTCTTTGCTTTGCCTTCTATAAACCCAATCGTTTTCCAGTATTACATTATACCAAGTGCCTTTGGCGTTTTTTTCCTCGGTTGCTTCAACTTGTTTTACTTTTAGGCTATGGTACTCTTCCAACTTCGAGGAATCTCCCTCGATTTCTTCCCCCCTTAGCTGATAATACCCTCTTTTTTGATTGAAATTGAGAATGACCCAAGCCAATTCTTCCTTGGTCAGTATAGCGGACAATGCCTTTTTTCGTAGGTAATACAATGTCCAATCATAAGGGATTTTGGTTTCTTCGCCACTTTTCTTCGTATAGAAAAGTTGGGGCTGCTTTTCCTTGAAATCAGCCAACATTTCATTAAATGAATCCTTAAAAAGGAACTCAGATTTCCCTCCCTCGGTTTTGTGATAATTTATCTTTTCCTCCGTATTGGGTTTAAATTGTCCCAGCCGATTTTCAAAATCGATGGAATCGGCATAATGCTTCGGTAAAAACCCGAGAATATTCAAAACGCGGTGCAATCGTTCGCGGCGTAAATTATCCCGTTGGTACAATCGCCTAACTCCCCTATATCCTGTTCGTTCCGAAGTTTGAGAGTGCGATTGTCCGGCATCGAATTTCCCGAGCACATCTTGACCCATAGGAATAATCCTTACCCCTAGGCCATGGATTTGCCCCTCTTTTTTGTCAAAGTTCTGTTGTGTTAATGCCCAACCAATGCTGTTGGTTCCCAAATCCAATCCTAAAATTCGTTTCATTTATTAATATTTTAATTTTTATTCTTATATTTGCCTTATCTGAAAGCAATTCACAATAAGGATTATTCCGTTGTGAAAACATTTGGGTCGCCGCTTGTCCATAACCAGGCGGTTTTTTTTATGCCCAAATATTTAGCTTTGCTAAATATTCGATTTTACACCCCCCTTTACCAAAATAACAACCCGTGAGCTAAAACATTTAGTGCCTTGACTATCTTCGGGGCTTTTTGATATCCAAACATTTTGCTTTTTTGATAAAACCACAGGCAAAACTTTACCTAAAGTACTTAAAACGAAAACATTTGTATTACTCTTCTCATTCTAAAAACTTTTCATAACCCATATTAAACTACACGACGAACTAAAAATAGCACTTTTAAGGCAAAAAACAAGGATGAAAGTAAATGTTTTGTAAAATAAATCTTTAAAATACTGACAAGTAATTACTTTTAAGAAAGAAAGAAAGAAAGAAAGAAAGAAACGAGAGCAATTTAAAGGGACGACATTTTATAACGCCCACTTCGTTAAAAAACATCCAAACTGCCCTTTCCCTCGCGAACAATAACGGGATGGCCTTCGGAAAAGTCGATAACCGTTGAGGCTTCGTTATCGCCATAACCGCCGTCGACAACCAAATCGACTAAATTGCCCCATTTTTCCAAGATAAGTTCGGGGTCGGTGGTATATTCTATAACCTCGTCGTCGTCGTGAATGGATGTTGAGATAATAGGATTTCCCAGTTGCTTAACTATTTCTAAAGCTATGGCATTATTAGGCACCCGTATTCCCACCGTTTTTTTCTTTTTAAAAGCAACGGGCAGGCTTTTTGCACCGGGCAGGATAAAGGTATATGGGCCGGGCAAGGCACGTTTTAATATTTTAAAGGTAGACGTGTCTATTTGCTTAACATAATCGCTTAAATGGCTTAAATCGTGACATACAAAGGAAAAATTGGCCTTTTCCAACTTTACGCCCTTAATTTGCGCCACGCGCTCCAAGGCACGTATATTGGTAATATCGCAACCCAAGCCGTAAACCGTATCGGTCGGGTAAATTATAAGCCCGCCCCGTTTTAAAACCTCGACCACTTTTTCGATGGCTTTGGGGTTGGGGTTATCTTCGTAAATTTTTATAAATTCCGCCATAGCAAATTATTTCAGCAAATACCATATAAAGTTACCCAATCACTTCCAATTTAGCAAAACGCAACAGCAACTTTTTAATGCCCTGCGCAAATTTTATTTCGGCTTTTATATCGGCACCGGCACCTTCAATTTTTAACACTTCGCCCGTACCAAAACGCAAATGTTTAACGGTATTGCCCACGACCAAATTGGTATCGAACAAATTTACGCTTTCGGGTTTTGGCGAAGCAGCCATAGGCTTTAGGTTCTTGGGTGTTGTAACTTGAAATTTTTCAGGCTCGGGTTTGGCACTTCCCTTTTTAAACACCACTTTTTTGGGCGGTTTAAACCGTATTTTATTGGGTTCTACATCGCCAAAAATATCGGCGTCCAACATGGGGTTAAAGCGTGGTTCGTCGGGCGGGGTTATTACATTTAAGTATTCCTCGTCTATTTCCTCGATAAAGCGGCTTGGGTCGGAATCGACCAGCTTGCCCCAACGGTAACGCGACAAGGCATAGGTTAAATAAGCCTGTTTTTCGGCCCGGGTAAGGGCTACGTAAAACAAACGGCGCTCCTCTTCCAACTCGCTTCGGGTATTCATGCTCATGGCGCTGGGAAACAAATCTTCCTCCAAACCCACGATAAACACGTACGGAAACTCCAAGCCCTTGGCCAAGTGTATGGTCATTAGGGCCACATGGTTGGCGTCGCCTTTATCGGCATCCAAGTCGGTGGCCAGGGCAACGTCCTCCAAAAATTCGGTTAGCGAGCCCGTGGTGTCGGCTACTTCTTTTTGGCCTTCAACAAAATCCTTCATACCGTTTAAAAGTTCCTCGATATTTTCCATTCGGGTTACGCCTTCGGGCGTGCCGTCCTTTTTAAACTCCCGAATTAAGCCACTGGTACGGGTAACGTGCTCGGCAAGCTCGAACACATCGGCACTTTGGTTCATAACCTGATAGCTTTCAATTAGGGTTACAAAGTCCTGCAATTTGGCTTTTGTACCCGAATTAATGCTTAAGTTGGTTTTATCGATATGTTTCATCACATCGAAAATAGAACGGTTATAACCATTGGCAGCCACCACCAACTTATCAATCGTGGTACCGCCTATACCCCTTGCGGGAAAGTTGATAACACGTTTTAGGGCTTCCTCGTCGGCGGGATTGATAATTAACCGTAAATACGACAGTACGTCCTTTATTTCCTTGCGCTGGTAAAACGACAAACCACCATAAATCCTGTACGGAATATCACGCTTGCGCAGGGCGTCCTCTATGGCGCGCGATTGGGCATTGGTGCGGTACAGTACGGCAAAATCGCTGTTTTGCAAATGGTGTTCCATTCTGTTTTCCCAAATGGTACTGGCTACATAACGGCCTTCATCGGCATCGGTAAGCGAGCGATTTACCACTATTTTTCCGCCTTCGTCGTTGGCCGTCCACACAACCTTATCCAACTTGGTTTGGTTTTTATCGATAACCGAATTGGCGGCGTTTACAATGTTTTTTGTCGAACGGTAATTCTGTTCCAAGCGAAACACCTTAACATCGTCGTAGTCTTTCTGAAAGTTTAAAATATTATTAATATTGGCGCCACGGAAAGCGTAGATACTCTGGGCATCGTCGCCCACCACGCATATATTTTGGAACCTATCGGACAAGGCCCTTACGATAAGGTATTGCGAATGGTTGGTATCCTGGTACTCGTCGACCAAAATATACTTAAATCGGTTTTGATATTTCATTAAAACCTCAGGAAATCGGGTAAGCAGTTCGTTGGTTTTAAGCAACAAATCATCAAAATCCATAGCGCCCGCCTTAAAACAGCGTTCTACATATTCTTTATAAATATCGCCCAATTTTGGGCGGCGTGCCATAGCATCGGCCTCGATAAGTTCTGGATTTTGAAAATAGGCCCTAACGGTAATCAAGCTGTTTTTGTACGACGATATTCGGGAGCGTATTTGCTTGTACTTGTAAATATCCTTGTCCAAGTTCATTTCCTTGATAATGGATGCAATTAGCCTATCGGAATCCTGGGTATCGTAAATAGTAAAATTGCTGGGATAGCCCAGTTTATCGGCCTCGATACGCAAAATTTTAGCAAATACCGAGTGGAAGGTACCCATCCATAAATTTTTGGCCTCGCTCGCACCCACGATAGACGCTATACGTTCTTTCATTTCCCTGGCCGCCTTATTGGTAAAGGTTAATGCCAAAATATTAAAGGCATCGACGCCCTGGTGCATTAAATAGGCTATGCGGTACGTTAACACCCGCGTTTTGCCCGATCCGGCACCCGCAATAACAATCATGGGGCCGTCCTTTTGCAGGGTTGGCGCTAATTGGGCATCGTTTAACTGACTTAAATATTGTTCCAAAATCCGTTGAAATTTTTAAGCCATAAAATTAACCATTGTTATTGGTTTTACTAAATGCTTTTATCAATAATTATAAACACACCCCAACAAACCCCGTAAACTGATAAAATTGCATACATTTGGAGCTGTATTAAATTAACGCTTTATGAACAGCCAAGACCTTGTAAACGTACTAACCTATACAATTCCCTCGATAATTACAGGTGCGGTAGCCTATTATTTTTTTAAGGCATTTATTAAAAACGAAGATGGCCAGCGGCGTTTCTTACTGCACAAGGACATGCAAAGCAACACCTTGCCCATACGGCTACAGGCCTACGAACGCCTAACCTTGTTTTTGGAACGCTTGCGCCCTTCGAAATTGTTGATTAGGGTTGCGCCACTTTCGGATAATAAAGAAGATTACGAAACTTTGCTTATACAAAGTATAGAACAGGAATTTGAACACAACCAAGCCCAGCAAATTTATGTAAGCAACGACTGCTGGAACGTTATTGTTGCCGCCAAAAACACCACTATTCAACTTATTAGAAAGGCCAACCTTTCGGAAAAAACAGATACGGCCAACAAACTTCGGGAAGTGGTTTTAACCGAAATGCTGGACAAACCCGCCCCAAGCGAAACAGCCCTTTTGTACATAAAAAACGAAGTTGGGGAATTGTGGGGATAATACCAATTTCACATCAAAACAAACCTTATTTATCCAACTGGCTTGCCATTTGGTTTTTGTTTTTGGCAAAATCGTAGCCACTTTGCCACCATTTTGTCATTTTTTCTTTGTTAAAAATCAGCGAATTGGTGGTTAGCACCGTTGGCGTAAAATAAAAATTAATAATGGCATTGTTTTTAGAGGCCACATACTTGCCTATCCGTATGTTTTGGTGTTCTATCCTATCCAGCATAAAGGCAAACATATTGGTCATTAACGCAAATGGGTTTCGGGAAGGCAGGCGGTTAAACAAAGTGGTTTCGGTTTGCAGAATAATAACATCAACCTCGGTGGCGCCACGGTTTATGGCCTCTTCAACAGGCACCATATTGCCCAGTCCGCCATCGGCATATTCGCAATTGTTTTTTTTTGCCAAGCTCATAAACGGCGTATAGTTGCAGGAAATCCAGACCCAGTCCACAAACTCGTCGTAACTAAAATCGTTTAAGCACTTGTACTCCACTTGGTTTGCCGATAAGTTGGCTACCGTAACCACAATATTTTTGTTCGATTGTTTTAAGGTTTCAAACTCATCGACGGTAAGCGTTTTTTTAATAAGTGCTTTTAGGCTATGGCTTTCGCCGAAGGTTTTACTGCCCCGGAACATATTCATAAGCACGTTAAAATGGTTAATCCCGATGTTTTCCACGCCGTGCTTCTTTTTAATTACAAAGGGACATACGCTAAAAATATCGGTATTGGTAACATTGGTGTATACCGATTTTATTTTTTCTATTTTCCCCAAAGCAAGGTGCGACACCAGCAAACTTCCCGTAGACGTACCAATGTACAGTTGGTAATCCTTGTTTAATTCTTCAATTAAGTACTGCGCTACGCCTCCGGCAAATGCGCCTTTGCTACCGCCACCGGAAATAACCAATGCTTTCATATATTTTCATCTATTTAAATTTTACCAAGAACTTGTGATTCAGTTATTTAATTATTTCGGTGGGTATCGAATTTTGCCCCGCCAAACCTGTGCTGAGCAAAGTCGAAGTATGCCCATTATGGGCTTTCAAATTGTTTTAGTTGTTATGCCCACCTAAGCTAAGCCTTGGTACGCCATTGTTCTTTTCGTTTTTTGTTTAGGAATTTACGAACAGGCTCATCGTACAACACCATTACAAGCCAAGCAAAAACCAGCATAATTACGGTACCGCCGCCAACAATCCAAGGCATACTTTCCGTAGACGGGTTTTGGGTCGTGTAATAATTGCCAAACCACCAAATTCCAAAATAATGCGTCATATATAGCGGATATGAAATTTTTCCAAGGAACACGCACACTTTCTTGAACGGGCCGGACAAATTTGTGCCTACGCCCAATATAATCAACAGCGGAAAGTAAAACAATACCATAACCGACTCCACCAACCAATTATTGGAAAACCAAGGCATTACAAACGCAACAACAAGCATTGCGGACAGCCCCATAAACCCCAACTTATTTTTTATTGCCCAGCCCGAGCGAAATATTAACAATCCTGCCAAGAACGAATATGCCATACGGATTCCCCCATCGGCAAAAGTAGCGCCGCTCCATCCTCCCAATAAATTACCCGAAGTATAGCTTACCCATATTATTGCTATGGAGGCCACCACAAGCAACCCCCACAGTGTTTTTTTTGAAAGCCGCACCAAAACAAGCGCATATAGGATATTGGCTATATACTCCCAAAACAACGACCATCCCGGCGCATTTAAACCAAAAAGGTTAAACCCGCGCTCTTCCATTATGGGCAATGGAATTAGCAACAACGAACATACAAAAATCAAGACGAGCGTTGCCACCGAATAATTTTCGGAATGATTGCCAAAAGGGTCGGCAAAAAGCCCTATTAGCCCAAGAACGGCCCCAGCAACCACCAAAGGATGCAGGCGTATTAAGCGGGATACGAAAAACTCGCGAACACCTATTTTTAACAAGCGGCTATCGTAGGCGTAGCCTATTACAAAGCCCGAAAGGCAAAAGAAAAAATCGACCGCCAAAAATCCGTGCCCGATAAAATTTTTGGTTATATCGGGTTGCACCCATTCCATATAATGAAAAACCACGACCGATATTGCCGCAACTCCCCTTAATCCGTCTAAAACGTGAAAATGCTTTTTATGCTGCAATACTGCTTCCCTACGGTTGCTCATCTATTAATTGGTTCAAAATATTTATTTATTCATTTTACAATTGTTTCGCTTAGCGCGCCAAGACGAATGTTTATTGTTTTGGCTATAAAGTGGTTTAAACTTTTTCTATTCTTTTGCCATTTCTTGTAGCATTTCTTTTGCAAATTTTGAAAACCGCCAGTTGTGATGGTTTGCCGCTTGGTTCAAGTTTTTTTCGCATAAATCATTACAGGCTTTTATCGAATGTAAATACCGAAACGCATTTTGCCTAATTTCGAAACCGTATTTGGGCGAGGTATACCCTATTAGCTCGTTGTAATATCGGGATTTATTTCCAGTTTCAAAATCGTTGGTTATTAAAGCCAGGGCAAGCCAAAGCATTTTTATGTTTTTATCGGGGAAACCTTCGATGTTTTTGGCTTGGCTTAAATATATTTTTCTGTCGTTGGGGAAATTTACCCATAAGTTGTACAGGGCTATTTCCTTTGTAAGGTACGACGCTTCATTTAAAAGTGTTTCGTATTCCGGTTTTAGTTCTAATGGAATTTCCCTAAGGTTTTTGGCTATGGCTTGCCGCACTTTTAAACTGTTTTTAAAATCGTCGGGAGCAAGATGGCCTACCGCTTGGGCTACGATTTTTATTTTAGCTTCATTTGAAATTCCCGAACTTAAATAATTCCTGCACTTCGAGGGGCTGGCTTCGCAATCGGCCATTAGGTATTCTTGTATAAATGCCGATTTTTTTAAACTTTCCAAAGCCAAATCGTATGGAAACTCTACGGCATTGAGCCAAACATCAACAAAATCGTTTAGGTTTTGGCCGCTTGTTTTTTCAACTTCACCTATAAAATCGTTGGTTTCTACGTTTTTAAATTTGTGTTTTTTCAAATAGTTTTTTACGGCTGTTTTAAAAGCCTCATCCCCCACCCGTTCCCTTAATTTGTGCAACACCCAAGCGCCCCGCTTATAAAACGTGGCGCTACTGGACTTTGGGTTTAACAATGCCGTGCCACCGCCCATTTTGTCCTGATTTAACAATTCTTGGGCATACTCGTACAGTTGCCAATAGTAGTGGTTGCCGCCAAAAATATCCCGCTCGGCCAACAGGGCGTAATAAGTGGCAAAACCCTCTTGCAGCCAGTGGTGCGCGCCGGAGGTTTCGGTTACCAAATTGCCAAACCATTGGTGCGCCAGCTCGTGGGCATTTACGTTTACATAGTTTTTATCGGTAAAAGCTATTGAATCGATTACAAAGCCATCGGCAAAAATGGTGGTTCCGGTGTTTTCCATTCCGGCGTACAAAAAATCCTTTACGGGGATTTGCTTGTAATTTTGCCACGGGTACGGTACGCCAATTTCGTTTTCCAAATAATCGAACATCGTTTTTGTGTAGCGATACGTTGGCTCGACTTTTAGGGAATCTTCGGGGTAGTAGTACAGGCTTAAAGGTATTCCCGATTTAGAATAGGTTTCCTCGCTTTTGTATTTCCCAATTGCCAAGGCCACAAGGTAGCTGGACATGGGCTGTTGCATGTTGTAATGCCATGTTGCTGTTGAAGTATTAACCTCTTTTTTTGTTAGCTTTCCGTTGGCAATAACCTGATAATTTTTATTGAAGGTAATGCTTAAATCGAACTCTACCTTCTCGCTCATATCGTCAAAACTCGGCAACCAATTACTGGTATATTTGCCTTGTCCTTGGGTCCAAATTTGCTGGTTGCCGCCTTCAATGCCCCAATCGATAAAATAAAGAGCCTTTTGGGGCTTGGCTTCGTAACGAAACGAAACGGTATAGGTTTTATCAGGCTTAAAACGGTACTTAATCCATAGTTTTTTTTTGTCGTTGCTAAAATTGGCCTTTTTTCCGTTTAATTCAACTTGGGCAAATGTCATGTTTTGGGCATCGATGAAAATAGAGTCCGCGGGCTTTAAAATTTTAAAATCGTACCGCACAAAACCGAATACTTTTGTTGAATCGGGCTTAAAACCAAGGTCGATTTTTGCGGTTTTAAAATCGACATAATCGGTTTGTTGCGCCATAACAACCTGAAAACAAAACAATAACAAAAGCAGAATACGGTTCATAAAATATTACCTACAACGAGTAGACCAAAATACATAAATTTTCCATTTTTCGAATTGCCCGAAAAGGTTTAAATTCGCCCTTATGTCCATTAATCTTCAAACGCCCATAGATTATTTAAAAGGTGTTGGCCCCAACCGTGCCGATTTGCTTCGGAAGGAACTGGGCATACATACCTACCAGGACCTGCTAAACCTATTCCCGAACCGTTATATAGACCGTACGCAGTACTACAAAATAAACCAATTACAGCGCAATAATGCCGACGTGCAAATTATTGGCGCCATTACCAGTTTTAAGGAAATAGGCCAGGCACGGGGCAAGCGTTTGGTGGCCACTTTTCAGGATGCCACCGGAACGATGGAACTGGTTTGGTTTAGAGGTATTAAGTGGATTAAGGACAATTTAAAACCGCACAAACCTTATGTGGCTTTCGGGAAGGCCAATTGGTTTAACGGCGTTTTTTCCATGCCCCACCCCGAACTGGAACTTTTTAACGACCATAAGAAAAACCTGCGCTCGGCCATGCAGCCCATTTATCCGTCCACCGAAAAATTATCCAACAAAGGCATAACCAACAAGGTAACGAGCCAAATTATGCAGCAACTTTTTATTGAAAGCAACGGACGCTTTCAGGAAACCTTGTCGCCTAATATTTTATCGGAATTAAAGTTGATTTCAAAAAGTGAAGCACTTTTCAACATCCACTTCCCGAAAAGTGCCGAGCTTTTGGCCAAGGCACAGGCACGCTTAAAATTTGAAGAGTTTTTTTACATCCAGCTACAGCTTATCATAAAAAACCAAATCCATAAATCGAAAGTTAAAGGGTTTCCTTTTGAACATATCGGGCATTATTTTAACACGTTTTATAATGAATATTTACCCTTCGAACTAACCCAAGCCCAAAAGCGTGTTTTAAAAGAAATCCGCTCTGATTTGGGTAGCAATGCCCAAATGAACCGCCTTTTACAGGGCGATGTAGGCTCGGGCAAGACCATTGTGGCACTAATGTCAATGTTAATAGCACTTGACAACGGTTTTCAAGCCTGTTTAATGGCACCGACTGAAATTTTGTCAGTTCAGCACTATAACGGATTAATTGAACTGTGCAACCAATTAAATATCAATATAAAACTACTAACTGGTTCAAGTAAAACTTCAAAACGAAAAGAAATTTTTGAAACTTTAAAAAACGGCGAATTACAAATACTAATCGGCACCCATGCCCTACTTGAGGACAAGGTGAAATTTAAAAATTTGGGGCTTGCCATTATAGACGAACAACACCGTTTTGGGGTTGAGCAACGGAGCAAACTTTGGCACAAGGGAAACCCCCAAAACCTTCCCAACGGAGATACCGGAGGCGCCATTGTACCGCCCCACATTTTGGTCATGACCGCCACCCCTATTCCTCGCACCTTGGCCATGTCGGTTTATGGCGATTTGGATATTTCGGTTATCGACGAACTACCCGCCGGGCGAAAACCCATAAAAACCGTACACCGCTACGACAACAACCGCTTAAACGTATTTAAATTTTTAAAAGATGAAATTGCCAAGGGCCGCCAAGTTTATATTGTATACCCATTAATCCAAGAAAGCGAAGCCTTAGATTACAAGGATTTAATGGATGGCCACGAAAGTATTGCCCGGGATTTTCCGCAGCCCCAATACCAAATTTCCATTGTGCACGGCCAAATGAAACCTGCCGATAAGGATTATGAAATGCAACGTTTTGTAAAAGGCGAAACCCAAATTATGGTAGCCACGACCGTTATAGAAGTTGGCGTTAACGTACCCAACGCCTCGGTTATGGTTATCGAGAGCGCCGAGCGCTTTGGCCTTTCGCAACTGCACCAATTACGGGGGCGCGTTGGCCGGGGCGCCGAACAAAGCTATTGTATTTTAATGACCGGACATAAACTTAGCAACGACAGCAAAACCCGCTTGGAAACCATGGTAAAAACCAACGACGGTTTTGAAATTGCCGAGGTAGACCTAAAACTCCGTGGCCCGGGCGACCTTATGGGTACGCAACAAAGCGGCGTGCTAAACCTAAAAATAGCCGATATTGTAAAGGACAAAGACCTTTTGCAAACCGCCCGTTTTTACGCTAAAAAAATTATTAAGGACGACCCATCGCTTTTATCCCCCGAAAACAGCGCCATACTGAACACCTACAAGGCCTTAAGCAAGTTTAAAAACATTTGGAACTACATTAGCTAAACCCATCATCCTTTAATGGACAACAACGGAATATTCATGCCCGAGGCCATAATCCGTGTTTTGCTTTTATGCACCAACGACGACCAAAAGCCATACTCGTAAGGTACCATAATAAGCACATTGGGCTGAAAACGCTTTATTTCGTTTTGTATTTCGCTAATAATAGCATCCGATTGCACGCTCTTGAACATATACGTAAGCCCTTCCAAGTTATCGAACAAGGCTTCTACCTTATCGGCTTGGGCATTAATTTCGTTTACCGAATCTTCAACATAAAACACCTCCAACTCGGCGTTAAAATGCCGCGCCACCTCCTTAATACGCTCTAAAACACTAAACGTTACGCCTTTTTTAATATCGCAGGCAAACAGGATTTTTTTCATACCCTGAAACCTGGCCTTAACGGGCACCGCCAAAACAGGTACTTTTAATTTGTGCAAGGCCGCCGTTGTGGTGCTACCCAACAAATCGTCCTCTAAATTTTTGTCGTGCATGCCCAAAACAACCAGCCCGGCATTATGTTGTTTTACCGATTGTTTTAACTGGTCGTAAAAATTGCCCATGGCAAAATCGAGCTTTATTTCAATAGCGTTTTCTTTCGAAAGCCTATCAACACGCAATTCGGTTTGCGTTTTGCTTTTTTCAACCGATTCTTGCACGGCCGAATACGACAAACGGGCATTTACCGAATGTATGGACACCTCGTGCAAATGAAACAACACCAATTTTGCATTTATTTTTTTAGCCGCCGAAATAGCGTATTGGGTAGCGTTTTCGGCCTCTTCGGAAAAATCGGAAGCTACTATTATGGTTTTCATATCGTTAGTTTTAAGAAGAATTTTCAGCATAAATTTACCAAAAAACAAAAAAACAAACCCGTTTTAAGGCTGATTTAACGTTCTGTACCGCCGAACCTAATCACATAGAACACCATTTAACAAAAAACAACTACCCCTCGTGAAACTTAAAGAAAATAGGCACGGCATAAGCCACCTTAACAGGTCGGCCACGCTGTTTCCCCGGCTCCATTTTAGGCAACAGGCCAATAATACGCTCGGCCTCTTTTTCCAGTAATTTGTCCGGGCCGCGAGAGCGCACATTGGTAGTAACGCCCTTGGAATCTATAATAAACATAACCGACACCCGGCCCTGTATACCAAGCTCCAAAGCCGTTTCGGGATACTTAAAATTATCCCTAATATGCTCCTGTATCTTATCCTGAAAACATTTTTTGGTAGCCGCTTTGGACAATTTTTCGCAACCGGGAAAAACCGGCACATCCTCAATAACGGCAAAGGCCACTTGTACATCTTCCTCGTAGGCCTCAACCGCAATATCGCCCACCTCAACAGGCGCATAATCGGCAATAGCTTCGGCCTGGTTGGTTTCGGTGCTTTCGATAACGGTTTCCTCAATTTCCTCCATATCGTCCACAATCTCGACCGCCTGGGTAATAACCGCCGGAGGCGGAGGCGGTGGCGGTAAATTTTGCATTTGCACGATGGGTATTTCCTCTTCGTACCTCGCCTCCATTTCTACCACATCGATAGCAATTTCATCTTTTTCGTAGGTGCGATACTCCAGCGCCCGCCAGGACAAAAACAACATTAAATTTAGCCCTATGGCAAAATACAGGCTACTGTTCCTACCTACCTCTAAACCGGGGTTCTTTTTATTGGGTAACATGGCAATTAAATTTTACATAACAAAATTATTCAATAAAACAAATGTTTTAAATGATTTTTATCATATTATCAATATTTAAGCTAATATTTTTTATATATGAAATTATTTGACCCGCAAACAATAAAATATATATCTTAAAATCAAAAATACACATAGCTTTATCGTTCTTTCAAATTAAAGCCTACACAAAGCGTTTCTCAACACATATAAATTTTAAGCTTTGGACAGATGTATTTATTTTTTTTGTACATTTAGGTCATGGCCACACTAACAAAAAAATTGAAGCTCCATCATTTTAACGATGTTTATATTTTAAATAAACCGGAATCGTTCACTTCTGTTTTTAAGGATATTGAATATTCCGAATCCATTGTCACAACGTCCTGCGTCGAATGCGGCTTGGTATTTACCGAAACCAAGGATGATTTTGTAAACCAAATGCTGACCCTTTTCCCCAGACTGTTGGACAAGTCCGTTATTTGGGTGTTTTACCCCAACATAAACACCATTGACGACCTATACAAGCTACACACGGAGTTCGATTGGGATTTTCTTGGCGACTACCGATTGAAACCCACAAAACTAATTGCCGTGGACCACAACTGGAACGCCATTAAGATAAAACGCATATTGGTTTAAAATTCTGCTATCTTTGCGGTTTAAAACCTGTTATGTCATTTAAAGCCCTACAATTAAACAAGCCCATACAAAGAGCCATTACCGAGGCGGGCTACCAGGTTCCTACCTTGGTTCAGGAAAAAACAATTCCACTGGTTCTGGATGGCAAAGACCTTATCGTATCGGCACAAACGGGCACAGGAAAAACCGCTTCGTTTGCCCTGCCCATACTGCAATTGCTTTTTGATTACCAAGATGCGCCAAAAAAGGGAAAAAAAATAAAAGCCCTGATTATAAGCCCCACAAGGGAATTGGCCGCACAAATTAACGACAGCTTTAAAACCTACGGTACTTACACCAATTTAAGAACGGCCGTAATTTTTGGAGGCACATCAATAGAACCCCAAATAGATATTTTAAAAAAGGGCATAGACATTTTAATTGCCACGCCCGGTAGGTTACTGGATTTGCACAAACAGGACATGGTGAATTTGGACCACGTTGAAATTTTGGTTTTAGATGAAGCCGACCTAATGCTGGATATGGGCTTTATTGACGATGTAAGGAAAATAGAGCGCCTATGCACAAAAGACAAGCAAACCCTATTATTTTCGGCAACCATACCGTATAAGGTTGAACAATTAGCCAACTCTATACTAAAAACCCCGGAGCGCATCGAGGTAAATGCAAATGCTTCAACATCCAAAAACATCAATCAACTGCTTTATTACGTTCCCAAGCGCAATAAAATTGAATTGTGCCTACATTTATTACGAAACACCATTCGGGGCAGGATATTAATTTTTAGGCGTACCAAATTCGGGGTGGACAAATTGGAGCAAACCCTTATAAAAAACGGCTATAAAGCCGAAAGCATACACGGCGACAAAAGCCAAAATTTAAGGCAAGAAGCCCTAAACAAATTTAAAAACGGGTACGTTAATATTTTAATAGCCACCGACGTAGCAGCAAGGGGCATTGATATTTCGGAATTAGACAGCGTTATAAATTTCGATTTGCCCAACACGCCCGAAACCTACGTGCACCGAATAGGCCGAACGGCAAGAGCGGGCAAGGCAGGCACGGCATATTCGTTATGTTCGGCCGACGAAAAAACCTATGTTAAAACCATAGAGCAACTTATACAGCTTCAGCTTGAAATTATCGAGGACCACCCCTACCCTTTAAACCCAAAAGCCAAGCCCGAAGTACACAAATCGAACAAAACGGGAAGCAAACATAAAAAAGGCCGCAAAAGCACAGCGTCCAAAAAGAAAAAGAAGCGTTGGTATTAAGCCCCAATTGCTATTCAATTGCAAAATTGAAAAACGTATTATAAAACGGCTCGTTCCTAAGCGTAAAGTGCCACCACTCCTTAGCGTACCCCCTAAAACCATGCTTGGCCATAACGCTTTGCAGCAATTGCCTATTAGCCTTTTGTTGCTTTGTTAGGTTAGGGTGGCTTACCCAGGATTCGGGGCCAAAAAAATCGAAAGGGCTACCCATGTCCAACGGCTCGCCCGTATCGCCATCGGTAATGGTTAAATCTACCGTACTGCCCCTGCTATGCCCCGATTTACTGGCTATGTAACCTTCGGAAAACAGCAACCGCTTTGAAACACGGGGGTAAAAGGCTTGTTTGTTTATGGTGTCGCCCAAATTCCTTGCCCAACACACAAAATGGTTTACGGCCTGTTGCGGCCTATACCCATCGTAAACTTTTAGGCAATAGTTTTTTTCCTGCAATTCGGTTTGCACTTTTAAAAGCGCCACGGCCGCTGCCTTGGTAAGTATTAATGTATCGTCGTGGTAGCCATTTACAGGCTTGCCCATAAAATTATTGCTGCCGCAATAGCGCAACTCGACATCCAAATCGGGAATTACATCCTTAACGTAAACAAACCCCTCGGGCAACTGGGCATTAAGTGGCAAATAAAACCACATAAACAAAACCAAAACAATATACTTCATATCCAATCCTTAATTGTGCTAAATTAGAAATTAAATTTTTGCAAACAGGAAAAGTAACCGTAATTTATAATATTGAAGTGAAGATTGAAAATAAAAAAACCGAGTTCGTTACAAACTCGGTTAAGCTTCATTTGCCTTTAAGACAGTGTAGATTTGGGTTTGAATCTAAACAGAAATGCAAATAAAAAAAATTAATTAATCCACTGAACTAAAATATGCACTATTTAGCTCGTGCCAAATTTAATAAAAAAGAAACTTATAAACGACAAAATAATCGTTTTTTTCGACGAAAGATTCACTTCTTTAACATTCCTTTCTATTTATCTATGGATTTCCTCGTGTTTTCAATACTTTCACTTTTTACAACAACAAAAAAAGCACCCTAAAAATATAGGATGCTTTTCTACTAACTAACCAACCAAAAATATGAATTACCTTCATTTAATTTAAAAATTCAATCTTTAAATCAAACTGAATGCAACTGTAACTACAGAAACAATTACCATGCCAAACCCTATTTTAATAAAAACACAACTCTTTTAGCATATAATTGATATTTATATGATATTTGCGTAAAAACAACCACCTACCTTATGAAAGCCCATAATGGGCATTTGGCAGGGCAAAATTCGATACCCACCGAAATAATTAAATAACTGAACAACAAGTTCTTGATAAAATTTAAATAGATGAAACCCTCATTGAGGGATTTAGTATAGCCAAGATAATCGCCTCTACAAAAGGGTATGAATGAAAACATAGGCCTGTAGGCTTTTCGGTTATTTTGCTTCATAAAAACCTAAAAATTAAATGTTTAACTTAAATTTATTCGTGTGAAAAATTTTTATCTCATAGCTTTAATAGCAACACTAGTTTCTTGCGGCAAAGAAACAGCCGATTTAACCGTAAAAGGCAATATAAAGGGCTTAAAAAAAGGCACGGTTTATTTAAAAAAATTGCAGGACACCGCTGTTATAACCTTGGACTCTTTTAATATTAACGGGAGTTCCGGCTTTGAACTGCACAGCAACATGGAAGCCCCCGAAGTACTTTATTTGGACTTGGATAAAAACAGCGCCGAAAACGACAGGATTGCTTTTTTTGCCAACAAGGGAATAACCGAAATTAATACTACCCTTAAAAACTTTGTGTTCGATGCCCAAATAAACGGTTCGGAACAGCAAAAAACCTTAGAAAACTATAAAAGCATGATTAGCAAGTTTAACGACCAAAACTTAAACTTGATAAAAGAAAGTTTAGAGGCAAGAAAAGAAGCCGATAGCACAAAACTGGATAGCATAGAGCGTATTTACAACAATCTTTTAAAAAGGCGCTACCTGTACACGGTTAATTTTGCTTTAAACAATAAGGACAGCGAAGTAGCACCCTACTTGGCCCTTACCGAAATTTACGACGCCAATATTAAGCTACTGGACACCATTAACAACTCGTTAACCGAAAGGGTTAAAACCTCGAAATACGGCAAGGAACTACAAACGTACATTAGCACGATTAAGACCCAAGCGGATAATTAATTTACCGAGTAACGAACAACGAGTAACGATTTTTTAAAAAAGAAAAAAACTCCGCGAATCTCTGCGAACAACCTCCGTGAAACTCTGTGGAACAGTAACAAATAATTTCTTGCACCCTAAGCCTACCGAAAGGAACTCGTTTTAATTTTTGAAAGTTAAAAACACGTCTTTAACCTCCGTAAATATCCGTGCAGCAAATTACACCGTATACATTTTATTTCGCAACTCCTTAATCTTAGAATCCTGCATATACTCGTCGAAAGTGGTGTAACGGTCTATAACCCCATTAGGGGTTAGCTCCACTACCCTATTGGCAACGGTTTCGGCAAATTCGTGGTCGTGGGTTGTAAACAGTACCGTACCCTTAAAATTCTTTAGCGAGTTGTTAAATGCGGTAATACTTTCCAAATCCAAGTGGTTGGTAGGCTCGTCCAACATTAAAACATTGGCGCGCACCATCATCATACGGCTTAACATACAGCGTACTTTTTCGCCTCCGGAAAGCACGTTCGATTTTTTAAGGGCTTCCTCGCCACTAAAAATCATTTTGCCCAAAAAGCCACGGATATAAACTTCTTCGCGTTCCTCCTCGGTTTTGGCCCATTGGCGCAACCAGTCCACCAAGGTTAAATTGTTATCGAAAAACTCACTATTGTCCAAGGGCAAGTACGATTGCGTCGTGGTTACGCCCCAATCGAATTTCCCTGCATCGGCCGTTTGCTTGCCGTTTAAAATTTGATAAAAAGCGGTAGTAGCACGGGAATCCCTTGAAAACACCACGACCTTATCGCCTTTGGCCAAGTTTAAATCGATGTTTTTAAACAGCAATTCGCCATCGGTTGAAGCCTCCAAGCCCTGAACGTTTAAAATTTGGTCGCCCGCTTCCCTTTCACGCTCAAAAATAATGGCCGGGTATCGGCGGCTTGTTGGTTTAATATCTTCAATATTAAGTTTATCAATCATTTTTTTTCTACTGGTGGCTTGCTTGCTTTTGGCCACGTTGGCCGAAAAACGACGGATAAACTCCTCCAGTTCCTTTTTCTTTTCTTCGGCCTTTTTATTTTGTTGCGCACGTTGGCGGGCGGCTAATTGCGACGACTCGTACCAAAACGTGTAATTGCCCGAATAGTGGTTTATCTTGCCAAAATCGATATCGGAAATATGGGTGCAAACGGCGTCCAAAAAGTGGCGGTCGTGCGATACCACAATTACGCAGTTATCGTAATTGGCCAAAAAGTTTTCCAACCACGAAATGGTTTCGTAATCCAGGTCGTTGGTGGGCTCGTCCATAATAAGCACATCGGGATTTCCAAAAAGGGCTTGCGCCAAAAGCACCCGTACTTTTTGTTTTCCGTCCAAATCCTTCATTAAGGTATAATGGAATTCTTCTTTTATATCCAAATTAGACAACATGGCGGCGGCATCGCTATCGGCGTTCCAACCGTTCATTTCTTCAAACTTTACTTGAAGTTCGCCTATGCGGTCGGCATTTTCATCGGAGTAATCGGCGTACAGGGCATCAATTTCGGACTTTATGGCAAATAAGGGCTTGTTTCCCATTAAAACGGTTTCCAAAACCGTATGTTCATCGTATAAATTATGGTCCTGTTCCAAAACCGACATACGCTTGCCCGGCTCTAAGTGTACCCGCCCGGAAGTGGCGTCCTGCTTGCCGGAAATAATTTTTAAAAAAGTGGATTTTCCCGCGCCGTTGGCACCTATTATACCATAGCAATTGCCGGAGGTAAACGTGGTGTTAACCTCGTCGAACAATACGCGCTTGCCAAACTGGACTGATAAATTTGATACTGATAACATAATACTTCTGTGTATTTAACGGTAATTAGGTTTTTTAAACCCCACCCGTTCTTGATTTTCGGCAAAAGTAGAAAATTCGAACGGTAAGATGAAATATACCGAATTGTATTTTGCGATAAATGTTGGCATACACCCAAAACCGCAACATTTAACAGCGCATTAACAGCCAATACCATAAACAAACTCTACTTTTGTGTATAACTACTTTTAAGATGAAGTTGACTTTATGAGATTACTTTATATAAGTATATTGCTTTCTTTAATTCTTTTTAGCTGCAAAAAAAACAACAACGGTCGTGATTATGCCTATTTTGGCGGCGAAATTATAAACCCGAATAAAAACTTTGTAGTGCTAACCAAAGACAATACCGTAATAGATACTATAAAACTTGACGGTAATAATAGATTTTTGCATAAAATAAAGAATTTAAAACCCGGGCTATACGCCTTTTTTCACGGTAGCGAAATGCAAGTGGTTTTGCTGGAGCCCCAAGATAGCGTTTTGGTTAGGCTGAACACCTTGGAATTTGACGAATCGATGGTATTTACGGGCATTGGCGATAAAAAAAACAATTATTTTATTAATGCGTTTTTGGACAACGAAAAGGAAGAAAAAAATATTTTTAAATATTGCCAGCTTTCGCCTCAGGATTACAGCCGGACTATCGATTCCCTACACGCCTTAAAACTCCAAAACCTTAAAAATTTCAATTTAAGCAATAAAAATTCCGAACTTTTTGAAAATATTGCCCTAAACAACATTAACTACAATTATTATTCGGCCAAGGAAGTATATCCGTTCGTTCATTTTGGGCATAATAAAAACGAATTATTACAATCCATTCCCGATAATTTTTACGCTTACAGGGCAAACATAAGCTATAACGATTCGCTTTTAAAGGACTACCACTATTACAAAACGTTTTTGCGCCACCACGTAAACAACATTGCGCTTTACAAGCATACGGCACAGGATACGGGCGAAGGTTTTAAACGAAGCTCCATTTGCTTTAACAAGGACCGCTTGGAGGTTATCGATAGCCTGATTAGCAACCCTTCTATAAAAAACGATTTGCTGCACCACGTTACCATTAATTATCTGTCCCGAAGCAACAATGCCAACAACAATACCGAACTTTTAAATGCGTTTTTAAGCAAATCGACCAATACCGAAAACAACGAAAAACTAACACAGTACGTACAAGCACTAAACAAGCTAAAAACAGACAACACCATCCCTAATACCGTATTGTTGGATTACGGCCATAAGCCGCACCAATTACTAAAACTAATAACAAAACCTTCGGTACTGTGCTTTTGGTCGCAAAAATATAACAACCACTTTATTGAAAGCCACATTAAATTGGACGAACTAAAACTTAAATATCCCGAAGTAAATTTTATTGTTATAAACGTAGACGATTACGCCCCGGAAAGAAGCAAACAATTGCTGGACAAACATAAATTTCCCTTGGTTAACGAATTTGTGTTCGAACAGCCAAACGCTTCAAAAGAACTATTTGCCGTACAGCCCATAACCAAAGCCATTATCGTGGATAAAAACAAAAAAATAGTAAATAGCAACGCTAATATTTTTTCGGTAAAATTTGAAGAATATCTTTTGGGCGCTATTAATAGGTAATTCCTTTATTACTATCCCGCCTTTGTTGTTGTAAAGGAAGAACGATTAACGAGTTTTGAGTTTCGATTTTTGAAGTAGCGTCAATTGCAATAAGGCACGAAGAAGCAATATTTTTATTGATTAACAAATTTCGGTTTTTAAAAAAACCTCAGCGAAACTCCGTGAAACAACAAGTAACTTGAACATGCCGCCCTCATCGCAATTTTAAAGTTTATAGTGGTTCATTAGCATTTTTTCGTATACCCTATCGGGCAGGATTCGTTTTAAAACTATTGAAAATTTCTGCATAAACCCACCCACTTTATAATGTATTCTATGGGTTTTGGCTATAATAACCCTGTACACCGCCTTGGCCATAATATCGGGGTTACTTCCTTGGTCCACATGGGCATTCATTAAATCTAAGGTATTGCCGTATGGTGTTTTGTACGGCGAATTTTCCAATAACGGCGCATGGTAGCGTCCGGCCGCAATATTGGTGGCAAAATCGCCGGGGGCAATATTGGTCATTTGTACGTTAAAACTTTTAAGTTCCATCCTAAACGCTTCGGTAACCAACTCTAAAGCGCCCTTGCTGGCACTGTAAATACCGCGGTAGGGTAAGCCCATGTACCCGGCTATTGATGTAATGTTTATTATAAGCCCCGAATTTTGTTGGCGCATTTGGGGCAAAACCGCCTTAATAACGTTTATCGGCCCAAAAAAATTAGTATCAAAATTAGCTTTAATCTCGGCTTCGGGGGTTTCCTCTATCGGCCCCGTAATTCCGGCTCCGGCATTGTTAACCAGTACATCCAACTTGCCTTCGGTTTTTATAATATGCTTAACGGCAGCTTGAATGGTTTCAACCTGTTTAACATCCAATTTTAAAATAGGAAATTTGGAATCGGGATATTTTTCGGGATTTCGGCTTGTACCGTAAACCGTAAAACCCTTCAACATTAAATATTCGCCAACCGATTTGCCAATTCCCGACGAACCGCCCGTGATTAAAACAACTTTAAACATATATTTCTATTTTAAAACGTAAAGATATAAATTCTATACAGGAAAGAAAACGGCACAAAAAAAGGCAAGCTACCTACATCACACCGCTACGACCATTTACCTTTGCTGCGTTCCCGCCCTGGAGGATTCAACAGGAGCTGGTTGTGTAGGACTTGCCGAGTGCAAATATACAACCTTTTAAAATTTTCACAATGATTTTTCAAACTGATTTTAAATAAATATCTTGCATGGAAAATTTAGCACTTATGGGTTTCATTAAGCACCTTACAATCATACTTTTAAATACCGTTTTTATTTCCTGTGGGTTTGGTACGGGAAGCAAAAAAAACGATTTCAGTATTAAAACCAATGCCGAAAAAGGCGATATTGCCATAAACAAAACACTTTTACTGTCTGTTGAAAGCAAAAAGAACAAAATTGCGGACTCGGTAATTTACGCCTTAAACGGATTGCCTATCGAGGCCTCCTCGGCATTAAGCAACTTTAAACTGGGCAAACATAATATAGAAGCCACTATTTTTTCCAATGGCGAAAAACAAACGGCAAACACCTCGATTACCATACTGAACGACCAAGCCCCAAAAATTTTCACCTATAACATTATTAACCAATACCCGCACGATATAACGTCGTACACACAGGGCTTGGAATTTCACGACGGTATTCTTTACGAAAGCACGGGACAGTACGGCGAATCGAAACTTAGGAAAACAAACCATAAAACAGGCGAAATTATTAAAAACATAAATTTACCTAAAGAGTATTTTGCCGAGGGCCTTACCATTGTAAACCAAAACATATACCAACTAACCTGGCGCGAGGGCATCGGGTTTGTTTACAACCTTGATACTTTTGAAAAAACAAACAGTTTTAAATATGGTAAAAGCAAGGAAGGTTGGGGCTTGTGCCACAATGGGGCTACAATTTACAAAAGCGACGGCACCGAAACCATATGGCTTTTAAACCCCGAAACCTTGGTTGAGCAAAACCATATCCAAGTAAACACCAACAAAGGAAAAATTATAGGCATAAACGAAATGGAATGGGTTAACGGCAGCATTTACGCCAACCGCTACCAAAAGGACGGCGTTGCCATTATAAACCCAAAAAACGGTGCCGTTATTGGCGTTATAGATTTTTCGCCCTTAAATAACATGGTAACGCAACACGAAGGATTGGATGTTTTAAACGGAATTGCCTATAACCCCGAAACCAAAACCCTTTTTGTTACGGGCAAGCGCTGGGACAAACTTTTTGAGGTTGAAATTGTGGCGCCGTAAAAGCAATTTAATAACACGTGAAATGAAAAATAGAATTACAAAAATATTCGGGGTTGTTTCAATTCTGTTTCTACTAATAACTGTTTATTTTTATTCCCAACCCGCAATTATTTTAAAACAGCTTGAAGTTGAAAAAAACATCCCGATAAAAGTAAAGCCAAATAAATTGGGTTATATAGAAATATTGGTGCCTTATAAATTTGAAGTAACCAACAACCGATTTAGCCGTTTAACCCTGAGGAGTATTATAAATAAGAAAAATGCGTTTTTTGACGATTATTTATTTTTCGACCAAAGTGGTTCCCCTCTACTTGGCCCAAGCAAACGACAGGAAAAAGACAGCCTATTAAACAAAAAGGAGTTTATAAATTATCTATCGTTAAAACACAACAGAACCCTTTTTCCTTTTATTAAAAAAGAAATTTATTTTTATGGCTCCCTAATAGTAAAAAACGAACAAAATCCCGAACAACGAAAGGAACTTTACAATAATTTCAGAACGTTTCAATCTAAAAAACTTTTCAACAAAAGCCCTGTGGACGTAACCCACTTAAAACGAACAATCGATGCGTTTTATAAAAATGAAGAAAACCAAAATATGGCATTTTCCTTCATCCCAAAAGGCAAGGAAAATGGTTTTTCAAAATACATCGTAAAGTACAATTTAAAATCCGGAAATCAAGAATTGATAAATATATACGCCACCATAAGAAACATGACCCATGAAGAATTATTGGAATATGTAAAAAAACGGACTTACGAATAAGGCTTACTTTTACCCCACAACAATCCGTTTTTTTGATATTTTAGCCCATAATGGGCTTTTGGCAGGTAATGGTTAATACCACCAATATAATAAATTACTAAAAAACAGGTTATTACAAAATTTTAAATAGATAAAAAACAACACGAAACAGTCAACATTAACTACGTAAAACTACCATATTGGTTACGTAAAAACACTAATCGTTAACAATGTACAGCCAACTGGAAAATTCTTCTTTTTCAACGGGAAGTTCCAATACATAAAAATAAGTACCCGTTGGCAACTTTTTCCCTTTATTGATTACCAAGCCAAATTCGCTTGAGCCGTTCCAGTCGTTTTTATAGTTTTTGGCTTCGTACACCAAATGCCCCCAACGGTTGTAAATTTTCAGGGTGTTTTCAAACAGTTCAATATCTTCTATAAAAAAGGTATCGTTTTTACCGTCGCCATTGGGCGAAAACGCATTGTGGATTACAATACCGGAAGTGCCTATTACTATGGCATCCTCGTTAATAGTACCAAAAGTCAGGCTTTGGTAATGGTCGGGAATAAAGGCGAAAGACGTTATAGTGCCTTCGGTTAAATTGCCCGTAACCTTAACATTGCCCAGATTTTTCCATTCGTTATCGGCAACGCTCCAGCCCACGACCCTTAAAAAACTTAAATCGGCAGCTAAATCGGCTATGTTGCTATCGGCATCCCATGTTAAGGTTACTTGGGTAGGTTCGGCACCGTTAAAATCCCAAAACTCGCTTACACTTACCTTTGTTATAACGGCTTCGGAAACCGATGTGCTAAACGACGGGAAGGTACTGGGGAAATTAGGATCCTCGTTAAAATAAGCGGCTTTGAACATGGCCACCTTGTCTTGATTTGGAATAATAAGGGGGCGGTATTTATCATCATGGCCTATGGGAAAAGTAAATCGGTTAATGCCCGTAACGGAAGCATAACCGTCGGTATCACGCAAATTATTGACTAAGGTATGGTACGAGGTACCCAAAAAGTCCAACGAAATATCGGGGTTTTCGCGCGGTGTAATAATATCGCCCACGATATAGCTCAATTCGCTTGCTATTTCGGTATTTATACCAAGGTATAAATGATTATTCACGGCCGTTTCCATATTAAAAAACCTTGGAACCTGCGTACCTGAAATAGTAAGGGCTTCGGTTGCGCTGTAAAATCCGACCAACCCCAAATTTTGGTTAAACATACCATTGTTTATTAGGTTGGTATGAAACCCCATTTGACCGTTATCGTGTATTTGTACATTGCCCAAATTATGGAAGGCGGTTTGGGCGTTAGCCGAAAATATAAAAAACAGCATTACGGCAACACTTTTTCGTTTTTCAAAAACCAATAATTTGATTATTATTTTAAACCTTTTCATGTGTTAATTTTTTATTGTTTTTCAAAAGGACACACTTCGTCAAGCTCAGTACGGGCATGGAACACCCAAATTAACATGCCACCGTGTGATTAAAACTTAATAATGGGTGTTTCATAACTTGAATAGTTTTAAACACCCCATTTGGATAGTAAATATTGTTCTATGATAAATTCTTGATCTGCTGTAAGTGTTCCATTGAATACAAAGAACTCAGAAAACCTTGCGTTAATACGGGTTTGTGTAGCTCTATTAGTAAATAATTTCAAATTATCCAAGAAGGGCAATCTATTGGCCGGATAAGTTATTGATGCAACTTGAGTCCCATCCACTTTATAAGTAACAGTTGTTCCCGAGCGTGTTATAAGATAAACATGAGTATTAGTATCAAAAGGAATTAACGCTAAATTAGTAGGAGTAGCTTGTGCCAATCTAAAATAAATTTTTGACCGATCAGTTCCTGTAGCTCCTATTTGCCAGTTTTTTGCAGTATTCCAACCATCACCACTGGCAATAAAAGAGTCATTGTACCCAAGACTTGCAGTTGCCTGCATTACAAAAATGAATGTAAAGTCAGAGTCTATAGTGCCTGAAAGTCCATCTATTACCCCAGCAGAAGCAGTGCTAAAATTAAACGTCATGATGTCATCTATCCCATCACTTTGTATAAAATTATCACGTTGATAAAGCGGAGTGGACTGAGAATCACAGGTGTATGTCGGTGAAACATCACTAGTTGCTGAAGTGAAATTTCTATTATTTCCGCTTCGGTCTAACCAAGTTTGTACTGTGTGCGTAGCATTGGGGGTACACGTAAAGGTATTACCGGAAGTATCTTTAAAAAAAGTAGCAGAAGACGCATCCATCCATAAATACGGAGAAAGACCTGCAATTGTCGCAGCACCCTGTTCTACCCAATAATATCCTCCAACACGAGTTCTTGTTCTTTCAACCGTAATATATTCGTTGGGAGTTTGAGCAGTCAAACTCCCTGAAATTAATATTAAAAATAAAAAAATTAATCTCATGGCAATAATTTTATGGTACAAGATAAACCTTTTGGCGAACTACTATAAGCAGGTGCTGCTGTTATGTTTAAATAAACCAAATCTCCCTCTGCCAAAGTTACTGCACTTCCTCCTAAACTTGTTGCGGTATACACTACTGACGAATTAATGGTAACCGTTTCATTAATCGTTGATTCCGTTCCTGTCCTCCATAATAATGCTGTAACCGTTACGTTTCCTGTCCCTAATTCCCTTATAGAGCAAGTCATTTTATCGGTTTTATAACCTGCCATATCAGATGGAACGGTAAACATAATTCTACCTTTATCTTGTAAAACAGGTTCACCTCTTACAAACTCACTAATTGCAATATGCTTATAATCTTCCGGAACTTTAAGTTCCCATTCAGAAGATGTACTATTCCATTGCATAATTTGGCCGTTAGTAGTGCCATTTGCAAGTTTGGCCAGGGTTACGGCGTCGTTGGCTATTTCACTTGTATTTACCGCATTATCGGCGATTTGGGTTGCCGTGATACCATCGGCGGCTACGCCCAACTTTAACGGTGAGGCCGTTGTACCATCGCCCGTTAGGGCTAAAGTGGCGTCTGCATTACCGGTAACTTCGTTGCCTATAATAGCATCCGCATCGTCAGTATTTACCGTTACGCTACCCCCATCGGTCAAACTAATTTCATTTCCCGAAATAGATAATGTTTGAAGCTCATTGGTCTCACTGCCGTCTACTTCCGTAAATGTATTGCTGATGATATATGGAGCGGCGGAGGTTCCATCGCCAGTTACCGAAATGTTGGCTCCGGCCGTAACCGAAGTTTCGCTCCCGTCGATTGTCGGCAAGGTTACCGAACCACCATCGGTCAAACTAATTTCATTTCCCGAAATAGATAATGTTTGAAGCTCATTGCTATCGTCGGTATCCTTGTCTGCCGTCACGTGGTTATCGATGGCGGTTGTGTTGGCGGCGATGTTGGTGTTTTGCGTTGTCTGCTCGGTTTCCAAAGCCGTAATATCGGTAGCATTCGTTGCTATATTGGTAGCATTTGTAGCAATCGCCGTTTCATTGGCATCGATTTGGCTTTGCAAGCCAGAAGCATCGAAAGGCGTGACCTTCAAATCAAAATCCTTACCGTTGGCGTTTGGGGTTACCGTTACGGAATTATCCGCCGAAGCTATGGTTTGGATTTCGTTGGTATCGTCGGTATCCTTGTCTGCCGTTACGTGGCTATTGATGGCGGTTGTGTTGGCGGCGATATTGGCGTTTTGCGTTGTTTGTTCGGTTTCCAAAGCCGTAATATCGGTAGCATTCGTTGCTATATTGGTAGCATTTGTAG
>JBKEDS010000056.1:0-40434 GCA_047975545.1 Flavobacteriaceae bacterium | reverse complement strand
TTCTCTGTAACCAAACGTTCCTTATGTATAACCAAACGTTCCATCTCCGTAATCAAACGTTCTTTTTCTGTAATCCAGCGCTCTTTCTAGGTGATCCAGTTTTCCATATATTTACCCACGATTTCTATTTACCGGGAGAATAGGTTAGATAAAAAAAAAATAATAAATTCACGATATTTTTTCAACTACGATTGTTTTGACAAGGATAATGAAGCAAATTTCAACCTGTGACACTTCCCTTATTGTTACTAAAGTGTATTTTTGGAGAGGAAACATATGGAATGGATTGCGCACTGTGTCTCCTTCGATAATTTCGATTTTCTTATCTCAACAGATGGCGGGGCAACGTTTACCGCCGATTCTAATTTACCCGATATTTATCAGCAAAGCGGGGCGCTTATAGCGGTAACCCCGGATAATGCCAATAAAATTTTGGTTAGTTTTTTAAGCAGGGATTTGTCGGTAGACAAGGCAGTTCCGTATGTTTATAAAGGTACTATCGATGGTAGTAATAACATAACTTGGGAAAAATTAATGCAAGGCGATTACGGTTCGGGAAGTAGCGGCGCCATGTCCATCGGGCAAGGCTATTACGATTTTGTATTCGAAATAGCACCTGACGATGAAGATGTAGTACTTTGGGGCACGGTACCATTCTTTAAATCTACCGATGGGGGCATAACCTTTACACGATTAGCAGGAATTAGCGCCGGGCCGTTTACCGTACATCCGGACACACAAGACCTAAAAATGTTCCCCAATGGCGAAGTATGGTTGGCTACCGATGGGGGCATGAACTATTCGTCCGATAATTTTACATTAGTTGCCAACAGTAGGGCAACGGTTAAAGGTTTAATAGGCTCCAATATGTGGGGCTTCGACCAAGGATGGAACTACGATGTTATAGTAGGGGGGCGGTACCACAATGGCAATATGGCTATGTCCGATACTTATGTCGATAGTAAAACCTTGCGCATGGGAGGGGCAGAAGCCCCAACAGGTTGGATCCTGCATGGTAGGCCCTACCAAGGCGTGTTTAGCGATATAGGTAAAGGTAAGCATACCAATGGTATACCCGAAACCATAGATGCCGTTGCGGTCGATGGTACCTACCCGTTTACCAAACAACCTAATAATACGGTAAAACAGCGGGGCGGGTTTTTACACCACCCTAATTACAGTTCCATAATATATTTGGGCAATGGCACGCAATTTTGGAAAAGTATCGATATGGGGGCTACATGGACGGCTTTGTATGATTTTGGTGCTGATGTTCATTTTATGGAAATAAGCCATAAAAACCCTAATGTTATCTATGCCGATGCTTATAATTTAGGTCAAACAAATTCTTCTAATACAGGAATATTTAAGTCCGAAGACGGGGGCTATACGTGGACAAAAAGAACAAATCCTCATAACAATACCAGGGGGCGCTTGCATTTTGTTATTTCGCCTTATGATGCAAATACAATTTATGCCTGTCGTCAATACGATTCTCACTATTCTACCAATAATGTTAATGTATACAAATCGATAGATGGCGGTACAACATGGACAACATGGAATAATGGTTTGCCTACTGGCAGGCACCCTAAAATGCTGGTCATACAGCCCACCAACGATAATGTAGATTTGGTATACTTGGTAACCTCGCCCCCAGATGGATCCGGTGAAGATGCCAAGGTGTATTACAGAAAAAATAATGGCACCATGCAGTGGGAGGATTTTTCCAATAGCTACCCCGTTGGATCGGAACCTATAGCCGTATTACCGTTTTATAGGGACAGTAAATTGCGCGTAGCGGGCAATTTTGGTGTTTGGGAATCGCCTCTTGCCGAAGAAAATTTTGAACCTCCCTACATAACCCCATGGGGCGGTGCCCAAGAATACGAATGTGGTGATGAAATTTATTTTGACGACCACTCCATGATAGACCATAGCGATGTAACCAGTTGGAAATGGACCATAACCCCTGCACCACAGAGCATAACCGATGCCAATAGCCGAAACCCCATTGTTGTACTGGGGCAGGATGGCAGTTATACCGTTACTTTGGAAGTGGTAAAAAACGGCAAAACCTACTCCAAAACCATAACCGATATGTTTACGGTAACGGGTTGTAGCAAATGCGACGTGCCCGAAGAATTGGCAAGTTATCAGTTTGAAAACGATTTAACCAATTCTGGTTCACTTGGCGCCGATGCCGATTTATCCATCCCCGAAGGTTTTACCGGTACACCAACATATACCACCGAGGGCGTAAACGGTACTTCGGCTTATGTGTTCGATACCAATAACCCGTTAGGCACCGATAGCGAAAGCGGCTGGCAAGGTATAACAGGCAATTATGCCCGTACCATAACCGCTTGGGTTAAACTGTCGTCTTTCCCATTTAACATTTTTAATTTTGGTTATGGTGGCTATGCAAGGTATACGTTAAAGGTTAACAGTAGCGGGTATTTATCCTTAGATGTACAAGGAAGCACGGTAACGGGTACTACTGCGGTTTCTAAAAACGAGTGGGTACACGTTGCGGTAACCATGCCCGAGGGCGGTACACTTGGCGATAATATTTTGTGCGTTAACGGCGATGTGTACGCCACCAGCGACTCCACGCAAGAACTTAATACAAGAGCCAACCCGGTTTATGTAGGCGGACAAGCCAATAACGCCGGGGCATTAGGCCCTATACTGGCAAAACCAGGCCAAATGGACGTCGTAAGGGTATTCGAATGTGCCTTAACCGAAGCCCAAATAGAAAAAGTAATGGGCAACATACTGCTAAGTGCAGAAAACATTATAAACCAAACCAAACAAGTTAAGGCATATCCCGTACCAACAAGCGGCCTTGTAAATATTTCATTACCAAATAATGATGAAACCGAATTAAAATACCAAATCATTTCCGTTCAAGGGCAAGTGGTTAAAAGTGGTGCTATAAAATCCAATTTCGGAAAGCAGGATATTGATATAAGCCCGTTAAGCAGTGGTATTTATATAATTAACCTAACCGATGCCGACGGAACGGCGTATAGGGTAAAGGTAGTTAAGGAGTAGAAGTATTGGTGGCTTCGATAGGCTCAGCCACCAACCGTCACTGCGAGCGAAGCGAAGCAGTCCGTAGAATAAAAGAGATTGCTTCGTCGTTCCTTCTCGCAATGACGTCACTACGGTAGAGCAAAAGTGTAGTAGTTCGTAGAATAATAGAGATTGCTTCGTCGTCGTGCCTCCTCCTCGCAATGACGATACTGCAAGCGCCTGTGCTGAGCGAAGTCGAAGTAAAGCGCAGCAGTCTTTAAAAAACAAAGAAAAAATTAAAAGGAAGTAAAACAATTATTAACTAAATATTTTTAAACATGAAAACAAACATTACATTTTTACGATTAAGCATGGTGGCTTTTGCCTTGGCATTTTACACCGTAAGCGCACAAACACCACTGTATCATTACAAATTTGAAAACAGTTTGGTAAACGACGGTTCGAAAGGTGCAGCCTATAATTTAAATATTGAAGCAGCTGGTGCGGCAAATTATTCAACAGGTCAAGTAGTAGGTAGTAACGCTTATCAGTTTCCCGATGCTACCGATACCAAAAATTATTTGGCATCAACTACCAGTGGAAGTACTGGTATTTCTGGTAATGCAGCACGGACAGTAGCAGTTTGGATTAAAAAACCGACTGGGGCTAATTTTAATGCGGTAACATTGGGAAGTTCTAATTCATCGGGACAACGTTATACAATACGTTTTACTACTGATGGTTATATAAAATTGGATTTTGGTAGCCCGACAATTGGAGGGTCTGCAGATGATGGTCATACGGCTTTACCTTTTGATACATGGACGCATGTGGTGGCAACCATGCCTGCTAATGGTACTGTAGGAGACAATATTATATATGTGAATGGAGATGTATACTTATCAGGAGTAAGCTCTACTGATGTAGTAAATACGCTTGATTTTCGAGTTCTTGTTGGGGTGCAGACTAAAGCAGCAAATACGGGAGATATTGGTCCAGCAACAGCCAACCCCGGCGAAGTAGACGACCTACAAATTTACGATGTAGCCTTAACCGAAGCCCAAATAGAAACCATAATGGCAGGCGGTACCCTTGGCGTAGCCGACCAAAATTTTGCGGCCAACGAGCTAAGCGTTTACCCCAATGCCGTTACCGATTATTTAAATATCGAGTCGGCCACAGCCAACAAATTCGAGGTTTTGGTTTTCGATATGTTGGGCAAAGTGGTAGATCGTGCCACCGTTACCCAAAAATTAAACATGAGCAGCTTGGCTTCCGGGCTTTATATTGTTAAAATTAGGTCGGGCAATAAAGTGGCCAGCGTTAAGGTGGCTAAAAAATAAAATTGTGTCTTTAATTTAAAGTGAAAGCCGCAAAATTAGTTTTGCGGCTTTTTTTATATTGCATCTTCTTTCGGTATAAAAAATATAGACACCCATATGCCAAGCAATTCGATGTAAAAATGCCCTTCCAAAAAGAAAAACACACTAAAATTTACCGTTAAAGCAGTTTAAAATCGGATTATCGGTATTGTTTATAGATAATTTATTACACAAAACTGCGATTAATTGAAATAATTAGTTCAAAAGTATTACTTTTGGACTTCAATAAGTATGTATGTGTAATAAGCCCCTTATTTTCTTCCTACTTTTATTTGTTTATACGGTTTATGGGCAAGAGTTTGTGTTGTCGGGCAGCGTGCTGGACGAAAACAAATTACCTGTGGCGTATGCCAATGTAATAATTAGCACCTATGAAAATTCTCGGTTTATACAAGGAGCTACAAGTAACGAAACGGGTTTTTTTAAAATTGAAAACTTAAAAGAAGGACGCTATAAATTGCAAATAAGCTATCTCGGTTATGAAAGTATTGAAGATAGCGTGGATTTGAAAAACAGTTTTCAGTTACCGCAGCCTTACATATTAAAGGAAATCCCCCATGTTTTAGAAAACGTTAATATAGTGGCCAAACGCCCGACCGTAAAACGAACGGTAGACCGATTGGTTTTTAACGTGGAGCAATCTACATTGTCCAACGAAAATATTTTAAACGTATTAAAGCATACCCCAAGTGTTTTTGTGCATGATGGCACTATAAAAGTAAAAGCAGCTACACCAACCATATACATAAACGATAAAAAAGTACATTTATCATTACACGAGGTACAACAACTTTTGGAAGGCACTTCGGCCACTAATGTTAAGGCTATCGAGGTTATTACCAACCCGCCTGCACAGTTTGAAGCCGAAGGAGGAGCTGTAATAAACATTGTAACGGGCAAAAACCTTATCACAGGCTATAACGGTAGTGTTTTTGGTAGTTACAACCAAGGCTTTAAGCACCCAAAGTATGTAATGGGAACAAGCCACTTTTATAAAGCAAAAAGGCTTAATACCTACTTAAACTATAATATAAATCCAAGGGAAGATTATAGGCAGAGCATAGAAAAAATTAATTTTCACGATAAGAATGACATAACCCGATGGAACACCGATTACAAACGGAACAGAAAATCGTTTTCGCATAATATAAACGCAAATGCAGAATATGAAATAAACAGCAATAATACAATTGCTTTAACAACTAGTATATTGGTTTCCCCAGAAAAAAATAACATTACGAAAATTAATTCGAAAACCAATATTTTAAATAGAAATTATAACTTAGATTCTCTGTTCGACACTAATTCCAAAACATCTCTTAAAACGGCTAACTTGGCTTTTACGCTCGATTATACCCATAAATTTGAAAGGGAGGGTGAAAAAATATTATTGAGCTTTCACCAAACCAATTACGATAATTCCAGTTTTCAAAACGTAAGTACCGGGTATTATCTGCCAAGCAGTTCGGTACCTTTTAGGGACAATCGGTTTCAAACCCATAACGATCAAAATATAGAATTATACACGGGACAAATCGATTACGAACTGCCACTTACCGATTCGGAAGAAATTAAAGTGGGAACAAAGCTGTCGAGTATTGATTCGGATAACGATTTGTCCCAATATCTATATAATAACGGGGTAAAAGTTGAAGATTTGGATAATACCGATACATTTAAATACAACGAAACCGGCCTGGCCGCCTATGCAAGTTATGCAAAAGAATGGGACAAATGGAGCCTGAAAACAGGGCTCAGATTGGAATTTACCAATACCAAAAGCGAGTCCATAAATAAAAACGAAGAAACCCAATCCGATTATTTAAAGCTCTTTCCTTCAATTTATATATTAAATAGGCTAAACGATAATAACGAATGGTACTTTAATTATAACAGGCGAATCCATAGGCCGAGGTATGCCGAGTTAAATCCGTTTAAATACTATTTAAATGACAATACGTTTGTTGTAGGCGACCCCAATTTAAAGCCCCAAATAGACGATGTGCTTACATTGGGATATACCCTTAACAATACTTACACCTTTGAGGTTTACTACCGTTACGAAAACAACCCTACGCTGCAAATTACCTTTCAGGACAACAAAAAAAATACTTTACAGTATATTAATACCAATATAGATAAAAGTATATCTTATGGGTTGGATTTTACAACATATACCCCCATTTTAAACGATTGGAGTGTTTATGCGCTGGCGTCTATATTTTTTTACGAAAATGGTTTTTCCGATTTAAAAAACAACCACCATTATTATAGTAACGAAAAATGGTCGTTTTACTCGCAGGTTATCAATTATTTTTCGTTTTTAAAGGATAAAAGTTTAACGGCCGATGTTTCATTGCTTTACATTTCGCCTTTTTACGAAGGGCCGACTTTGGCCAGCGATAGGTTTGGTTTAGATGTAAATTTAAAGAAAGACCTTTGGAAAAACAGGGCGTCTGTAAACATTGGCGTTACCGATATTTTTAATACGTTAAATTACACCCAAACTACAAATTATTTGGATCAGGACAGCAAGATGGCATCTAAGTTTGAAAACAGGCTGCTCACGTTTGGTTTCAATTATAAATTTGGTAACTACAGGTTAAAACCAACCGAAAAAGAAATAGAGATGGAGGAAAGGGATAGGCTTAATTATAAAAAGTAAGCTAAAAATGCTGCTTTATTTTCCCCCAAAATCCTTTTGGCGAAACTTTCAATTCATCCTCTAATTCCTGCAACGATTTTGACGCGTTGTTTATGGAGTTGAAAATCCTGGCCCGGATTAAGTATATGGAAGGTATTATTATGGCCATAATTGGGATGAGATAAATTAATTGATTGGAATCCACATAATTTAAATCATCATTTAAGGTAATGAAAATTTGGTAAGTGTACATGGCAATAGGGATTAAGAGTACATGGTACCACCAATGCCTGCAAGTGAAAAACCAAACTAATAACAAAAACAAGGGATAATTTTGCCTGTAAGAGTCCAAGCTAGAATAGATATACTTCCGTAATATTTACTGTCATAAGTAAATAAAAAAGTGTCCCAAATCTGAATATCTGGCACACTTTCGTATAAATAGAATAGGTAGGGCGTTATTGCAATTAATGTTGCAATAATGCTTCCCGTGATTAAGCTTTTTTTATCCAGCCGATGGAATTTTGATTCTAGATCTTTCGATTTTTGCTGTTTGTTGGTCATCTTGGTTAACGGTGTTGGCCGCATAAACTGAGAATAACATACCACCGAAAATTGCTAATGCAATAAAATACTTTTTAGTTTTCATAATCTTAAGGATTTAAATATTAAAGGTTTATTAGTTTTTATTTTAATTATATTGCAGATATAATTAAAACATAGATATCCCATTACCTTTAAAGTGTTAAAAAAAAGTTAAAAATTTACTAAAGCAAGTTTTTTTAACTTTTTCCCAATAAAACCTAAAAGTTTTTATCAATAAGCTGGTATGTGTCCTTATATGTTCTCTGTTAAATAAGTTGGTCGGTTTTAGTTAAACTTAAAATTCTGTTGTTTTTATCTATTGCTATATTTATAATATCAAAATCGTTTTTAAGCAATGGCTTTATAATTTCCGGCCATTCAATAAAAACCCAATGGTTGGCATGTAAATAATCCTCTATGCCAAAATCCAAGGCTTCTTCCAAATCGTGTACCCGGTATAAATCGAAATGGTATATCTTATCCCCATTCAAATGATACTCGTTTACAATGGAAAATGTCGGGCTGCTTACCTCGTCGTTGGAGCCAAGGGTTTTTACAAGGGCTTTTATTAATGTTGTTTTGCCCGAACCCATTTCGCCATTAAATAGTAAAACTTTGGTCGTAATATTGTTAATTAAAATTTCCGAAACCCGATCGACTTCTTGTAGGGTATAGTTAATTTTTGTTGCCATATTTGTTAAAACAATATTACAATTCTTCAACCGAAATGCCAAAAAACGTTTAACTACTCCTACAAATATTTTTAAGGAGGTTATTTTGGGATAAATACCGTAAACGGAATAATCATTTCCTCTAACGAAATACCGCCGTGCTGATAGGTATTTTTGTAATAGCTTACATAGTGGTTATAATTGTTGGGGTAGGCAAAAAACAGGTCGCTTTTGGCAAAAATAAACGAGCTGCTCATGTTTATGGAAGGCAAGTGGGCGTCTTTCGGGTTTTTAAATACCAGCACGTCCTTGTCCTCGTAGGTTAGGCTTCTTCCTGTTTTATAGCGGAGGTTTAAACTGGTGTCGCGGTCGCCAATAACCTTGGAGGGCGCTTTAACGTTTATGGTGCCGTGGTCGGTGGTTAAAATAAGTTTGAACCCGAGCTGTTGGGCTTGCTGTATCATTTCCAGTAGGGGCGAGTTTTTAAACCAGCTAAGGGTTAGCGAGCGGTAGGCCTTATCGTTCGAGGCCAGTTCCTTAACCACTTCCATTTCGGTTTTGGCGTGCGAGAGCATGTCTACAAAATTATATACCACGACGGTTAAGTTGTTGCTTTGTAGCGATTTAAAATTTTCAACCAACTTTTTCCCTGCTTTTAAGTTGGTTATTTTATGAAATTCGTGCGTTAGGTGGCTTAGTCCCAACCGTTTCATTTGGGCTTCTAAAAACTCGGCTTCGTATAGGTTTTTACCGCCTTCGTCGGTATCGTTTTTCCAATACTGCGGGTGTAGTTTTTCCATTTCGCTGGGCATTAATCCCGAAAAAATGGCATTTCGGGCGTATTGCGTTGCCGTTGGTAGTATGCTGTAAAAGGCTTCTTCTTTTTCTTTTTTATAGTATTGGCTTATTACGGGCTCGAAAACTTTCCATTGGTCGTAGCGCAAATTGTCCACAACAACCAGTAGGGTAGGTTGCTGTTTGTCAAGCTCGGGGGCTATGCAATCCTTAAACAGGGTGTGCGACATTATTGGGGCATCGCCATGGCCAAACCAATTTAAGTAGTTTTTTTCTATAAACTTGGCAAATTGGATGTTGGCCTCGGTTTTTTGCGATTCCAATATTTCAAACATGCTTGCCTCTTCTATGTTTTCCAACTGGATTTCCCAATAAATAAGTTTTTGGTAAAGCGCTGCCCAATCGTCGTGTGCGTTTACCATGGCCAAATCCATGGCTATTTTCCTAAACTCCTGTTGGTAGTTAAGTGTGGTTTTTTCCGAAACCAACCTGGAGTGGTCCAGGTTTTTTTTAAGGCTCAATAAAATCTGGTTCGGGTTTACGGGCTTTATCAGGTAATCGGCAATTTTGTTGCCAATGGCCTCTTCCATAATATATTCCTCTTCGCTCTTGGTTATCATAACCACGGGCAGGTTGGCTTGTTTTTCCTTAATTTCGGTTAGGGTTTCCAGTCCGGTAAGGCCGGGCATGTTTTCGTCTAAAAAAACAATATCGAATTTATTATCGTCCAAAGCCTCAATGGCCTCGGTACCGCTCTTGCAGGTGGTAACTTTGTACTGGCGTTGTTCTAAAAATATAATATGGGGTTTTAGCAAATCTATTTCGTCGTCTACCCAAAGAATTTGTATGGCGCTCATTTAATTTATATTGTTGTTGTTTTTAAATACCTTGTTTAAAATACGCTATATTTGTGCAAATTATAACGGTTTAAAGTTTGAACAAACTTAAAATATTTAACGACCCAATTTACGGATTTATTACTATCCCCAATGCGTTGGTTTTCGATTTAATCCAGCACAAGTATTTCCAAAGGCTGCGGCGCATTACCCAAATGGGCTTGTCGTATATGGTATATCCGGGGGCGCACCACACGCGTTTCCACCATGCCATTGGCTGTGTGCATGTTATGCAGGATGCTGTTAACGTACTGCGTTTTAAGGGGGTTAGCATTTCTGAAGAAGAAGAAACCGGCCTGTACGCCGCCATACTTTTGCACGATATTGGGCATGGACCCTTTTCGCACGCCATGGAACATAGTATAGTCGAAAACGTGTCGCACGAGCAAATTTCCCTGCTTTTTATGGAACGTTTAAATAAAGAATTTAACGGAAGTTTAACGCTTGCCATTAAAATTTTCAAGGGCGAATACCATAGAAATTTTATGAAACAGCTAATCTCGGGGCAGTTCGATGTCGATAGGGCCGATTACCTAAAGCGCGATAGTTTTTACACCGGAGTAGCCGAAGGAAATATAAACAGCGAGCGCCTAATAACCATGCTCAATGTGGTAAACGACGAGCTGGTGGTCGAGGAAAAAGGTATTTACAGTGTCGAAAAATTCATCATTGCCCGGCGCCTAATGTACTGGCAAGTGTATTTGCACAAAACCAGCGTGGCCGCCGAACAATTGTTAATACGGGTATTGCAGCGGGCAAAAGAATTAAATGCCGAAAACACCATGTTGGGCGTTAGCAGGCCCTTGCAGTACTTTTTAGAACACAAAATAGATTTAAGCAATTTTAACGACGAAACCTTGGATGTTTTTTCCGAATTGGACGATTTCGATGTAATTTCCGCTATAAAACAATGGCAGCACCACAACGATTTTGTTTTAAGCCGATTAAGCAGCATGATAATAAACAGGAATCTTCCCGCCATAAAACTTAAAAACAAAGCCATAAAACCTAAAAATATAGAAAAACATATAATGGCGCTAACCAAGGCGTTCCATATAAGCAAACACGAAGCCCGTTATTTTGTGTTTCAGGGCAGTATGGTAAACCAAGCCTATACCTTAAAAAACAAAGGCATTAATATTTTGCACAAAACAGGGAAAATCCAGGATATTGTCAAGGCATCGGACCAATTAAACATAGAAGCATTGTCCAAACCCGTTACAAAATACTATTTGTGCTACCCAAAAGAATCGTTTTACAATACGGTAGAAAACAAAGAAATTGCAAATTAGCGTGTCTGGAAATGGGCAATAAGAAAAAACACATGCAAACTTTAGCACATTTTTCATATTTTTGCTCTCTATCAAAATCATAACAACAAAAAATTAAGTGTGAAATTTACAGCGCAGCAAATAGCGGGGATTTTGGAGGGCGATGTGGTTGGCAACCCTAATGCCGAAGTATCAAAACTATCCAAAATAGAAGAAGGGCATGAAGGGGCATTAACCTTTTTGGCAAACCCTAAATACACCTCGCATATATATAATACAAAGGCATCCATTACCATTGTAAACAAAACCTTTGTGCCCGAAACCGAACTTTCAACAACCTTAATAAAGGTAGAAGACGCTTATCGGGCGTTTTCAAAAATATTGGAGTATTACAATTCGGTTAAGCTAAATAAAACAGGAATTGAGCAACCTTCCTTTATATCAAGTTCGGCAACGCACGGCAACGCTATATATGTAGGGGCTTTTTCGTATATAGGCGAAAACGTTAAAATAGGCAACAACGTTAAAATATTTCCCAACACCTATATAGGCGACAATACCATAGTAGGCAACGATACCATAATATTTTCGGGTGCCAAGATATATTCCGATACCGTAATCGGAAACAATTGCGTAATTAACTCGGGCGCTATTATCGGTGCCGATGGGTTTGGCTATGCGCCCAATGCCGATGGTACTTACAACAAAGTACCCCAAACCGGAAACGTAATTATTGAAGATTATGTCGATGTTGGGGCAGCTACCACCATAGACCGCGCCACCTTGGGGTCCACCATTATACGAAAAGGGGCAAAATTGGATAACCAAATCCAAATAGCCCATAATGTAGAGGTAGGCAAAAACACCGTAATAGCCGCACAAACCGGTATTGCGGGCTCTACCAAAATTGGCGAAAACTGTCAAATAGGCGGGCAGGTGGGCATTGTAGGGCATTTAACCATTGGCAACAATGTGCGCATACAGGCACAATCGGGCATAGGGCGCAACGTAAAGGACGGCGAAGTACTGCAAGGCTCGCCCGCATTGGCCTATGCCGATTATAACAAATCGTACGTTCACTTTAAGAACTTACCAAAAATTGTAAAAAACATTAACGATTTACAAAATAAGTAATGGGAATAGTAAATACCGAAACCAAACAAAAAACCATTAAAAACGATATTTCCTTAACAGGGGTAGGGCTACACACCGGAAAAAACGTTACCTTAATTTTTAAGCCAGCAGCAGCTAATACCGGATTCGCTTTTAAGCGGGTGGATTTGGAAGGCGCCCCGCTTATCGAAGCCGATGCCAATTACGTTACCAATACGCAACGGGGTACTTGCTTGGAAAAAAATGGCGTTACCATACAAACATCGGAGCATGTATTGGCCGCTTTGGTGGGCTTGGATATCGATAACGTTATTATAGAACTAAACGCCGCTGAGCCACCTATTATGGACGGGTCGTCCAAGTTTTTTGTTGAAGCCTTAGAAAAAGCCGAAATAGTCGAGCAAGATGCCTTTCGTGAAGAATATGTGGTAACCGACGTGGTATCGTACATCGACGACGAATCGGGCAGCGAAATACTAATCATGCCCGCCAAAGAGTATCAAGTTACTACCATGGTCGATTTCGGTACTAAAGTGCTCGGTACGCAAAATGCCACGCTAAACCAAATTTCCGATTTTAAAAAAGATATTTCCAACGCCAGAACCTTCAGCTTTCTACATGAAATAGAAATGCTTTTGGAACACGGCCTTATAAAAGGCGGCGATTTAAACAATGCCATTGTTTATGTGGACAAACCCTTGTCTGCCGAAACCATGGAAAAATTAAAAACGGCCTTTAAAAAAGAAACCATAGCCGTTAAGCCCAATGGTATTCTCGATAATCTTACCCTACATTATCCCAACGAAGCCGCCAGGCATAAATTGTTGGACGTGTTGGGCGATTTGGCGCTTATAGGAACACGAATACGAGGAAAGGTAATAGCCAACAAGCCTGGTCATTTTGTAAATACGCAGTTTGCAAAACGCATGTCCAAAATTATAAAAAACGACCGCCGCAACAACGTGCCAAACATCGACCTAAACCAAGAACCGCTTATGGATGTGGTCCAAATTATGGGCATGTTGCCGCACAGGCAGCCGTTTTTATTAATCGATAAGGTTTTCGAACTTTCCGATTCGCATGTTACCGCCATCAAGAACGTAACCATGAACGAGTCGTTTTTTGCGGGGCATTTTCCTGGCGCTCCTGTTATGCCGGGCGTTTTAATTGTTGAAGCCATGGCGCAAACAGGTGGTATTTTGGTATTAAGTACCGTACCCGACCCCGAAAACTATTTAACGTATTTTATGAAAATGGATAACGTTAAGTTTAAACAAAAAGTGTCGCCCGGTGACACCCTAATATTCAAATGTACCTTAATAACCCCGATACGCCGCGGTATATGCCACATGCAAGGCTATGCCTATGCCAATGGTAAACTTTGCGCAGAGGCCGAGCTTATGGCACAAATTTCTAAAGTTAAATAAAAATTTATGAATCAACCACTTGCATACGTTCATCCAGGGGCTAAAATAGCCAAAAACGTAGTAATAGAGCCTTTTACAACCATCCATAATAACGTGGTAATAGGCGAGGGAACTTGGATAGGCAGCAATGTTACCATTATGGAGGGCGCCCGCATCGGAAAAAATTGCAATATTTTCCCCGGGGCTGTTATTGCGGCCATTCCGCAGGATTTAAAATATAGGGACGAGGATACCACCGTAGAAATAGGCGACAACGTTACCATTCGGGAATGCGTAACCATTAACCGTGGTACGGCCGACCGAATGAAAACCGTAATAGGCAACAATTGCCTTATTATGGCCTATTGTCATATTGCGCACGATTGTATTGTGGGCAATAACTGTATATTTTCCAACAACAGCACTTTGGCGGGGCATATTACCGTTGGCGATTACGTGGTTTTGGCGGGCATGGCGGCCGTGCACCAATTTGTTTCGGTAGGTAGCCACGCCTTTGTAACCGGGGGCTCGCTGGTACGTAAGGACGTACCGCCCTACGTAAAAGCCGCCCGCGAACCGCTTTCTTATGTTGGTATTAACTCTGTGGGGTTAAGGCGTCGTGGGTATTCGGCCGAAAAAATAAGGGAAATTCAGGATATTTACAGGATTCTCTATCAAAAAAACTATAACAATACCCAAGCGGCCGAAATTATCGAGGCCGAAATGGAAGCTACGCCCGAGCGCGACGAAATCCTCCAGTTTATCAAGGACTCGCAACGCGGTATTATGAAAGGCTATTTCAAATCAAATTAACTTCAAAATAAAATATAAGTATAAATTTTATGGCAACGACAAGCGATATTAGAAACGGATTGTGTATTCGATACAACAACGATATTTATAAAATTATAGAATTTCTGCACGTTAAGCCCGGTAAAGGCCCTGCATTTGTTAGAACAAAACTAAAAAGCGTAACCAGTGGCAAGGTTTTGGACAACACCTTTTCCGCAGGACATAAATTGGAAGATGTGCGCGTGGAAACCCATAAATTCCAGTTTTTATATAACGATGGCGAGTTTTACCATTTTATGAACGAGGAAGATTTTACCCAAATCCAATTGCGGGAATCGGCTTTAGACAATCCCGGACTAATGAAAGAAGGCGAAGTAGTTACGGTTATCATCAACGCCGAGGACAATATGCCGCTTTCGGTTGAAATGCCCGCAAGCGTTGTTTTGGAAGTTATTGCTACCGAACCAGGCGTAAAGGGCAATACCGCTACCAACGCAACCAAGCCCGCAACCGTGGAAACCGGGGCTACCGTAAACGTACCTTTGTTTATTAACGAAGGCGATAAAATTAAGGTAGAAACCGATAAGGGAACCTACAAAGAACGTGTTAAAGAATAATTGTAGGTGAAATTTCCGCAACCCCATACCTTGCAACAAATAGCGCAATTATTAGATTGCCGTTATATAGGCACCGAAAACTTTCCCGTACTGGGCATGAACGAAATTCATGTGGTAGAGCCCGGCGATATCGTGTTTGTGGACCACCCAAAATATTACGATAAAGCCCTGCAATCGGCCGCAACCATTATCTTAATTAATAAAGAAGTAAATTGTCCCGAAGGCAAAGCCCTTTTAATTAGCGACGACCCGTTTCGGGATTTCAACAAACTTACCGATATGTTCAAGCCCTTTGTGGCGGCATTGGCTTCAATTTCCCAAACGGCCGCTATTGGCGAGGGAACGGTTATTCAGCCTAACACTTTTGTTGGGCATAACGTGGTAATTGGCAAAAATTGTATTATCCATTCCAACGTTAGTATTTACGACGATACCCGTATTGGCGACAACGTAACCATTCATGCAGGAACGGTTTTGGGGGCAAATGCGTTTTATTACAAAAAGCGCCCCGAGGGCTACGACAGGCTAAAATCCTGCGGGCGGGTGGTTATTAAAAACAATGTCGATATAGGCGCAGCCTGTACCATAGACAGGGGCGTAACGGGCGATACAGTTATAGGAGAAGGCTCCAAGCTGGACAATTTAATTCAAATAGGCCATGATACGGTCGTTGGAAAAAAATGTTTAATCGCATCGCAAGTAGGTATTGCAGGTTGTATAGTTATTGAAGACGAAGTAACCATTTGGGGGCAGGTAGGTTTGGCCAGTGGCGTAACCATTGGTTCTAAGGCGGTACTCCATGCGCAAACAGGCGTTAGTAAAAACTTGGAAGGCGGCAAGGTATACTGGGGAACGCCCGCACAAGAAGCCCGAGCCGAAATGAAGGAGATGGCCTATGTAAAACGATTGCCCGAATTGTTCCAACAATTAAAATCAAAAAAATAATTTCGATTACGGTTTAAAATACTATCAAAAAAAGTATTTTTGTTAAGCATTATTAAAAATAACATAAAAAAATGAGTGTTTTAGTAAACAAAGATTCAAAAATTATAGTCCAAGGTTTTACGGGTAGCGAGGGTACCTTCCACGCTGGTCAAATGATTGAGTACGGCACCAACGTTGTGGGTGGCGTAACCCCCGGAAAAGGAGGGCAAACACATTTAGAACGTCCTGTATTTAATACTGTTAAAGATGCCGTAGACCAAGTAGGTGCCGATACTACTATAATTTTCGTGCCGCCGGCCTTTGCTGCCGATGCCATTATGGAAGCTGCCGATGCGGGCATTAAGGTAATTATTACCATTACCGAGGGTATTCCGGTTGCCGATATGATAACCGCTTCAAATTATATAAAAGGAAAAAACTGCCGTTTAATCGGTCCCAACTGCCCTGGGGTAATTACACCGGGCGAGGCCAAAGTAGGTATTATGCCGGGCTTTGTGTTTAAAAAAGGAAAAGTAGGCATTGTGTCAAAATCCGGTACATTAACTTACGAAGCGGCCGACCAAGTGGTAAAACAAGGTTTGGGCATTACCACGGCCATTGGTATTGGTGGCGATCCCATTATTGGCACCACCACAAAAGAAGCCGTTGAGCTGTTAATAAACGACCCCGAAACCGAAGCCGTTGTTATGATTGGCGAAATAGGTGGGCAATTGGAGGCCGATGCCGCAAACTGGTACAAAGCCAGTGGCAGCAAAAAACCAATAGTCGGTTTTATTGCCGGCGAAACTGCTCCTGCCGGACGTACCATGGGGCATGCCGGAGCCATTGTTGGCGGTAGCGACGATACCGCCCAAGCTAAGAAAAAAATAATGCGGGCTTGCGGAATACACGTGGTGGATTCGCCTGCCGAAATTGGTAAAAAAGTAGCCGAGGTTCTCGCTTAGGCTTTTTGTAAAATATAAAAACCTCGCAGTATTGTGGGGTTTTTTATTGTAAAGTGAAAAAAAAGTGTCGTTAAAAAAAAGCGTTTTATAGATAAAACTGATATTTGACTATATATGCTCAAGACACCTTTAAATAAAGTTTTGAATGTTTGGAAAGCACAATAATTTTGCTTTGCATAATATAACAGATTATTTTATTTGTTCATTCTGAGTGATAGTGAAGAATCTTTAATTGGAAATTTTAATTAGTCATTTACAAAATTTATACGATGAAATTATTAGAAGGTAAAACCGCCATTATAACAGGGGCAAGCAGGGGAATAGGCAAGGGCATAGCCCAAACATTTGCCGCACAGGGCGCTAATGTGGCCTTTACGTACAGCTCGTCCGTAGAGGCCGCTAACGAACTTGAAAAAGAATTGAACAATCTTGGAGTAAAAGCCAAAGGTTATAAAAGCAATGCCGCCAGTTTCGATGAAGCCCAAAAATTGGCCGACGAAGTGGCAGCCGAATTTGGCAGTATCGATATTTTGGTAAACAATGCCGGTATTACCAAGGACAACCTGCTTATGCGTATTACCGAAGACGATTTCGATACCGTTATAGAGGTTAATTTAAAATCGGTTTTTAACATGACCAAGGCCGTACAACGCACCATGCTTAAACAACGCAAAGGCTCCATTATTAATATGAGTTCGGTGGTTGGCGTAAAGGGCAATGCGGGCCAAACCAATTATGCGGCAAGCAAGGCGGGTATTATTGGGTTTTCAAAATCGGTGGCTTTGGAACTCGGTTCCCGAAATATTCGCAGTAACGTGGTAGCGCCCGGTTTTATTGAAACCGAAATGACCGCCAAGTTGGACGAAGAAGTGGTAAAAGGCTGGCGTGCCGGAATTCCCCTAAAACGCGGCGGAACTCCCGAAGACGTAGCCAACGCCTGTTTGTTCCTTGCCAGCGATTTAAGCGCTTACGTAACAGGACAAACCCTAAATGTCGATGGCGGTATGTTAACATAATTATGGTACGTAAAGTGTTTGCTCTGTCATGTTGGGCAAAGAGAAACATCTTACATACTCTCATATTTATACATGCAAACAACAACAATTTTATACATAATACTTGCTGGGGTTGCCGCCTTGTTATTGGCCGGATTCCAGTATTACAATAACAAAAAAAGCAGGACAAAACTGAACCTGCTTTTTCTGTTTTTACGGTTTTTAAGCCTGTTTTCTGTGTTGTTGTTGCTTATAAACCCCAAATTCGAGCAGGTTGTTTTAAGCAACGAAAAACCAAATTTGGTGGTTGCCGTGGATAATTCGGAATCTATGGCGTTTTTAAAACAAAGCGAAAATGTTACCAATTTTGTAAATGCCCTAAAGAGCAATACGGCGCTTCAAAATAAATTCAACCTTCAATTTTACACCTTCGGAAACAGTTTAAAAACTACCGATTCGCTTACCTTTTCCGAAAAAGAAACCAATATAAGCCGGGCCTTTGGGCAATTGGGGCAAGTTTATAAAAATACAACAGCCCCCACCGTTGTTATTACCGATGGCAACCAAACTTATGGTAACGATTATGCCTTTGGAACAAGTGCCTATAACCAGCCCATATTTCCCGTAATAATGGGCGATACCACGCAATATTCCGACTTAACGATAAAACAACTAAACGTAAACAAATACGCTTTTTTAAAAAATAAATTCCCAGTAGAAGCCATTTTGCTTTATAGCGGTAATGCTCCGGTTGCCTCGCAGTTAACCGTTTACCAGGGCACAACAAAAGTACATACGGAAGCGGTAAATTTTACCAAAACCGATAATTCCAAAATTATCCATTTTACCCTGCCCGCCAATAGGGTTGGGGTGCAAGTTTATAAAGCTGTGCTAACACCGCTTGCCTCGGAAAAAAACACGGTAAACAACGCCAAGAATTTTGCTGTTGAAGTGGTAAACCAACAAACCAAAGTGGCCATTGTAAGCCATATGCTCCACCCCGATATGGGCGCTTTAAAAAAGAGTATTGAAAGCAACGAACAGCGCTCGGTACAATTTTTAAAACCAAATGAAATTTTAAATCAAATAAACGATTTTCAATTGGTTGTTCTGTACCAACCCGATAGCAGCTTTAAGGAAATTTACGATTTTTTAAATGCCGAAAACAGAAATAGGTTTACTATAATTGGCACAAAAACCGATTTAAGCGTAGTTAACGCCAATTCAAATTTCGATGTTGAAAACACCAACCAAACCGAAAAATACCAAGCCCGGATAAACCGTGATTTTTCACCTTTTATTATAGACAATATAGGGTTTGAATCGTTTCCGCCCCTAACATCGCCCTATGGTTCGACGGTATTTAAAACGCCTTTTGAAACCCTGTTGCAAAAAACGTACAACGGCGTAGAAACCAACGAACCTTTATTGGCCACTACCGAAAACAACCAAACCCGTGAAGCGGTATTATTTGGCGAAAACCTTTGGCAATGGCGGGCGCAGAGTTTTTTAAATTCGAAAAGTTTTAACGCTTTTGACGATTTTATGGGAAAGTTGGTGCAATACTTGGCCTCTAACACATTAAAAAGCCGATTGAACGTGTCGTACCAATCGTTTTACAACGGCAATTCCAACGTGCTTGTAAATGCCGAATTTTTCGATAAAAATTATGTGTTCGATGCTCGGGAAACCCTTAATATTACCGTTAAAGATTCGGTTTCAAAACAATCCAAAACTTTTCCCTTCATTCTTAAAAATAATACCTATCAAGTCGATTTAAGCAGCTTGCCACCATCGGAATATACCTTTACGGTTAGCGCTTCAAACGAAAACATTTCAAAGTCGGGCCGTTTTACTATTTTGGATTACAATGTAGAACAGCAATTTTTAAATGCCAATGCCGAAAAATTAGGCCAATTGGCGGCCAATAGCCAAGGCAAGGCTTTTTATACCAACAATGTAAGCGCATTGGAAACCGCTTTGTTAAACGACGATAGGTTTGCCACCGTACAAAAAAGCCACAAAAATACCTTACCTTTGGTGGATTGGAAATACCTGCTGGGCATAATTGTACTGAGTTTGGCGGTAGAGTGGTTTTTAAGAAAATATAACGGATTAATTTAAACTGAACATAATGAACAAATTCCCAAAAATAGGATTTCCTATTATCGTTATCGCAATAATTTTAATTGTGCTACTATCAAAATCGGCCGTAACCATTGGCTCCGGCCAAGCGGGCGTATTGTACAAAACCTTTGGTGGAGGTGTGGTTACCGACGAGCCGCCGTTGGGCGAAGGCTTTCATATCGTGGCGCCATGGAACAAGGTGTTTGTGTACGAGGTGCGCCAACAGGAAAAATTGGAAAAAATGAACGTGCTATCCTCAAACGGCCTTGATATTAAGTTGGAAGCGTCGGTATGGTTTCAGCCCAAATACAACGATTTAGGGAAGTTGCACAAGGAAAAAAGCGAAATGTATATCGACCGTGTTTTGTTGCCCGCCATTCGTTCGGCGGCCCGTAGCGTGGTGGGGCGTTACACGCCCGAACAATTGTACTCCAGTAAGCGCGATGCCATACAACAGGAAATTTTTGCCGAAACCAAGAAAATTGTGGACGAGCAATATATTCAGCTAAACGAAGTATTGGTGCGCGACGTTACGTTACCGTCAACAATAAAGGATGCCATCGAGCGCAAGTTAAAACAGGAACAGGAGTCGCTGGAGTACGAGTTTAGGTTGGTAACAGCACAAAAAGAAGCCGAAAAACAGCGTATAGAAGCCCAAGGTAAAGCCGATGCCAACAAAATACTTAGTGCATCGTTAACCGATAAAATCCTTCAGGACAAAGGTATCGAGGCTACCATTAAATTATCCGAGTCGCCAAACAGCAAGGTTATTGTTATTGGTTCGGGCGATAGCGGTATGCCTATTATTTTAGGCAATCAGTAATAACGGGCAAAGAAATTGGGTTTGTTAAAATGATGGCTGAGCTTGTCGAAGCCACATAACAAAACGCTTAATTTTCAATTTTTAAAACAATATTCTAAAAATTAAACAACCAACACCGTTAGAAGCTGAAAAATATTCAACAGTTGTAATTTTCGAAATTTTATTTTGAAAAGTCCAATTAAAATGCAGATATTTGTTCCGAAGAAAAAACAAAACATGACTTTTATTCATTCACATCATCATCATTTCATAATTTGCGCTCAAGCGAAGTGAAGATGTATTGAATAAAATCAACATATTTTTTAAACCCGTTTGAGACCATCAGGCGGGTTTTTGTTTTTCCATAAAAACGGTAATTTCAAGTTGGAAATGGTATAAATTATTAAACAAAACAAGAATGAGTAATTTAAGAATTGCAGTACAAAAAGCGGGGCGTTTGCACGACGAGTCCATGGATTTGCTAAAGGCCATAGGTATTTCTATCGATAATGGCATTGACCAACTAAAGGCTTCGGCACGTAATTTTCCCGTAGAAGTGTTTTATTTGCGCAACGGCGATATTCCGCAGTACCTAAAGGACGGCGTTGTAGATGCCGCCATTATTGGCGAAAATGTATTGATTGAAAAAGGTGGCAATATTACCGTGGCCGAAAAATTGGGTTTTTCAAGCTGTCGGGTGTGCATAGCCGTGCCAAAAGGCATGGACTACAAAAGCATTACCGATTTAAATGGCAAGCGCATAGCTACATCGTACCCCAACACGGTTCAAAATTATTTAAATGAACAGGGCGTTTCCGCCAACCTCCATATTATTAACGGTTCGGTTGAAATTGCCCCGAATATAGGCCTTTCCGATGCCATTTGCGATATTGTTTCCAGCGGAAGCACCTTGTTTAAAAACAATTTAAAGGAAGTGGAAACCATTTTGAAATCCGAAGCTGTTTTGGCCGTTTCGCCCGTTCTGGAAAGTGATAAAAAAGCTATTTTAAATAAAATCCAGTTCCGAATCCAATCGGTTTTAAAAGGCAGGGAATTTAAATATGTATTGTTAAATGCGCCCAACAACAAAGTTCAGGACATTATAAACGTATTGCCCGGTATGAAAAGCCCAACCGTTTTGCCCTTGGCGCAGGAGGGGTGGAGCTCGGTACATTCGGTTATTAGCAAAAACGAATTTTGGGACGTTATAGACGATTTAAAAGCCAAAGGCGCACAAGGTATTTTGGTTTGTCCAATCGAAAAAATGGTGCTATAATGCTGAACTTGTTTCAGCATCCCTGAACTTGTTTCAGCATCCCTGAACTTGTTTCAGCATCCCTGAACTTGTTTCAGCATCCGTTTAACCAACACTTTAAAGTAAATGCAAATAATAAGCAACCCAAATAAATCCGAATGGGCGTCAATTTTAAAACGCCCCACCCAAACGGTAAACGATATTGAAGCTACGGTAACCCAAATTTTTAATGACGTTAAAAATGACGGCGATACGGCCGTAAAACGCTATACCGAAAAATTCGATAGTGTTACACTATTTTCAAATACACTTACAAGAGAAGAAATTGAAGCAGCCGTAGCCCAGGTTTCCGAGCCGCTAAAAGCCGCTATAATAAAAGCCAAACAAAATATTGAAACCTTTCACGCCGCCCAAAAAACAAAAAGAATAGAGGTTGAAACCACTTCGGGCGTATTCTGTTGGCAGGAAAAACGCCCCATAGAAAAAGTGGGCTTGTATATTCCCGGTGGTTCGGCGCCCTTGTTTTCAACGGTTTTAATGTTGGCGGTTCCGGCACAATTGGCAGGCTGTAAGGATATTGTATTGTGTTCGCCACCCAACAAACAAGGACAATTAGCACCCGAAATTTTGTTTGCGGCGCAACTTTGCGGTGTAACCAAAATAATAAAAGTTGGCGGTATTCAGGCCATTGCGGGCTTAACATTTGGCACGGCAAGTATACCCAGAGTGTATAAAATTTTTGGCCCCGGAAACCAATTTGTTACCGTAGCCAAACAAATAGCCACCAAATACGGCGTAGCTATCGATATGCCTGCCGGTCCAAGCGAGCTGTTGGTCGTGGCCGATAAAACCGCTAATGCCGCATATATAGCTTCCGATTTGTTAAGCCAGGCCGAACATGGACCCGACAGCCAGGTTATTTTGGTATCCACTTCAAGTGAAATAGTAAAGAAAGTGTCCGTTGAAATTGAAAAACAATTAAGCGTACTGCCCCGTAAGGCCATTGCCGAAAAAGCCATTGCCAATTCCAAACTTATTGTTGTTAAAAACGATAATTTGGCTTTGGAACTTATAAACGAATACGGCCCCGAGCATTTTATAATTTGTTGCGAAAACGAAGGGTTTTATGTTAATGGTATTACCAATGCGGGTTCGGTGTTTATAGGCCATTACACGCCCGAAAGTGCCGGCGATTATGCTTCGGGAACTAACCATACCCTGCCCACCAACGGTTTTAGCAAAGCCTATTCGGGGGTTAATTTGGATAGTTTTTCCAAAAGTATGACCTTTCAAAAAATAACAAAAGAAGGCTTGCTTAATATAGGCGAAACCATAGAACTTATGGCTAAAGCCGAAGGTTTGCAAGCACATAAAAACGCAGTATCCATACGCTTAAACGATTTGAAAATTTGAAAAAATGTTATGTTGAACGCAATTAAATACCTTTTGTTATAGATTCTTTACTTTGTTCAGAATGACAAGTATTGTTTTTTCTTGTCATATTGAGCGGAGCGAAATATCTTATTTTTAATTTTAAACATAGGATGACAGTATAGTGTTTTTCTATGTGTTTTTTTGAATTACAAGATACAATTTCAATGAAAAATAATTTCAACATAAAGGACATAATCCGCCCAAGTATAAAGGCGCTAAAGCCTTACTCGTCGGCACGCGACGAGTTTCACGGCGTTCCCGCCAATATGGTGTTTTTGGATGCCAACGAAAACCCGTTCGAAAATGGCGTAAACCGTTATCCGGACCCGCATCAAAACAAACTAAAAGCCGTATTGTCCGAAATTAAGGGCGTTCCGTCCCAAAACATCCTTTTGGGCAATGGTAGCGACGAGGTTTTGGATTTAATTTTCAGGGCATTTTGCGAACCCAATCAGGACAACATTATTACCTTACCGCCCACTTACGGCATGTACGAGGTGCTGGCAAACCTAAACGCTGTTGCCGTTAAAAAAGTGAATCTCGATTCCGATTTTCACCCCAACGTAGAAGCCATTTTAAGCATCGCCGATGCGCAAAGCAAATTGCTGTTTATCTGTTCGCCCAACAACCCATCGGGTAACAGTTTTACTTCCGAAGCCGTAAAAACACTAATCGAAAATTTTAAGGGCATTGTGGTTATAGACGAAGCCTATATCGATTTTTCCTCGGAAGAAAGTTGGCTCTCAAAACTATCGCAATATTCCAATTTAATTGTTACCCAAACCTTATCCAAAGCCTATGGCATGGCAGGTATCCGCTTGGGTATTTGTTACGCTTCCGAAGCTATTGTATCGGTTTTAAACAGTATAAAGCCACCGTATAATATAAACGAACTAACACAGCAAAAGGCCGTTGAGCTATTATCGAATAAAGCCTTGGTAAGCCATCAAATTGCCGAAATTTTGCAACAGCGTAATTGGCTGGTTTCGGCATTAAAGCAAATAAATTTCATTTCAAAAATATATCCCACCGATGCCAATTTTGTGTTGGTAAAGGTGGACGATGCTAATAGGCGCTACACCCAATTAATAGAAAACGGTGTGGTTATCCGTAACCGTACCACACAGCCCAATTGCGAAAATACCCTGCGTTTAACGGTGGGTACGACAAACGAGAATGAGAAATTGATAAAAGTACTTTTATCAATTTCGAAACCCTGAACTTGTTTCAGGGACTTTTAAAATTAAATTTTTAAGGATTAGTGAGCATCGAGGCAACATATTACTGTTATATTTTAACCAATAAAAACAGAACGGTGCTTTATATTGGCTACACTAATAATTTAAAAAGAAGGATTAATCAGCATAAAAATAAAACAGGGGCATTATTCACAAAAAAATACAATGTTTTTGATTTAATATATTTTGAAGAATTCGATGACAAAAAAAAGGCCAAATTAAAAGAAAGACAGTTAAAAAATTGGCACAAAACATGGAAATGGAATTTAATAAAGAAGTTTAATCCTAAGTTAGAAACTTTAGAAATAAATTAACTTGTCCTGAAACAAGTTCAGGACATATAACGCAGTTATATGAAAAAAGTACTCTTTATAGACCGCGACGGCACATTGGTTTTAGAGCCGCCTATCGATTATCAGTTGGATAGTCTTGAAAAATTGGAATTTTACCCCAAAGTATTCCAATATATGGCAAAAATTGCCCAAGAATTGGATTTTGAGTTGGTTATGGTTACCAATCAAGACGGTTTGGGTACGGCATCGTTTCCCGAAGATACTTTTTGGCCGGCGCATAATAAAATTATCAAGGCTTTTGAAAAAGAAGGTGTTGTGTTTTCCGAAGTTTGCATCGATAAAACCTTCCCGCACGAAAATGCCCCAACCCGAAAACCAAAAACAGGATTGTTAACTAAGTACTTTTCCAAGGCATACGATTTGGAAAACTCGTTTGTGCTGGGCGATAGGATAACCGATATGGAACTGGCCAAAAACCTTGGGGCAAAAGGCATTTATTTGTCCGAAGACCCCAATTTGGGCGCTAATGAAATTGAAAGCTCAAAAGACGATATTTACAAGGCTATTGCCCTAACCACAACCGATTGGAAGGCTATTTACGAGTTTTTAAAACTAAAAAACCGGGTAGCCGAAATAACCCGAAATACCAACGAAACCCAAATTTACATTAAGTTGAACTTGGACGGTTCGGGCAAAAACGATATTGCAACGGGCTTGGCCTTTTTTGACCATATGCTGGACCAAATCGGTCGGCACGGGGCAATGGATTTAACCATTAAGGTTAACGGCGATTTGGAGGTAGACGAACACCACACCATTGAGGATACCATGATTGCGCTTGGCGAAGTGTTCAGCAAGGCATTGGGCAATAAGTTGGGCATCGAGCGCTATGGCTTTTGCTTGCCTATGGACGACTGTTTAGCACAGGTTGCCATAGATTTTGGCGGCCGCAATTGGTTGGAGTGGGATGCCGATTTTAAACGTGAAAAAATAGGCGATATGCCAACCGAAATGTTTTACCATTTGTTTAAATCGTTTACCGATGGTGCCAAATGCAACCTAAACATAAAGGCCGAAGGCGTAAACGAACACCATAAAATAGAAGGTATTTTTAAGGCCTTTGCAAAAGCCATGAAAATGGCGGTAAAGCGGGACCCGAACAATATGGTTTTACCATCGACAAAAGGGGTGCTGTAAGTCATCCCCCTAACCCCCAGAGGGGATTAAAAACGAAAGCTAATAAAATATTAATTGTGAGCGAATTACATAAGAGTAAGCGTCCTTTCCCTTCGGGGAAGTTAGAAGGGGAATCATCAGTCGTCATAATCGATTACGGGGCGGGAAACATTAAAAGTATCCAGTTTGCCTTTAACCGTTTGGGCGTAAATGCGGTTTTAACCAACAATCCAAAAACCATTTTGGAGGCCGATAAAATTATTTTCCCCGGTGTGGGCGAGGCCAGTAGCGCTATGAAAAAACTAACCGAAACGGGTTTGGACAAGCTAATTCCGCAGTTAAAACAACCCGTTTTGGGTATTTGTTTGGGCATGCAGTTGCTTTGCGAATATACCGAAGAAGGCAATACCAAAGGCTTGGGCGTTTTTAAAACCCAGGTAAAACGTTTTAACAATAGCGTAAAAGTACCGCAAATGGGCTGGAACGTTATCAAGGATTTAAAATCCGGTTTATTTAAAAACATAAAAGAAAACGAATACATGTACCTCGTGCACAGCTATTACGCCCAGCATTGCCCGGAAACCATTGCCACCACCGATTACGGTATAAACTACGCCTCGGCATTGCAGCACAATAATTTTTATGGTGTGCAGTTCCACCCCGAAAAAAGCAGCTTGGCAGGCGAGCAATTGTTGAAGAATTTCTTGAAGTTAGATGTTTGAGGTTAAATATTAAAAGTAAAAGTTAGAAATAAAAAAAATAAGATGAAACCCTCATTGAGGGATTTAGCAAAGCCAAGATAAAGGCCTCCACAAAAGGCCATGAATAAAAACAACGGACAGTAAGCTTTTCGGCTTTTTTGCTATGTTGTTTAAAAAACTTAAATCAAATGTTTAACTTAAATTTATTCGTGTGAAAAATCAAAAAAAGTAAAGCTTCAATTTCTAATTTCAAACACTTAATATTGTATTTCAAACTTTTACTTTTAATATTTAACCTCAAACATCTAATATCAAACATCTAATATCTAACATCTAATATTTACCATTACCTCATGCGAATAATCCCAGCCATAGACCTCATAGACGGAAAATGCGTGCGCTTAACCAAAGGCAATTACGATACCAAAAAAATATATAACGAAAACCCCTTGGAAGTAGCCAAAATGTTCCAAGATGCGGGCATTCAATATTTACATTTGGTCGATTTAGATGGCGCCAAAGCCCAGCACATTGTAAATTATAAGGTTTTGGAGCAAATAACCTCGAAAACAAGTTTGAAGGTCGATTTTGGTGGCGGATTAAAATCGAACGACGATTTGCATATTGCCTTCGATTCCGGAGCCGAACAGATAACGGGAGGCAGCATTGCCGTAAAAAACCCCGATATTTTTGAAAGTTGGATAGCAAAATACGGGGTCGAAAAAATTATTCTGGGAGCCGATTGTAATAACGGAAAAATAGCCGTTAGCGGTTGGCAGGAAGAAAGCAACGAAGCGGTTATTCCGTTTATAAAAGCCTATCAGGAAAAAGGTATTCAATATGTAATTTGCACCGATATAGCCAAGGACGGTATGCTGCAAGGTCCTTCGGTAAATTTATACAAACAAATTATTGCCGAGTGTGCCAATCCATCTAAAAACCAAACGATAAAACTTATTGCATCCGGAGGCCTTTCAACCATAGACGAACTGCCCGTTTTAGAGGCAATGGGCTGCGAAGGCGTAATTATTGGCAAAGCCATTTACGAAAATCGAATAACCCTAAAACAGTTAGAAAACTATGTTTAACGATGTTAAAAGTAAAAAGTACAATATTAGAAGTGAAAATGTTTCATCTTACTTTCTTACTTCTACCTTTAAACCTCTAACCTCTAATATTTCACCTTTAATATTTAACTTTACCTCATGCTAACAAAACGTATCATCCCTTGTTTAGATATTAAAAACGGACGTACCGTAAAAGGCGTTAATTTTGTCGATTTGCGCGATGCGGGCGACCCCGTGGAGCTGGCAAAGCAATACGCCAACGTCGGGGCCGACGAACTGGTATTTTTGGATATTTCGGCCACTTTAGAAAATAGGGCTACCACCTTGGATATGGTGCTGCACGTTGCCGAGCAGGTAAATATTCCGTTTACCGTTGGTGGAGGCATTTCGTCGGTCGAGCATGTCGACGCCTTGTTAAAATGCGGTGCCGATAAGGTTTCGGTAAACTCGTCGGCAGTAAAGCGCCCCGAACTCATTAACGAACTGGCCGATAAGTTTGGTAGCCAGTGCGTCGTTGTGGCCATAGATGCCAAGCAAATTAATGGCCACTGGAAAGTCCATCTGGCAGGTGGCAGTATTCCAACCGAAATTGATTTGTTCCAGTGGGCCAAGGAAGTCGAACAACGTGGTGCGGGCGAAATTCTATTCACTTCCATGGACCACGATGGCACTAAAAACGGATTTGCAAACGCGGCCTTGGCACAACTGTCAACCTTGGTAAATATCCCGATTATTGCTTCGGGCGGTGCGGGAACGGTGCAACATTTTATCGATACCTTTAAGGAAGGAAAAGCCGATGCCGCCTTGGCCGCCAGTGTGTTTCATTTTGGCGAAATACCAATTCCCGAATTAAAACAAGAATTAAAAAATAATAATATTGAGGTAAGAAGTCCCTAACACCGGAGGGAAACACGCATACAAAACATCGAAACTAACGGAAAAATAAAAAAAATGGAAAAAAATAATAATGAAAACAACAGTCTTATCCCTCCCCCTTGGGAAAAGTTGGAAGGGACATTAATCCCCGCCATTATCCAAGATGCTACCACCAAAACGGTTTTAATGTTGGGCTATATGAACGAGGAAGCCTACGTCAAAACCCTTAAAACCAAATTGGTAACATTTTACAGCCGAAGCAAAAAACGCTTATGGACAAAAGGCGAGGAAAGCGGTAATGTTTTAAATTTGGTAAGCATAAAAAACGACTGCGACAGCGATACTTTGTTAATACAAGTAAATCCCGCCGGCCCAACCTGCCACAAAGGCACCGATAACTGTTGGGGCGAGGAAAACAAGGCCTCGTACGGCTTTTTTTCAACCTTGGAAACCGTTATTGCCGAACGTGTAGCCAATAAGGAAACTTCAAAATCGTATGTGGCCAGTTTGTTTGCCAAAGGCATAAACAAAGTAGCCCAAAAAGTAGGCGAGGAGGCCGTGGAAACCGTTATCGAGGCCATGGACAACAACGACGATTTGTTTGTTTACGAGGCATCCGATTTGTTGTTCCATTATTTAATGCTGCTCCAGGCCAAAGGCTTCACCTTAAAAGATATTGAAGAAGAGTTGAAGGGAAGACATAAATAGGTTAATTGTATTATGGAGTATGGGGATTGTTTCCTCCGTTGTCGTCGCAATGAACGTTCATCACCAGAAGGAGGTGCGACGACGAAGCGATATTTTTCAAAAATCGTTAATCAATAAACAGATTACTTCGGTTGTACCCTCTCGTAACGTTACTGCAAGGTACGAAGCAGTCCGTAACATATTATAAAGATTGCTTCACTTCGTTCGCAATGACGTTCATTGCGAGAAGGGGGGGCTCTCTTTTTTAAAATCCACTTTATTTTTTCGTGTTTTATTGTGAAATATAAAAAAAATAATGCCTAATTTTGAGAATTTAAAAATTCAACACAAAATAATCATGTCAAATAAAACAAGAATAGAACACGATTTAATTGGCGACAAAGCAGTTCCCGCCAATGCGTATTACGGTGTGCAAACGCTTCGCGCTACCGAAAATTTCAAAATTAGTAGGTCGTATCTGTACCATTTTCCCGAATTAATTTATGCCTTTGCCCAAGTAAAGGAAGCGGCGGCCTTAACCAATAAGGACTTGGGTATATTGGAACCCAAAATAGCCAATGCCATTGTAGAAGCCTGTAAGCAAGTTAAAACGGGAAAATATAACAACCAGTTTGTGGTGGATATGATGCAAGGCGGTGCCGGAACATCAACCAACATGAACGCCAACGAAGTTATTGCCAATGTAGCTTTAGAGCTTTTGGGGCATAAAAAGGGCGAATACAAATTTTGCCACCCCAATAACCACGTTAATTTATCGCAATCCACCAACGATGCCTATCCAACGGCCTTGCGTATAGGCCTGTACAGAAGTATTACGGTGTTGGAAGAATCGTTAAAGGATTTAATTAAAAGTTTCAGGAAAAAAGGAAAAGAATTTTCCGAAGTTATAAAAATGGGACGTACCCAGTTGCAGGACGCCGTACCCATGACCTTGGGGCAGGAGTTTGAGGCCTTTGCCGTTAACCTTTCCGAAGAAATAAACCGGCTTAAACAAAACAAAAAACTATTGTTGGAGGTTAACATGGGCGCTACCGCAATAGGAACGGGCATAAATGCCGACCCCGAGTTTACGCCCCGCTGCGTAAAACACTTGGCCCAAATTACCGACCTTGAAATTAAGGCCGCATCAAACTTGATAGAAGCCACCAGCGACACAGGGGTTTTTATCATGAACTCGTCCGCCATAAAACGATTGGCTATTAAACTATCAAAAATTTCAAGCGATTTGCGCCTCTTGTCCTCCGGGCCAAGAACCGGGCTAAACGAAATTAATTTACCGCCCATGCAGCCCGGTTCCTCCATCATGCCCGGTAAGGTTAACCCGGTTATTCCCGAAGTGGTTAACCAAATTGCATTTCGGGTAATAGGAAACGATTTGGCGGTTACCTTAGGCTCCGAGGCCGGACAGTTACAGCTTAACGTTATGGAGCCCGTAATTGCCTATTCGTTGTTGGAAAATGTTGAAATACTCAACAACGGCATGAATACCCTTAACGACAAATGTATCAAGGGTATTACCGCCAATGCCGATAACTGCAAGGCCATGGTGCTTAACAGTATCGGGTTGGTTACAGCCTTGAACCCTTATCTTGGTTACGAAGTTTCAACCGATTTGGCCGCAAAAGCCCTAAAAACAGGAAAAGGCGTTTACGAATTGGTCTTGGAAGAAGGCTTGATGGACGAAGAAAAACTAAACGATATACTACGGCCCGAAAACATGATTAAACCCAGAAAATTCGGAAAGTAAAACTGAAAATAATTTAAGTGAAAAGCGGGCGTAAATGCCCGCTTTATTTTTTGTTACTTTTCGTAAAACGCTGTATTTTTCGCCTTTTAAATCTAAGTTTGATTAATATGTGGGTGTTAACCTGTTTATTATTAATATGTTACATGTTGTCAGGTCGAGTGGAGTCGAGACCTATTAAAATTATAAAAAATAAATTCCTTCTACACGCTACTTTTGGTGTTAAGATGAAAATAGAACAATCTTGATTATAGAGTAATAAATGAAAAAATATTTTTACGTAATAACCCTTCAATATCTCGGCTATCGGTTTCATGGCTGGCAAAAACAGCCCAATGTAAAAACCCTGCATTTAATGGTCGATAAAACCCTTAATTATATTTTGGAGGGAAAACCGTTTAAAACCCTAAGCTCTGGCAGGACTGATGCCATGGTGTCGGCCGAATGTGCCGCTATGGAATTGTTTTTGGACAAACCATTGTCCGATACCGAGGCGTTCTTGCAGATGTTTAACTATAATCTACCTCAGGATATTAGGGCGTTAAGTATTCGGGAAGTCGATGGTGAATTCAATATTATAAACCATTCCAAAATAAAGGAATATTTGTATCTGTTTACGTTCGGACAAAAGTGCCATCCGTTTTGCGCACCCATAATGACCACTTTTTTAGACGATTTGGATATGGATTTAATGATTCGGGGCGCTAAACTTTTCGAGGGAAACCACTATTTTAAATCATACTGTTTTAAACCTTCCGAAACAGGGATTTACAACCGGAAAATTGAAGTTTGCGAAATCGTTGAAAACACTATTTATACCGCTAATTTTTTTCCGAAAAAATCATATTTATTACGCGTTAAGGGCAAAGGGTTTATGCGCAATCAAATAAGGTTAATCATGGGAACGTTAATCGATTTGGGCAAACATAAACTTAGTTTGGACGATATAAAGCACAGCCTTAAACAAGATGTTTTTGTGAAATTGGAGTATATTGCTCCCGCATCGGGCTTGATACTTAACAAAATTGAGTTTGAGTAAAAAAGCTATTAACGTTGTTGGGCAAGGTTCAAAATTCTAATTTCGTTAATCGTTAATCGTTAATCGTTAATCGTTAATCGTTAATCGTTAATCGTTAATCGTTAATCGTTAATCGTTAACCGTTAATCGTAATTTCAAATATTTTCATAATTTCGAAAAAAAATAATCATGGCAAACATATCGGTATCACCTTCAATTTTAAACTTCTTAAAAAATTTAGAACAAAACAACAACCGCGACTGGTTTAACGACAACAAAAAGCAGTTTAAAACGGTCGAAAAAGAAGTTAAATTATTTTTTAGTGCCGTAAAGGACAACCTTACAAAGCACGACGATGTTGATGGTTTAAAAGTATTCCGAATTTACCGCGACGTGCGTTTTTCAAAAAACAAAGCGCCCTATAAAACCAATTTTGGCTGTTCGTTCCACAGGGTAAAGCCTAAATTGCGCGGTGGGTATTATGTGCATTTGCAGCCTAACGACCAAAGTTTTATAGCCACTGGATTTTGGGAACCCAATAAAGAAGATTTACACCGCATACGCAAGGAATTTGAAATTGACGCTACCGAAATGCGGGATATTTTAAACCTGGAAACTTTAAAATCCAATTGGGGCAATTTGGAGGGCGATGAACTTAAAACCGCCCCAAAAGGTTTTGATAAAGAACACCCCGCCATAGATTTAATACGGAAAAAGCAATACCTTTTTATAAAAAAGTATACCGATAAAGAAGTGCTTGCACCCGATTTTATTACCAATATAGACGAGGCTTTTAAAGCCATCCGCCCATATTTTAACTATATGAGCGATGTGCTTACAACCGATTTAAACGGTGTTTCGCTTATATAATTTCATTAATAACGTAATGGTTGTTGTTAAAGGTAAAACTATCCTTTGCGGTTTTGTTTTTAAGCAATTGCCCAATGGGCGAACTTAACGAAATGGCATAGTAGGTTTCGGTTTCCAACTCTATTTTTCCCGAACTTACGGCTATATAAAAGTTCATAATGTTGGTTTTTACGGCACTTCCCAGCACAACATTATCCGATAAAATATTGGTTTTTACCAGTTTTAACTGCTCCTTCATGTTTTGGGCATCGTTTAGGTAGGCTATGTTTTTTTCAAGGTCGTCAAGGAGTTTGCTACCACTGCCGTCCTCGCTTTCCGAATCTACCTTGTCGTTATCGGCAATGGCTTCTTTTAAAAGGTTAATTTCCTCTTTATAGTCGTTTATGCGTTTATCCACACGGGCGTGGCACTCCTGTAAAAGTTGTTGTTTTGTGGTCATTAAATAGCTTTAAGTATCGGGGCGTTAAACAGTTGCATGTTGTTTATTAAGTCTTCTTTCACCAAGTGCATCATACGTTTGTTCAGGGCCGACGAGTTTTTAATATAAACCAAATATTCCTCGACCGTAAATAGGCCAATTACCATGCCTTTTAGCGAGTTTCTAAATTTCATGTCCTTAATAATGGCGTTTTCGATGTAATCGATGCGTTTTTCCAAAGGCAAATCGTAAAAAACCGATTTGTGCTTGGTGGCATAATTTTTAAACACTTCGACAAACAAATCGCTTTGTACCGCAATTACGGGGCGAAGCACCAAATTTTGGAACTGTTCGTCTTGGCTCGTAACATCTGTTATGGTCCAATCGGCAACCTCGGGGCGAATGGCTTTTAGGGTAATTTGTCGCAAATTCATAATTAAAATGTTTCAATAAAATTATTGAATATTGAAGTTTGAAACCTTGTGGGGCATTATAGTTGTTAACGGGGTTATTAACAAGTAGGCTGAAAGATAAAATGAGTTCTTTCAACCATTTTAAACTTTCCTTTAAAATATTAATCGATTTTTTAAGTGAAGATTAACAATTTTATAAAAGTAGGCCGAAATAAAACCTTAAACTTACCAAATGTTGATTGAAAAGGCAAAAATCCCTAAATTTGTGGGCTATACCCGTTTCAATATAAAATCTGAAAGATTTAAGTTTAAAAAGATTAAAAACAATAGAGATAGAATTATGAGCAAAACGTTGTTTGATAAAGTATGGGATTCGCATGTGGTACGCCGTATAAACGATGGCCCCGATGTGCTGTTTATAGACCGCCATTTAATACACGAGGTTACCAGCCCGGTAGCCTTTGTGGGCTTGGAGGCCAGAGGGCTAAGCGTGCTGTACCCAAACCGAACTTTTGCGGTTGCGGACCATAATACCCCGACCATTAACCAGCACTTGCCCGTGCAGGACCCGTTATCGGCCAACCAATTGGAAACCTTGGAACGCAACGCCAAAAAATACGGCATTAGCCACTGGGGCTTGGGGCATCAAAATAATGGTATTGTACACGTGGTAGGGCCCGAAAACGGTATTACCCTTCCCGGCGCCACCATTGTTTGTGGCGATTCGCACACCTCTACCCATGGGGCGTTTGGCGCTATTGCCTTTGGTATTGGTACTTCCGAGGTCGAAATGGTATTAACCTCGCAATGTATCATGCAGCCAAAACCAAAAAAAATGCGCATTAGCATTAACGGTACGCTTAACAAGGGCGTAACGCCCAAAGATGTTGGCCTGTATATTATTTCGCAATTAACAACCTCCGGCGCTACCGGATATTTTGTCGAGTATGCCGGCGATGTTTTTGAAAACATGACCATGGAGGGCCGCATGACCGTGTGCAACCTATCTATTGAAATGGGCGCGCGCGGCGGTATGGTTGCCCCCGACGACAAAACCTTCGAATACATTAAAGGCAGGACTTTTACCCCGAAAGGGACCGATTGGGATAAAGCTATGGATTATTGGAAAACCCTAAAAACCGATAGCGGCGCCAATTTCGATAAGGAAATTACCTTTAACGCAGCCGATATCGAGCCTATGATTACCTACGGAACAAATCCCGGAATGGGCATTGGCATTTCCAAGCAAATTCCATCGGCTAATGCGGTCCAAGGCGGTAAGGCCACTTACGATAAATCCTTGGCATATATGGGCTACCATGAAAACGAACAAATGATAGGCAAAAAAATAGATTATGTGTTTATTGGTAGCTGTACCAATGGCCGTATTGAAGATTTCCGTGCCTTTGCCTCGATAGTTAAAGGTCGAAAAAAAGCCGACCACGTTACGGCTTGGCTTGTACCCGGCTCGCATATTGTTGAAGCTAAGATTAAAGAAGAAGGCCTATTGGAAATTCTTGAAGCCGCCGGATTTGTACTAAGGGAACCGGGCTGCTCGGCCTGTTTGGCCATGAACGACGATAAAGTGCCTGCCGGAAAATATGCCGTTAGCACCTCTAACCGAAATTTCGAAGGCCGCCAAGGCCCCGGCGCACGAACCTTGTTGGCAAGCCCCTTAGTAGCCGCTGCAGCCGCCGTTACTGGCGTGGTAACCGACCCAAGAACGCTTTTATAGGATAAAGAATATTTTTTATAGACGGTGGCTGAGCCTGTCGAAGCCACACAACTAAAAACACTTAACTAAAACCATGGCATACGATAAATTTACAACCTTAACAAGTACTGCGGTACCCTTGCCCATAGAAAACGTCGATACCGACCAAATTATTCCGGCACGGTTTTTAAAGGCCACCAAGCGCGAAGGCTTTGGCGATAACCTATTTCGCGATTGGCGATACAATGCCGACAATACGCCTAAAACCGATTTTGTACTAAACAACCCAACATACAGTGGCAAAATACTGGTAGGCGGCAAAAATTTTGGCTCCGGTTCGTCAAGGGAGCATGCCGCTTGGGCGGTTTACGATTACGGTTTCCGCTGCGTAGTATCCAGCTTTTTTGCCGATATTTTTAAAAATAACTGCCTAAACATTGGGGTATTGCCCGTGCAGATTAGCCCGGCTTTTCTCGACGAAATATTCGAGGCCGTATATGCCAATCCCGAAACGGAACTTATTGTCGATTTGCCCACGCAAACCTTAACCTTATCGTCCAACGGTAAAAAAGAAACCTTTGAAATTAACGGTTACAAAAAAGGCAATATGCTAAACGGTTTCGACGATATTGATTATTTGCAAAATATGAAAAGCGAAATAGAAGTTTTCGCCCAATCCCGTCCGTTTTAAGGCATGGCAGCAAAACGCATTGAAATAATGGATACAACACTCCGCGATGGCGAGCAAACATCGGGCGTGTCGTTTTCAGCTTCAGAAAAACTAACCATTGCCAAGCTGCTTTTAGAAGAATTAAAAGTGGACCGTATTGAAATTGCTTCGGCAAGGGTTTCCGAAGGCGAATTTCAGGCCGTAAAAAATATTACAAAATGGGCTAAGGAAAACGGTTTTTTAAATAAGGTAGAAGTGTTAACGTTTGTCGACAACGGCGTGTCCATAAATTGGATGCTCGAAGCCGGGGCAACCGTTCAAAACTTACTAACAAAAGGCTCGTTAAACCATTTAACCCATCAGCTTAAAAAAACACCAGACCAGCACTTTTCTGAAATAGAAAGAGTTATTTCGGAAGCAAGTTCAAAAGGCATTGCCACCAATGTTTATTTGGAAGATTGGAGCAACGGCATGCGCAATTCCAAAGACTATGTGTTTCAGTTTTTAGAATTTTTAAGCACCCAAAATATCAAGCGCATTATGTTGCCCGATACCTTGGGGGTTTTAACACCTGCCGAATCGTACGAATTTCTTAAGGAAATTTGTAATAAATACCCAAACGCCCACTTCGATTTCCACGCCCATAACGATTACGATTTAAGCGTGTCCAACGTCATGTCGGCTTTAAAAGCCGGGGCAAGCGGCCTGCACCTTACCATAAACGGTATGGGCGAGCGTGCCGGAAATGCGCCCATGGCCAGTACCATTGCCGTTATTAACGATTTTATGCCCGATATTGCTATTTCGGTTAACGAAAAAGTACTTTACACCGTTAGCAAACTGGTAGAAACATTTTCGGGCATTATGATTCCCGCCAACAAACCTATTATAGGCGCCAACGTGTTTACCCAAACCGCTGGTATACACGCCGATGGCGACAATAAAAACAACCTGTATTTTAGCGATTTAATGCCGGAACGCTTTGGGCGGACCCGTAAATATGCCTTAGGGAAAGCCTCGGGAAAAGCCAATATCCAAAAAAACTTGCAGGAGTTGGGGCTTTCGCTTAACGATGAGGATTTAAAAAAAGTAACCCAGCGTATTATAGAACTTGGCGACCGCAAGGAAATGGTAACCAAGGAAGATTTGCCCTATATTATATCCGATGTTCTTGATAGTTATTCGTATCAAGAGCATACCAAGGTTAATTCGTACGTGCTAACCCATGCCAAGGGATTAAAGCCTTCGACAACCATTTCCATTTCCATTAATGGTGAAACGTTTGAGGAAAATGCCCAAGGCGATGGCCAGTTCGATGCCTTTATGAACGCCCTTAAAAAAGTGTACCGAAGCAAAGGCTTGGAACTCCCCGAATTAATCGATTATGCGGTACGTATCCCGCCCGGAAGCCATTCCGATGCTTTGTGCGAAACCATTATTACATGGAAAAACGATAAAAAAGAATTTAAAACCCGGGGCTTGGATTCGGATCAAACCGTATCTGCCATAAAAGCCACCGAAAAAATGTTGAACATAATTACCAATTAGAATAAAAAACACAAAACATGAAATTTAATATAGCCCTTTTGGCCGGCGACGGCATAGGACCCGAAGTTATAGAACAAGCCGTAAAAGTAAGCAATGCCGTTGCTAAAAAATTTGGGCACGACATTGCTTGGAAACCCGCATTAACAGGCGCTGCTGCCATTGATGCCGTTGGCGAACCGTACCCTGATAGTACGCATGAGGTTTGTACCAGTGCCGATGCCGTTTTGTTTGGCGCTATTGGCCATCCGAAATTTGATAACGACCCATCAGCGCCCGTGCGCCCCGAGCAGGGTTTGCTAAAAATGCGAAAAAAACTGGGCTTGTTCGCCAATGTGCGCCCTACGTTTACATTTCCGTCGTTAATTGATAAATCGCCCTTAAAAAAAGAGCGTATCGAAGGAACCGATTTGGTGTTTTTACGTGAACTAACAGGCGGTATTTATTTTGGTGAAAAGGGCAGGAGGGATCAAGGCGAAACCGCTTATGACAATTGTGTTTATACAAGGGAAGAAGTAAAACGACTGGCCAAAAAAGGATTTGAACTGGCCATGGCCCGCAACAAAAAGTTATGTTGTGTCGATAAGGCCAACGTTTTGGAAACCTCGCGCTTATGGCGTGAAACGGTACAGGCTATGGAAAAGGATTATCCTGAAGTACAGGTAAGCTACGAGTTTGTAGATGCCGTAGCCATGCGTTTGGTGCAATGGCCAAACAGCTACGATGTGTTAATTACCGAAAACCTATTCGGCGATATTTTAACCGATGAGGCCTCGGTTATTTCGGGGTCTATGGGCTTAATGCCATCGGCTTCCGTGGGGTCGGATATAGCACTGTTCGAACCCATTCACGGCTCATACCCACAGGCAACGGGCAAAAACATAGCCAATCCAATGGCTACCATTTTATCGGCCGCCATGATGTTCGAAATGGCATTTAATTTACACGAAGAAGGCAAGGCCATACGCAATGCCGTAAACAAAGCTCTGGCCGAAGGCATTGTAACCGAGGATTTGGCCGCCAACGGAAAAGCCTATGGCACCAAAGAAGTAGGTAATTGGATTGCTGAAAATATTTAAAAACGAAAATTTAATTTAAAATAAAAGGGCAAAGGGCGGTAGGCGGTAGATTCTATTTGGAATTTACCGCTTTTTGTTTGAAAATAGGTTTAATCTACAATTGTGTTTTTGGCGAATAAAAATGAGTTTAAAGATGTTTTGACTGTTTTTTAGCAGTTCAAAAAAATAGTCAAAATAATTTTTTCTTACCCATGAACCGTTTCCTTTTTGCCGAGGTTTTTCATAATATTGGCTTCGTATTCAAGAAGGTCTTGCCATTTGGAGTCGACTTCTTTTTTATTGCCATATTTTCGGGCAAAACCCAAAAACATGGTATAGTGGTTGGCTTCGCTTACCATTAATTTTCGGTAAAAAGTGGCCAGCTCTTGGTCCGCCAATTCTTCCGATAGTAGCCTAAAGCGTTCGCAACTTCTTGCTTCTATTAAAGCGGCATACAGTAAGCGATGCACTAATTGATTGGTACGGCTGCCGCCTTTTGGGAAAAATTTTGTAAGCTCGATAACATAATCGTCGCGCCTGTCCCTGCCAAGTGTCCAGCCCCGTTCGATTATTATGTCGTGTACCAGTTTAAAATGGCTTATTTCTTCTTTAACCAAGGCCACCATTTCCTGTACCAATTCGGTGTATTCGGGAAAGCTAACAATTAACGATATGGCCGTGCTTGTTGCTTTTTGCTCGCAAAAGGCGTGGTCGGTTAATATTTCCTCGATATTTTTTTAAACAATATTAGCCCAGCGCGGGTCGGTTGGTAGTTTTAGTCCTAACATGGTGCTATGTTGTTTTTTTATGGGTGGTTTCTATAATTTGTGTTGTGCCGTCTTGGTTTATAATGAGGCAAAAATCTCTATACAAATTGGTGTTGGGTATGGCAAAACAGGTGTTTAGCCGTACACTATTGGTTGGAGCATGGTTGTAATCGACCCACACATATTGCATGACGGCGTCTTGCCAAAAGCCGGATGTGATATAACCTGAAAACCCAGGGCAAACTCACACTTTTATTGTAAAAACATAGCAGGAAAAAGTTATTAAGTGAATGACATTCAATGAAACAATAGTAGTATTTTTAATAGATTATTCGTATATTATACTGAAAATCAAAAAATTAAACACCAAGAAAGCAACAAACAAATTCAAGTCTATTATTAGCCAAATAGACGACCCCAGAAGCCATATAAACAAACTTCACAAATTAGATGACATCCTTCTCAT
>JBKEDS010000065.1:0-22953 GCA_047975545.1 Flavobacteriaceae bacterium | reverse complement strand
ATCATTTCTATTTTTAATTATAAAGTGATGAATCTCCCTTCGTCTTTTCTCCTGGTTGGATATTCTGAATATTAAACACTGTTTAACTTCTTACATTCTGTTCAGACTCTAAAAGATAAAAAAGAATGAGGTAATTTCTATGGAACGATATGCTTCAATGAGCTATCTTGTGGTTTATGTACTCTCATTCTTTTCACTTTATGAGTGCAAAATAACGCCACTTTTAATTTCTACAAACATAGGAGTGGTTTGCAAACATTTGCTTATTTTAGCAGTAGCAAACCAACATATAATTTAAATGAAAATTGAAAAACCTTTTTTATTGGTTAAGGTTTTCTTTCTACAAAGGATGAAAAATCCGTTAAACCCTTTTAAGTCAAGAGCAATAATCCCTATGTTTTTGGTTAAAATATGTTCAAAATTCACTTTAAAACATAACAATTACATAACATTACTAACCTAAACACTAAGGATATTTGTAACCTATTAATTTTTACATGGAAAATATTTATTTATTTATGATAATAGCCCTGGCCGTATTGGCAATTGCCGATTTGGTTGTTGGGGTTAGCAACGATGCGGTAAATTTTTTAAACTCGGCCATTGGGTCCAAGGCCATATCGTTTAAAACTATTTTAATTGTAGCCAGTATAGGCGTTGCCATTGGGGCAGTGTTTTCCAGTGGTATGATGGAGGTTGCCCGAAAGGGTATTTTTAACCCGCACGAGTTTATGTTTAACGAAATCATGGTTATTTTCATGGCCGTAATGATTACGGATATTCTTCTGCTGGATTTTTTTAATACCATAGGCATGCCAACCTCTACCACGGTTTCTATTGTGTTCGAGCTATTGGGGGCATCGGTAGCCATGGCCTTAATTAAAATAGGCCACAACAACGGTAGTTTTTCCGATGTGGTTAATTACATTAACACCTCGAAGGCCACCGAAATAATAGTAGGCATCCTGCTTTCGGTGGTTATTGCCTTTACCATTGGTGCCTTGGTACAATGGGTGGCGCGGTTGCTACTGTCGTACGATTTTTTAAAAAAGCCCAAATGGGTAGGCGCCGTTTTTGGCGGTTTGGCCATTACCGCTATTACTTATTTTATTTTTATAAAAGGCATAGGCGGCACGAGTTTTGCCAACCAACATTTTAGTATTTTGGGCGGCGACACCATAAAGGATTATTTGGAGCACCAAACGCTATCCATAATTGTTTTTAGTTTTTTGTTATGGTCGCTTTTATCGTTTGCCATTATTCATTTTTTAAAGGCTAATATTTACAGGGTTATTATTACCATTGGTACCTTTGCCTTGGCCTTGGACTTTGCGTGCAACTATTTGGTTAAATTTATCGGAGTGCCTATTGCGGGCTGGCAATCGTACACGGCATGGGTGGCCTCAGGGGTTCCCGCCAACGAATTGGGTATGGGCTTTTTGGCCGATAAAGTGCCTACGCCAACCATTCTTTTGGTACTGTCGGGATTGATTATGATTACAACGCTTTGGTTTTCCAAAAAAGCCAGAAAGGTAACCGAAACCGAAATAAACCTATCGCGCGAAGGCAACTCGCAAGAACGCTTCCAGCCCAACTTTTTATCCCGGGGCTTGGTGCGGTTGGTTATTGCATCGTCGCAAATGGTTACTTATATTTTACCCAAATCGTGGCAGGACAAAATAGACCAACGTTTTGAAAAACCCGTAATAGCGGTATCAAAGGAAAAAGCCATGGAACTACCTGCGTTCGATATGGTAAGGGCGGCCGTAAATCTTATGGTTGCCGCTGTGCTTATTTCGGTTGCTACGTCCATGAAACTGCCTTTATCTACCACTTACGTAACCTTTATGGTGGCCATGGGTACATCGCTGTCCGACAGGGCTTGGGGTGCCGAAAGTGCCGTTTATAGGGTTGCGGGCGTTCTTAACGTTATTGGCGGCTGGTTTTTTACGGCTATTATTGCCTTTTTGGCGGCCGCTACCATTGCGTACTTTATAAACTGGAACGTTTCGGTTATGGTGCCTATTTTATTGTTAATAGCCTTGTTTTTATTGCTTAGGAACTATATTGCGCACAAAAAATCGAGTAATGCTGTTAAGGCCGAGGACAGCTTGGAAAAAGGCGATAGCCGCTCCATACAAGGCGTTATTGTCGAAAGTTCCAAAAACATTGCCAACGTTGTAAAGCGCGGCAATAAAATTTATACCAATTCCATAAACGGCTTGGCCAAACAGGACCTAACATTGCTAAAGAAAAACAAAAAACAAATTGTTAAACTTTCCGGTGAAGTCGATGAACTTCGGGACAATATTTTCTACTTTATTAAAAATTTAGATGAAAGCAGCCTTGGCGCAAGCGATTTCTATATCCATACACTGGGGTATTTACAGGATATGACCCAATCGCTTGAGTATATTTCCAACGTAAGCTACAACCACGTACATAATAATCATAAAAAGTTAAAATTCAATCAAATAAAAGAGCTTAAGGAAGTTGACGAGCGTTTTGAAACCTTGTTCAACAACACGAAAGCAGCTTTCGAAGGACAATCGTTCGAGGATATTGGTGTTATTTTAAGCCGAAAAGAAGAAATAACGTCGTTGGTTTCCAAAAAAATACAAAAACAGGTAGAACGTACCCGAACCGAAGAATCCAGCCCTAAAAACACAACACTATACTTTAGCTTACTATTAGAAACCAAGGACTTGCTAAATGCCGTAATGTCGTTATTAGAGCAGTATTACAACGCTCATGATGCTTCGGTAATACCGGCAAAAGTTAAAGCTTCGGGGGAGGAGGAATAAAAAACTTTAAAAAAGCAAAGAGGCATTTCGTTTTTGGGATGCCTTTTTTATTTTCCACCATTAATGACGCTGTTTTACACATCGTCAAAAAACAATTTTATCCGATAAAACAACTATTAAACATCTGTAATAAAATTTCATACGTAAATAGGTCATAACAAAAACCTATTCGATTATGAAAAAAATTTCAGTTTTAATGTTAACCGCTATCTTTTTTATGTCTTGTGTGTCCAAGAAAAAATACATAGCCCTACAACAAGAAAATGGTGAGATAAAAAGCGAGCTTACCAAAACCAAAGTTGAAAAAGAAGATTTAGAAGCTAAATTCGCGCGTATTCAAGAACGTGTAGACGAGTACAACAGCAAAATAACGTCGTTACAAGCAGAAAGCGACTCTAAATTAGAATTAGTTGCCGGGGGAAATGCCCTAATTTCCAACCAGGCAAAATTTAAAATGCGCGAAACCCTTACCCATGTAGACCCCATAAAATTAAGTGGAGCCAAAACACTTAAGGATTCTATGAACTTGGCTGTTGCCTACAACTTGGAAAAAACAATTAACAGCAGCAGTATAGATGAAAACGACGATATTGCCGTAGAAATAAACGAAACCGTTGTTATGATTTCCATTGCGGACAACATGCTGTTTAATACCGCCAGTTACCGACTAAACCCCAAGGCCGATACCATATTGCAAAAATTGGCCAATGTTATTAATTCCGAACCAAGTTTAGATGTTATGGTCGAGGGCCATACCGATTCCAGGACCATAAATACGGGTAACATTGCCGATAATTGGGATTTAAGCGTTTTAAGGGCAACTTCGGTAGTGCGTAAACTGCAGGATAAATTTAATGTGGCACCAGAGCAAATGATAGCCTCCGGACGAAGCAGCTACCAGCCCATTGCCGAAAATGATACCAAGGAAAACATGGCAAAAAACCGAAGAACCCGTATTGTTATCCTTCCTAATATTGATAAGTTTTTTGCGCTTATGGGGCAGGATAGCATCTATTAAAAAGAAGGTGTAATACCGAAGAACCCACTGGGGGAATTATTGCGAAGAAGATAACGAGGCTGTATGAAAAGTGCTTTTCATACAGCCTCGTTTTTTGCCCCAAAAGCATTAATTTTATGTGTTTCTGTATAGTAATCGTCCAAAGATAAATTCAAATTATTAAAAAGAACCTTTCAAAAAAAGAAATGGTTAGCTTTGCACAACCATGGCAACAGAAAAAATAATATTGGGCATAGACCCCGGCACAACCGTTATGGGCTTTGGGCTTATAAAAGTAGTGGGCAAAACCATGTCGTTTTTGCAATTAAACGAACTCGATTTAAAAAAATACGACGACCATTACCTAAAACTCAAACTTATTTTCGAGCGTACCATCGAGCTAATCGACACCCACCACCCTGACGAAATAGCCATTGAAGCACCTTTTTTTGGCAAAAACGTACAAAGCATGCTAAAACTGGGCAGGGCGCAGGGCGTGGCCATGGCGGCAGGGCTAAGCCGAGAAGTTCCCATAACCGAATACTCCCCCAAAAAAATAAAAATGGCCATAACGGGCAACGGTAACGCCAGTAAGGAGCAAGTTGCCAAAATGCTGCAAAGTTTGCTCGGGCTTAAAACATTGCCCAACAACCTCGATGCTACCGATGGCTTGGCCGCTGCCGTATGCCACTTTTATAACGATGGCCGTGTGGAAATAGGAAAAAGTTACTCCGGATGGTCGGCTTTTGTAAAGCAAAATAGCGCCCCAACCGCCAAAGGGGGCGCAACGGTTATTAACTTACGGAAAAACAAAAGTTAATTTTGAGCCCCGAAAGCAACAATATGCCACAAGAATGTCCCTCCCCCCCTTCGGGAAAGATAGGAGGGGCTTCTATATACCTTCACATTCCCTTTTGTAAACAAGCCTGTTATTATTGCGATTTTCATTTTTCAACAAATACAAAAAAGAAGGATGAACTGGTTTTGGCATTGGCCAAGGAAATAACCCTGCGAAAGTGCGAACTAAACGGCCAAACCATAGAAACCATTTATTTTGGTGGCGGAACGCCATCGCTTTTATCAAATGCCGAAATAGAATTTTTAATTGCCGAAGTTTATACCAATTTCAATGTTGCCGAAAACCCCGAAATTACGCTCGAGGCCAATCCCGACGATTTAACCCAAAACCGCATTTTGGAACTTTCAAAAACACCAATTAACAGGCTTTCAATAGGCATCCAATCGTTTTTTGAAACCGATTTAAAACGTATGAACCGGGCCCACAATGCCGAAGAAGCCAAGCAATGTTTGCAAGAGGCAACGCGGTATTTTAAAAACATAACCATCGATTTAATTTACGGCATCCCGGGACTGTCCAACGCCAGATGGTTGCAAAATATAGAAACCGCTTTGGCATTTAACATACCCCATATTTCCAGCTACGCCCTTACGGTAGAACCCAAGACCGCTTTGGAACATCTTATAAAAAAAGGCGAAATAAACAATGTAAACGAACAACAAGCACACGAACAATTTTATTTGCTAATTGAAAAATTAAAAATTTCGGGCTTTGTACATTACGAGCTTTCAAATTTTGGAAAGCCCGAATATTTCTCGAAACACAACACCAGCTATTGGCAGGGCAAACCGTATTTGGGCATTGGGCCTTCGGCACATTCGTTTAACGGCAGGCAGCGCAGTTGGAACATTAGCAACAACTCAAAATACATAAAAGCCATTCAAAATACCGAATTGCCCATTGAAACGGAAACCTTAACCGTTGCCGATAAATACAACGAGTATATCATGACGGGCTTGCGCACCATTTGGGGCGTATCGTTGGCTAAAGTAGAAACCGCTTTTGGAGCCGATTTTAAAATATATCTGTTAGAACAAGCCGAAAAACATATTAAAGCCGAATTGTTGTATATTGAGGCCGATACGCTATTTATTTCCAAAAAAGGAAAATTTTTAAGCGATGGTATTGCGGCCGATTTGTTTAAGGTATAGCACATGAAACACCCAGCCCGTGCTTAGAAGAATTAAAGCATGACCCTTTAAACAACCAATAATATTAACAGATGAAGACAAGTTTAAAAATAGAGGAATTTGCCATGTTTGCATTAGGATTCTTCATGTTTAACCAGTTACATTATGCTTGGTGGTGGTTTTGGGTACTACTCTTTACGCCCGATATTGGTATGTTGGGCTATTTGGTAAATCCCAAAATAGGTGCTGTTACCTATAATATATTTCACCACAAGGCCATTGCCATAATAGTATACATTTTGGGCATGAATTTTAATGTTGAAGCCTTAAAATTAATAGGCGTAATTTTGTTTTCGCACGCAAGTTTGGATCGTGTTTTGGGCTACGGTTTAAAATATTTTGATAATTTTAGGCACACACATCTTGGCAAGATAGGAAGCGAATAAATTTATGGATATTATTATAATTATTATTGCAAGCGTACTGTTAACCCTTTTAATATCGGGGGGCATAAGTTTTTTTTCGAAAAAGAAGAAGGTTAACGCACAATCGGTTTTACTGCTTGAAAAAATAAAAAAAGTATGCAAACTGGTAACGGTCGAAGGCGCCTTTGCCGAAATTTACCATTACGAGGACGTAAAGGAACGCTTTTTAAAACTGGTAAGCAGCAAGAAAAAAGCCTTAGTGGTAATCGAGGCCAAAGCCTTTGTGGGCTTCGATTTGGCAAAGGTTAAAATAGAGTCGGATACGGCAAGGAAAACCATTATCCTCAGGCATTTTCCGCAACCCGAAGTATTGAGCATCGAAACCAACTTGAATTATTACGACAAACAGGACGGGATGTTCAATAAATTTGAGGCGTCCGATTTAACCGAACTGAACAAAGAAGCCAAACAGCATATTTTAAACAAGGTGCCCGAAAGCAACTTGTTTGAAATTGCCAAACGGGAAGCCCTGGAGTCGGTTTTAATTATGGAAAGCATCGTGGCAACCATTGGCTGGAAACTGGATTATTCCGATTTGGAAATCGAGGCTAAAGAAATAAAGGTCTTGGAAAAATAAGCGGATTTCTTACAAAAACCAACAGCCAAACCATGCAAATAGACCAACTTCACGAATATTGTTTAAAAAAGAAAGCCGTAACCGAAGCATTTCCGTTCGACAACGATGTTTTGGTATTTAAAGTGGCCGGAAAAATATTTGCTCTAATGTCCATAAGCAAGTGGGAAGCGGGCGAAGGGCATATATATACCAAATGCAATCCCGACTACGCCTTGGAATTGCGTGAAACATACGAAAGCATTGTTCCGGCATGGCACATGAGCAAAAAGCATTGGAATTCGCTACTGGTTTATAAAAACGAACTGCCGCCAAAATTCATATTAAAGTTAATTGACGATTCGTACGAATTGGTTGTAAAGGGCCTTCCTAAAAAGATAAGGGATTTGTTGTAATATCATTTCTGCCTTAAAATGACTCAAAAAAAATACAGTTATTTTGAAACATAAACGGAAAAGAGCATGTTTTTATATGGTATTTTAAGGTAGAAATGGTATAATAAGCCATAACGCAGTCCGCACCCAAATAAAAAGGATATTACTTTACCAAAACACCCTTAGTTTGCATTAACGGAATAGGTTGAAAGGCTTTTGGGTTAATGGTGTTTTTCCTGAACACATAGTTTTTATCGAACATTTTGTTACCTTCAAAAAACGACACCTTAAAGCTATTGGTCAAGGCAAACAGGTCTTCCTGCATCAGTTCTATTTTAGCATAACTCTTTTGCGGCAGGAGGTCTATTTTTTTTCTAAAAGTTGCCGTTGTTTTATCTTCGGAATACCCACTGCTAACAATAAGTACCATTTCTAAATCTACGGGTTTATCATTAATAATATAGGCATTCCAATCGGAGGTTTTATATGTTGGGTTGTATTCGTTAATAACGGCAATGTAAACGCCTTCAACTTTAGGAATTTCTATGTCTTTTTTCATTGATTTCAATCGTTAGTTAAAATTACGCGCTTTCAGTTTCTATAATTTTTTGGGTCATAAATTCACGAATATTTTTAACAAAAGTATACTCTGCACAGCATTCGTGAATTAGGGGTAAAATATAAACAAACTTTCAAATATGGTGGTTTAGTTTGTGCGCCGTAAATATAGTCAAATAGATATTTTTTGACATAAAATAAAGAGACGCTTCTACTTACCGCAAATTTTTATTTGCTCCTCTTGATGTCAAATGCTCAGCGTGACAACAGGTAAAAATCATATGGCATTTTATTCGGTTTCATCTATACTGCAATTAAGTTTTGAAAACTGTAAATAAAATTAAGGCCTGCAAGGGGTTTAAATCCTTGTAGGCCTTGTGTGTAGGTTGCTTAATTGTTTGCTTACCCTTTGATAAATTTTAAGGTATTGCTACCCTGTTTGCTTGACACCTTTACAAGGTATAGTCCGGAAGCTAACGGGCTTACGTTTAATTTAAAGCGCTGGGCTGTAAAGTTATGTTTTCCCGAATACATTAAAGCTCCCGCCATGTTGTATATTTTAACATCAATATTTTCCTGTTTATTTTCAGATGTGTATACATACAAATCGCTTACGGCCGGGTTTGGGTATAACGTTATATGCGATAACTTAGAGCCACCTATTTCTGTCGATAATGGCGGCATTGCTATTTTTATGGAATAGTCCTCAACTTGGCCTTGAGCAGTAACTTCGCAAGGGGTAACACTGTTGGAATAGGCCATTACCCGCATTCTTAAATTAGTAGCGTAAGCTATATCGGCCGTTGGTATGGTAATGGTACCCGTAAAGGTTTCGCCACCGGGTTTTCCCGATATTGCTACTTCATGGTAATCGCTAAAATCGCCATCGTTATTATAATCAATATACACAATGTAGCTTAAATTATTGTATCCTGGGTACGAATCGGTAATCGAAATAGGGTATGAACTTCCTTGTTCTACATCGAACACTGTACTGCTAAAATCCTCGTACGGTATTGCCGAACTATTATTTGGGGCAACAGGACTGTCGTTACTAGTGCCGTTAAAGGTTACGTTTTTTATGGTTTTATACCATTGCATGGATTGTACCGTTGGCGTACAAAGGGTTTGGTTGGTGTCGAAAGTAAATATATTGCTGTAATAGGTTTTACCGTTAGAAACAAATTTAACCCTAAATTGATACGTGTTTCCCGTTACAACGCCTATATCGTCTTCAATATTAAAATTGGAATTGGTAGGGTAGGCCGATGGCGTAAAACTAATAGTATTGCTAAGGCTGGTTGTGCCATATTCTATTTCTAATAGGTCTATGGTATTGTTTTCCGGCATAACTATACCTTTTAATGTCCATTGGTCGCTTCCCTGATTAACGGCTATCAAGCTTTCGGCTTGGGGCAATGCAAACGGCGCTAACTGAAAACTTTGCACATCGCCATAAACAATCCCGCTACTATTGCGAATAAAAGGGCGGTAGTAGTATTTGCCGTTATAATCTAAATTGGATAGTGTTACGGTATAAGAACCGTTACTGCCTAATGTTGAATCGTAGGTGGCTACTTCGGCACTATCTACCGTTAAATTGCCGTTTGTGTTTGCATATACAAAACCGGCACTTGTGGCTGTTGCCGTTCCTGAAAACGTTGCACTTAAATCGGCACTATTTACCGAAAGCAATGTGTGCTCTGCCGTAATGGTATAGTTGGGCCTAATAATTACCGTAAAATCTATGTTTTGTCTGGTTCCCGTGGTTTGGCAGGAGGTTGGTGCCGTACTAGATGCGGTTTCTAAACTACCTACCCGCATCAACAAACCTTTGCTTAGTACGGCCGATGCTGGTACGGTAAAATTAGCCGTAAAACTTTCTACTTTCCCTCCTGAAGTTGCTATTTCCTCGTTGGCATCATCAAAATCGCCATCGTCGTTAAAATCTATCCATGCTTTTATGTAAAAGTTATATCCCGGATCGTAAATATCGTCAATATACAATGATGGGGTTTGGTTGCCTGATATTTCAAAAACTTTTCCGGATGCTATGTAATTATCTCTGGAAGATACTGCATAGGCATCGTTGTTTAAACTTATGGTTTTTAGTCCTTTATACCAAGGTAATGTTGCATCCGATGTTAATACGCAATCTGCTGTGGTTTGCGATGTGCCTTGCACCAAAACATATTGTTCTTTAACAGCCGTATCGGAACCATTTGCGTTTGTGGCCACTAAGGTTACTTTGTAATATCCTTGTGTAGACAGTGCTACTTCGGGTTCTGTTTCGTTTGAAATAGTAACTATATCGCTACCGTTTTCCAAAGTCCATTGCAAATTTGTAGCGTTGGACGATTGGTCTATTAACCTAATGGTTTCGCCTGGGTTTATAATATTTAAATCGTTACCAAAAATAGAAAACGCGGCTTTTGGTTTGTTGCCGTTGGCATTTAAAACCGATTGCAGGCTGGAGGACCAAACGCCTCTTCCGTATTTAGAAACGTACAACCTACCATCGTTGTTGGGAAAATAGGCAATACGCATATCGGAAAGGTTTTGTAAGGGAAGCCCTTTGTTAAACTCGACCCATTCGGATAGGTTTTCATCCATATAATACACGGTAAGCGGCGTTAAAACATATAGGCCTTCGGACGTGTTTTTATCTATTACAATAGCGGTAGGGTTGTTTGAAGGGAAATTACCCCTTTTGCCCCATGTTTGGCCCTTGTCTTTTGAAACATAAACTCCTGAGTTTGTGGCCAAGGCAATTATTTTTTCGTTAAGCGGGTGCGTTGCTATACGGTATCGGCTTGCCGGTGGAGCGCTGGTAAGTTCGGTCCATGTTGGGCTTACTGCCGACAGGTTTTCGGTGTAGTATAGTTTTTTTCCTGTTTCGTCGCCCAAATATGCCCGTTCGGCTTTTACCCTGGACTGCTCGAAAGTTCCTGGTTTTAAATCGCTTATTCCGGTTGGTACTTCCTCCCAATTACTGTGGGTTGGCACCCAAAAATGCCCGCCCGCATTGGGTTGGTTTTCACCTTTAAAACCATTCATTAACCAACCATCTTGGCCTGCTGGCGAACGCACTAAACGTACATCGTTAGTATTGGTTGTTCGGTTTTTATTGGTAAAACCGTATATTCTGTCGGCATTAAAATAATCGGCCTCTATGTTGTTGTATACGGCGTAGGTATCGGTGCTGCCGTCTAAAGTTACATCCAACCTTCCCGTAATAAACTTGGAGTCGTCGGTTGGTTTTATCCTGCCCCTGTATACGTCGGCCGAGGCTACGTGCGAATCTCTTCCGTTTCGGGTAAAAATTTGGCCTATATCCTGTCCGCCCGTCATAAAAACACCTTTGTTTAATGGGCTAACATCCATTTGGCTACCTTCGGAAACACAAATATCACCGTTTTTAGGAACCACTTTGCTGTTAATATAATTTGTTTTTGATAATCCGGAAGCCGAGACCTCGGCTGCCGAAGGGAACAAATCGGATTCCTTTATGCCCCAAATACCGCCATCGTTACACCAAAATACGGTGTCTTTTGTTATATTGGCAACCGCATACCTATTATCGGCCCAATTGCTAAGGCCGTAACTTGGTTTTTGATCCCAAATAATACCCCCATCTTCACTGCCCCAAAATTTTTCCCTAAGGGTTAACATTCTATTAGGATTGGTGGGGCTTACGTAAAAATCGCTAATCCAAGTAGCGCTAGAGTACGGATTTATGCTTCCATAATAATCGGATGTTTCGGCTTTAAACCCATCGGCATTACTGGCTTCTTCTAACGGAACGGGGCCATTGGGATAGCTGTACGTGGGGTGTTTTACCTCGGTAAAGTTAAAATAGGAGGTGCCGTCTGCGGGGCTTGGGTCGAAATCCGATTTCCATAAACCTATAAAACGTGTTGGCGTATTGCCGTTTAAAAGTCCATAGGCAAATACTTGTGTAGCCCCTGAGGTTGGTTTGTGCAGTGCCATGTAAAACCGATCGACGGTAGTTAAATGTGTTATAATATTTTTTTCTATAAAATTATCGCCTTTGTCCTTTGTGAAATACAAAACCGGGGCGGAACCGTTGGCGTTGTTGGATACAACAACCAAATCCCAATTGTTGGTGGCATCGATGTCGGTATAACTGCCATTTACTTTTTTGGTCCAATTAGCCCCGGAATTGGTGGTAAGAAAAAGCCCTTGTGTAGTGGCTACCAAGGCCCTTGTAGCATCGGCCGGGTCGGAATGTACATCGTAAACTTCACCTGTAATACCAGTGCTTCTATCTTCCCAAGTAGCTCCCGAATTTGAGGAGTACCATATTTTTTCGTCTTCGGCCGCCCCAAGATAAAGTACGGCCGGATTTGCCGGGCAAACTTCGATACACGAGGTGTTGTTGGTTGCAAAATAATCGGTTTCGGGAGTCCAATTTTTGCCATAGTTTACGGTTTTCCATAAGCCACCGTTCCTGGAGCAAGCGTACATAATGGCCGGGTTGGTGGGGTGCATTTCCAGATATTGTATAGCGCCGTTTCCTGTTGCGGTCCATTGCACCTCCGGATCGCCAAAGGGGCCCAGGTTTTTCCATTGTCCATAACTTGTACTATTAGGCACTTCGGCGGTATATGCTGTGGGCATAAAACTGTAATTGGTTTGGGTTGCTTCGGTATTGGGCGACGCACGCCTAAAGGCTAATAGGTTTTTATATTGGTCTTGCTGCGAAACGTAATAACCGTCGGCATCTAAGTTTCGTTCTAACCGTCGTTCTATTTTTTTGAAGTGGTCCAGGGTTTCACGATCCAAATCATGGGTGCTGGCATAGGCTTTAAATGCCAATACAACATCGGAAAATTTAATTTTTTCATCCTGCAGCATGTCTTCCCAAACGGGGTACTCGTAAGCGTTTTTGTTTAGAAAAATAAGTTCCTTTTCTGAATGGTTTTCACAAGAAAACAGCATAAAAAGACACAAGCATAATAGTAATGTTTTTTTCATTTTTAGAGTGTTTAATTTGTCTTTAGTAAAGTGGATTTTGAATAACGCAAGATTAAAAATGTTTTTTTATCCAACTACTGCAAATCCTTCATAATAAGGGGAGTTTTTATGCAATTTTCATGCAAATGGCAGGAATTTTAATTTTTTGTTGAAAATAAAGTATCGTAACTTTTTTTTAGAATTTTAACCACAACCTCGATTTCTTCTTCGCTTAAATGCCCAAAGCCAAACCGAATGGCGCAGGTATTTTTATCTTGGTACAGAATGGTCTTGGGTAGGAACAAATCGTATTTTCCAGTTTCATCGGAAAGCTTTGCCAAAGCAATTTTGGGCTGAAACTGCAACCATAAAGCTAAGCCGCCTGAGGGTTTTTCAAACGTTATTTTGTTTCCAAAGTAATGTTCAAGATGTTGGCACAAACAATTGCACCGTTGTTTGTAAACGGTAATGTTCTTTTTTATAAGGCGGTGTATTTCGCCTTCGGCAATAAGTTCCGATAGCATTTGTTTTTGAATTGAATCGCCTTGCCTGTCCAGTATTTGCAAATAGTTTTTGGCCTCGGCAATAAGGTTTTCGGGCGCTACTACAAAGCCTGTTTGAAAACTGGGGAATAGGGATTGCCCCAATTTCCCCAAATAAATAATCATACCGTGGGCATCGGAGCTTGCCATGGGCAGCATGGCCGAACCGGTATACTGGAAATCGTAATCGTAATCATCCTCGATAATGGCAAACCCAAATTCCTTTGCCAATTGCATAAGTTTTAGGCGGCGTTCGGCACTAAGGGTTACCGTTGTGGGGTAATGCCTGTGGGCGCAAACGTACACGCAGCGGATGCTTCGCTTTGTAAAATGGGTTTTTATATAATTTACATCAATACCTTGGCTATCTACGGGAATGGTTTTTATATTTGCCCCGGCCTGCTGAAAAATCATATTGGCGGCGTAATTGCTTAAATGGGCCACCAAAACCACGTTACCGGGCTTGATTAAAAGCTGCGATACCACATAAAGGCTCATTTCGGTGCTGCGAGTGCTTACTAAGTTTTGGGGTTTAATATGAAAGCCCCGTGTGGCATTTAAATAATTGCATAGATAAAGGTCGAATGTTGAAGGCGATAAAGCGGTTTGATTCCATCTTGCCTTTAATGACACCCGTTTCATCGAGGCACTGTACCACCTTGAAAACTGATGCGTTGGGTGCAGCCGTAAATCGGGCTGCCCATCGTTAATACCGTAGTTTTTTTGGGTTTGTTCCTGCGTTGTTGCCAAATTAAACGAGGCTTGAAACGGAAATCCTGTTGTTTTTGGGTAATTGCGCACTTGGTCTATATGGTTTGTCGTGGCTTTTATGGCGGCCGTTTTTTGTTCGGGCACCAATACAAAAGTACCTTTATTGGGCACCATTTCCAGCCATCCCTGCGAGGCCAGTTCGTCGTAAATGGCAACGGCGGTATTGCGGTTAACGGCAAGTAGCTTACCAAATGTTCGGGTACCGGGCATAACTGCGCCTTCCGCCAAATACCCACGCTGTATGGCATTTATTATTTGCTGCGCCACTTGTACATAAACGGGCGAGGTGCTTCCCTTTTCAAAAGAAATTAATTGTTTTAATAAATCGTTAACCGGACTATTCATTGTTTTAAAACTGGACTACTTTAGTAATCCGGAAAGTTACGATTTTTGCCCCGAGATTAGTCATAATTGTTTAGTATTTATTTTAGAATGTCCTTAAAACCATAATCTTGCAGTATGTAATTAAGGGCATTCTTTTAAAAAGAAAATCAACCACATGAAAACCCATAATGGGCATTTGGCAAACAATGCTCAACACCAACCGATATAATAAATCACTAAAAAATAAATTGTTACAAAAAGTTAAATAGATGAAAACGATACACCTTTTTGCCCTTATCCTTTTTTTGCCCATTTTTGCTACCTCCCAAGATTTACAAACCAAGCCCCAAGACACCACGCAACTTGGCGAAGTTGTTATTACATCGTCGCGCATTGATTTGCCATTTAGGGAAAACTCCAGAACTATTAAAATAGTAACCGCCCAAGATCTTAAAAACCTGGGCGTTACCAACGTAACCGATGCCCTGCAGCAAATTGCCGGCATCGATGTTAGGCGCCAGGGCGTTAGCGGCATGCAGGCCGATTTGTATATCCGCGGCGGAAGTTTCGACCAAACCCTGTTGTTAATAGATGGCATAAAGGTAGACGACCCCCAAACCGGACACCACACTTTAAACATGGCACTTCCCATAGATGTTATTAAGCGCATTGAAGTAATAAAAGGCCCTGCTGCCCGTATTTTTGGTCAAAATGCCTTTACCGGGGCCGTTAATATTGTAACCAAAGATGTGGTTGAAAATTCGCTTTTGGCAAAGGCGCAAGCGGGTTCGTTCCACCAGTTTTCGGGCGAAGTGGTAGGTACCATTAATCAGGACAACAGTAGCCATATTATTCAAGTTGGCAAGCATTTTTCGGGGGGCTATCGTGAAAATTCCGATTTCGATAATACCACCGTTTTTGTAAAAAGCCAATTTAACAAAGAAAAACAGCCCATAACACTGCTTACCAGCTATAACGAACGAAAATTTGGGGCTAACGGCTTTTACGGCATTCCTTCGGCAACACAGCAATACGAGGCAACACAGGCCAGTTTAGTCGGGCTTTCAACCGAAATTAAAAAAGGAAAGTTTGCTTGGAAACCAAAATTGTACTGGCGCCGCAACCAAGACGAATATATTTATATACGGAACAACCCCTCCATTTATCGCAACCTGCACATAACCAATAAAATTGCAGCCGAATTAAACGGGTCGTACCAATCGAAAATAGGCATTACCGGGTTTGGTTTGGAACTATCCAAATATTACATAAGCAGCAATAATTTAGGCGATAACCAACGTGAAATAGCTACGCTGTTTTTAGAACATCGCTTTCAAGTTTTCAACAATAAATTGGATATTACGCCCGGGATTGCCGCTTCGTATTTTTCCGACTTTGACAATAAAATTTTCCCCGGAATGGATTTGGGTTATAAAATTTCAGAAAATATCAGGGCTTACGGAAACATAGGCTATACGTACCGAGTACCCACTTACACCGATTTGTACTATATAGGCCCGCAAGCGGTGGGCAACGAAAATCTTCAACCGGAAGATGCCCTTTCGGAAGAAGTAGGCTTCAAATTAAACTTCCCCAATATAAACCTAAGCCTTGCCGGGTTTAACCGCGACTCTAACGATTTAATCGATTATGTGCGCATTAACGAAACCGATGAGGTATTTACGCCAAGAAATATTCAAGATGTTAATACAAAAGGGGTGGAAACGCAGGTGGATTATCGGTTTTCGGTAAATACCCTGCCGCATAAATTACATATAGGCTATACATTTATTGAGGACAACGTTAAAAAAGCCGATGTTGCCGAGTCGCGCTATTCCATTAACTCCCTAAAGCACCAATTTGTAGCCCATTATACCATGAACTGGTTTAAAAACTTTAGTACAACCGTGGCGTACCGCTATACCGAACGTACCGAAGGGGCAAGCTATAATATTTACGATTGCAATGTATCGTACACCTATAAAAACGCCACCTTTAGTTTTTACGCCAATAATATTTTTAACACCGAATACTGGGAAACCAGCCGCCTGCCCATGCCCAAAGGCAATGTTATGTTCGGGCTGGAATATAGGTTTAAATAAGATTATAGCAAGAGGCTGTCCGAAAAGTGTTTGCTTTGTCATTTTGAACGAAGTGAAAAATCTCAAAACCACTAAAAATCAAAGATTTGTTTTTATGAGATTCTTCGCTTTTGCTCAGAATGACACTTTTCGGACAATCTCTTTTTGTTTATTCGGGTTTTTCCATATTCCAATAAAATTCTATTTCCCATGGATACCATACGCCATAATTGGACAAAAGAGGATATTATAGCCATACACAACCAGCCCTTAATGGATTTGTTGTACCAAGCGGCTTCTATCCATAGAAAGTACCACAATCCCAACACGGTACAGGTTTCTACCTTGCTTTCGATAAAAACAGGAGGTTGCCCTGAAGATTGTTGTTATTGCCCGCAAGCGGCGCGTTACCATACCGGTATAGAAAAAAACAACTTGATGTCGGTAAGCCAAGTAAAAGCACAGGCTTTACGTGCAAAAAGCAACGGTTCATCAAGAGTTTGTATGGGGGCGGCATGGCGAAACGTAAAAGATGGTACCGAATTCGACCAGGTTTTGGAAATGGTACGCACCATTAATAGGCTGGATATGGAAGTGTGCTGTACTTTGGGCATGATTACCGAAAACCAAGCCAAGCGCCTGTCCGAAGCGGGATTATACGCTTATAACCACAATCTTGATACTTCCGAGGCGTATTATAAAAAAGTAATTTCCACGCGCGGTTACAACGACCGCTTGCAAACTATTGAAAACGTACGAAAAACCAATATAACCGTTTGCAGCGGTGGTATTATCGGCATGGGCGAAAGCATTGGGGACAGGGCAGAAATGTTGGTGGCATTATCGACCTTAGACCCCCAGCCGGAATCGGTACCCATTAATGCTCTGGTTGCCGTTGAAGGTACGCCGTTGGAAACACAAAAACCAGTAGAAATTTGGGATATGGTGCGTATGGTGGCCACCACAAGAATTGTAATGCCCAAAACCCAAGTGCGCCTATCGGCGGGCCGAACCAACATGAGCCAAGAAGGACAGGCTCTGTGTTTTTTTGCCGGAGCTAACTCCATATTTGCAGGCGATAAATTATTAACTACGCCCAACCCCGATATTAATGCCGATATGCAACTATTTAAAACATTGGGGCTGCAACCCCAAAAGGCGTTTGCCAAAGCCCCACAACCTGAAAGCGTTGATGCTGAAAATTCCAAATTTGTAGCACTTGGCGAAAAGCCAAGATGGTCCAGGCCTGAAAAATAATTTGAACGGCATCTTAAATACTGTTAATCAAATTCTTAAAATTAAACAAATCATCTTTAGAAAATTCAAAATTTTACTTACGCCGAATTTCCTTTCAAAATAAATTGGAAAACAATAATTATCGTCTTATATTTAATTGCTTTTTTTAAAAACTACAACCTAATGACAGAATGGTTTTCCAACCTGGTCTTCTTTCCAAAAATATATTGGAGCATTGCCCTTATAAGTTCGTTAATTTTTATTGTAACCATAATCCTTTCGTTTATTGGCGGCGATAGCGACGGTTTGGGCGATATGGACGTAGATGCCGAAGTAGATGCCGACACGGGTATCGGGTTTCAATTTATAACCCTTAAAAACCTAATCGGCTTTTTTACCATTTTTGGCTGGAGCGGTATTGCCTGTATCGATGCCGGGCTGTCCAAGCCGCTTACCATTATTATATCGGTAGTTTTCGGTTTAATCATGATGGGTATTATGGCATTTATGTTTTTCCAAATGAAAAAATTAAACGACAGCGGCACCCTAAAATACAAAAATGCCGTAGACAAAATAGGCGAGGTATACCTAACCATTGGCAAAAACCGAACAAAAATAGGTAAGGTACACGTTAGGATTCAGGGCGCTTTGCGCGAACTGGAAGCCCTAACCGATGCCCCAACCGATTTAGCCTCCGGAACGGTTATTAAAGTGAAAAACGTAACCGATAACGGTATTTTAATTGTAGAATCCTTAAACCCATAACCCTATGCTATTTCTTCAGCAAGAAGCCTTTAATTTCGGATTGCCCTTTGCGGTAATCTTTGGTGTTTTATTTATTTTCCTGTTTTTAATTATTCTTGTTAGGCGCTATAAACGCTGTCCTTCCGACCGTATTTTGGTGGTTTATGGCAAGGTTGGTGGCGGGCAATCGGCCAAGTGTATCCATGGTGGTGCTGCTTTTATTTTTCCGGTTATCCAGGATTATGAGTTTTTGGACCTTACCCCCATTTCCATTGAAGTTAACTTGGTTAATGCCCTTAGTAAACAAAACATACGGGTTAACGTACCATCGCGTTTTACCATTGGGGTATCTACCGAGCCTGGTGTTATGCAAAATGCCGCCGAGCGTTTGTTGGGGCTTGGTTTACAGGATATTCAGGAACTGGCCAAGGAAATTATTTTCGGCCAACTGCGTTTGGTCGTGGCTTCTATGGATATTGAAGAAATCAATTCCGATAGGGACAAATTCCTGTCCAATATTTCGCAAAGTGTGGAATCGGAGCTAAAAAAGGTTGGTTTAAAGCTAATCAACGTAAACATAACCGATATTGTAGACGAATCGGGTTATATCGAGGCCCTTGGTAAAGAAGCCGCTGCCCATGCCATAAATGCCGCCCGTAAATCGGTGGCCGAAAAAAATAGGGATGGCTCTATTGGCGAGGCCGATGCCGTACAGGACGAGCGCATAAAAGTATCCGAACTACAGGCCAAGGCCAAAATTGGCGAGGCTCAAGCCGAGCAAAACGAACGTATACAAGTAGCCGCTGCTGTTGCCGAAGCAAAAATAGGGGAGGCCAATGCCAACCAAAACGAACGCGTTAAAACGGCCGACGCCATTGCAAAAGCCAAAATTGGCGAGGCCGAAGCCCTGCGTGAAGAACGTATAAAAACCTCGGAAGCCAACGCCAAGGCCATTGAGGGCGAAAATACGGCCTTGATTTCCATTGCCGAGTCCGATGCTCTGCGCCGTGAAGCACAAGCCGAAGCCGAAAAACGGGCCATAGCCTCGGAAAAAGTACAAGCGGCCAAAGCCTTGGAAGAAGCCTACGGCGCCGAAAGAAACGCCGAAGATGCCCGTGCCTCAAGAGATAAGGCCACACAATACGCCAATATTGTAGTACCCGCCGAAATCGATAAAAACAAAGTTGAAATCGATGCCGAGGCCGAAGCCGAAAAAATTAGAAGAAAAGCCAAAGGTGAAGCCGATGCTATTTTGTTTAAAGCGCAAGCCGAAGCACAAGGGCTTTACGAAGTTTTAACCAAGCAAGCCGCAGGTTTGGACGAAATTGTTAAGGCGGCAGGAAACAACTCCAAAGATGCCGTACTGCTATTAATTGCCGATAAGTTGCCCGAACTGGTTAAATTACAGTCCGAAGCCATTAAAAATATTAAAATCGATAAGGTTACCGTTTGGGATAACGGCACCAATAAAGATGGCAAAACATCAACCGCCAATTTCCTTTCGGGTTTGTACAAATCGGTGCCACCGTTACAGGAAATGTTTAACATGGCCGGTATGGAATTGCCCGAATATTTAAAAGGCAAGGACGTTGAAACACCCAATAATAATGAGCCTTTAAAAGAAAAAAAGAGTATTCCCATGCCTAACAAAACAAACAAAAACGAAGCGGACAAGCCGAAAAATGGGGAATAAATTCGAAATTTTATAAAGATTGTTTTTAACCTGAAGCGATTAATATTCTATGGGTATGTTGTCGGGGCAGTCTTAAATAACTTCGTTTATCAAGTTTTATTTTTTATCGTGCCTGTATAATTATTGGCAATGTAAACCGTGTTTTAACCTGCTGTCCCCGTTTTATGGCAGGAAAAATTTTTGGGAGCGAATCTAAACTATTGTGCAGCAGTTGGTTTATTTCGGGGATTTCGGCTATGGTTAAGCTGTCTGTTTTTGTATCGATTAACGTTAATTGCCCTGTTTCGGACACTTCAAACTGCAAGGTAATGGTATCGGCAATGTTATGGTTTACTGTTATGTTCTTGGTTTCGAGATGCTGTAAAATATAGCGGGTAAGGGTTTGCGAAAAACAGGCTTGTTTGTCTGTACTGTTGGTTAAGGAATCGCAAACGGAAAACGACGGGTACTCGTCCACCTCATTCCAGTTAAAGGTTTTTAGCTCTTCGTTTAAAATGGCTTCGGGCGATGTTTTTTTCACCTTAAAATACTCGCAGGATTGGAGCGTTACAACCAATATAAAAACGTAAAGTACCCTCATTAGTTAATTACAAACCCGAAAAGTACGATTTTTTTGGTTTTTAAGGGGTTAAAACGAAAAAAACCGAAGCGTTTATCTTCGGTTTTTGTTTCGGGGAAAATAATATGCTTACTCTTTTGCTCCTTCACTATCTTCGTCGGCTACCTTAAATACTATGGGTAGCGCATAGGGTACGGTTACGGCTTTGCCCCGTTGTTTTCCGGGAAACATTTTAGGTAATGCGCTTACCACGCGCTTGGCTTCGGCTTCCAAAGCGGGGTGCGGTGCCCTGGCCCTGGTCTCGCTTACATTGCCCAAGGTATCAATTTTAAACATGATGGAAATACGTTGTATGCCTTTGAGGTTTAAACTATCGGCTAATTTGGTGTTAAAGTTTTTGCCAACAAATGTGCTTATGGTTTTGGAAACACAATCTCGCTTTTGGTCTCTGGTTTGCAAAGTATCGCAACCGGGAAAAACGGGAATTTCTTCTATTACGGCAAATGGGACTTCTATATTTGCCGGGGTTGTTTCACTTGCGGTTATTGTCACAAACAAGGGTTTTCCTTTTACAGCAGCAAGCTGCGACAGTGCTTTTTGGTTGGTTGAATCATCGGTATCCTTAAAAGTAACATAACTTTTATAATTATCTGCTTTACTTGTTAACTCCCTATATCCATCGGGTATTTTTTCATTAATGGAATGAATGGAAAAATTGGTTTGTTTGCCCCATTCAACTTCAACCCAACTAACATATTTATCGGCATTTGCTTTTAGGAAGGTGTCATGTTTTTCAATGTTTTGCTTTACCCTGTCGGTTAGTCCTTCGGTTACACCTACCGAAAAGGTGTATTGGCTTAAATCAATGTTTTGCCCCTGCCCGGAGGTGTACGCCAACATGGCCAAAACCATGGGGATTAACAGGGCGTACTTTAGCAACTTGATTTGTTTTGATTTTGATTTTTGTAACATAACGATTCGTTTTTTGATTAATGATTGTTTATAAAATGGATTGATGAACGATATTTGGCTGGTACTGAACACCTGCGACAACAAATTTTGATAGTAGGCCAATTTTGGTTGGTGCTTTACGGCCTGTGCATCGGCAATGTACTCGTGTACCAGTTTTATGCGGTTTTGGTAAATATATATTAAGGGGTTGAACCAAAACAGGATTCGCAATAGCTCGAAAAACAGCAAATCGAAAGTGTGGTTTTGGTTAACGTGAACGGTTTCGTGCCTTAAAATGTTTTCTTTTTCGGTTTCGGACAGTTGATCGCCCAAGAATACGTAACCAAAAAACGAAAAGGCGGTTTTGTTTTTGGTGAGTGTTATTATTTTTAGTGGCCCCGTTTGGGTTTCGCCGTTTTTTTTCACCAACCTTAAAATGTTGGTTAGCTTGTAGCCAAACAAAATTGCTGCCAACACAACGCCCAAATAAAATACAAGTGCCAAAATATTGGTTTTGCTTGGCGCTGCAATTGCGGGGTTTTCCGTTGCGGCAACCTGCACTATTTGTTGTGGGTTGCCAATAACTACCTCGGGCAGTGTTATAATGTAATTTGGCGGGACAACTTCGGTTAAATATTGAATTTGAATAAGCGGCAAGATTAACGACAAAATGGCCGTAAGCAGCAAATACGCCCGGTTCCAATTAAAAAAGGTTTCTTTTTTTAGAAACACATCAAAAATGAGCAAAAAGAAAAGCTGAAAGGCTATGGTTTGTACAATGTAGTGTATCATTGGTCTTGATTTTTAATATCGTTTAACACCGATTCGAGTTCCTTTAGGCTTATATCGTTCTTTTTAACAAAAAACGATACCATGCTTTTAAACGAGCCCTGAAAATAATTATCCACCAATTTGTTTAACGATTGGTTGCTGTATTCGTGCTGTTGCAACAGGGGGTAGTACACGTGGCCTTTACCTTCTTTTTCGTAATCTACCACGCCTTTGCTTTCTAAAATACGGATAATGGTCGATACCGTATTATAGGCCGGTTTTGGCTCGGGAAATTGCTTGATTATGGTTTTTACATTGGCTTTTTTAAGTTGCCAAAGTATTTTCATTACTTCTTCTTCTGCTTTTGTTAATGGCGTCATTTTTTTAACTGTATTTTTAGTTCAACGGACTCGGCTATGAACAGTTGGGGGTTTTAAACCCTAACCGTTCGGTTTAGCACCTACCTTTGTTTTATGTTCATACTTTCGTTTTATCACTTCCCTCCCAATTGTTTATAGCTATT
>JBKEDS010000033.1:0-42650 GCA_047975545.1 Flavobacteriaceae bacterium | reverse complement strand
ATCCTGTAAATCTCGGCACCGGCCAATAAAAAACACCCTAAGCCATAATCCTCAAAATCGGGAATTTTGTCGTACGAAAGCGGTTGCCCGTCTTTAGGTTCTTTTCCGGTAGATTGTAAATAGCCCAAAAATCCGTTGTCGTGCAAGGCATCTTTAACAATGGCGTTCCAGCCTTTTTCTATAATGGGCAAATAGGTGTTTCGGTCTAAAATACCATTGTTAATACCGTATGCCATGCCGTATATAAACAAGGCTGTTCCTGAAGTTTCCTTGCCGCCAAAGTGTGTTGGGTCGTGTAGGCTCACGTTCCAAAACCCATCCTTACGCTGTATGGGTACCAAAGCTTTGGCCATGGCTTTTAAGTCGTTAATATATTGTTGCCGGTGTGGGGTGTCTTCGGGAATGATGGACAGTACTTTTGCCAAAGCCCCGATAACCCAGCCATTGCCGCGGCTCCAGTAGCTGTCCTCACCGTTGGGTTCGGTGTAAGGCGGGTCGAAATCGGCGTCGCGCCACCATAATCCGTCTTTCGGGTTGTACAGGCCGTTGTCGCCGTGCTTGTCCCTGCTGTACATGTACATTTGGTACATTTTTTCGTAGTAGCGGTTGTCGTTTTCCAATACTCCCAATTTGGCAAATACGGGCATGCCCATTTGTATGGCGTCTATCCACGACCAATCGTCTAATTGCGGTGTATTTAGCAACATGTTTATTAAGGATTTGGTGTTTTTTAGTTTTTTGGAATCGGGTTCTAAATTATATAGGTCGATATAGGTTTGTGCTGCACAATAATCGTCGGCATTGCGGTTGGCATTGCCGTAGCGGAATCCCCAGTTATGAAATTCGGCCCAATCGTAAGCGTAGCTATAATAATCTTCTTTTGGATATATTTCGTAAAGTGCCATCAATCCTTCGTAATATACGCCTCGTGTCCAAATGTTACTGGAGCGTTCTTTATTGGTAATAATTGTTTTGCCAACATCTGGCCATTTTTTCATAAAATAGTCGTTAGCTAATTGCATTTGGGATAGGATTTCCTTTCTGTTAAAAGGCGTTTGCGCCGTGCTAATTCCAGAAATTAACAAAGCTAAGCATAGAAGTAAAAAGTTTTTTTTCATTAGAGTAGAGGTGTTTATTTAGTTTTTAATTTTGTTTAAAGGGGTTAGGGTTATGGGGCCTAACAAGCCCGATGGCATGGGCTGCCATTTGGTGGCGTCGAATGGTTTGTAATCCTTATCTACCATGTTGATTTCGTAAAAGTTTTTCCACGCTTCGCCTCGCAGTTCCTTGGCCCGAATCCTGTTGGCCGATAGGTTGGTAACTTCAATGGCAATGGTATTTTCGCCTTGTTTTAAAGTACCGATGTTAATATTAAAAGGATTTGCCCAAAGCGTTCCAATAAATTTACCATTAACCCAAACTTTGGCACTTTCGCGAACATCACCTAGGTTAAGTTGCCAATTTTTAATGGTGCTATCGGGATTTTTAAAAGTAAGGCTGTACTTGGCCGTGCCGGAAAAGGCTTCGGCTTTTTGGCCCAAGGTTGTCCACGATTGCAGTTGGGTAATGGTTGCGCTTTCCGGTAGGTTTGGACCGCCACGTAAAAAATCGATTGCCCAGTTGCCTTCTATACTATAGGAGGTTTGTTCGGGTTCGAAATAATTCCAATCTATGGTGTTTGTGCTCCCTGTTTTTAAGAACAACGACTCACCGGATTTTATGTAAACTTTTACCAGTGTTTTATTGCCATCGGGTTTTATTAGTGCTTTTCCAGAGCTATTTTTATTGGCGTCGTAAATTTCAACATCATTAGTTATGGTGCTTATGGGTATATAGCCGCTAATGGTATTGCTCATGTGGTTTACCAAGTAGTATGTTTTATTGCCGTTAATGTTTCGTCGTATATATTTTAATCCTGTTTTTACTAATGTTTCGGGTTTTATGCCGGCCAAATTTAAATGGTCGATTATGTTGGTTGAAGGTGTTGCTATTTCCTTGTTGTCGGAAATAAGCTGCTTCATGGCTTTGTTTTGTTCTTTATAATTGTTAAATCCGGGGACGGTTTCCGGAAGGCTTTCAAAAATAATATGGGCGCCTTCTTTTTTAAGTTGAATTAATTTTTGAAGGGTAGCCAAGGGCATGTTTTTGCAAGTAGGGACAATTAAAGCCTTGTACAGGCCGCCGGGCAATTTTATTTTGCCATTTTCAAAAGAGGCATTTTTAATGAAGTTATCTGAAACAAAATCGGTAGCGTAACCTTGTTCCATTAGGTTTTTTGTGGTTTTGTAAAAGGTTTCGTGGTGAAGCCATTCTTCTAAAGAATGGATTTTAAACTGAAAGAACAAGCTGCCTTTTAAAAAGCTGTTCCAAACATCGTAAATGGGCCAATATAGCAGGGTTTCGTTATCAGGTACGCCGGACTGTAACTGTTTTTGGCAGTTGGTTATATACGAAAACAGATCGGATTCGTCCTCACCAATGGCTAAATTAGGGTTGAAATTTACAGAGGCATAAAATTTCCATCCTGGCCAAGCAGCGCGTTCGGGGGAGTAGGTGGTACCGTGCAAAAACACGTGGTTAATACCGTTAAGGAATAAATCTTCAACTTCGGGCTTGCACTGTGATAAGGCCACTTTAAAATGGTCGCGAAGCCAAGTAAAAGTTTCCGATGAGGTTAAGGGTTTTCCTGAAATATGGGCTGCCGATGATGAAAACTTGAGCATTACGGGGTCGGCATCGCCTTCCCGAATATCGTCTGGTTCGCGCCTTAATCCTTGTATGTCGTAAGGCATAGAACCAAAGGTTTCGCATTCGGGTATATCGGCCGAAGCATACAAATCGATTAAATTGCCTGGGGAACCGTGTGCTTGTAGTCTTGATTTAAACCCTTTGCCGTGTGCCCATGCTGTCCACGGCTCGTCAAAATCGTGCAAAAGCAAATCGGACAGGGTTTCCCTGTAATCGTTTTTTATGCGGTTGCCCTCATCGGTGTCTTCTTTGCTCAATAGCAACGGGATATGGGGTTTTATATCGTAGCCTCTTAATTTTTTAAATGCTTCAAAAAAATTGGGTGTTAAATCGGTGCCGTAAACTTCGTAGCTGTCGTTAAAAATAGCACGTATTTTTCCGTTGAAGTTTTTAAGGGCTTCGTTGTATGGCTGTACGTAAGCATTTAAGGCGTTTTTGGAGTAGTGGTCTAGTGTAAATCCATTGCCGCCCGGAGCGGCACGTTTAACTTTTTGTCCTGTTTTGCCAATAAAAATGGCGTAAAGGGTGTAGTTGTCGTCCGTAGCTGTCCAATTAATGGTATTGTTTTTTAATTGCGGGGTTAGGTCTTGATAGTTGCCGTTTTTTCCATAAGCCAGTAGGTGTTTTAAAGTGGCGGGGTGTTTTTCTTTTGGGCTTTCAACCTTTATTTCTTTAAAAAATGTTTCGCCTTTGTTTACTTGGTAGGTTTGCGTAATAAGTTTTGTGGCGGCAAATTCGGGCGTTACCTGTGGGCCACCGTAGGGCCAGCCCGTACCCAAGGTTAAATCGACTTGCATGCCCAAGCTGTCGGCTATTTTTGTGGTGTAGCTTAACATGTTCATCCACTTTGGGGAAAGAAAATCTATAAAGTTGTCTTCTTCGCCCTTAACACCATAAATGGGCTCTATTTCAACACCGCCAATGCCTACTTTGTTTAAGGCTATTAAGTTTTGCTTAATATTTATGGAATCTACTGCGCTGCCCATCCACCACCAACGTGTCCAGGGTTTGTTTGTGTTTTCGGAAATAGTGCTTTCGGAGGATACGATTATGGGGTTCGTTGTTTCGTTTCCGCAAGCCATTAAAAGTAGGCTTACAATAATTGGGATAAATAGCGTTTTTTTTGATGCCATATTAGTTTGTTGTTGCGTTATCAATGTCATTAAAATTAATAACATTTTCATGGATGTGTTTTTGCCCGCTAATGGAGTCGAGTGTTACATGCTCAAGAACAATATTTTTTATGGGGAGTTCTTCTTGTCCTAAAATACGCGATTCGTACTCCGCCTTGGTCGCGGTTACATTCTTCAGGTACACGTCCTGAATGGGGGTAAGCCGCCGTTCTATGGTTGGTACTAAATTGCGCCACTGGTACAGTACATCGGTTTCTATACCCAAAATGCCATTTTGGATGCTTCCGGCGGTTATGTTTTCAACATATATGTTTTTAACATAGCCACCACGGCGTTCATTGGTTTTAATAAATACTAAATGAAACATTTTGGCGCCATCGACCACGTTGCAGTTTTCAACAAATACATTTTCGATGCCTCCGGATAGTTCGCTACCTATTGCCAGTAATTGATGGCCGTTTTTCATAGTACAATTACGCATTACTATGTTTTTTGAAGGCGTGTTTAACCGCCACGCATCTTGGTTTCGCCCAGATTTAACGGCTATAGCATCGTCGCCTTGGTCGAACTCGCAATTTTCAATTAAAATATTTTGGCTCATTTCGGGGTCCATACCATCGTTGTTGTGGCCGTGGGCTTTTACTTTTACGTTGCGGATAACCATATTTTTTGAAAGATAGGGGTGAATGGTCCAAAATGGGCTGTTTTCAATCGATACATCTTCTAATAAAATATTTTCGCTACGGTTAAATTGGATGAATTGCGGACGGAAATTAGCCGAGTCGTTTACCATTTGGCGTTCTTCCACGGGTTTGTTGTACGAAGCTAAATTGTATAAGTGTTTTAGGCTGTTCATGTGCGCTTGGGGGCGGGCGTACCAAGCTTTCCAAACGTCGAGCTTGGCTTTAAGTTTTCCTTTGCCTGTAATGGCCACGTTTTTACATTGGTAGGCATAAATAAGGGGCGAGTAGTTGTAGCATTCCATGCCTTCCCAAGTGGTGTGTACGGGAGGTAAATAATCTTTAGGGTTTTCCGAAAATACCAATGTTGCGCCTTCACTTATATAAAGGTTAACATTGCTTTTTAAATGGATTGTTTTTGTTGGCCATTCGCCCTTTGGAATTATTACGCTGCCACCTCCAATTTTATTAGCTTCGGAAATAGCATTGGCAATGGCTTGGGTTGTAGCTTCTTTATCGCCAATAACAGCCCCAAAGTCCGTAATGTTGAATTGTTTACTATTGCTAAAATCAGGGATTGTAATAGCGGGCATGTCAAAAGGTGCTTTAGCGGCAACCTCCTTTAACCTAACGGTATTTGTTTTGTCTTGGCACGAAAAGATAAAAAAAACACAAATTAGTACTGTAATGACGGTTCTTTCCATAAGGATATTCTAAAATATTGGTATACGGTTTTTGTAAAAATAATGCAAGAAAATGCAGTTTCTATCCTGTGGCATCCTGTATGGGTTCAATTATTTTATAAAATCGATGGACTAAAATGAAAAGCGGGTTTTTAAAAACGAACAATGGTCAATTTTATGAAAAACAGGAAAGTACAGGATGCGATACTGAAAAACATATTATTAATTTGACCGAAATAAAGGTGTTTTTTTAAGGATAATGATTAAAAAGCAGCATTGTTTTACCAACCAATCTATTTATTAACAAAAAAACTAATTTTATGGAACAGACTTTATTGAGGTACTGTATTGGCGTTGTTTTTATGCTTTTTGGCATGTTTGCAATGGGGCAGGAAAAAAATGTAACAGGACAGGTAAACGACACGGGTGGTCTGCCCCTGCCGGGAGTTAATGTTGTTGTTAAAAACACCACCCGAGGTGCCCAAACCGATTTCGATGGTAATTTTAACATTAATGTAACCCAAGGCGAAGTACTCGTGTTTTCGTATGTGGGGATGAAAACGGTAGAAATGACCGTGGATGTTAAATCGGCTTACAGCGTTGTTTTGGAGGAAGATTCGGCCGTATTGGATGAGGTTGTTGTGGTTGGTTATGGTACTCAGAAAAAATCGGATGTTACGGGGGCGCTTGTAAGTGTTAGTGCTGAAGATTTAACTTCCCGTCCGGTAAACAATGCGGTTGAAGCTATGCAAGGAAAGGCTGCGGGCGTGGATATTTCGTCGAATGAAAGGCCGGGTGAAGTAGGTAGTATAACCATTCGTGGGGTTAGGTCGCTATCGGCATCCAACGAACCGCTTTATGTCTTGGATGGAATCCCGTTAATAACCGGGGGGATAAACAATATAAATCCTTCGGATATAGAGTCAATCGATATACTAAAGGATGCTTCGGCTACCGCTATTTATGGTTCTCGAGGGGCTAATGGCGTTGTAATTGTTACAACAAAAAAAGGTAAAACAGGACGGTTTGTTTTAAGTTACGATACTTCACTACAAACACAAAGAATACATGAAATGGCGCCTTTGTTTAATGCAGGGGAATATGTCGAGTATAGGCGTTGGGCAAAGCACTACGAAAATCCTGCTACATTTCCAAGAGGCGATCAGCCCACGCAGGCAAACGATGCTTTGATATTTCCAGGAGACGATACCGCTTTTGCCAACATCATGAAAGGTTGGGAAGGCGGTACATGGGACGGATCTAAACTAACGTCAACCGATTGGACCGATTTTGTTAAAAGAACCGGAATAACAACCCAGCATACATTAAGCGTTAGTGGCGGTAGCGAAAAAATGAAAGCATATGGCTCTTTTGGCTTAACCGATAGTAAAGGTGTTATAAAAGGGCAAGGCTTTAAACGTTATAATGGCAATGTAAGTGTGGATGTAACGCCAACCGATTGGTTTTCTTTTGGAGGTAGCCTAAATTCATCTTATGCCATTCAGGAGTATGGGCAATCGCAAGAAGGTAGCGATGGGGTTTCCGTAAGAGACGGCTTGTACGCCAGTGCTCGAAACAACTTCCAGTACACATTGCCTTACGATGCCGATGGCAACCGAATAGAGTTTCCGGGAGGGGATGATGCGGTAAAAACGGTTGTGGACGAGTATAAATATTCGCAAGACCAACGGGTTACGCTAAGGGCTTTTGGTAGTTTTTATGCGCAAATTGATTTTGGAACTTTCATTCCGGCCTTAGATGGCTTAAAATTCCGAACCAATTTTGGTCCGGATATTGAAACGTATCGCGATGGTGTTTTTCTTAGCGAAAACTCTGTCGCCAGACCAGGATCCAGTTATGCTTCATTGGAAAAAAGACAGCGTTTGTCATACACTTTGGATAATCTTATTTACTATAATAAAACCATTGGTAAACACGATTTTGGGTTAACTCTTTTACAAAGCCAAACACAATATCAAGAAGAGTCCAATTATATGTCTGCCGAGAATATTCCACTTTCAAGTCAAAAATGGAATGCTTTAAGTAGCGCAAATGTACCCTTAAAGGATTGGAATTCGGATTTGACCGAAAGACAGCTATTGTCGTACATGGCCAGGATAAATTACGGTTTTGATGACAGGTATTTAATCACGCTATCGGGGCGTTATGACGGGGCTTCGCAGTTGGCAGAAGGAAACAAATGGGAGTTTTTCCCCAGTGCAGCGTTAGGATGGCGTATAGATAAGGAAACCTTTATGGATAATGTAGATTGGATAAACCAACTTAAACTGCGATTGGGTGTTGGGGTAACAGGAAACTCCGCTATAGACCCATACTCTACAAAAGGGGCTTTAAGCCCTATGTTTTATGCTTTTGGGAATACACCAACAGCCGGTGTGTTAAATTCAGATATATTACCTAATCCCGATTTAACTTGGGAAAAAACTACGCAATACAACGTTGGGTTGGATTTTTCATTTTTAAAGAGCAGAATTTCGGGGGGATTGGATTATTATACATCACGCACTTCCGATTTGTTGTTAGAGAAATCCATACCAACCGTTGCCGGATTTAGAACCACTTATGCCAATGTAGGTGAAACAAAATCTTCGGGGCTTGACCTTACTTTAAATACTGTAAATGTTAGAACCGATAATTTTGAATGGTCAACAAACTTTAACGGGTCCTATCAACAAAATGAAATTGTAGAACTGTCTAACGGTAAAGAAGACGATATTAACAACGAATGGTTTATAGGGCGTTCCCAAGATGTTATTTACGGTTATGCATCCAATGGGTTGTGGCAAGAGTCCGATGCAGCCGAAATGGCATTGTTTAACGCTAACGGGCATACGTTTTCACCAGGAAATGTTCGTCCGGTCGACCAAAACGGCGACTATATTATCGATGCCAATAACGATCGTGTTGTAATAGGTAGCGAAATACCAAAATACATTGTTGGTTTAACCAATACATTTACGTATAAGGGATTAGAGCTGTCTGTATTTATGTACGGCCGAATGGGGTATAAATACGATGCGGGCGGTGAAGGACTGGTAGGACGCTATAATTCTAGACGGGTAAATTACTGGACGCCTAATAACACCAATTCAGATTACCAAAAACCCATTTATTCTGCCGGGTACGGCGACCAATATTACGAATCGTTGGATTATAGAAATGGGTCATTCTTAAAAATCAGGAATATATCCTTGGGCTATAACTTCCCCAAAGATTTAACAGAGGGTATTGGGCTTTCAAAACTAAGGTTTTATGTTCAGGTACTTAACCCTGGATTTGTTTTCAATAAAATCGATTGGATTGATTTAGATGTTAGGAACTCTGCTTCTAACAGAGGTTTTGCAACGGGTATTAACGTAGAATTCTAACTAAAAAACTAAAAAAATGAAAAATTTTATAAATAAATGTGCTTCTTTATTCTTATTTATGGGGGTATTGGGTACTATAACATCGTGCAGTAAAGATTTTTTGGATGAAGAGTTAACAACCCGTCGGGACAACACATATTACGATACCGAAGAAGGTATTCAGGCTTTGGCCACAGGTGCTTATTATAGGGTGTTGGCCTCCGCTTTTTCAACCGAACAACAATTTGGAACCACCAATTACGGGACCGATGAATTTCATGTGGGAGGAGACGACACCAACGCACAGTGGAACAACTATGATGGGCGATTTAATTCCATTATAACCACGATACGGACAACTGCTGAAGAACCTTGGGACAACTTGTACATTGGTATTGGCTTAACCAATCAACTCATAGAGTCGGCAACCAATATAGAATCTACAAATTCAGATATAAAAAGTGTAGCATTAGGTGAGGGGTATTTTTTGCGAGCTTATAATTATTTAAAATTGGCTCGACAGTACGGGGGCGTACCATTAAAATTATCGGTAAGCAATTCTGTTGAGCTTGAATTTACAAGAGCTACCGTGGAAGAAGTATTAGCCCAAGTAATAGACGATTTTACGCAAGCCTATAATTTGTTGGATAATTCTAGAGGGTTTCCCCACAGGATAAACAAAGATGCTGCTGCACATTATTTGGCAAAGGCTTATTTAACACGCGCAAGTGAAATTAACGATACATGGAACTCGGCGACTAAAACCCAAGATTTAAACCAAGTCGTTTTACTTTCGGACGAGGTTATTGCTAACCACCCCTTGGCAACTAATTATCAAGAGTTGTGGGATTACACAGAACCAGATGGCGATAATGAATATTTACCTGAGTTAATCTTGTCCGCCTCGTTTGGACGGGATCAAGCCTTGGAAACCAGCAACAACAGCCATTTGTTTTTTACTTCAAAATATGATGATATGCCTATGATGCGACGTGATTTAACGGGAATGCGCCCATACAGCCGTATGGCCGCAACCTATTTTACCTATGACGCGTTCGACCATATAAACGATTCCCGCTTCTGGAAAACCTTTAGAACAAAACATAGGGTAAATAGAGGTGGAACGTTTGAAGGTGTTGATTATACAGCAGGTGTAGATTTGGGTATTTTGTACATTATAAATTCATCTGCCGATATGCGTTTTACTAATACCATAAATACCAATAATCCCAGCATTTTATATAATGGAAAAACAATACCAAGTGTTTATGTTGCTTATGCGGCAGATACCGATCAAGTAGGGTTAATGGCTAATCCCAGGTGGCCTTCGTTATCCAAACATTTCGATGCAGCCAGAACTGCTATTAACAATAATAGGGGTATGCGTGATGAAATTTTGGCCCGTTCGGCTGAAACCTATTTAATGGCTGCCGAAGCCAAAATACGATTAGCTGCTGAGGGTTCTGGTTCATATTCCGATGCCCTAACCTATATTAATGCTGTAAGAGCGCGGGCAACTTACAAAAGCGGGGAGGATCGCTCGTATTATACCGATGGTGCCGCAGCTTATGTTACTTCGGAATTCCAGCAACCTTTTGAACATAATTCTTTCATGAATGAAAATTCATATTATGAGTCAAATAATATTTCAGAAACTACAACGGCTACCGATTTAACCATTTCCAGTACTTCAAGTTTACCTGCAGAAGATGAAACCATCATTTCAACATTAGGCTATTCAAGCGAGTACGACCGTATGTTGTGCTTAGTGTTAAACGAACGCACCAGGGAACTTTGTGGGGAATGGCACCGTTGGGAAGATTTAAGCAGGACAAAAACTTTAGTTGCAAGAGTTAGGGCTTATAATCCTCAAGCTTCACCAAACATCCAAGACTATCATAATTTAAGGCCTATCCCCCAAACATTTTTAGATGGTATATATACGGAAGGACGTCCTTTAACTGCTGATGAAAAAGCAGTAATGCAAAATCCAGGTTATTAAGTGTTTGATAATAATTTATTTATGTTGGTTAAAAGCAAATTCCTCAAGGCTAACCTTGAGGGATTTGCTAATAAAACCAATTAATGTTAACGCATGAAACCCTTATATAGGGGTTTAGTACGGCCAAAGTAATCGCCTCAACAAAAAAAATATGAAAGCCCATAATGGGCATACTTCGTCAAGCTCAGCACAGGTTTGGCAGGCAATGACCAACACCAACCAGCACAATTAAATTACTAAAAACAGATTATTACAAAAAACTAAATAGATGATAAAAATAGTAAGCCGTTGGGTTTGGGTTATTTTGATAGGTGTTTTTAAAAACCTGAAAATCAAATGTTTAACTTAAATTTATTCAAATGAGATATTTAAACATCATTATAAAAAATACAAGTATCGCTATATTATTAGTGTCGTTAAGTGTTAAAGCCCAAATTACCGATGCCAATGCACCTTTGCATGCCTTACAGCCCGATTATCCAACACCCTACGTTGTTCCTCAAAAAGCGGACATAAAAGCAGTTTTAAATCGGATTTATAATTTTTTGGAAGAAAACAGTGCCGATAATATTATAAACGCTAAAACTAAAGTCGAAATACAAGATTATAAAAAGAATAAAAACGTAGACATCACTTTTGAGCCTGGGGCATTTAGGTTAACAAGTTACGAATGGGGCGTTACCTATGCCGGAATGTTGTCGGCATCCAAAGCCCTTGGCGAGCCTTATTTTGCCGATTATTCCAATAAACGGTTAAAATTAATTGCCGATATAGCCGAACATTATGACCCCGAAAACATAAAAGACCCGGATATGCTAAAAACACTCCATCCGGAAGCATTAGATTTTGCAGGGGCGTTATGTGCCGCTTTTATTAAAGCGAAACAAGACGGATTAGAAGCAAACGTAGACCCATTAATAAGCAATTATATAGATTACATTAGTAACAAACAGTTTAGGTTAAACGATGGTACATTGGCAAGAAACCGACCTCAAAAAAACACCTTGTGGCTTGACGATATGTTTATGAGTGTGCCTGCACTTGCCCAAATGGGGAAATATACAGGCGAAACCAAATATTTCGATGATGCCGTAAGCCAAGTAAAACAATTTTCCGAAAAAATGTTCAACCACGAAAAAGGGGTGTACATGCACGGTTGGGTGCAATCTATGGAGGTACATCCACAATTCCATTGGGCGCGTGCAAATGGTTGGGCGGTTATGGCAATGGTTGAACTGTTGGAAGTTTTGCCAAAAAGCCATCCAGGGTATCCTGAGGTGTTGTCCCAATTACAAAAACATATTGCAGGTTTGGCAAAATACCAACATGGTACAGGGTTTTGGCACCAGCTCTTGGATAAAAGCGATTCTTACCTCGAAACATCTGCAACGGCCATTTACATATATTCAATAGCCCGAGCCATAAACAGAGGGTATATTGATAAAATGACTTATGCTCCTATGGTGTTACTTGGTTGGAACGCTGTAGCTACTAAAGTTAACGGCAAAGGACATGTAGAAGGAACTTGCGTTGGCACGGGTATGGGTTTCGATCCCGCTTTTTATTATTACAGGCCAATAAATGTTTTTGCGGCTCATGGCTACGGTCCTGTTTTATTAGCAGGGGCGGAAACAGCTTTGTTGGTAGAACAGAATGAATTCGAGCTTAATGATAGCGCTTTACAGCTAAAAATAACAAAATAAGGCTGCTTAACTATTTTATTAACAAAAAACTAATTTTTATGAAACAGACTTTAATGGGGTACTGTACCAGTATTGTTTTTATGCTTTTTGGCATGTTTGCAATGGCCCAGGAAAAAAATGTTACCGGTCAGGTAAAGGATGTCGGGGGGGTGCCCCTACCGGGTGTTAATGTTATTGTTAAAAGCACGACCCGTGGCGCCCAAACCGATTTCGATGGCAATTTTAATATTAATGCCGCACAAGGCGAAGTGCTTGTGTTCTCTTATGTAGGGATGAAAACGGTAGAAATGGCCGTGGATGCCAAATTGGTTTACAGCGTTGTTTTGGAGGAAGATTCGGCGCAGTTGGAAGAAGTGGTTATAGTAGGGTATGGCACCCAAAAAAAGGTCATGACCACAGGAGCATTATCATCCATTAAAACCGAGAATTTTGTTGAGCGTCCCATATCTCGGGTCGATCAAGGGCTTATAGGTCAAATTGCAGGGGTTCGTGTCAAGCAAACAACTGGAATGCCGGGACAACCATTTAGTATAAACATTCGTGGTACGGGTTCCATCTCGGCAGGCAATGAACCGTTGTATGTTATTGATGGTTTTCCAATCCATACCGAAGGGGCTTCAAGTAGTGGTGGTTTTGCCAATGGTAGTCCTTTGGATAACATAAACCCCAATGATATTGCTTCCATAGAGGTGCTGAAAGATGCCGCTGCCGCCGCAATTTATGGGTCAAGAGCATCAAATGGTGTTGTATTGGTTACAACAAAAAAAGGCAGGATGGGCAAGCCAAAATTTACTTTAAATATGTACTCAGGTGTGTCCAAAGAAGTAAAAAGAGTGGATATGCTATCGGCGGAGCAATGGATTGAAAGGGCAAAAATAATGATTGACAATCAATGGGAAGCCTCTGGGATACCGGGCGCTTCTGCAGGCCAAACAGTCGACGAACGCCGGGCGCTATATAACTTAAACCGAGATCCGGACTTGGGGGCCGACGAGTTTAATACGGGGTATATGTACGACCCTAGATGGGATATGCCGGGACATCCGGGGTTAGATTACATTAATTGGCAAGACTTAATTTTTAGAACAGGGGAGTTTAACAGTTATCAACTTTCTGCATCTGGAGCAACCGAAAAAGCTAACTACTATATTTCAACAAATTACACAAAAAACAAAGGATACATTATAGGAACCGATTACGCTTTGTACTCGGCTCGCGCCAATGTAGATTTAAATATCTCGGAACGATTAAAAATAGGGATAAACATTGCACCTTCATATTCTGTTAGAAATGATCCCGGAGTAGAAGGTAAAGATCAAATATTGCATAGAACAACGGGGGCTACACCTGTGTTTGAAAGTAGCTCGAACGAAAATGGGGAAAAATATACAACCCGATATGCTTGGGGAAGCAGTACAACAAACCAACTTCCACTTTTAAATAGAATAGGAAGGAATTCCATGTTTAGGAATTTGCTTTCATCATATCTAAGTTATAACGTTATTGATGGGTTAACATTGAAAAGTACTGTTAATTTCGATAATTCCGACAATACTAACGAAGTTTATAGGCCAGCAGATAATTTATCGAGTATTAGAGGAAATTATAATACTTATAGAAGGCAGAATTTTGTTAATGAAAATACAATAACATACGATACAAGTATTAAGGACGACCACAATTTCACATTGCTTGCCGGACAATCGTATAACACGTACAAAATTACAAAATCGTACTTGTCTTCGGGTAACCTTTATAATAGCTATACAATCCAAACGCTTCCCGATGGCTCCACAGGAAGTACCAATGCCGAAAAAAACGTACAAATATCTTATTTTGGAAGGTTGCAATACAACTTTAGGGAAAAGTATATTTTATCGGCCAGCTTAAGGCGGGACGGTTCTTCAAAATTTGGATACGAACAACGCTGGGGTACTTTTCCCTCGCTATCTTTAGGGTGGCGGGTAACCGAAGAGGGTTTTATGAAAAATGCCGATTGGTTAAGCGCATTAAAGCTACGAGGAAGTTGGGGCGTAAACGGCAGTAATAATATAGGGAATTACGCAGCATTTTCAACCTTAGGTTCTTATAATTACACCCTCGGTGGTTCAACATCGTTTGGGCAAGGGGTATCGGGAATTCCTAATCCATTATTGCATTGGGAAGAGTCTGAAAGTACCGATGTGGGTATAGATTTTGGCCTTTTCAAAAACAGGCTCACGGGCGTATTCGACTACTACCGAAAAGTTAACAGCGATTTACTGTTACAGGTTCCGGCATTGGCTGCATCGGGTTTTACCAGTTATTTGTCCAACATTGGCGAGGTTGAAAACAAAGGGTGGGAGTTCGAGCTATCATCAATAAATATAACCAATGAAAATTTTGAATGGCGTACAACAGCAAATATAAGCCATAATAAAAACAAGGTTTTGGCCTTAGGTCCCGATCAGGATAAAATTGAAATTAATTCAAGTTGGGGAGGAGGCGTGCCATTTTATAAACTTGAAGTAGGAAAACCCATGTATACCATTTTTACGGTAGTGCAGGACGGGGTTGTTACCCAGGCCGATATCGATGCGGGAGGAACAACTTGGGGCGGACGGGCATTAGTGTTGGGCGACCCAAGGTACGTAGACCAAAATAACGACGGTAAAATTACTGTCGACGATCGCGTTGACGTAGGAAACCCGGCTCCAAAATACACCTGGGGTATAACCAATACATTTAAATATAAAAACTTCGACTTAAACATATTGGTAGAAGGGCAAAACGGAGGGCATGTCTACGGTTTATTGGGGCGTGCTTTAAACCGAACAGGTATGGGAGCCAACGAAAACACTCTAGATGTGGATCCTGCCGTACGAGGTAATTGGAAAACAAATTTTGGCTATGTACCTAATACCGATTGGCTGTATAAATCGGATTATGTAAGTGTTAGGAACATAACATTAGGGTACAATTTGTCTAAAGCACTAGAATCTTTAAATGCCATAGACCATGCGAGATTGTATATAACCTTGGAAAATTGGTTTTATAAGGATAAATACGATGGTGGGTTTAACCCCGAAGCAACCAATGTATCCGGAAGTAGTGACGGCCGATATCCGGTGCCTGCCGATTATGGGGGGGCACCCTTATCAAGATCGTTAGTTGTGGGGCTTAACATTAATTTTTAATACAAAAAAAAATGAAAAAGTGTATAAATATAATAACAAGCATCGTTTTTGTGTTTATAGTGTTTTCCTGTGAAGACGATTTAAACCAAATTCCTTTATCACAAGGAACGACCGAAAATTTTTATTCAAACTTAAACGATTTTACCCAAGCGCGAAACGCTACTTATTCTATTGCTTTTCATGGCAGTGGAACTTATGGCTATCCAAGTCGTTTATTGAATCTAAGCGAAACACGATCGGATAATTTTTATGCAACAACCCAAGCATCCAGGAACTGGGAAGGCATTAATAATTTTTTTACCTCATTAAGTTCCAATAGTTTAATTACCGAGGCTTACGTTAGCAATTATAACGCCATTTATAAAGCAAATCAGTTAATCGAACAAATTGAACTAAAAGGAGATGTTATTACGGATGAAGAAGAACGTACCATAATGAAAGCCGAAGCCCATTTTTTAAGGGCATTTTGTTATTTCGATTTGTTAAGGTGGTACGGGGCTGTTCCGTTAATTGATAAAACCATGTCGCCTCAAGAAGTAGCCGCAATACCAAGAACATCCACTACGGATATTTACGATTTAATTATTTCCGATTTACAATTTGCCGTGTCCAATTTACCAGACACTTACGATGCCGTAAACTTTGGGCGTGCAACTAAATATGGGGCAAAAGGTGTATTGGCATTGGTTTACATGACTCGCTCCAGTCCCGATTATGGTATCAATGGCGCTACGCTTGGGTTAAACGAGTGGGCTTTGGCATATCAGCAGTTAAACGATATAAAATCAAGTGGTTTGTTTGTTTTTAGTCCCGATTACGGGTCTATATTTACTGTCGAGGGCAATGCCAATAAAGAAAATATTTTGGTGGTACCTTACACCCAAAACACGGGTAATGGGGTGGGAAGTAATTTTATGATAGAATTAGGGTACCAGCCCTATTTTGCATCGTTGGATTTATCCGAACAAGGGTCTTTGGAATACCGCCCCATTTCTTCAGGATTATTAAGTGCTTTAAGTACAACCGACGCGCGTAGAATGTTTGGTATTGTGGAAGAATACACGGTTACCTCGGGTACCTATTTAGGAACGTATACCGATCGTCCTGTCGTGAAAAAATATATAGATCCTTCAAGATATGGTAATGGTCGTGAAGATTGGGGTGTCGATTTTATAGTATTGCGTTACACCGACGTGCTTATGCTAATGGCCGAATGTACTTTGCATGGCGGCGGCGGCTCGCAAACCGATGTGGATAATATTGTTAACGATGTTAGGGAGCGGGCAGGTTTGGCCAGAGATGCTAATAACATAACCCTTTCCCAACTTCTTGAGGAAAGGAGAAAAGAATTTTTTGGAGAGGGAACCCGTTGGTTCGATTTAATTCGGTCGGGAAATGCAATAACCATAATGAACGCATGGAAAACCGTTGAGGATAGCTCCAACAGTATAGGCACAATAAACGAAAATTCACTATTGTATCCTATACCATTGCAGGAAATGTTGGCTGCTCCCGGGCTTTATAGCCAAAATCCGGGTTACGATTAGTTAATTAAAAGTGTTTAAATAAGTTCAACGCTAAAAAGCACTATGCTGCATGCCTGCATTAGTGCTTTTTATGTTTTCAAGACAAACGGATGGTGTTTAGCAGTATAGTACAGGATGCAAAAAAAGTTTTCAAAACCTATTTTTAGACTTAGAAGATTAACTCTTAAAAATTAAAAGCATTTTAATGCAGTTTATTAGGCATTTTTTTTGGTGTTTTTTACTCTTTTCGTTCAGTTGTGGCGGCCATAAAAATAAAGAGCGGGGAGATGGCGAACAAAAAACAACCCCCAACATCTTAATAATAATTGCCGACGACGCCGGATGGAACGATGTAGGCTACAACGGCTCGGAAATCAATACGCCAAACATCGATTTTTTGGCAAAAAACGGTGTACAACTTAACCGGTTTTACACCAATTCAACCTGTTCGCCTTCAAGGGTGTCGTTATTAACGGGTATGCCCTCGAGTAGAATAGGCATTGTGGCGCCCATAAGCGGAAAAAGCACAAAAACGCTGCCCGATTCCATTGTAACGCTTCCCCAGGTTTTAAAGCAGAACAACTATCAAACCGCATTATTTGGCAAATGGCATTTAGGCTTAAATATCGAAAATGGCCCCAATACTTTTGGTTTCGATTATTCGTATGGGTTTCTTCACGGACAAATCGACCAATATACGCACCGTTATAAAAATGGCGATGCCAGTTGGTACAGAAATAACAATATGATTGAAGAAACAGGCCACGCTACCGATTTAATAACCAAAGAAACAATAGATTGGATAACCACAAAACGCGATACCACCAAAAATTTTTATATACAATTAGCATACAGTGCACCACATTTTCCGCTTCAGGAAGAAAAAAAATGGAAAATACCTTATGCAAAAACCGTAAAAGATAGTTCGCGTATCGATTTTGCCGCAGCCATGGCCCATATGGATTATGGCGTAGGTCAAGTACTAGAAACCTTAAAAAAACAAAAATTAAACAATAATACCCTAATCATTTTTTTTAGCGATAATGGCGCTATGGAAAACTGGTACCCAACCGACCAATATAACGGAAAGTTTCGCCCCAATCCGGTATTGGGTAGTAATCGTCCTTTGCGCGATTGGAAAACTACAAATTACGAAGGCGCACTTCGTGTACCCGCCCTTGCATATTGGAAAGGACATTTAGCGGCATTTAAAAGCACAAGGTATATGGCGGTTTACGATATTATGCCCACAGTATTATCGCTCATTGGGGTAAACTCCCCTAAAAATGTCGAAGGTGTAAGTGTATGGCCTTCATTACTAACAAATACTAAAACAAATACCCATAGCAACATTTACATACGGGGGCATATACAGGAATGTTTAATCCACCCGCCCTACAAAATTATTAGAACCCGCTATAAAAACGGAAGCCCTGCTTTATACGAACTGTATAACATAGAAGCTGACCAAGAAGAAAAACACAATCTTATAACACAAGATTTGGCACTAACAAAAACAATGAAAACCTTACTGCAAGCACAATTTGAAAAAGACGATAAAACAGTAAACGTAGAATTAAAATAACGCTACTAAATGAAATACATTCAACTATTTTTATTTCTGTTTTGCTTGCCCTTGCCGGCACAGCAAAACAGCATTGCCGATAAACCCTTATTTAAAGACCCTGTTTTTAATGGCGCCGCCGACCCTACCGTTATTTGGAACAAAAAGGCAAAAAAATGGTACATGTTTTACACCAACAGGCGTGCCAGCGACAGTATTGCAAGTGGTGTGGCTTGGGTACATGGTACAAAAATAGGGGTTGCCGAATCCGAAAATGGTGCCCATTGGAATTACAAGGGTACGTGCAATATCGATTACGAAAGTGAAAATGCTATTACCCATTGGGCACCGGATGTTTTGGAACATGAAGGAATATACCACATGTACCTAACTATCGTGCCCGGGATTTTTGAAGACTGGTACCACCCACGTTACATCATTCATCTAACAAGCAAAAATTTAATAGACTGGAAATTCGAGTCGAAGTTAAAATTAGCATCCGAACGCTGCATCGATGCCGATGTGTTTCGGTTGCCCAATGGCACATGGCGTATGTTCTACAATAATGAAAACGATGGAAAGTCCATTTATTACGCCGATAGTAGCGACCTGTACAATTGGATCGATAGCGGTAAAAGGGTAGTTGGCGATAGGGGCGAAGGCCCTGTTGTTTTTACATGGAAAGGGAAAAGCTGGATGCTTAACGATGCTTGGCAAGGGTTGGGCGTTTTTATGTCGGAAGACTTTATTCATTGGTCAAGACAAAAACAAAATATACTGAAAGAACCAGGGACGGGTACTGATGACGGCGTTAAAGGCGGACATCCCGATGTTGTTGTCAGCGGCAACAAGGCTTATGTGTTTTATTTTACGCACCCTGGGCGGATACCAGAAAATGAAGGTGCCGATAATTACCAAACAAGACGAAGCAGCATTCAAGTGACCGAACTAAAATACGAAAATGGGGTTTTAACCTGCGACCGCAACCAGCCTGTTGCCATAAAACTTAAACCATAACGCTAATCGATTGTAAATTATTCATAATGAAGAAAAACAGATTAAAAAACGAAGTAATTCTCAGTGTTTTCCTTTTAATTGGCTTTCACTGTTTTAGCCAGTTTTCAAGGCAGAAATACAATTTTAATTCCGATTGGAAACTTCATGTAGGCGATGTGAAAAATGCCGAAAGCTCCAATTTTAATGATGTTCATTGGCGTAATATAACGTTGCCAAGAGCCTTTAATCAAGAAGAAGCCTTTAAATTGGCTATAGACGAGCTAACAACATCCGTAAGTTGGTACCGAAAAACATTTAAATTGCCCGAAAACACCCAAGATAAAAAAGTATTTATAGAGTTCGAAGGTGTGCGAATGGGGGGCGAAGTGTACGTAAACGGCAAGTACGTGGGTATTCACGAAAATGGGGCAATGGCCTTTGGGTTCGATATAACCGAATTTGTAAACTACAACAGTACCAACGTTATTGCGGTACGGTTGGACAACGATTGGAAATACAGGGAAAAAACAACAGGTGCAACGTTTCGATGGAACGATAAAAACTTTAATGCCAATTATGGCGGTATTCCCAAAAATGTGTATTTGCATATTACCGATAAACTTTATCAAACATTGCCTTTGTATTCCAACCTAAAAACCATAGGTGTTTATGTGTATGCCACTAATTTTGATATTCCCGATAAAGAAGCTACGATTAACGTAACCTCTCAAATTAAAAATGAATTTGATACACCGAAAACATTTACATTTTTGGCCGATATTTTGGATTTAGAAGGGAATAAAGTTGCACAATTTTCAAAAGATGGTTTCACCATTCAACCTAATGAAACCATAGATGTTAGTATTAAGAAAAAAATAAGCAATCTGCATTTTTGGAGTTGGGGTTATGGGTATTTGTACACCGTAAAATCGAAAATAATAATGCAAAATCAGGATGTCGACGAGGTTGCCACCACAACGGGATTCCGCAAAACCGAATTTAAAAACGGGATGGTATATTTAAACGACCGCGTCCTACAAATGAAAGGCTATGCCCAACGTACCAGTAACGAGTGGCCTGCGGTTGGCATGTCCGTTCCTGCCTGGCTAAGCGATTACAGTAACCGATTAATGGTCGAGGGCAACGCTAATTTGGTGCGTTGGATGCATATTACCCCTTGGAAACAAGATGTAGAGTCCTGCGACCGGGTTGGGCTAATACAGGCCATGCCCGCCGGCGATTCCGAACGGGATTCCAGTGGTAGAAACTGGGAACAGCGTACCGAACTCATGCGCGATGCTATTATTTACAACCGTAACAACCCCAGTATTATATTTTACGAAAGTGGTAACGAAGTAATAAGCGAACCCCACATGTACGAAATGAAAAGCATACGGAACACTTACGACCCCTATGGCGGGCGTGCCATTGGCTCCCGCGAAATGTTGGATAGCCGCGAGGCCGAGTATGGAGGTGAAATGTTATATATCAATAAAAGTGCGCGAATCCCGATGTGGGCAACAGAATATTCGCGGGACGAAGGCTTACGGTTGTATTGGGATGAATACAGTCCACCATTCCATAAAGAGGGAACTGGGGGCACCTATGCACATAACGTTAATGGCTCTAAAGTAAAAGACGCCAGCTCGTACAACCACAACCAAGATGCCCATGCCATAGAGAACGTTGTACGTTGGTTTGATTATTACGAGTGTAGGCCCGGTACTGGTGAACGCGTTAGTTCTGGTGGGGTCAATATAATTTTTTCTGATACCAATACGCATTTTAGAGGGGCAGAGAATTATAGAAGGAGTGGGGAAACCGACCCCATGCGTATTCCCAAGGATGGTTTTTTTGCGCACCAAGTGATGTGGGACGGCTGGGTTGATATTGAGAAGCACCGCACCCATATTCTTGGCCATTGGAACTATACCAAAACGGTAGTAAAAGATATGTATGTAGTCTCTTCTGGAGCACAGGTAGAGCTTTTTGTAAATGGGGTTTCTAAAGGGTTTGGTGAGCGTAGTTATGAGTTTCTCTTTACATTTAAGGACATTCCATGGGAATCTGGCGAAATCAAGGCCATAAGCTATGATGCCCAAGGCAAGGTGCTTAGCGAAGATGTTAATACAACGGCAGGAGCCCCCCACGCTATTAAACTAACCCAATACACCAGTCCTGCCGGATTTTTGGCCAATGGAGCAGATTTAGCGATGGTTCAGGTTGAGGTTGTTGATAAAAACGGCCAACGCTGCCCAGTAGATAACAGTATGATTGAATTTTCGCTAAAGGGTGATGCTACTTATTTGGGAGGCATTGCTAAAGGCCCCAATAATTTTATTCTTTCTGAAAAATTGCCAGTAGAATTGGGCGTTAATCGGGTTTTAATCCGTTCTGGGTTAAAAGCGGGCGATATTAGCTTGACGGCAAAATCTAAAGGTTTAAAAACGGCTAAACTTACATTGCAAACGGTGCCGTTTGAAAGCCAAAACGGGCTTTCAGCACATTTGCCGGGAGCGGGGCTACCCTCCAATCTTTCTAGGGGAGAAACCCCCAACACGCCTTCCTATAACGTAAAACGAGTTAATGCATTTATAAGAAGCGCTAAGGCTGGGGCCCACCAAGAAACGGTTTACTTTAGTTTTGACGATAATGAGCTTACCGAATGGACCAATGACGGCATGGTTAAAAATGGTTGGATAGAATACCAATTGGCCAAGCCATCTGTGGTGAACCAATGTGTTATTAAATTAACAGGTTGGAGAACCAAGCAATACCCAATACGTATTTTGGCCGATGGCGAAGAAGTCTACAGGGGGCTTACCTCACAGAGTTTGGGGTATATCACATTAGATTTAAAGTCGGTACGGGTACAACATATCAGAATAGAATTAATGGGGGAAAACACCGAGAAGGATGGTTTTTCTGAAATAGTAGAAGTAGACCCTACCAAGGATTTAGATTTGTTTAAAGATGAAAAGGCGGCCAATGCCAAAGGGCAGCTACGTATTGTAGAGGTTGAATTTTATACCAATCCTAATGTAGATTAAACCTAAGCATGAAAACCCTTACCCCATTTATAGGATGCTTGTTATTTGGCCTAGCCCTAGCTTTTGGCAGTGTATGGCAAGCCCATGGGCAAGAAGATGCCACAGGTTCAACAGATTTGTATTTGCTTATTGGGCAATCTAATATGGCAGGGCGGGGTACGTTGGATAGTTTGGAGCAACTATCTAACGAGCGTATTTTAATGCTAGATAGTACCAACTCTTGGGTACTTGCTAAAGACCCTTTGCATTTTGATAAGCCCTATGCTGGTGTAGGTCCCGGGATAGCGTTTGCACAGCAAATGTTAATAGACCGACCCGACAGGACCATTGGGCTTATTCCTTGTGCCTGGGGTGGTTCTCCTATTAAGGTTTGGCAACCTGGAGCTCGATATTTTAATAACTTTCCTTACGATGAAGCCGTTCAAAAGGCAAAAATTGCGCTTGAAAAAGGCCGGTTAAAAGGCGTGTTATGGCATCAGGGCGAATCGGATAACACACCTGAAAAAGCCGACTTATATTTAGATACCATTAACATCCTCGTACAGAATTTAAGACGGGATTTAAACTTGCCCGAATTGCCCTTTGTGCTGGGTGAGATAGGGTACTTTAATAAACAGGATTATATCAACCCTATCCTAAAAAACGTCCCTGAGACCATTAAACATACTGCTTTGGTTTCTTCTGAAGGGTTAACCGATAAGGGCGACCAACTGCATTTTGATACTGCATCGGCCAGGGTATTGGGGCGTCGCTATGCCGTGGCCATGAAAACACTTCAACAAAACATTTTAAACACACCCACAGTGGTTCTTACCTTTGACGATGCCGAAATAAGCCATTATACCCAGGTAGCACCTTTGTTGTTGGAGTATGGTTTTAACGCTACGTTTTTTGTTTGTGATTTTCCAATTAAAAATCCCGATGAAAAAGGGGAATATATGCAATGGAACCAGATTTTAGCCCTTCACAAAATGGGCTTTGAAATTGGGAACCATACAGGCCATCATAAAAACGTGACAAAATTATCCCCAGAGGACGTAGCAAATGAAGTGAAATACATAGAAGCACAATGTGAAGCGTATGGGATACCTAAACCCACGTCGTTTGCGTATCCGGGTAACAGGAACGATTCCATTTCGCAACACATCTTAAAAGAGATGGGCTACAAATGGGCCAGGACGGGTGGCAGCAGGTTGTATAATAAGCAGATAGATAACCCAATGGCCATCCCAAGTTATACGGTGGCCTCTACACCAAAATTAACAGAACGAATTACAAAAGCACTTCAAAATTTGCAAGCGGGAGACACAATGGTATTGACCTTTCATGGCGTGCCAGATCGTATACATCCAGACTATTCTACAGACCTTGGTTTTTTTAAGGAACTGTTGGCGTATATCAAGGAAAGACATTTTAGGGTAAAGGCATTAAACAAATTATAATTCAATGAAACACCCATTGGTAAAATTTATTCACACAGCAAAATGTTAATTCAGGTGTTCCATGTAACCATTTAAAAATAGATATTAACACATGAAAAAGAGACAATATGCTTTTAAAATGAAGCTCAAACCAGGCTTTGAGACCGAATATAAAAAACGACACGACGCAATTTGGCCTGAATTGGCAACACTTTTATCGGATGCTGGCATACAGCATTACGGTATTTTTTTAGACGAAGAAACGCTCACCCTTTTTGCGGTTCAGGACCTTCCTGAAGATTTTGACCATAAGCTGTTGCCCAGCCAACCTATTGTAAAAAAATGGTGGGCCTATATGGCCGATATCATGGAAACCAATCCAGACAAGTCCCCAGTGGCAATACCTTTAAAGCAGGTGTTTTATTTAAAATAATATAAAATTAAATTATGGAGTATAATACGCACTTATCTAATCAAATTATGTATGTTCTGCCGTACAGGAGATCTGTTAACTTTATAGTATACATTACATTAATTGTGGCTTTCTGTTACGGCTGTGAAAATAAAACCGTTAATGATATACAAAATCAATTATTGGTTACAAGTGAAATGGAGCAAGGTGCATTTCCTTTAATAAGTGATTCTAAAGACCTAACATTAATGGTTAACAATGAAGAAGCTGAGGTTGTTAAAATTACAGTAGATTTGTTGGCCTCTGATATTGAAAAAGTTGGAGGGATAAGGCCTAATGTTGATTTAGGTTTTGAAGATAGCTCTGATTATGCCATTATTGCCGGTACGTTAGGAACATCAAGACTTATTGATGAATTAGTTCAAGCAAAAGGTATAAACGTCGATACCATAAAGGGGAAATGGGAATCGTTCATTATTAAGACGGTTAATCATCCATTTGATAAAGTAAAACAGGCATTGGTTGTAATTGGTAGCGATAAACGCGGTACAGCCTACGGATTATTGGAAATATCTAAATTAATAGGTGTATCCCCTTGGGTTTGGTGGGCCGATGTAAATCCAAAACAAGCAGAGTCGTTGTTTGTGAGGCCTGGGACTTTTATTCAGGGAGAGCCATCGGTAAAATACCGAGGTATGTTTTTAAACGATGAAGATTGGGGTCTGCAACCCTGGGCTGCCAAACATTTGGATACCGATATTAAAGATTTAGGGCCAAAGTCTTATGCTAAAATTTTTGAATTGATGTTGAGGCTAAAAGCTAATATAATTTGGCCTGCGATGCACGACAGCACAAAACCGTTTTGGTATTATCCAGAAAACCCGAAAGTAGCCGATAAATACGGTATTGTGATTAGCTCCACCCATTGCGATATGATGCACCGAAGCAATACCTACGAATGGATGGTAAATTTTGAAAATGAATATGGACATGCTCCAGACGTGTTTCAATATGATGTAAATAAAAATCAAGTTTATGAGTACTGGAACGATAGGGTAAAGGATGCTTCAAATTACGAATCGATTTTTACTATAGGAATGCGAGGCATTAGGGACGGAAGTATTCAAGGCCCAAAAACAACTGAAGATAAAATTGCATTAATGGACACCATAATTGCAGACCAAAGAGGCATGATTAAAAAAAATATTGGCGAGCCAGCAAAAGTTCCACAAATATTTGTGCCGTACAAGGAGGTGTTGACATTGTATAACAGAGGCCTGGAAGTTCCTGAAGATGTCACCCTGATTTGGCCTGATGATAATTTTGGTTACATCAGAAAGCTTTCAGACCCGGAAGAACAAAAAAGAAGTGGGGGCAGTGGCGTATATTACCACTTGTCGTATATGGGAGCGCCGCACGGTTACCTTTGGCTTTCAAGTAACTCGCCTTCGTTGATATCGTTTGAAATGACAAAAGCTTACCAGTACGACGCTTCAAGATTTTGGGTGGTAAACGTTGGAGATATTAAACCAGCAGAATTAGAAACCCAGTTTTTCTTCGATTTAGCATGGGATGTCGAAAAATGGACTCCCGAAAAAGCGAATGATTACGTACAGCACTGGGCAGTACAAATTTTCGGTGAAGATTTAGCCCCGTCAATCGCCGAAATTAAAAAGGAATATTATCAGTTGCTTCAATCAGGGAAGCCTGAACAAATGGGGTTAATTGCTTATGCAGATGAGATTGTTCAAAAGCGTTTGCAGATCAGTAAAGACTTGATAAATAAAGTGAATGAATTAAAGCCAAAAGTACCAGCATACCTTGCTAATGGTTTTTATGAATTGATTGAATACCCTGTTAAAAGTGCTGCCAATATGAATATAAAGGTGCTGAATGCCAGATTAAGTTTGCAGTATAAAGACCAACCGGAGAGAGCTTTGGGCTACTCAAAAAAATCGCTTGAAGCGTTTTATAACATTCAAAATTTGGCCAAAACATATACCACTGAAATTGAAAACGGAAAATGGGAGGGTATGATAAACCCGTTTCCGAGGCATCAAGAAATTTTTGGAATGCCCGAGGTGGCAAACATGGAAATTGTGCCAGATAGCTTAAAAAACTGGGAGTACGATAGACGTTATTTAGACGACCATTTAGTATTCAAATCAGGAACAAAACCAGGGGAAGTATCTTTATTGGCCAATGCGTTTAACCGCAAAAAAGAAGTAGATGGAGAGCATATAATGATAATGGAAGGTTTGGGACTGGATGGCAATAGTATAGCCAGATATCCCTTTACGGGAGCCTCTTTTAAAGAAAACGAAATAGACAAAGCTCCTTTTGTTGAATATAATGTGGAGTTGGATAAAGGAAGCTACCAAATGTCCTTAAAATGCCTTCCAACTTACGCTATTCACAAAGGTAGAGGTTTAGTTTTGGGTGTTACTGTAAATGACGAAAAGGTGAAATTTGAAGATGTAGATCATCCGAGGAAAGATTTAAAGTGGAGCACCAATATTATGAGGGGGTATTCTGAGGCAAAAATTCCTTTTGAGGTTGAAAAGTCAGGAAAATCAACCATAAAGGTTTACCTTATGGATACTGGGCTTGTGTTGAGTAGAATTGATATTAATAGAAAAAACGATGAGAATGAGTAGAAGTTTGGTAAATATGTGGCTTATAATAGTTTGTTCAATTTTACACAGTTCTTGTAAAGAAAGCACGGTAGATATTACAGAAGCAAAACCTGAAGCTAGTTTACAAATTGATCCTTTTGAATATATCGAAGCAATTAGGAATTTAATAAAACCACCGACCTTTAATGAAACGGAATATCTCATTACCGATTTTGGAGCCGTAGGTGACGGGAAGACTCTCAATACCGAAGCCTTTAAAAAAGCTATTGAAGCCTGTAACCTAGCTGGGGGCGGAAAGGTTATCGTTCCCGAAGGCGAGTTTTTAACGGGTGCCATTTATTTAAAGAGCAACGTAAATCTTCATTTAAGTGCTAGTGCTGTGATAACATTTAACAGAAATCCAAAAGACTATCCGTTGGTATTGGTGCGCTGGGAAGGGATGGATTGCATGAACTACTCGCCCCAGATTTATGCCTACAAAGAAGAAAATATTGCGGTTACCGGGAAAGGACTTATAAACGGAAATGCCAGTAAGGAATATTGGTGGCTATGGAAAGGTGCTACAAGATATGGCTGGAAAGAAGGCCAGCCAAGTCAAGAAATAGCCCGCGATAGCCTGCATGTGCTGATGCATAAAGCAATAGCCCCCGAAAAGCGGGTTTTTGGGGAGGGGCATTATTTAAGGCCTTACATGTTTCAGCCTTACCAATGTAAAAACGTTTTAATTTCTGGCGTAAAAATGATAGACTCCCCCATGTGGTTTGTAAGCCCAGTGATGTGCGAAAATGTGATCATTCAAGATTTGCATATCGATTCGCATGGCCCCAATACCGATGGGGTAGACCCCGATGCCTGTAAAAACGTTTTAATAAAAGACTGTTTTTTTAATACGGGCGATGATTGCATTGCTATAAAATCGGGCAGGGATGAGGATGGAAGAGGTAATAACCAACCAGCCGAAAACCATATAATTGAAGGTTGTGTAATGAAAAACGGTCATGGTGGCATTGTAATAGGCAGTGAAATTGCAGGTGGCGCAAAAAACATTTTTGTTCAGGATTGCGAGATGGACAGTCCGCACTTAACCAGGGCCATTCGCATAAAAACCAATTCGTCGCGAGGTGGGGTCATTGATGGCGTTTATATCCGCAATTTAAAAATAGGGAAGGTCTCTGAAACACTCTTAAAAGTCAACTTATTTTACGAGCAAGGTGCGGGCCATGGGTTCGATCCCAAGGTTAAAAACCTTTTTGTTGAAAATGTGCATTGCAAAAGTACCAAGTTCCCTGTATTTATGCTGGGCTACGATAACTCAAAAATCGAGAATGTGCATTTAAAGAACGTAACTATCGAAAGTGCAGAAGAAGCCAGCGTAATCCGCAATGTAAAACATCTTACGTTCGAAGATGTAACCTTCCAAACAGCATTGCATGTTAACGAATGGGGCAGTGTTACCAATTTAAATCATAAAGACTAAAAAAGAGAAGATGAAATCAATATATATCAAATTGTTTGCTTTGTTGTTGACATTTAGCGTTAGTGCTCAAAATTCAAAACAAAAAATATATCTCTCGGGTACCGATGCCGAAAACACCAAAACTTGGGATTTTTGGGTCACCAAGGGAAGAAAAAGTGGAGCGTGGTCAAAAATTGAAGTGCCTTCGCATTGGGAGCAACAAGGCTTTGGCAATTACAATTATGGTAGGGATAACGTTACTAACGGGAAAAATTTTCGATATCATGATGAAGAGGGGTTTTATAAATATCAATTTAGCGTTCCTGACAACTGGAAAGACTTGGATATTAATATCGTCTTTGAAGGCTCAATGACCGACACCGAAGTTAAAGTTAATGGAGAGCTAGCGGGAGCCGTACACCAAGGTGCTTTTTATAGGTTTAAGTATAATATTAGCGATAAGCTTAAGTTTGGAGAACCTAATCTTTTAGAGGTTAAGGTAAGCAAAATGTCTGCCGATAAATCGGTAAACAGGGCCGAGCGCTATGCCGATTATTGGATTTTTGGAGGCATTTACCGCCCGGTATATTTAGAGGCGATGCCCAAAGAGCATATCAGTTGGACATCTGTTAACGCAAAAGCCGATGGTACGTTTAGCATGAACGTACATTTGAATAAAGCATTAAAAGGAGGAATTGTTGAAGCTAAAATCGTAGATAGCAATGGCGAAATAGTTGGAACTGCCAATGCCAAAACAAAATCGAAAGATTCTGTGGTTAACGTAAAAACAACCGTTGAAAATCCAAAATTATGGACGGCAGAAACGCCTAATTTATATCAAGTTCAGGTCAGTCTTAAAAAATCGGACCAAACAGTATATCAAACCAAAGATAAATTTGGTTTTAGAACTTTGGAACTAAAAAAAGGAGAGGGACTGTACTTAAACGGAACCAAAATTAAAATGAAAGGGGTGAACCGCCATGTGTTTTGGCCCGAGTATGGTAGAACTACGTTCCCGAAAGCCGATTTGTTGGACGTGCAGATCATTAAGGACATGAACATGAATGCCGTGCGTACCTCACACTATCCGCCAGATAAAAACTTTTTAAGGGTTTGCGATTCTTTAGGGTTGTATGTAATTGATGAGTTGGCCGGTTGGCAAAACTCATATAGTACAGAGGCAGGGAAACCTTTAGTGGCCGAAATGGTTAAAAGGGATGCCAACCACCCTTCGGTTTTGTATTGGAGCAACGGTAACGAAGGTGGGCACAACCATGAATTGGTTGATGAATATAGAAAATACGACCTGTCCGGCCGAACAGTAATTCATGCGCACCATAAACCCGATAATGCCATTAACGGTGTAGATTGTAACCATTACGAAGGCTATTACAGTGCCGAAGAAATCATGCAAGGTCCTAATTTATACATGCCTACAGAATTTTTACACGCTATGCACGATGGTGGGGCTGCCGCTGGTTTGGAGGATATGTGGGAGTTGCATTGGAACTCTAAAAAAGGAGCCGGTGGTTTTATTTGGGACTTTGCCGACGAGGGCATTGTGAGGACCGATTTAAACGGTGTCATTGATGTAAATGGTTTAAACGCAGCCGATGGTATTGTGGGGCCTCATAGGGAAAAGGAAGCTAGTTTTAATGCCATAAAGGAAATTTATTCGCCCGTTCACATAACACTCCAAAAATTGACTGAAAATTTTAATGGTGAAATAGCAGTTGAAAACCGTTTTCATTTCACCAATCTAAACCAATGTGTTTTTGAATGGGAGTTGGTTAATTTTAATCAAAAAAGTGATGACAGAGCAGGGCATGAGGTCGTAAAAAGCGGTATTGCCAATGCACCCGATGTTCAACCAGTTGAGAAAGGAACGCTTAAATTAGACCTACCAGCTAACTGGAAGGAAAGTGACGGATTGGCTTTAAGAGTTACTGATCCGCACCATAACGAAATATACAGATGGGTTTGGAAAATTAAATCTAATGAAGCGCTGTTAACCCCTTTGTTTGAAACTGGAACCGTAAACGAATCTGTTGAAGTGACTGAAGAGGTTAATTTATTGACCCTGAAAGCCAATAGCATTAGGGTAACCTTTGACACTAAAACAGGAATGCTAGCTAAGTTGGGTAATGATAACAGCCGAGCTTTACCATTTAGTAATGGGCCTGTTTTAGTAAGTGGCACTTCAGAATTTAAAAATCTAAAACACTTTAAAGAAGGAGATAGTCATGTTGTTGAGGTGGCTTATACGGGCGATTTAAATTATGTACGTTGGACAATGCAGCCCAATGGCTGGTTGGAATTGAATTATGCCTACAGCTTGAGTGGTAAATACCCGTTTTCAGGAGTTAGTTTCGATTTCCCAGAAGGATTGATGCTAGGTGCAAAGTGGTTGGGTAAAGGTCCTCGACACGTTTGGAAAAACAGATTAAAAGGTGTTGTTTTTGATGTTTATGAGAACAGCTATAACACAACCCTAGCGGGAAGAACATGGGAGTATCCTGAGTTTAAAGGCTATTTTTCAGACATTGTTTGGATGGAGTTTAGCACCATGCAAGGGAAGTTCACTGTGGCAACAAAAGAGGATAATTTATTTGTGCGATTATTTGATTTTTATGCGATTGATAGCGATGTACAACACCCAACTTTGCCCGTTGGTGATGTGTCTTTTTTAGATCATATTCCGGCAACAGGCTCAAAAATGGGAACTAATCAATCTAGTGTAAAAGGATTGGGGCCTTCAAGCGATTTAAACACCATAAACCAACCCGTTGAACGTACCCTGTATTTTTATTTCGGATCCCCAAAAATTGAAAACAAGGTAAACAACAGCTTGCCAACCAAACAATAAACAGATTTTGGCAGTGCTTCTGGTTAATGTCATTAACAATTAAGAGGCGAGTAGATGGCTTTGATTAATAGCTTATAGAGGTCAGTAGATAGTTATATACTAAATAACTTGAGAATGTCAGGCTGAGCACAGTCGAAGCCTCGTTTTGAAAAAAAGTTCTCGACTTTAGTTTATCCTAGCATAGCCGAAGGGCTCGAACAGACATAACTCTAAATTTAAACATGTATTTATCTTTCTAATTTCTTTAACGGTTACTTCCTTAAATCAATATACCCTCTCATACCAAAATGCTTAGATTTGCTCAATACTTCGGCTATGGCTTTGGCGGTAAATGTTGCGCCTTCTAAATTGGTGTGGGTATGGTCCTGTGGGAAGAATGGGTTTACTTGGTCTTTACCAATGGTTTCATATTTTGAAGCTACAAGATCGTTTACATCTATATAAAAGGCACCTTCAGCCTCGGCGGCTTCTTGGGCCCATTTTACGTAGGTGTCGGTACGTCTTTCAACTTTACCATGGGGCCACTCGTTACGCGGTGTTAAGCTTAAAACAATGGGGATGGCTCCTTTTGCTTTGGTATCCTGTATCATTTTTTTCATGTACCAGCCATAGGTGTGTACAGTTTCGGTTACACTATCTCGAACAACCTCTTGGGTCTCGTCGCCCATGCCTTTTAACGATCCCCTGTATTTTGCTTTATCAATGTTTCCTGCATCATTATGGCCAAATTGAATAAAAACGACATCACCCGGTTTAAATTCGCTTTTGGCCTTATCCCACAAGCCTTCAAAAATAAAGGTTCTGCTACTTCTGCCGCCCCTTGCCTTGTTAATAATGTTTACTTGTAGCGTATCGCAAAATTCGGGGAAGGCCACGCCCCAACCAATCGTGTTAGGGTTGCTGCTATTGGCCATGGTAGAATCGCCAATTAAAAAGATGTTCTTCTTTTTTGGTAGTTTTACTTCAGGAGTATCTAAAATATAGGTTTTAAGCGTATTGTCTAACTTTAACTGCTCAATGATGGTAGCGGCTGCCATTGCCGCCCCTTTGGCAGAAGGGTGCGTATGGTCGCGCTTGTAAAAGTAGGTGCCCGTTACCTGATTTTCTCCTAAAGCTTCAAGTTTAGAGGCCATGCCTTCATTTAAATCTATAAAGGTTACCTTATTGCGTTCGGCAATTTGTTTGGCCCATAAACCGTAGGACTCATTATTTCTAGGTACTTTGCCATCTTGCCACTTATTACGGGGTATGGGCGACATGATAACAGGAATGGCTCCCTTAGATTTGGCATCTTTTACTATCTTTTCTATGTACCAACCATAACTGTGCACAACTTCGTGCTTTTTGGTCATTAGGTTGTTAATTTCCTCGGTTTCGTCACCAATGCCTTTTATGGTCCCGCGTGCCCTTAGGGTGTCGTTAAGGGGGCCATTGTCGTTATGGCCAAACTGGATAAGCACGTAGTCGTTTTTTTTAAGTTGGCGGTGTACAGAATCCCAAAGCCCCAAGTTTTGATAGGTGCGGCTGCTGGTGCCGCCCAATGCATGGTTTTCTACTTTTATTTTTGTACTGTCTAGGTACTGACCTATAAAATCGCCCCAGCCCCAAAGGCCGCCATAGCCATCACCACGGCCATTTTTTACGGTAGAATCGCCAACGGTGTATACGGTTGGGTTATCTTTGGGTTCTTGGGCGCAGTTTGAAAAAGTAAATAATAAAACTACTAATGACAGTAATTGGTTTATTTTCATGAGTATGCGTGTTGTTTTAGATAGGCTATTATAAATTTGGTCACGAATGTTTTACGTAAAAAAACGTATAAATTTTTCTTTTTCCATCCTGCACCTTCATGCTTGCTTACCTATATACAAACAAAAACGCTGGATGTTTAATGTCCAGCGTTTTTTTTATATGGTTAAAAAATACAAATTAGTAACCAGGGTTTTGCCAGGCTGCTTTTTGATCGTCTGTTAAATTACTGCCATCATCGTTTAACAACCCATCAATAAACGATTGTGGGATGGGCCTAAGCTCATGCTTGTTGGCTGTGATAAACGTAGCTTCTGGGTTAAACGCTTGGGCTCTTTTAATTAAGGTACCAGTTCTAGATAGGGTTTCCCAACGCTGCCATTCGCCAATTAACTCACGGGTACGCTCGTTAAGGATGAAATGCAAGGCGCGTTCGTAGTCGGTAGAAGCACCAACACTAGCCAAAACAGCTTCGTCCTCTTCTGGTAAATTGTTAGGGAACGAAGTTAGCAATAGGCTAGAGGCATCTGTTGTAACCGCTACATCTGGATTGGATAGATAATAGGTATTCATATTAAGGTTAGAATACACATAATTATCGGCAGCAGTCCCAGTATTTAAGGCATTATTTTCAAAGGCTTGCGATCCGTCGCTGTAAAACGATCTGTTTTCACCAGATTTCCATTGTGCTCTTTCGCGAACCACATTAATGTCGTTCATGGCATCTCCATACTGACCTAAACGGGCATAGCATTCGGCACGTAACAAATAGGTTTCTGCCAAACGGGCCATGGTAACATCACGGTGGGCATCGCCCCTTTCGGCAAAACGGGAGCCATCGTCGGTTTTGTTAATGCCAGCAAAGAAATTACAAATAGGTTGGCTCTTAAAATTAGGAGCAACATACTCGCCATTTTGGTACAGTACGGAAACATTGGGCACAAACTGGCCTGGAGTACTTGTTAACGACCCAGAAGTGGTGGTTTGGCGTAAGCCAACTTCCCACTCTGGTAAGCGTCCGGCATCGTCTGTCCAATTTGGATTTTGTACAAAGGCCCCAAAATTGTAGCGATCGTAAGTGGTATCGTCTTTACTGTTTAAAATCATGATAATCCCAGGGTCTCCAGGCTCTAGGCCTAAGTCGCCATTAACCACATTGTTAATACCGTAAACGGTTTTAAAGGTTTTCCACAAACGGGCATCGTTTACGTGATCGTATACTGCATAAGTATATTCTGTAGGACGACAACGCTGAAAATCCATACTGCCAATCCAAACACCACGACGTACCCAGCCGCCAGAAAAGTTTGAAAACTGGGACGTAAAATAGCTGTAGGTACGGTTGCCAAAACGGCCGGTAGTTGATGCATCCCCGTTGTGGCCAGCGGCCATGAGTATCTCATCCAGTTCTTCTATTTCACAGTCTATACCGGTCCAGTTAGCGTATAAATCACTATAATTAGGTGTTAAGGGCCCTCTGGCACCAATGGTGTAAGAGCAGGCTTCGATGGCTTCGGCGAGGTCTGAATCTATATAAGCACTATTCCAATCGGCATTACGCTCTGAGGAACGGAATAACAAGGCTTTTGCCAAAAAGTGGGCCGCTGTAGCCTTGGTCCAGGTAATGCCTTTTCCGTAGGTAAATACTTCGCCTTCAAAATGATCGTAAGCATTACGAAAATCTGAAATAACCTGCTCCCAGCAAGCTTCTTCTGAAGCTCTTACAAAATTACGAACCACACCAACGGCAGGCTCTGTTTGCAGTACAACGCCACCATACTGTGCTGTAAGGCGGTAATAATTGTACCCGCGCAAAAAATAGGCATGTGCTAGAGAACGGTTGCGTACTTCTTCGTTATCAATTAAATCGGCATTGGCAATTATGGTATTGGCCGAAGCGATGCCATAATACAGCTGGTCCCAAAGGGCTGCCGGCGAGGTTGCGTTATTATTGGCAGCCCCTGTTGAAGGTGTTGCTCCCAATGGACCAAAACGACTGTCGTACGTGTTCCACATTTCGTTGGTAAGGTCGTTGGCATTGGTAAACTCATCGGTACCATAAAGAGTGGTGCCATAAGCCCACTCGTAGCCAAAGTGCCACCGTATGTTGCCATAAAGCGAAACAGCTAAGGCTTCGAGCCCTTCGGCGGTTTCAAAATAATCTGTAGAATATTGATTGGTCAATTCTTCATCAAGAAAATCTTCCTTACAGGAGTTTATCGATAATCCAACGATGACCATGAGACCTATATATTTTAAGTTTTTCATTTGTAACATTTTAAATTTCTATTTTTCTTACTGCAATTTTTATTACTAGATACCTATGTCAATTCCAAGCGCAAAGCTACGGTTGAATATTGAGGAGTTCACATCAAAATCATACCAATCAACAGCTTGGTAGATGCTGCCAGGGTTAATGGCCTGGGCATAAATTTTTAAATTATTTAACCCATATTTTTCACAGAAGGTGTCTGTAAAGTTATAGCCTAAGGAGATGTTCCTGATTCTTACAAAACCGGCCTTTGTGTAACCCAGTAGTCCTGAAAAATCATCTTGCGACCCAGAGGTTGCCTGTCCTAAAATAGGTTTTTGGAATTCGGCATTTGTGTTGTCTGGAGTCCAGTAACCTACATCTTGCTGGTTGCTATGGGCAGTCATGGCATAGCCGCCTAATGACGCTGTATAGCCTAAACGGGAATAGGTGTTGATTGTAAGTTCTAACCCTTTGTAAAGAAAGGTGTTGTTCCATCCCATGGTCCATCGTGGGTTGCTATTGCCTAAAATAACCCGATCTTCTGTGGTCATATCATAATCGCCGTTTTGGTCCTTAGGTCTTACATTTCCGGGAGTAAAATCATAACCATTGGCGTTCCACAGGGCCATTTCGGCTTGGTCTTCGGGAGTATCCTGCCAGATGCCCTCGTTGTCGTATCCGTAGTAAACACCAATAGATCGGCCTATAAACCAAGCATTGTCAATCATGTCGTTTTTGCCATAGGCCAACTCTTCAATTTCATCTTTTTGCCAGGCCACATTAATGTTAGTGTCCCATATAAAGCCTGAAGCGGTCTCGACCGGAACCACATTTAAGGTGAGTTCCACCCCACGGTTATTGGTCTTGCCAATGTTGGCAAAGGTTGAAGGGAATCCTGTTAGGGTTGGAATGTTAACCGACATTAAAAGATCGTCTGTATAAGACTTGTATAGCTCTAAACTACCATTAATCCTGTTGCGTAGAAAGCCAAAATCGATTCCTAAGTTGTATTGGGTCGTTTTTTCCCAGCCCAACTCTGGGTTGGCCATAGAAAGTTGATCCCTAGAATAATAAGGCTCGTTAGTGGTATACCCAATTTGGTTAGATAAGCCGTTGAACGGAAGGAATATTGATGCAATATCACCTTTTGTGGCATAAGGGCTTACTGCTGAGTTACCTGTAGTACCGAAGCCAAGACGCAGTTTGAGGTTATTTACCCAAGTCACATCCTGCATAAAATCTTCTTGGTCTATTCTCCAGGCTAAAGCAGCCGAGGGGAAGAAGTCCCATTTATGGCCTTCGGCTAATTGGGAGGCACCATCCCAACGTCCTGAGACTGTTAACAGATAACGGTCGTCAAAACCATAATTCATACGTACCATATAAGAGCTTAATTGACGCTCGGTAAGCCCAGAACCCATACTGGCATTATTGTCTGGGTTGGTGAGGTCTATAGCGTTAAAAGCGTTCCAAAGAAATGAAGGCTTTGGAATATTATTGGCAGACATACCAGACGTTTCTATGTTCCAAGACGATGCCGTTTGGAGTAAGGTTAAACCTATGTCATGTTTTTCTGCTAACGTCTTGTTATAGGTAATCATGTTGTCTAGGGTCCATGAAAAATCACGACGGTTTTGAAGTCTGGCATAACTGGTGCCTGTGCTACCGTCTGAGTTGATTCTGTGCGATGAGGTACCGTCTATATAAACGCCTTCTCTCCAGTGGCGAAAGTCGGGCCCAAAGCTAAGCTTATAGCTCAGCCCGTCTAGTGGTTCCCAGAGCTTGCCTACATCAAAAGTGGCAGAGAAACTACCTAATGCCCGCATGGTTTGCGACAATTGGGTACTTTTTTTCCATTCATCCATAATGGTAAAAATGGTGTTTTCCCCTCCTGGGTTGATAACGAGATTTCCTTCGCTGTCATAAGGTACGGCCATGTTGTAAACAGACTTGGCAGCCCCGTAAATGGCGTTAGGTACCGAACCGCTACGACCTCCTAATGTAGACATTCCGAAATCCTGTTCGCTCCAGGACAGGTTTAAGTTACCATCTAAGGTAAACCATTCTACCGGTTTTAGGTTGGCACTCAGTTTGGCCGTATAACGGTCGTAGTATTGTCCCTTTTGGGTCCCTTCGTTGCTTAGGTAGCCAAACGACCCGTAGGCCCTCATTTTTTCCGTACCGCCACTGGCACTAATGGTGTGCTCACTGGTAATGGCGGTTTGGGTTACAAAATCGGTCCAATCGGTATTGGTTACCAAAGACGGATTCCAGCTGCCGTTAGCCCACCCACTTAATACATTGTCTCTAGAGGTTTGCCCATCTAATGGACTGTCAAAAATTAACGTATCATTTTCTAGGGTAGGGGAATTGGGATGTGCGTAAGTATTGGGATCTAGGTTATAGGCCGCCCAACGACGAAATTCTATAAAGTCTGCCGCACTCATTGATGGGGCTCTATCTACGATGGTAGAGGTGGTGACGGTTCCCGAATAATTTAACCGGAACTGTCCCACTTTACCCTGCTTTGTGGTTACAATAATAACCCCGTTGGCACCCCTAGAGCCATAAATGGCCGTTGCAGAAGCGTCTTTAAGCACATCTATAGATTCAATATCTCTTGGGTTAATGGTTTCGATTGCAGACGATGATAATAAGGGAACGCCATCTACCACAAAAAGAGGGGAGTTGCTGGCTGTTAACGACCTATTACCCCGAATACGAATAGATCCTACCGTACCCGGACGTTGGTTCGTGGTGATGTCTACACCGGCCGCTTTACCTTGTAAGGCCTCAAAAGCGTTATTTACCGGTAAGGTCATAAGCTCTTCGGCATCTACGCTAGACATGGCCCCCGTTACATCAGATTTCTTTTGGGTACCATAACCCACCACTACAACTTCGTCTAACTGGGCTACGTCTTCTTCTAACACCACATCGTAGTTAGACCTTGAGTCTACCGTAATTTCTATGGTTCTCATTCCTATGTAAGAAATCACCAGAACATCGCCAACATTAGACTGTAGGGTAAAATTACCGTCAAAGTCTGTTTGAACACCTGTTGATGTGCCTTTTATTAAGACACTAACCCCAGGAAGAGGTATACCGCTTACATCTTTTATATTTCCTGTAATGGTTTTTTCTTGGCCTGTCGCCAAAAAACCAATTAACAAGAAGGAAATACAGATACAGTATTTTAAAAGGGATTGTTTCATAAAATTGGGTTTATTGTTAATAATTAGAATGTTAATGAATAGTCCTATATCCAATTAGACCAAATTACCCACTATAAAGCAGTAAATTATCCTGTACTTACCTGCTTTTAGATAAAAAACATCTCCTTTTTTTGTTAAATTTTTGTTTTACGGTGTTAAAACTAATAATCCCTAAAATCGAACCAGAGTGTCATGGGTATGCCATCGTCGCCACTTTTAATCCTAATATTGGTAGGCTGGCTGTTGGGGCCATGGTGTTCAATGGGCTTAAACGATCTCATAGCCGGTATTTCGTACATAAACGAAAGGTTGCCTTCTGGAAACCTTGGCTGTGGGGATACTTGCGATACGGCCTTTTTTGGGAGATCGGGAGTAAACAGCCTTAAAAACAGGTGGTCGTTCTCGCTAAAAAACCGGATAGCACCTTTTTCAGACTTAAGATTGGCCGCTATAAAGTTGGCATGGTATCCTTTAAACTCCGGATAGACTAAATTCTCAAAGCTTTCCCCTGTAATAGTGTTGTTGTAATCTTTTTCCCAAAGGCCAAAGGTGGTGCCTTTTATACGGTTTTTCCAGACGTGGTAAGGCCCGTTGCCAAGCCATTTAATAGACTCAACACCCTCTTCGGGATACTCAAAGGTAATACCAAACTGGTTGATGTTGTCTTCAAAGGCAGCACCGTCAAATCCGCTGTTTCTCCCAGCATCCTTTAGTAAGATCATGTCCATCTTTAATCTTCCATCGTTAAATAAAATCCATTTAATAGCGTGGATACCGCCAGCATAGTTAAAAACACCTATGGCTGCGTCGTTAGTTTGCTCAATCGTTGCGCTTTTAACAACGGCTTTCATGCCTACAGGTTTTGGTCCCTTGTTGAAGGGAACGTCCCCGCGGCTATTTTTTATACTAATTATTTCGCCTGAAAGCGTATCGAACGTAATGCTAAGAGCATGGCTGCTTAAAACAATATGGTTGTTGGTTTTGGTGGCCGTAGCTACTTTGGTTTGGGTTCTCTTAGGTATTAATTTAGTTGCTAGGTAAGAAGCTCTGTGAATGGGCCAGGACCACGTATAGATTGCCCTTCCGTATGGGTCATGAGCGGTGATCTCTAGCCAATCGCCTTCAAAGAAATTCTCGGGTAATTGAAAACCGACTTTTCTGGTCTCACCGGGCTCTATGCTTTCTAAGGTAATGGGGTTGGAAGCAATCACTTCTGCTTTATCGTTATTGTAAAGACTATTATTGTTGGCCTTGAGTACCCGGTATTCCATTTTACACGCGTTGAGATTGGTATAGATGTAATCGTTTGTGATAAGGAACGACCCGTCAAATTTCGAGGTGACCATTTTGGGTTGAAACTGAATGGGTGCCCAAACTTCCTTTAAGGTAAAAAAACTGCCTTCCTTTTCTCGGTGGGGCCCAAGCACGCCATCGGCCGCTAAGTTGCCCTTAGAGTCGTATTTTTCGTCTCCCGTCCAGTCGGTTCGTAAAACGGCTTCGTCTAACATAGCCCAAATAAACCCACCGGCAAACAACGGACTTTCTTTATAGCGTTTCCAAAAATCCTCTAATCCGGCACCGATTCCATTATCGTAAGTGCCATGCATGAATTCGGTAGGAAAAAACACATTTTCGCCGTTATTAAAACGGTGCATTCCGGTTAAATAAGTGGGGTAGTGGTGGGCATCCCAGCCATTAAAATCGGCCCAGGGATGAATCACAATTCGTTTTTGGGGGTCGTATTGATGAAAAACGTGATCTATCTCATAGTTCCAGCCCCCTTCGTTGCCATGGTCCCAAATGATAACCGATGGATGGTTGACGTCCCTTTGTACGGTTTCCTTAATAAGGTTGGTGCCCGTTTTAGTGTCGTATCCATTTTGCCAGCCCGCTAATTCGTTAAGTACAAAAAGCCCTAAGGAATCGCAGACTTCCAGAAAATGATCATCAGGCGGGTAGTGAAACCGTACGGCATTCATATTCATATCCTTTAGCAGGTTTACATCTAAAATGCTGATGTCCTTATCGGTGCTTCTGCCAGATTCTGGCCAAATGGAATGCCTGTTAATACCTTTCATGATTATTTTTTTCCCATTCACATAAATACCATCCTTTTTAAGGAATTCTAAGGTTCTAAATCCTATGCGGGTCTTGTAGGTGTGCAAATCTTTATCGCCCTCTTTTAAGGTTAGGTTCAGATCGTATAGGTTTGGGGATTCCGGATCCCAAGTATTAACTCCATTCCATTGGGCTTTAATACTCTTAAATGCGTCATTTCTGTTTACAGGAAATGAAAATGCCTTAAAGGTTTCTGTACCACCAACAGGGCTTATGCTGGCCTCTAGAGTTGCGTTTTTAGGAATATTCACAAGATTGATATCGGCTTGTAAAGATCCGTCCATTTTGGCATCTACCGCTACGTGTTCTATATAGCTGCTAGGAGTTACCTCTAACCAAACAGGCCGATAGATACCACCAAAAAGCCACCAATCGGTTTTACGCTCGGCGTTGTTTACGGTGTTGTTACTAGAATGTTTTGAGACGTGCACTTCTAATAAATTCTCTTGTCCGTATGTTATTAGGGAGGTAATGTTGTACCTAAACTCATAAAAACCGCCTTGATGGATCGCTCCGGCCAGCTTGCCGTTTATTTTTACTTCGGTATCGGTCATGGCTCCACCAAAAACAATGGTAATGTTTTTACCTTTATAATGAGCGGGCATGTTAAACCTGTACTTGTAAAAGCCTTCTTCCTTACTAGGTTCCGTTTGGTTTAATTCTTTGTACCATCTGCCATAGGTGTACTCCCCAAAGCCTTCCAGCTCCCAATTGGAGGGGACATTAATGGTAGTCCATACATTGCTGTTACGGCCATCGGTACACATAAATTCCCAAGTTACGGGATGTTTAAAATCTTGGCCTGAAAGGTATATTTTTTCGGTTTCCTGTGAGAACCCTATTAGGTTCATACCTATTAAAAATGTAATGAGGATGCTTAAGTGTTTCTGTATCATAGTGTTTAATTACCGTCTGGTTTTTTACTTTCAAATCGCGTGCTCATGGGAAGTGTCCAATCACTAAACCCATCGGGGTTTGTAGGATTGTAGTTAGGTGCGGTATCCCTAAGGTATTTGGCAATATCTAGGTTAAGGTCTTTAAGGCCTTTAACAACGCACTTCGCTATTTCGTTGGCCCCAAAGCCGTTAAAATGCGTATTGTCTTCAAGGGGCTCTGTTTGGCCCGGGAATGTATTGGCCGGGTAGTGCACAAAGGCATGTTTAGAAGCAGTCGTGCCCCAACTTTCGTACATGGTACGGGTCATTTGGGTTAAATCGATAAGTGGCACATCCAAATCTGAAGCTACTTTGCGCATGGCCTCAGGAAAATCGCCGTGCGTGTGTTTTAAGGTACCGTTGGTATCAAAATGACGCCTTTCGGTAGGAGTTGCCAGTATGACCTTACCGCCTTTATCACGAAAGGTAGTTATAAAGTCTTTTAATAAGTTTGTATAAAGCCCCCAAGCGCCATTACCCTCGCCTTTAATCTTTTCGTCATTATGGCCAAACTCTATCACCAGGTAATCGCCCGCTTTCATGGTATTTACTATTTTTTCTAGTCGTAAGGCTCCTTTAAAGGCAGGAAGTGACGAACCCGATTCTGCATAATTAGCAACAGCAACATCATGGGTAAAGTAATTGGTAATAAACTGCCCCCAAGAGGCCCAAGGTTCTACATCTTGATCGGTAACCGTAGAGTCGCCGGCCAAGAAAATAGTTTTTACATGTGGTACAGGCGTTATGGTTATACTTTTAATAATGGGCGTGCCCAAAAATTCTAAAGTAAGTTTGTTGTCCCAGTTAAGCTGGTTTTTATCGCGATCCTTTATTTTAATGCGGTTGTTGTTGGTAATTTCAGGGGTTCTAACGTTTATGGTGAATGAAACGTTTTTAGTTTCCTTTTCGTTTAGTTTGAGTTGGTTCAGCATTAAACGTCTGGATTCGGCTTTAATGGT
>JBKEDS010000044.1:0-3597 GCA_047975545.1 Flavobacteriaceae bacterium | reverse complement strand
TGGCGGCAGTATCGTGCTCGGGCACAAATTATTAACGTTGGAAGCCTATGAAAGCCACGTAAACACCTATTTCAAAAACAACAAGGCGAAGCTCAAAAATTTGCTTAGCGAGGACATCCCCGAAGGGTTTATTAACCGTCAGCTAAACGACAGTAGGTATATCAGCAAATTGGTAAAAGGCTTGCTCAGTAATATTGTGCGGGAAGATGGGGAAAGGGAAGCCACATCAAAAAAACTTATTCCTGTTACGGGCTCTGTTACTTCCAAATTAAAACACGATTGGGGCTTGCACGACAAGTGGAACGAAATCGTCGCACCACGATTCAAAAGGCTTAACGAACTGAAAAACACCGATGAGTTCGGCTATTGGGATTCCAAAATAAACGCATTCCGCATTCAAGTTCCCGACGAGCTCAGTAAAGGGTTCAGTACAAAGCGTATCGACCATAGGCACCACGCCCTGGATGCCTTGGTTGTTGCCTGCACCGCCCGAAACCATACGCACTATCTAAGTGCGTTAAATGCCGAAAACAAGAATTACGGATTGCGGGGCAAACTTTTGATAAAGAACGACAAGGGCGATTATACCAAAACAATGCAAATGCCCTGGCAAAACTTCCCGACCGAAGCCAAAAAGCAAATAGAAAGGATTGTCGTTAGTTTCAAGCAGAATTTACGGGTAATCAATAAGACCAACAACAAATTTTGGTCCTATACCGACGAAAATGGAAATCTAAATTTAGGCAAAGACGGCAAGCCCAAAAAGAAACTGCGCAAACAGACCAAAGGCGATAACTGGGCGATACGGAAGGCTTTGCATGATCCAATGCCATATGGAAAGATTACGCTTGATTTTGACGTACTTGATATTTCAAAAGGTATTGGGAAGCGAGAGTTAATCATCGATGCCAATATCAGATTAAAAGTTGAAGAAGCCTTTATTTCAAACAACAAAAACATTGGACAGACTCAAAAATATTTGAAAACAAATCCAATAATTGATGAGTTTGGAAACAAAATAGAAAAGACGCATTTTAAAATTAAGAGTGAAAAATATGGGAAGCGACAGCCAATTAATAAACTTAACGACAAAAAGTATGAGGGTGTTTTAAAAGGCATCCATAAAGTTGGGGATTACAATCTGCAATTAGAGTTAGTTAATCATTTGAACAGATTTCGCGAGAAGCCTGAAGAAGCCTTTTCTCCTGAAGGGATAGACACCTTTAATGAGAAAAGAAAAGAGGTTGGTAAAACTCCTGTTTATAAATTAAGGTTTTGTGAAACTGGGAGTAAAAGATTTCAACTGGGAGATAAAATCGGAAATAATCATAAACAAATGGAAGCCACGGATGGCACCAACTTGTTTTTTGCTATTTATTGGGATGAAAAAAAACAAAAAAGAAATTTTGAGACCGTACCGTTGAACGAGGTCATTGCCCATCAAAAGCAAGTAGCGCATTTGCCCAAAGAAGAGCGAATGCCCATACAGCCTAATGTGAAAAATGGGATTTATTTATTTTCGCTTTCCCCCAACGATTTGGTCTATGTCCCAACGGATGAAGAAATGGAAAATCCAAGTTTGGTCGATGTTACCAAGTTAAATGTTGAACAAATAAAACGGGTTTATAAAATGGTTAGTAGTTCTGGCAACCAGTGTTTTTTTATTTTGGCGAATGTGTCCAGGGTTATTGAAAACAAAGTTGAATATTCGGCATTGAATAAAATGGAACGAGCTATTGACGAAGTAATGATTAAAGAACGATGCTGGAAACTAGAAGTAAATAAACTGGGGAACATTACAAAAGTGATAAAATGATAAAGCGCACCCTGTTTTTCGGCAATCCCGCCTATTTAAGTACCCGTAACGAACAATTGGTGGTTAATTTCCCGGAAGAAAACAAACGGGAAGCCACCATTCCCATAGAGGATTTGGGCTATATAATATTGGAAGACCCGCAGATTACCATTACCAACGGTCTGCTAATGAAACTGGTGCAAAACAAAACAGCGGTTATTACCTGCGACAAACAACACTTGCCCTGCGGTTTTTTACAGCCTCTGGTAGGCCATACCGAACAAACCGAGCGCATGCGCCATCAACTCAATGCCAGTATCCCTTTAAAAAAGCAACTTTGGCAACAAACCGTAACCGCTAAGATAGAAAACCAAGCCAACCATTTTTTAGCAAGAAACAAAAATGCCATACGCTTAAAACGCTATGCCAAAGACGTAAAAAGTGGCGATTTTGGCAACCAAGAAGCCTTGGCGGCCGCATTTTACTTTCAAAATTTATTTGATATAGAAGCATTTAGCCGAAACCAAAAAGGTGTGCCTCCCAACAATTTGCTTAATTACGGTTATGCCATTTTGCGGGCCGTGGCGGCAAGGGCTTTAGTCGGTAGCGGCCTACTGCCAAGTATGGGCATTTTCCATAGCAATAAGTACAATGCTTTTTGTTTGGCCGACGATGTTATGGAACCCTACCGCCCTTATGTCGATGCCATAGTGTACGATATTGTAGAAACAGGCTGTAATCTGGACGAATTAACCAAAAACATAAAAACCGAATTGTTAATGATTCCCGCCATGGACGTGGTAATCGACGGTAAACAAAGCCCCCTAATGGTAGCCATGAGCCGTACCGCCAATAGCCTGTACGAGTGCTTTTCGGGAAGTAGCCGTAAAATACTATATCCCGATTTTGGTGGGTAAGGCAGGGCATATTTTTGAGGCTGGTTATCAAATGGAGGCTCAGCCTGTCGAATGGAGGCTGAGCTTGTCGAAGCCATATGTAAGTAAAAGGTGATTTGTAAACATGCAAATAGAAAGATTTTCAAGACTAAACCAATATAGAAGTATGTGGGTACTCGTATTTTTCGATTTGCCAACCGAAACCTTGACCGAACGAAAAGTGGCTGCCAAATTTCGTAAAAACCTTATGGACGATGGTTTTGCCATGTTTCAATTTAGTATATACATGCGCTTTTGTCCCAGTAGGGAAAATGCGGCCGTGCACATTAAACGCACCAAAAATGCCCTGCCAAAAAAAGGAAAAGTCTGTATCATGCAAATAACCGACAAGCAATTCGGGATGATGGAACTTTTTCATGGCCAAAAAGAAATAGAACCCGAACCACCAAGCCAACAATTGGAATTGTTTTAGGATTAAAAAAATCAGGTCGAACGGTGTCGAAACTTCTTTAAATCCACTAAAATGTTAAATTCTAAGCACATCATAAAAAACAGGATACCAGATTTTTACGGCAAGTATCCTGTGAATTATCCATAAAGTTAAGGAACTGAAAGCAATTCACAACATGTACAAGATGGTTCTTCCAATCTTGTACCTGTGAATTATCCATAAAGTTAAGGAACTGAAAGCAATTCACAACGATAGTTTAGTGATAGTTTAGTGATACAAACCTGTGAATTATCCATAAAGTTAAGGAACTGAAAGCAATTCACAACTAACCCTATCTCGTAAATGTACTCGTGTGCCCTGTGAATTATCCATAAAGTTAAGGAACTGAAAGCAATTCACAACTCGGAATCCCAAATGCCCTTTTGTGCTTAGCCTGTGAATTATCCATAAAGTTA
>JBKEDS010000059.1:0-55348 GCA_047975545.1 Flavobacteriaceae bacterium | reverse complement strand
TAGGGTATAAGTACTAAAATAAAAACACAACAATTGGGAATGATCCCTTATGATGTTGCTTTTTAAAGGAAATATCAATAAAAAATTGTATATTTATATTAAACCCTTTAACCTAAATACTATGAGTGATTCTAATTACATAAAAATTTATACAGGCGATATGATTATTGTAAGACGTATTCTTGCTGAGCTTGAAACTGTAGATATTAGCGCTGTAGTTAAAGACCAAACCGAATCGGCGCGCTTGGGCGGATTTGGAGGTGGCATTTTTCCTGGTTTTCAAGAAGTTTTTGTAAACAAAGATGAACTTGAAAAAGCCACAAAAATTATTGATGATATTACTTCGGAATTAGAAGCTTAAGTTTTAACAAATGCTATAAAAAAAGAGGTTGCTTCATGTTAAACAACCTCTTTTTTTATTTCTTATACTGTTACCGAATACATTTTATTACGCATTTCCTTTATTTTTGGGTCTTGCATGTATTCATCAAACGTGGTGTAACGGTCTATTACGCCGTTTGGTGTTAACTCTACTACCCTATTGGCTACCGTTTGCGCAAACTCATGATCGTGTGTGGTAAACAAAATGGTGCCTTTAAAATTGGTTAGCGAATTGTTAAACGCCGTAATACTTTCTAAGTCTAAGTGGTTGGTAGGTTCGTCTAGCATTAATACGTTGGCTCTGGTCATCATCATTCTACTTAACATGCAACGTACTTTTTCACCTCCAGACAATACATTCGATTTTTTTAAAGCTTCTTCGCCACTAAAAATCATTTTTCCAAGAAAACCACGAATGTGAACTTCCTCACGTTCTTCTTCGGTTTTTGCCCATTGGCGTAACCATTCTACAAGTGATAAATCATTTTGAAAATACTCACTATTATCTAATGGTAAATACGATTGTGTAGTTGTTACACCCCAGTCGAACTTTCCTGCATCGGCATTTTGTTTGCTATTTATTATTTGATAAAAAGCTGTTGTTGCTCTAGAATCTCTTGAAAACACAACCACTTTATCGCCTTTAGCTAAATTTAAATCGATGTCTTTAAATAAGGTTTCACCATCAATAGAAGCAGCTAAACCTTGAACATTTAAAATTTGATCGCCTGCCTCGCGCTCGCGCTCAAAAATAATGGCTGGATAGCGACGGCTTGTAGGTCTAATATCTTCAATGTTTAATTTATCAATCATTTTCTTTCTACTGGTGGCTTGTTTACTTTTAGCTACGTTAGCAGAAAAACGACGGATAAATTCTTCTAATTCTTTTTTCTTTTCTTCGGCTTTTTTGTTTTGTTGTGCACGTTGGCGTGCAGCTAATTGCGACGATTCGTACCAAAACGTATAGTTTCCTGAATAATGGTTTATTTTTCCGAAGTCGATATCTGAAATGTGTGTACAAACGGCATCCAAAAAGTGACGGTCGTGTGATACAACAATAACGCAGTTTTCGTAATTAGCCAAAAAGTTTTCTAACCACGAAATGGTTTCGTAATCCAAGTCGTTGGTAGGCTCATCCATAATGAGCACGTCTGGATTTCCAAATAACGCCTGAGCTAAAAGCACGCGTACTTTTTGTTTTCCATCTAAATCTTTCATTAAGGTATAATGAAATTCTTCTTTAATATCTAGATTCGATAACATGGCTGCAGCATCGCTATCGGCATTCCAACCGTTCATTTCTTCAAATTGCACTTGAAGCTCACCAATTTTTTCAGCATTTTCATCGCTATAATCGGCATACAAAGCATCAATTTCAGTTTTTATTTTATATAGGGGTTTATTTCCCATTAAAACGGTTTCTAAAACGGTATGCTCGTCGTATAAATTGTGATTTTGCTCTAAAACCGACATGCGTTTTCCTGGCTCTAAGTGCACATGGCCAGAGGTAGAATCTTGTTTTCCTGAGATAATTTTTAAAAACGTTGATTTACCGGCACCATTGGCACCAATAATTCCGTAGCAATTCCCAGAAGTAAAGGTGGTGCTTACTTCATCAAACAACACGCGTTTTCCAAATTGTACTGATAAATTTGATACTGATAACATAAATTGGTATAATTTTAACTCAGATTAATATGTAATTTTTATTTGCAATCCCCTATACAAGCGGTATTTAACGTAAATCTTATTGCAAATTTGTGCAAAAGTAGAAAATTCAAACCGTAAGACGAAACTTCATGTGATATTTTAAAGGGGTTGGCTGCTTTTCAAAATATATTAATCACCAAGGCGCTTCAAAATTAATTTATAATATAAACTAAAGCTTAGGCTTAAAAAAGTCTTTTTGCTAAACACCAATGATTTTTTTATATTAGCGGTTTTTTGCTATTTCAATATTTAACAACGCCTTAACAGCACTGTTTAACTACAAGCCATACTTTTGTAATGTAAAAATGTGTACCAAGGAATTTATGAAACTCAACCATTTATGTATTTTATTTTGTCTTGCTCTGTTTAATTGTGTAGATGATGATAAAACAGCGCAAAGTTCTGATGCATATTTTGGAGGCGAAATTATTAACCCCAACAACGATTTTGTGGTTATTTCTAAAGCCGATAAGATTATCGATTCCGTAAAACTCGATAAGCGCAACCGCTTTTTATACAAATTTGAAAATATCGAGCAAGGTCTTTATACATTTCATCATGGTGGTGAAATTCAAATTGTGTTGTTAGAACCTGCCGATAGTTTACTATTTAGGCTAAACACCTTAGAGTTTGACGAATCGTTAGTGTACACAGGAGTTGGTGCTAAAAAAAATAATTACCTTATAAACGAGTTTTTAGAAAACGAAATTCTAGAAAAAAACATTTTTAAATTTTGCCAATTGGCTCCAGAGCTTTACGTAAAACGAATAGACTCGCTAAAACATTTAAAAATTCAGAAATTAAACACCTTTAAAAACAAATACGAAACCTCGTCTTTATTCGATAAAATAGCTCAAGCTAATATTAATTTTAATTACTATTCTAATAAAGAAGTATATCCGTTTGTGCATTATGGTAAAGATAAAGGTGAATTTTTAAAAACACTGCCCGACAATTTTTACGACTACAGAAAAAAAGTAGATTACAACGATGCTTTTTTTAAAGACCACCATTATTACAATACTTTTTTAAGACATAGTTTTAATACTTTGGCGCTTAAAAAGCATGCGCACTCTCAAAATAAAAAACATACCAAAGGCGCTTTATGTTACCATTTAGATAAATTAAATCTGGTTGATAGTTTGGTAAGCAACCCGACCATAAAAAATGATTTGTTGCGTTATTACACCTTAAACTATTTATCTAAAAGCACAGATGTCGAGGCCAACGACCAATTGTTAAATTCTTTTTTAAGTAAAAGTTCTGATATTGAAAGTAAAAACGAATTAAAACGTTTTGCTACAGCCATAGCCAACATTAGATCTGGTGCTAAATTTCCTGAAATAGCTTTAATTAACCACAGCGGTAATGAGGTTGAAATAAATAAGCTATTAAAAAAACCAACAGTTATTACCTTTTGGTCGCACGTGTTTTACGATCATTTTAAAGAAAGCCAATACTTACTTGGTACACTTAGAAAAAAATATCCAGACGTGCATTTTATTACTATTAACATAGACAACTACGGTATTGATAAAGTAAAAAAATCTTTAGTAAGCAATCGTTTTGCTTTAGACAACCAATATGTTTTTAAAAACCCAGAAATTACAAAAGAGTTTTTAGCCATTCAACCTATGACCAAAACCATTCTTATCGATAAACACAAGAAGGTAATTAATAGCAATGCTAATATTTTTTCTGTAAACTTTGAAGAACAGGTTTTAGGACTTATTAATCGTTAAGCACTATAATTTATAATGCTTCATTAGTATTTTTTCGTAAATTTTATCTGGTAAAATGCGTTTTAGTACTACCGAAAATTTTTGCATAAACTCCCCTACTTTGTAATGTATTTTTGGGTTTTTGGTATTTATCACTTTTAACACAGCTTTAGCCATTAACAGCGGGGCGCTACCAGTATCAACATGGGTATTCATAAGTTCTAAAGTGTTTCCGTAAGGCACTTTGTATGGCGAATGGTCTAACAAAGGCGCATGATAACGCCCTGCAGCAATGTTAGTTGCAAAATCGCCTGGTGCCATGTTTGTCATTGCAATTTTAAAAGGTTTTAATTCCATTCTAAAAGCTTCAGTTAAAAGCTCTAAAGCACCCTTGCTAGCACTATAAACGCCACGGTATGGTAAGCCCATATAACCCGCAATAGAGGTTATATTAATAATTAAACCCGATTGTTGTTTGCGCATTTGTGGTAACACGGCTTTTATAACATTTATAGGTCCAAAAAAATTGGTATCGAAATTGGCTTTTATTTCACTTTCAGGAATTTCTTCAATAGCTCCAGTAATACCCGCTCCTGCATTATTTATTAGCACATCTAATTGGTTTTCTTTTTCAATAATAGTTGCTACGGTTTGCTGTATACTTTCTGTATTTTTTACGTCGAGTTTTAAAATAGGAAACGGACTAGTGCTATAATTTTCCGGATTTCGGCTTGTTCCATAAACCACAAAACCTTGTTCACTAAGAAAAGTTCCTATAGATTTACCTATACCAGACGAACCTCCTGTAATTAAAACAACTTTAGACATATAATGATTTTTTTTAGACGTAAAGGTAGTATTTTGAAATGCTTTTTAGGAAACAAAAGGGCATAAAAAAAGGCAAGCTACCTACATCACACCGCTACGACCATTTACCTTTGCTGCGTTCCCGCCCTGGAGGATTCAACAGGAGCTGGTTGTGTAGGACTTGCCGCTGCAAATATACAACCTTTTAAAATTTTAACAATGATTTTTTAAACCGATTTTAAATAAATATCTTGCAAGGAAAATATTGCACTCATGGGTTTTATTAAATACTTCACAATCATATTTTTAAATACCGCCTTAATTTCCTGCGGTTCGGGTACGGGAAGCAAAAAAAACGATTTTGGCATTAAAACCAATGCCGAAAAAGGCGATATTGCCGTAAACAAAACACTTTTGCTATCGGTTGAAAGCAAAAAAAACAAAATTGCAGACTCGGCAACCTTTACCTTAAACGGATTGCCTATCGAGGCTTCTTCACCATTAAAAAACCTTAAACTGGGCAAGCATAATATTGAAGCTACTATTTTTTTTAATGGCGAAAAACAAACGGCAAGCACTACTATTACAGTACTAAACGACCAAGCGCCTAAAATTTTCACCTACAACATTGTTAACCAATATCCGCACGATATAATGTCGTACACGCAGGGTTTGGAGTTTCACGACGGTATTTTGTACGAAAGCACGGGGCAGTACGGCGAATCGAAACTTAGGAAAACAAATTATAAAACGGGCGAAGTTATTAAAAACATAGATTTACCAAAGGAATATTTTGCCGAAGGCCTTACCATTTTTAACCAAAACATATACCAGCTAACATGGCGCGAGGGCGTTGGGTTTGTTTACAACGCCGATACTTTTGAAAAAACAAACAGCTTTAAATACGGTAAAAGCAAGGAAGGCTGGGGCTTATGCCACGATGGGGCTACAATTTACAAAAGCGACGGCACCGAAACCGTTTGGCTTTTAAACCCCGAAACCTTGGCCGAGGAAAACCACATACAAATATACACCAATAAAGGAAAAATTATAGGCATAAACGAAATGGAATGGGTTAACGGCAGTATTTATGCCAACCGCTACCAAAAGGACGGTGTTGCCATTATAAACCCAAAAAACGGCGCCGTTATTGGCGTAATAGATTTTACGCCATTAAAAAAACTGGTTACGCAACACGAAGGTTTGGACGTTTTAAACGGCATTGCCTACAACCCCGAAACCAAAACCCTTTTTGTTACAGGCAAGCGTTGGGACAAACTTTTTGAAGTTGAAATCGTGGAACCGTAAGGGTGCTTTAAAAACAAATAGAATATCCGTATTTATACCTAAAATAAGTATTTTTTTGTCATTCTGAACCTTTCGACTAAGCTCAAGGTAAACTTGAAGTGAAGAATCTCTACATGCAATAATAAAGAGATTCTTCGTTCCTCAGAATGACAGAATCCAATAAATCTAAAGAATTAGGTATGAATACGGATATTCATTAAAAACAAATAGAATGAAAAATAGAATTGTAAAAATATTCGGGGTTGATTCTGTTTTGTTATTACTAATAACTATTTATTTTTATTCCCAACCTGCAATTATTTTAAAACAGCTTGACGTTGAAAAAAACATCCCGATAAAAGTAAAACCAAACAAATTAGGATATATCGAAATTTTAATCCCTTTCAAATTTGAAATAACCAATAACCGATTTGAACGTTTAACCCTAAGAAGCATTATAAACAAGAAAAATGAGTTTTTTGACGATTATTTATTTTTCGACCAAAAGGGTTCCCCCCTACTCGGCCCAAACAAACGCCATGAAAAAGACAGCCTATTAAACAAAAAGGAATTTATAAACTATCTATCGTTAAAACACAACCGAACCGTTTTCCCCGTTGTTAAAAAAACCATCTATTTTTACGGCACCTTGATTGTAAAAAACGAACCAAACCCCAAACAGAGGAAAGAACTTTATACTAATTTCAGTACGTTTCAATCTAAAAAACTCTTCAACAAAAGCCCTATGGACGTAGCCCACTTAAAACGAGCAATCGATGCGTTTTATAAAAATGAAGAAAACCAAAATATGGCATTTTCGTTCAATCAAAAAGGAAAAGAAAACGGATTTTCAAAATACAAAGTAAAGTACAATTTAAAATCCAAAAATCAAGAATTGATAAACATATACGCCACCATAAGGAACATGACCCATGAAGAATTGTTGGAGTATGTAAAAAAACGAACTTACGAATAACAAACTTTATATAAACAGATGAACAGCCACATAAAAAACATAAAAAGCACGCTGCTTTCCAACAATTATTATACTTTAAAAAAATTAAACTTCGATTACTTAATGCGCAGCGGCAAATGGGTAAACCAAATGCGTGAAGTTTACGATCGTGGCGACGGTGCCGGGATTTTATTATACAACAAACAAAAGCAAACCGTTATTTTAACCAAACAGTTTAGAATGCCCACTTTTGTTAACGGCAATACTGATGGCTTTTTGTTGGAAATTTGTGCGGGCATGTTAGACAAGGACAACCCCGAAGCCTGCGTAATTAGGGAAACCGAAGAGGAAGTAGGCTATCGGCTAAAAACCGTAAAAAAAGTTTACGAAGCCTATTCCTCACCCGGGGTTTTAACCGAAAAAATGCACTTTTTTATTGGCGAGTACACCAACGACATGAAAGTAAGCAACGGAGGCGGTCTGGAAACCGAACACGAGGACATTGAAGTGCTGGAATTACCTTTTGCACAAGTTGTAACCATGCTCCACAATGGCGAAATTAACGATACAAGAACTATTGTTTTGATACAGTATGCGTTAATACACAAACTATTGCACATTTAAATTGGTTCATAACAAAAAAAAATTTAGTTACTATTAAAGTGTACTAATTTCACATCAATCCTAAAAAATTAAACCATGAAGGAAATTTTAACGCTATTACTGGCATTATTCACTATTTTGGTATTTGAAGCCCAAACACAGCAATTGGCCAACTCGACCACTATCATAGGCATGTGGAACCAAACAGGAGGCATCGATTACGAAGCAGGCAATAACAATACGCTTACCGCACCCAGTAATTTTTACAAAATTATTAATACCTACGACGGTACTTTTTTAACATTTGTATCCACACCGAAAGCGTATACGGGCGACACGCCAATAATTAGCCAATACGGTACCTACAAAATTGAACCGGACGGCATGATTACCGAACATATCGACCAACACGTTATAAACCCAAGACTAATAGGAAAGGACGTAACATTGAAATATAAGTTACAGGACGAAAACACCTTGGTTCTGTCATGGTCGCCAAACGAGGGTAAAACATGGATAGACGAGGTTTGGACCCGAGTGCCAAGTTCTATTCCTGATTCAAGAAAAGATATTTACCCGTTTTTGTTCTCAAATTAGTGCGTTACACCAATTTTACATCAAACCAAACCTTATTCTTTCGTTGTCTTGGCCACTACAAATCAATGGCGGTGGAGGTGTTTTGCTATTTTGGGCATTAAACATTTTTTTTTACACCCAAAACTTTCGTGCCCCGTTTTTCATAGTTGGAAAAAACACCAATATATCCTAAAAAACCAATAACAACAAAGTCAACATCTAAAGTTTTAAGTTATTCGTATATATTGGAAATGCTAGTAAATATTTTAATATGTCGGTTATATTTTTATTCACTAAGACATTTGTTTAAAAATTTATTGAATACTATTAAAAAGAACAAATTTCCCCTGGATAAAAATAATTTTAAATCAAAGTACATTTTTATTTATTTTTAGCATTGAAAACAATTTGAAAACTTAAAAAACAACAAAATAACAAATCATTATGGAAAGTAAAAAAAGTGGCAATGGCCTTAAAATAGCTTTAGGAATTGTATTGGCTTTATTAGTAGGAACAGGCTTGTATACCCTGAATTTATATTCGAACAGCAAACAGGTTGAAAAAGACCTGACCGAACAAAAACAATTGGTAATGAACGATTTAAACACAATGGCAAAACAATACGACAAAGCCATTGCGGACAACGATGTTGCCAATAAAGATTTAGTAGAAGCCCGGGCGCGTATCCAAGGTTTAATCGATTCGTTAAAAATATCGGAAACCAATATTAAAAGTTTGTGGGGCTATAAACAAAAGTATTTAACCCTGCAAAAGGAAATGGATGCACTTATGGCGCAAAACGAATCGCTACGTATTCAAAACTCATATTTGGCCTCGTCTTTGGACAGCACCCGAGTGCGCTTAGAGGAACGCGCCGTATTTTCAGATTCGCTGTTGCAACAAAATACCGCTTTGGCCAAAGTAGTATCCGATGCTTCGGTATTGTCGGCCGTACAGTTAAAAGGCAGCGGGGCCATTGTAAGAACTTCGGGCAAGGTCGTGCCTACCGAAAGAGCCGGCAGGAGCGATAAAATACAAGTGTGCTTTATTGTTGCCAAAAATGCGTTGGTACAAGCTGGCGACCAAGAATTGTACATTCAGGTTGTGGACCCGAACAATGCTATTTTAGGATTAAACGAACAAGTACAGTTCGACGACGTAACCCTGAATTACAGTACAATAAGCAAGTTTAATTACGAAAACACCAATTTAAATGTATGCGAATTTGTTACGGGCAAAAACGGCAGCGATGACTTTGAAAAAGGCCGTTATATTGTAAACGTATACAATGAAAAGAATTTAGTTGCCGTTTCGGAGTTTACGCTTAAATAATAACTATTTAGAACTATTGGGTGCTATCCAAAATTTTGGACAGGACCTATGAAATCAATTAAACCAAAGTAAAACATTCGTTTTTGCTTTGGTTTTGTTTTTATAGCTCTTTTTAATTTTAATTTTTTCTTGTTTGTACACTTGATTTAAACAATACCTATTTCGCATTAAAATAAGTTTATTTTAGCTTACGTGTGTGTTCCACTAAAAAATATAGCCAGAGAATAACTTCGAGTTGGGGGTACTTAATATGGATACCACATCTCTATTTTTTTGCCGTACCTAAACATCAAAATATCCTAAACATAAAGTTCATTCCTAAACAAAACCGGCATTATATCAACATAAAATAGAGCTTCTCTCTATTTCTACTGGTGTGTTTTTACAAATATTACAACTTGCGGCTCGTGGCTTTATTAAACAGCTTTACATTTATTTAAAACAAAAAAAAACACCCAAAAATTGGGTGTCCTTTTTACTTTATCTGTTTAAGTTTTTAGTTGCTTAAAACCCTAAACTCGGTACGCCTGTTTCTTTGGTGTTCGGCTTCGGTACAGTCTACACCGTTAGAACAACGGTTTACCAATCTGGTTTCGCCATATCCTTTAGCAGACAAACGGCTTCTTGAAATACCTTTTGATACTAAATAGTTAACCACAGAATTGGCACGTTGTTGCGATAAGGACATGTTAAAATCATCGTTACCCCTAGAATCGGTATGCGACATAAGCTCGATACTTACAGGCTTGCTGTTAAGTAATGGCAATAATTTTTCGTCGATAATGCTTTTAGACTCAGGTGTAATACGAGCGCTTCCCAATTCGTAGAAAATAGGTAATACGTTGGCATCTAACAAACCACAATCAACTTCTTCCCAAGTAGTGATGCCCCCTTTTTTAGCCAATACAGTTCTTTTTACGGTTTGGGTTTTTTCCGGTATGGTTACACTTCTTGTTGTAGCAGAAGTAGCGATTACTTGACGTTTAATGGTTGTATATTCGGCAGGAATTTCAACTTCGGTCATTCTCGCAGGTGTTTTTACTACTTGCTTTTTGTAGGTTGTTGGTATTTCGTTTACAGGAACGTTGCTTACGGTAGCATCTTTAGCCAAAGTAGTAAAGCTAACATCTCTAAACTGTGCAGGATACTCAACAAAACAGGCTACAACACAATCTTCTTTGTTTGGTGAATCACAAACGGTTTCTTTGTACTCCCATCCAGAAGTTTTAGGATATACTTCAAAAGTTCTGGAATCGCTGCCAAAAGATGCAGGGTTAATAGTTAAATCGGTTCTACCTTCTTGTTTAATATAAGGCACTTCCACGGTTTCGTAAACAGCGGGAACGTAAACCAATTGTTTAGAAGCTTCTTTTACCAACACTCTTTCTTCTACGGTTTTGTAGGTAGCGGGTATTACTTCCAATGTTGTGTATGCCGGATATACAACAATGGTTTCTTCTACTTCCTTAAACTCGTCTTTGGTAATACATTTTACATAGCATTTCCCCGGTTGCGGATTAGCAGGCAGTTCTTGTGCTTTTGCAAAACCAAAAGCAAACAAAAAGGATAAGCAAATAAGATAATTTGTTTTCATAAAAATTCAATTAAGTTATGGTTAATATTAATTCCTTACATAAGACCCCAAATAGTTAAATAGGTCACATGTTTTAAAAATTCACGGGACAAACTTAGGAAATTTAATATAAAAACAAGATTTTAAACCCGACTAAAGTCTGTAATTTGCAAACAACATCCTACCCAATTGTTTGCCTATTATAGAAAAAACCTTTAATTCAAGGGGGGTTACAAGTATAAAAGCCGCCACAAAGTTGTTAACAAATTTTATGGCAGCCTTTTAAAACAATTGCTTGTAAGTTATTCAAAATATACGTTTTCGTAAGACGACACCAATCGGATAAATTCCGAACGATACCCCTCATCGTCGTTGCCCTTGCCTGATTGCGCAAGTTCCTTAACATGTTTTGGCGTTGTTTGGTTGCAATATTTTGATTGGCGCAACTGCATACCGAACAAAGCCACCGCCGAGGCAAATTTTAAATCGTCAGAAGCTTCATTTACTTCATCATTTTGCGTATGCACCATTTCTATACTGGTATTGCCCTCTGGTTTTTTATAGCGGAACTTAACCGTAAACAGCTCGTTGTTATAATTTTGAAGGCCTTCCGTTTTTGTGTATTTTAATTCGGGAACGGTTTTTAAATAAGGGCTTTCAAATCCCGTTGGAATAATTTCATATAACGCCGTAACGGTGTGGCCACTGCCGAGCTCGCCCGCATCCTTGGTATCGTCCACAAAATCCTCGTCGTTAAGCATTCGGTTTTCGTAACCAATTAACCTATATGCTTGTACTTTGTTGGGGTTAAACTCTATTTGTATTTTTACGTCCTTGGCAATGGTAAACAAAGTACCACCAAATTCTTTTCCAAATACTTTTTGGGCTTCCTGCATAGTATCGATATAAGCATGGTTGCCATTGCCTTTATCGGCCAAGGTTTCTAACTTGGAATCTTTATAATTGCCATATCCAAAGCCCAAAACCGACAAGAACACGCCCGACTTGCGTTTTTCCTCAATAAGGGTTTGCATATCCTTGTCGCTGGAAGCTCCCACGTTAAAATCGCCATCGGTAGCCAAGATAACACGGTTGTTGCCGTTCTTTTTAAAATTTTCCCCGGCCAGTTTGTAGGCCAGCATAATACCTTGTCCACCTGCGGTCGAGCCTCCTGCCTGCAAATTATCCAAGGCTTCTAAAATTTTAGCTTTGTTTTTTCCCGAAGTAGGTTCCAGCACCACCCCTGCCGCCCCGGCATATACTACAATGGCAACCTTATCCTGCTCCCGAAGTTGGTTAACCAACAGCTTAAAAGCCGATTTTAACAAGGGTAATTTATTGGGTTGCCCCATAGACCCCGAAACATCGATTAAAAACGTAAGGTTCGAGGCCGGCAACTCATCAGGGGTTAAGGTCTTGCCCTGAAGCCCAATTTTAACGATTTTGGTATTGGGGTTCCAAGAAGTTTTGGCTACTTCGGTATTAATGGAAAACGGATGCCCGTCCGTGGGTTGCGGATAATTATAGTTGAAATAATTAACCATTTCCTCGATTTTAACCGCATCGGGGGCAACAGGCATGCCGTTGTTTATCATGCGTCGAATGTTGCTGTATGCGGCTTTATCCACATCGATGGAAAAGGTCGATAATGGCGATAGCGTTGTGCGCTCGAAATTATTTTCATCTATAACGGCATAGCTTTCGTTGTTTTGTATTCTGAAATTACCTTGGTACGTGGTCATTACAATACAGCCATGCTTTGCTATCTTTCCAAATTTTTCCTTGGCATCGGCCGAATTGTATTGGTTTTTTGAAGCAATTTCAGCAGCATCTAAATTTTCAACTATATGATTGTTTTCCTTTTTTATGGGAACGCCATCAACAATATATAGCGGTAATTTACCGGTTTGTTTTTCGGCTTTAAGTTTTGTTGAAATTAAAATAACGCCATGTTGCCCACGACTGCCATAAACCGATGTGGCGCTTGCGTGTTTTAAAACATCGATACTTGAAATGCTGTCGGGGTTTAGTTGCTCTAAATTATCGTGCGAGGCAACAACGCCATCGATAACAACAAGCGGTTTGTTTTGTGCCGATACCGCTGCCATGCCCCTAATACGTATTTGTGAAGACGTAGCCTGTTGGTCTTGGGCATTTTCAACAACCACGCCCGCTACCCGACCTTGCAAGGCTTGAACGGCAGAACCGGATTGGATTTGACTGGCCAATTGGTCATGGTAGGCCTTCTGCTTTTCGCGCTTTATCTGCGAGGCCGAAGCGGCATACGACCTTTTTTGCATGGCCGAATAGCCAACAATGACAACTTCGGATAGCTCGGTCGAATTTTCAGTTAAGACAACTGAAATGGTGCTGCGCTTGCCCACGGTTTCTTCCTTGTTTTGAAAGCCCACGTACGAAAACACCAAAATATCGGTATCGGCGGCTTGTATTTGGTAAAGACCGTCAAAATCGGTCATTACACCGTTTGTCGTGCCTTTAACTATTACATTTACCGCCACTAACGGCGTACCGGAACTATCGGTAACCTTTCCGGAAATTAAACGTTGTTGGGCATAAAGTTGTGTTGAAAAAAACAACGCCAAGCATAATTGTAGTACAGTTTTCATAAGTGTTGGTTTTAAAGTTTAGCGTAAAACTACCGCCCAACTTTTATACATAAAACCAACAATGAGCCAAAAGGGGTTTTGGGTGAGGGAAAAATTGAATTAACATTTGCCGATTTGATTAATAAGGTTTAAAGTTTTCCTTTGCCAGGCCTTTTCTAACACGGCTTAAACTTTCGGGGGTAATGCCCAGATAGGAAGCAATCATCCATTGCGGCACGCGCAACATAATATCGGGGTGCAGGTTTACAAAGTCGAGGTAACGGGTTTTTGCCGATGCGCCCAACAATAAACTTACCCGTTTGTACAAATGCCTGATGTGGTTTTGTAACAAGCGCTCGTTGTTAGTCCTAAAGTTAGGGCTTACTTTGGCTGTTTGGTTTATAAAATCGTTATCCAACAAAACTACCAAAGTGTCTTCTACCGCATCGATATAATAGGTTGAGGGTTCTTGGAAATAAAAACTCCCTCGGTCGCTTACAATCCAATTTTCGGTGGCAAACTGTAAAATATTTTCCTTGCCCTCTTCGTTTAGGGCATAAAACCGGAGCAAGCCTTCTTCTACAAAAAAGAAATGCGAGCACACATCGCCCTGTTTTAACAAAACGGTTCCTTTAGCCACGGTCTTGGTTTTAACCAAAGGGGCTATTTTAATATATTCCTGCTCGGTTAAACCGCCTTTATTAATTAAATAATGTTTAAAATTGGGTGTGTCCATCTGCTTGCTAATAGTGCTTAATTGAATTAAGGCCGCATAAAAATACTTTTTTTTAATGGTATCGCAAACCTTTCTATTCGTTAAAACCCGTTACCTGTTTACGTTATGTATTAAAATTAGCGTAACTTCGCAAAAACTAAAATTTTTAATTATATAATGAAGAAATTTATAATCGCCGTATTAATGGCTTTGGTGTTGGCGCCTGTTAATGTTTTTGCCAACGAAGGAATGTGGTTTTTAATGTTCATAGAGCGTTTGAACCACCGGGATATGGAAAAAATGGGCTTACAGCTTACTTCCGAAGAAATTTACAGTATAAACAACAGCAGTTTAAAAGACGCTATCGTGCAATTTAACGGTGGCTGTACGGCCGAGATTGTTTCCGATCAAGGCCTTGTGCTAACCAATCATCATTGCGGTTACAACGTTATTGCCGAGTTATCAACCCCCGAAAACAATTACCTACGTGATGGTTTTTGGGCTTCTGCACAACAAAACGAATTAAAACCAAAAAGCCTGTACGTTCGCTTTTTTGTACGTATGGACGATGTTTCGCAGCGCATCTTATCGCAAGTAAACAGCAATATGACCGAAGCCGAACGCGAGGCCACCATTAACCGCGAAATCGAAAAAATCCAAAACGAAAATAACGAAGGCGGAAAATACACCGTTTCGGTAAAGTCGTTTTTTGAAGGAAACGAATACTATTATTTTGTTTACCAAGATTATACCGATGTTAGGCTTGTAGGCACACCTCCCGAAAGCATTGGAAAATACGGTGGCGACACCGACAACTGGGAATGGCCGCGCCACACGGGCGATTTTTCGATGTTTAGGGTGTATGCCGACAAAAACGGAAACCCTGCCGAATATGCCCCCGATAACGTACCCTTAAAACCAAAGCACTATTTGCCCGTTAACATTAAAGGTGTACAAGAAAACGACTATGCCATGATTTTAGGTTATCCCGGCCGCACCAACCGCTGGATGCCCGCCGAGGGTATTAACCAAAACGTAAAATATGCCTATCCAGCTTGGGTTGAAGGCTCCAAAACCGGTATGGATATGATGAAAAAATATATGGACAAAGACGATGCCGTACGCTTGCTTTACGCTTCGCCATACGCCAGGGTTGCCAATTATTGGAAAAACCGACAAGGCATGATCGATGCCCTAACCCAACACAAAACAGCGGCCATTAAAGCCGAAAACGAAGCCAAATTCAACAAATGGGCAAACAAAAAGAAAAACCGCAAAAAGTACGGTAATGTAATTAAGGATATAAACACCTACTACGCCCTAACCAACGACAAAGCCCGTCACGACAACTACATGTCTACTTTGTTCAGAACGAGCAATATGGCCGTTATATCCAGAACTTTGGGACGCAAGTTATTTGAATATGCCAAAATGGACAAAACCAAACAAGGAGCCGGTAAAGCCAATATGGAAAACGAAGTAAAAGAATTTTACAAAACCCTTTACCTACCTATCGAAAAAGATGTTTTGGCCGCCCAGTTGGAACTGTACGCCAACAAAGCAAATTACAATTTGGCTCCTATGGTTGCCGGAATAAAAACAGGCAAAACAAATTATGCCCATTATGTAGAAACCCTTTTCGATAGTAGTTTGTTTGGTTCGGAAGCCAACGCTTTAGCCTTTTTAAACAATGCCGACACCAATACCATTGTTAACGACCCGATGATTGCTTTGTCCAACGATTTGTTGCGCCATTATTACGAAAAATCCAAAGCCGTTGAAAATGCAGAAGAAGCCTACTCCAAAGCCTTCCGTTTGTTGGTTGAAGGCTTGCGCGAATCGGGACTATCTACCGTTTTGTATCCCGATGCCAACTCTACCTTGCGTTTAACCTACGGAAAGGTAAGGGCCCTGCCCACCGACAAGCGAAACGATGCCGAAGTTAACAACTATACCACCATGAAAGGCATGGTTAACAAATACAAACCCAACGATCCGGAATTCGATTTACCAAAACGTGTACTGGATATGTTCGAAGCCAAAGATTTTGGGCGCTACGCCGATAAAGATGGCTATATGCCCATAAATTTCCTTACCGACAACGATATTACCGGTGGAAATTCAGGTTCGCCCGTACTAAACGGAAAAGGTGAATTAATAGGACTTGCTTTCGATGGCAATATCGAGGCTATGGCGGGCGATGTTATTTTCGACCCCCAACTACAGCGTACCATTAACGTCGACATTCGTTATGTTTTGTGGCTTATCGATAAGTTTGCCAATGCCAAACATATTGTAGATGAAATGACGATTGTTGAATAAAAAAAGAAAGTAGAATAAATAAAACTTAAAAATGCCCCAAAATATTCGGGGCATTTTTATTTATCAATACTTCAAAACTACTTCAAACGGTATACATGTATTGATTATCTAAATTTTGGTTTATCTTCACGTTCAACAAACCAATTTAAACACTAAATATGACGTTGTCCAAAAAAACAATAGGCTTATTTTTAGGCCCTATTTTGTTCTTTTTAATCCTTAATTTTTTTCATCCTAAAGGCTTGTCCAACGAGGCCAACGCCATACTTGCCGCTACGGCATGGATAGCTGCTTGGTGGATAACCGAAGCCATTCCTATTGCGGCAACATCGTTGTTACCCATTGTGCTGTTCCCCTTAACCAAAGGTTTGTCCATAACCGAAACAACAGCTTCTTACGGCCACAAATACATTTTTTTGTTTATGGGTGGGTTTATTTTGGCCATAGCAATAGAAAAATGGAAATTGCACAAACGCATTGCCCTAAATATAATTTATTGGGTGGGTACCGACGTAAACAAAATTATTTTGGGTTTTATGGTAGCTACCGCCGTATTGTCCATGTGGATTTCCAACACCGCAACCGCCGTTATGATTTTACCCGTTGGCATGGCCATTGTGTCGCAGTTAAAGGACAACCCGGCCACAATAGACAACGAAAACCGTATATTTGGAAAAGCCCTTATGCTGGCCATTGCTTATAGTGCTTCTATTGGCGGCATGGCAACTCTAATAGGCACACCGCCCAACTTGGTTTTGGCGGGTATAGTAGAAAAAACCTATAATACCGAAATTACGTTTTCGCAATGGTTTATGTTCGGCTTGCCTGTTAGCATTGTTTTGTTATTTATTTGTTGGGTGTATTTAACCCGTTTTGCGTTCAAGTTCGAACAAAAGGAATTCCCCGGGGGAAAAGAAGAAATAAAAAAACAACTACACCTCTTGGGCCCCATATCAATTAATGAAAAACGCATTTTAATTGTTTTTGTTGTTACCGCTTTGGCATGGATATGCCGCTCGTTTGTTTTAACAAAATTTTTCCCTGCTATTGACGATACCATAATTGCTATTATTGCCGCACTTTGTCTGTTTCTAATACCCGCCAAATCTAAAAAAGGCGTTTTAATTACTTGGCAAGATGCGCAGACGCTTCCTTGGGGTATATTGTTGCTATTCGGGGGCGGCATGGCCCTGGCAACAGGCTTTGAAACAAGCGGATTGGCGCAATGGATGGGCAGCCATTTAGTAGAGTTACAGCACATTCCCCTGTTTTTACTTGTTTTAATTTTAATAGCCAGCGTAAATTTTTTAACCGAAATAACATCCAATACCGCCGCTTCGGCTATTTTGTTGCCGGTTTTAATTTCTATGTCCGATGCCATCGATACGCACCCCTACCTACTATTGGTAAGTGCTACCATGGCAGCCTCGTGCGCCTTTATGCTACCCGTAGCCACGCCCCCGAATGCCGTAGTTTTTGGTTCAGGCTACTTAACAATTGAAGATATGGTTAAAAAAGGTATTTTTATGAATATAGTTTCTATTATCATACTTACCGTTATCATCTATTTTGTATTGCCGCTTATTTGGGGATTGTAGTATTGTAGTAATTTTATATCTAAACGAGCCTTGAACGCCGTCGGTTATAAATTTAATTTCTCTTAGGTAGTTCAAGTAAAAAAATGTAAATTTAATAGCTATTTTAAGCTAATATTTTTATGATAAAACTTCATCTACCCTTGGCTTTTATACTTGTATTTTTCAATCTTGTGGCATGCCAAAGTTCCTCTTTGAACACAACCGATATTGAAGAGGAAGAGGAACAAAATATCCCATTTTATTACGGAGCAGATCTTTCTTACCTGAACGAAATGATAGATTGTGGCGCTATTTATAAAAATGAAAATGGAATTGCTAAAAACCCCTATCAAATTTTTGCCGAAGCGGGTACAAATCTGGTTCGCGTAAGGTTGTGGCACACCCCAAATTGGACAACGTATTCCAATCTTGACGATGTTAAAAAAACCATTACCAAAGCTAAAGCGCACAACATGAAAGTCCTATTGGATTTTCATTATTCCGATACTTGGGCCGACCCGTCCAAACAACAAATTCCGCTTGCTTGGTCGTCCAATATCGATAATACGCCCATTTTGGGCAATTTGCTTTATCAATACACATTCAATACCCTTACCAACTTATCACGTTCTAATCTTCTACCGGACATGGTGCAAGTAGGTAATGAAATTAACATTATGATACTTCAGGACGAAGCATCTGTTACCGCAATGAATTGGACAAGAAATGCCTTTTTAATAAACCAAGGCATTAGGGCTGTTAGGGATTTTTCCAATGACATTGAAATTATGCTGCATATTGCCCAACCCGAAAATGCGCTTTGGTGGTTTAAAGAAGCCGTAAATAATGGAATAACCGATTTCGATTGGATTGGCCTTTCATACTACCCAATATGGTCCGAATATAAATTAAATACGGTTTTAGAACCGCTGCGTACTTTAAAAAACACTTACAACAAAAAACTTATGGCCGTAGAAACGGCTTATCCTTATACCTTGGATAATGCCGACAGTGCCAATAATATATTAAACTCCAATGCCTTAATTGAAGGTTATCCCGCCACGCAACAAGGCCAATTAAGTTACTTAAATAGTCTATGCAACATTATTAAGCAAGCTGGCGGCGAGGGCTTAATTTATTGGGAGCCTGCTTGGGTATCAACGCCGTGTTATACGCTTTGGGGGCAAGGCTCTCATTGGGACAATGCAACCCTGTTCGACCATAATAACCAAGCAACTCTGGGTATGTCGTTTTATAATAAAGCAAAAAAATAACCCGCCTTATACGCCACATAAGTTTCCAGGCTTAATGCGTATGCTCGGTTTCGCCTTTTTTCATTTCGGCCAAAAGGTAATAGGCGTTGTTGTACGAAAATTTTGTATTAGGGGCTATTTCGTCCAAAAATGTAACGGCTGCCCAGCCCGAATCTTTTTCGCCAACCAAAACCTCTATGGGGGTAAAACTCCAATCGGCACCTTCATTTTCAACTAAAAACACATAAAACTTGTCGCCATCGGCAATAATGGCACTTTCGGGCAAAGCCTTGGTTTGGGCGCTATCTGTTTGTATTTTGCCCTGCAAGTACATCCCGGGGATTAAATGTTCTTTTTTATTTTCTATTTCGGCGTGAAGGTGAATGGCCTTTGGCTCGTCCTCAAAGGTTTTGCCCACCGAGTAAATTGTTGCTGTTAAAACCTCGTTGGGCAACGATTGTAGCGTGAACTGTACCGTTTGTCCTTTTTTCACTTTATGCGCATCTTTTTCAAAAACCATAAAATCGGCGTGGATGTGGTGGGTATTTACAATTTCGAACAGTTTGGTTTGGGGCTCTACATACTGCCCCGTTTTTATTTCTACTTTTTGAACAAAACCCTCGATCGGGCTTAAGAGCGCTACTTGTGTTGAAATATTTCCTTTTTGTACTGCCGAAGGACTTAGGTTTAAAATTTTTAACTGTGCTGCCAATCCGTTTACCAAAGCCGTTGAGGCTTGATATTCGGCTTCGGCCTTTTGAAAATTGGCACCCGAGCCCACACCGGCCCCGTACAATTTTTGTTGGCGCTCGTAGTTCTTTTTTAAAAGCGCACTGTTGCTGTAAGCGTTTAAATAATCGGTTTGAAGGCTTACAATATTGGGGTGCGACAAATAGGCAACCGCTTGCCCTTTTCCTACCTTATCGCCCTCGATAACCTTAATGGCCGTAATATTGGCGCCTATTACCGAGGTTATGGCTGCTTCGTTTTGGGGTGGTACTTCCAGCGTGCCAACGGCCTCGACATAACCGCCCATAGTTCGAAAAGCCAAGGTATCCGCCTTTATTTTAAGGGCTTTAAACTGTTGGTCGGTAAGCACAACCTCGTTGTCGTGGTGTTCGCTCGCTTCGGGGTTTTCGTTGGGCATTTCGCCATGCGAATGGCCGTCGTCGTTACTATGGGGTTTTCCATTATTACATGCTGTTATGATAATTGAAAGGAAAAAAATTGCCGTGAATTTATATATGGAGTGTTTCATTGTTATTGATTAAAATAGTGGAGTTGAAATGTACTTTTTAAATAATTGGCTAAGGCGTCCTGGGCTTCCAGTTCGGACTGGACGGCTTCTTTTACAAGTTGCGAAAAAGCGGTATAATCTATCTCGCCTTCTTTATAGGCCAACAAAGCACCCCGCTTTTGGTTTTTTGTTAAGGGCAAAACCTGAGTGCTGTAAAAGTTCCATGAAGCCTTCCATTTGTTGTAGTTTTCGATGGCTTGTATTAATTCCGATTGTACTTCTTGTTTTTTAAGCAAAATGTTGGTTTGGGCAATTTCCTTATCTATTTTGGCCATTTTTACCCGGGCTTTGTTGGTACCGGACAAAAACGGGATGGAAATTCCCGCTTGATAGCTGTAAAACCCCGAACTACCATCAACCTTTTGCAAACCGCCCTGTAAATTAAACTTGGGCCAATTATCGGCTTTTGCTGCTTTGTATTCGGCTTCTGCGGCTTTGGCCCGAACTTCGGCTATTGTTAATTCGGGATGCCCTACCGTTGCTAATTGTTCGGTTTTTAAAATTGGAACATCGTCCAATTTATCGCTAACCGTATAAAACGTATCGGCAAATAACAAAAGGTTTAGCCGTTGCAGGGCTATACGGTATTCGCTAAAGGCTTGTGTTTTTTTATTCTGAATTTGAAAGCGCTGGTTTTTGGCAGCTTCGTATTCTAATTTCGAAATATTTTCGACTTCAAAATTTAAACTGGCGGCTTCTTCAAATTTAGTGTAAACGGAATCCAATTCTTCATAAAGCCTATAATTTCTCTTAGCTTGAAAGCTCCTTGCCCATGCTTTTTTCACCTCTAATTCCAATTCAATTTCAGATAATTTATAAGCGTTTTTAGCTAATTGAATTTGCTGCTCCCGCAACTGTTTTTTAGCTCCTATACCAAATACATCGATGTTCGATTGCCCCAAACCAATAGTGGTGTATATGCCCGTATTGTTGCTAATTTCCTCGCCCCCGGTAAACACTTCCGTGGCACCAAAATCGAAAGCCGTAGATTTAAGTTGCTCCTGTTTTGTAATTGCCAATTGCTTTTGTTTTAAAACGGGATAGTTTTGTTTGGATATTTGGATCGCTTGTTGCCAAGTTATCTTCGGCAGCGCATCCGTACTTTGTTGGGCGCTTGTTTGCGCCGGAACAATAAACGCAGCAAACCCAACTATTGCCGTTATGGCTGCTTTTTTGCCCAAATTAAACGTAACCGATTTTTGTTCTACCCAATGATACAATATGGGCAAAACAAACAAAGTTAGCAAAGTAGAGGTTAGCAAACCGCCAATAACCACGGTTGCCAGCGGGCGTTGTACCTCGGCTCCTGCCGATGCCGACACGGCCATGGGCAAAAAGCCCAAAACGTCGGTAAACGCCGTTAACATAATGGGGCGGATACGGCGTTTTGTACCTTCTATAATCCTGCTTTTTAAATCGGTAACACCTTCTTCCTTTAGCTCGTTTAAACCGTTTACCATAACCAGCCCGTTTAAAACCGCTACGCCAAACAGCACGATAAACCCAACGCCCGCCGATATGCTAAACGGCATACCCCGTAGCCATAAGGCCACGATGCCCCCAATGGTGGCCAAGGGAATTGCCATATAAATCATTAAGGTTTGGGGCAGGGATTTTAATGCAAAATAAATAAGTATAAAAATAAGTGCCAGGGCAATAGGCACAACGGTTAGCAAGCGGTTACCGGCTCGCTCCAGGTTTTCGAAAGCACCACCGTACCTAATAAAATAACCGGGCGGGAGTTTTAGTTGGGCGTCTAATTTCGATTTTATTTCGGTTACCAGCGATTTTACGTCCCTGCCCCTTACGTTTATACCAACATAAGTGCGGCGATTGGTATTGTCGCGGCTAATTTGCATGGGGCCGGATTTATATGAAATATTGGCTACTTCGCGCAGGGGAATTTGTGTTCCCGACGGCAAACTAACAAACATGTTTTGGATATCCGAAATATCGTTACGATTTTGATGCGCAAACCGAACCACCAAATCAAACCGCTTTTCGCCCTCGAAAATAACGCCCGCTTTGCTTCCGGCAAAAGCCGATTGCACCATGGTATTTAGGTTGTTTATTTGAAGCCCGTACTGCGCCAGTTTATCCCTGTTGTACGAAATGGTTATTTGCGGCAGGCCTGTTGTGGCTTCGGCTTTCATGTCGCCAATACCGGGCGTTCCGGCAATAATTTTGGCAATTTCATCGGCTTTTTGGGAAAGCACGTTAACATCCTCGCCATAGAGCTTAATGGCAACATCCTCGCGAACGCCTTCCAACAGCTCGTTGAAGCGCATTTCTATGGGTTGGGTAAATTCGTAATTAACACCGGGAATAATACCAATGGCCGATTTCATTTTTTCTATCAATTCATCTTTCGAAGTTGCGGTAGTCCATTCGCTTTTTGGTTTTAAAATAACAAAAACATCGGCAATATCCATGGGCATTGGGTCAGTGGGAATTTCGGCAACCCCGATACGGCTTACAATTTTTATAACCTCGGGAAATTCGGCCTTAACAATCTGCTCTATTTTGGTAGTAGTTTCAATGGTTTCGGTTAGCGAGCTTCCGGGCTTTAAAATGGCGTGAAAGGCTATATCGCCTTCATCCAACTGCGGTATAAATTCACCCCCCATTTTTGTAAACACTACTACCGAAATTGCAAACCAACCAACGGCCGTACCAATTATGAGCTTACCTTTTTCTAAAGATTTGCCCAACAGTGGTGCATACCTGTTTTCTACCCAATGTACAAACTTATCGCCATACGATTTTTTATCGGTTTTGGGTTGGCGCAACACCAAGGCCGACATCATGGGTACGTACGTAAGGCACAGCACCATAGCGCCCATCATGGCAAAAATAAAAGTTAGTGCCATGGGTTTAAACATTTTGCCCTCGATACCTTGCAGCGCCAATATGGGTATAAACACGATTAAAATGATAAGCTGGCCAAAAAAAGCGGCATTCATCATTTTTTTTGAAGCATTTGCCGCCATTTTATTTCTATCCCCTGCCGAAAGTTTTTCTTTTTTAAATCGATTTGAAGCAATAAGAAATACGGTAGCTTCGACAATAATAACGGCTCCGTCGATAATTATCCCGAAATCGATAGCACCCAAGCTCATTAGGTTTGCCCAGACCCCAAAAATATTCATAAGAATAAACGCAAACAGCAACGATAGTGGTATGGTTGATGCCACGATTAAGCCGCCTCGCCAATTGCCCAATAAAAAAATAAGCACGAAAATAACGATTAACGCACCTTCGGCAAGGTTTTTTGTAACGGTTGAAGTGGTTTCGGAAATAAGTTTGCTCCTATCCAAAAGCGGTTCAATAACCACGCCTTCGGGCAAGGATTTTTGTATTTGCGCCATACGTTGCTTAACGCTGTTTATTACATCGTTGGAGTTGGCGCCCTTTAACATCATAATTAAACCGCCAACCACCTCGCCCTCGCCATCCTGTGTTAGCGCACCGTAACGGATTGCCGAGCCGTATTGCACCTTGGCAACATCGCCAATGGTTACCGGAATATTATTGATGGTTTTTACGGTAATTTTTTTAATATCGCTTAAACTTCTTGCCAAGCCTTCGCCCCGTATAAAATTGGCTTGGTGGTTTTTTTCGATATAAGCCCCGCCTGTATTTTGGTTGTTGGCCTCAAGGGCCGCAAACACGTCGGCAACAGTAATGCCCATGGCCCTAAGCTCATTTGGGTTTAGGGCAACTTCGTACTGTTTAATTTTGCCGCCCACGGCATTAACCTCGACCACGCCCAGTACCATGGCCATTTGGCGCTGTACAATCCAATCCTGCATGGTGCGCAAATCGGTAATGGAATATTTGTCTTTATACTCCGGTTGTACCTTTAGGGTGTATTGGTAAATTTCGCCTAATCCCGTAGATATGGGACCAATGGTAGGCTCGCCAAAACCGCTGGGGATTTCGTCCTTAACCTCGGTTAGTTTTTCGGCTACCAATTGGCGCGGCAGAAAGGTACCCATATCATCGCTAAACACAATGGTAACTACCGATAGGCCAAACCGTGATATGGAACGTATTTCCTCGACATTGGGAAGATTGCTCATGGCCACTTCTACGGGATAGGTTATCATTTGCTCCACATCCTCGGTACCGAGGTTGGGCGATTGCGTTATAACCTGAACTTGGTTATTGGTTATATCGGGTACGGCATCTATGGGTACTTTGCCCATGCTCCAAATACCAAGCCCTACAATGGCAAGCGTAAACAAGCCTATAACGAATTTGTTATTGACGGAAAAGTCAATGATTTTGTTAATCATAATTAATGAATGTTAATTCAGTTAAACGTTAGAAGAGTTATTGCAAAAACCGGTTTTGCAAACGTTTGGATATAATTATCCTACAGACTGAATTAAACTTGGGGGGGCTGAAGTAAGGTTGTGCTAAATTGTTTTTCTACACCACAAGCATAGAACGTATCCTGCGTGGATATATTTATTGTGTTGGGACAATTGTTATACTGAATGTGGAACTGCACTATTTGTACATGGTTGCAGCAGTTGCATTGGCAAAATGGCGAGCAAAAATCGCCTTCGCTGTGCTGATGGTCGTGGTCGGCGGTTTGCGACAATTCTGCTTTAGTCCCGCTATTGAAAGAATTGGCACTATCGCCACAAGGCACAAAATTAAGCGCTAAGATGTACAGGGATAATATGAGTGCTAAAACTTTCATTTGCACAAATGTATAAAATATTTTGGGCAATGGTATTGCAAAAAGTATTATTTTTTATGATTGTGTTACTTTGTTACAATACTATTTTTACTGGCCCATGCCGCTATATCTTCATTTTTTATTGCTGAAGCCATTAAATCTGGAAATAAATCGGGCGTACAGGCAAAAACCAGAATACCCAGTTCGGTAAAGCCGCCCCTGAACCTCTTTATCTAAAGCCTAAAGCCTACCCCTAATTGAATACAGGTATTTTTTGCTTCGAACGAATTGCCACTCTCTATAATATTGGTAAGTCCATAGTGGTAGCGGGCGTCTATAAAAATATCTTCGGTAATCATATATTCCAATACGCCAACACCGGAAAATGCTAAATCTTTATAGTAATCCTTTACTTCGTCTTGGTGAAGTTTAATACCAACCATTGGCCCCACTCCTAAGGACAAATTTTCGGCTATTTTAAGTTTGAAAATTAAAGGTGCTTGGATATAGTTGATTTTTTTATCCCTACTTTTAGCGCCTTCGGCAGAAAATTGCACCTCGGGAGAAAACGCAAAAGTTCCCGATAAAGGATATTGTGCTACAAAAGCGAAAGCGAACCCATTTCGGTGTTTGTTTGAAAAAGTGGCATCGGGGTCATAATCTAAATTAGAAATGTTATAACCCGCCCTAACACCGTAAAGCGCTTCTTTAGAATATTCTTTATTGCCTTTTTCTTGTGAAAATACTAATACCGAACATAAGACGGCAACTATAAAAGTAATATTTTTTTTCATGCTTAATTTATATTAAATGTGTTAAACCGACGTCAATTTAAATATTTTTTTGTAATAAAATACACAAAATAGACAAACTACGTATTTATTCTATGTAGTGTGGATATTACTTGAAACCGTATCGAAATATATGCTTTTAATTATACCATCGGCCAAACCTATTTTGGGTACGTAAATATTTTTTGCCGAACTCCATTTCATGGCCGATAAATAAATGCGCATGGCGGGAATAATTACGTCGGCACGGTCCTGGTTTAGGTCGAGTTCGGTAATACGCTCCTCGTAGGAATAGCTTTGGAGCATGTTGTAGTACGAGGTTAAATAAAAGTATGTTAACGGCTTACCGAGCATCTTGCCCGATTCCTTAAAAATTTTGTTAATATTTCCGCCCGATCCCAAAAGCGATATTTTTTCGTATTTTCGGGTGTGTTCCTTAATCCATGCTTCAAGTTCTTGCCATGTTTCCTTTACCACCATATCGTTTAGCAATCGTACCGTGCCTATTTTAAACGACCGGGATACTATGGTTTGTCCCTCGTGTATTACGGTAAATTCGGTACTACCGCCCCCCACATCGACATATAGGTAAGTTTTACTTGGGTCGATATAACTGTTTAAATCGGTGGCGGCTATAATGGCGGCCTCTTCCTCTCCTCCAATAATATCGATGCTAATGCCCGAGCTTTCCAAAATTTGGTTAACTACCTTTTTGCCGTTAACCGATTCGCGCATGGCCGATGTGGCACAGGCCTTGTATTTTACCACTTTATGCGATTTCATTAACAGCTTAAAAGCCATCATGGTATCGACCATGCGTTGTGTGTTTTCCTTCGAAATTTTATTATGCACAAATACATCGGCACCAAGACGAATGGGAACGCGCACCAACGAATTTTTTTTGAACTTAACGGGATAACCCTTTCGCTCGATAATGTTTGAAATTAATAATCGTACTGCATTGGAACCTATATCTATGGCCGCATATTTTTTTATGGTAAGCATATTAGTTTTCTAATTGTTTTAAATAATATTCGTAGGTGGCAAATTGCGACCTTACTTTTTGTTTATTATTGGTTTTGTATTCGTTTTCGTTTTCGGTATTTATAAGGCGGGCCTTAACATTGTCGCTCCAACAAATATCAAGGGTATTTATAATTTCCTGTTTTATGGCCGGGTCGTAAATCGGGCAGGTTACCTCTACCCTGTTTTCAATATTGCGCGACATCCAATCGGCCGAGGATATGTACAGTTTGGGGTTGCCGTTATTGCCAAAAATATATACACGAGGGTGTTCCAAAAATTTATCGACAATACTTATTACCTCAATATTTTCGCTCATGCCTTTTATACCGGGTATTAGGCAGCAAATGCCCCTAACTATCATTTGTATTTTTACCCCTGCGTTGCTGGCTTGGTAAAGCTTATCGATCATGGGGTAACTGGAAATACTGTTCATTTTTAGGCGGATAAAGCCTTCACGTCCTTCTTTTACGTTTTTTATTTCTTGGTCGATTAGCTTAAATAGTGCTTTTTTGGTGTAATGTGGCGAGGTTATTAAGTGTTTGTACCGAAATATTTTATAATTGGATTCAAAGAAATTAAAAATCTTGCCCACATCTTTCAGTATACTTTGGTTGGCGGTAAAAAGTGTATAATCGGTATAAATATTAGCTGTGGATTCGTTAAAATTCCCTGTACTTATAAAGCCGTAGCGGCGAAGTTTTTTGTTTTCTTCTCGTTCAATAACACATATTTTACTGTGTACTTTTAGGCCTTGAACGCCAAAGATAAGGTTAATGCCCTCATCTTCCATTTGCTGGGCGTAATCGATATTGGCCTGCTCGTCGAACCGGGCCTGAAGTTCGATGGATACGGTTACGGATTTACCATTTATAGCGGCATTTATTAACGAACTTGCAATATGCGAAATTTCCGCCAAACGATAAATGGTAATTTTTATGGTCTTTACGGCAGGATCCAGTGCGGCTTCCCTTAAAAACCGAACCACGTACGAAAAGGTTTGGTAAGGGGCATATAGTAAATAGTCCTTTTTTTCTATGGCCTTAAACAGGCTGGTTTCCAAATTAAGCCCCTTAATGGGCAGGGCTTCTATTTTACTGTACATTAAATCGGTTCGCCCCAGACTGGGAAACCCCATATAATCGCGCCTGTTATGGTAGCGCCCACCGGGAATAATGCTATCGGTGTCCTCAATTCCCATTTTGTTCATTAAATAATCCAAGGTTTCTTGGTCTATGGTTTTATCGTAAACAAAGCGGACGGGATCGCCTATTTTTCTGTGCCTAACGCTATCGGAAATTTTTTCGAGGAAACTTTTGCTCAGGTCGCTTTCAAAATCCAGTTCGGCATCCCGGGTTATTTTAATCATGTGCGCCGATATGGATTTGCAATCGAAAATATTGAAAATGTCCTTTAAACAATACCGAAGCAAATCGTCCAAAATAATAATATAGTTTTTGCCATCCTTCTTGGGAAGCTCGACAAACCTATTGCTGCTTTTGGGTATTTCGATAAGCGCAAATTGTTTTTTCCCGTTTTTAAGCTGTATTTTAACGGCCAAGTATGCCGCCGTATCCTTTAGGTTTGGAATAACAACCAAATCGTTAAGTATAATGGTAACAAGCCCGGGGCTTACTTTGCTAAAAAAATAGTGTTTTATATAGTCGTGCTGGGCGCTATCGATTTGGGACTCGTTAATGATATAAATGTTTTCTTCTTCCAGTTTTTTGTGGAGCAAATCCAACAAGGCCGAGCTTTCGGTTTGTTGTTTTATAACAATTTGGGTAATATCCTCAAGAAGTTCTTGCGCCCTAATGCCCCCAAGCTCGCTTTTTCCTCCTTTTCCGGCATCGACAATGCGCTTTACCGTGGCGTAGCGTACCCTAAAAAATTCATCTAAATTATTTGAAAAAATACCGAGAAAGCGCAACCGCTCTATCAAGGGGACACTTTCGTCCTCGGCTTCTTGCAATACCCTGGCATTAAATTGTAGCCAGCTAATTTCTCTATTTATGTAGGTAAAGTTGGTGTTTGAGGTTTCTAATGCAATCATACCATAAAAAAGTTTAAACAACTTTTACAAAGATATTTATTTGGTTTAAACTTTTGGGCTTCAATTTAAAGTTATACCTATTTCACCTCAAATCTTTTGGAAAAAGTGCTTTGCTTGTTATGCCTTTTTTTAATTGGCTCCAACTATTAATTTCGAAATTGATAACTATAACGCCACAAGTAGGAACATTATCGATAAAAACCGAACCGTAAGTATTTACAAAAAACGTAACGGCGTGGTTATGCCCAAAAACCATTAAGGTGTTAATATTATCGGGGCATGCTTTAATGGTGTCCGTTAGCAACTCGCCCGAAAAATCGTAAAGTTTATGGTTTAGGGCAAAAATATTGGGGCTTAACTTTAAATTGGCCGTAAAAATATCGGCTGTTTGCTTGGTGCGCTTGGCATCGCTGCATAAAATTTTGTCCGGATTTATTTTGTTTAAATGATTGGATATTAAATGGGCATCGTTAATACCCTTTTCGTTTAAAGGGCGTTCGTGGTCTATAACATTAAACTCCCATGAGGATTTGGCATGCCTTATTAGTATTAGTTGCTTCATTGGGCTTGTTTATATTGGGTTTTTACGACTATTGTTATGTCAAATTAAAATTGACGGATGGGATTGCTTCCTCCGTTGTCGTCGCAATGACGTCATTGCGAGAAGGAGGCACGACGACGAAGCAATCTCTATATTAAAATTTCAGAGTTGACATAACACTATTGTTTTCAGGTGGTTTAAACAAGCTCAACCACCTGAAAACAAGTCATCTTATGGGTAAATATAAACAATTAACCAAATTTTTTGCTTACGGCAACTCCTATTTTTTTATAAAAATATTGGTAAAGTACCATTTGCCGTTTACGTCTTGTTCGGCCGACAGGCCAAAGTCGGTATAATCGCCAACAATGTTTGCCTTATGGCCTTCGCTGGCTATCCAAGCCTTTACAACGGTTTCGGCCGAGGTATAGCCGTAGGCAACATTTTCGGAAACTTTATCGGCACTGGCATTTTCCATAAGGTATTCGCTTCTTTTATGGAAGTTGGCATGCGATACGTCGTTGGTCTTCACCATATAATCGGTATGCGAAAAAGCTACGGAGCGCACTATTTCCAAGTCTGATAGGGAATTTAAGCCTAAGTCTTGCCTGTAAGTATTAATTAAAACAAGAATTTCTTTTTCGATAGCTTTTTCTTCGGGAGCGCTTAGGTTTAGTTCTGTGTTGTTTACAGCGTCGTCAATACTTTCGGAAGAACAAGAAAAAAACATTAGGGGCAATGCTGCCACAACAAATAGGTAGGCAATTGTTTTCATTTTTGGTAGATTTTTTGGATTGGGTACCTAAATTTACTGCCTAAATAAAAAACAATGTGTTAATAAAATGTTAAAATGAATTTAAAACTATTATTTCATCTTAGTTTATTGCTTTTAATCGATAAAATTTAATTCAAAAAAAACAAACAAACTCTTTATCGATTAAATTATGGTGATAATCGATTTATTTGCCAATTATAATCATCTTGTAACTTATACCGAATTCTATCGTGTAGCCTGTTGGCCCTGCCTTGCCAAAATTCTATTTCTACGGGTTTTACCAAATAACCGCCCCAGTGTAATGGCCGCTCAATTTCCTTGCCATTAAACTTTGTTTCAAATTCGGTTAATTTTTGTTCCAAGTATTCACGGTTAGGAACGGCTTCGCTTTGGTTAGATGCCCAAGCCCCCAGTTGGCTGCCCCGCGGTCGGGACTCGAAATAGCCATCGCTTAAATTCTCGGCAATTTTTTCGGCTTGTCCTTTAATAATTACTTGGCGCTCTGCCCCTGCCCAAAAAAAGGATAGGCAAACATTAGGATTATGCTGGATGGCTTTCCCCTTTTCGCTATTGTAGTTGGTGTAAAAAATAAAGCCTTCGTGGGTGTAACGCTTTAAAAGCACCACCCTGTTCTTGGGAAAACCGTCCAGACCTATTGTTGAAACGGTCATGGCATTGGTTTCGTCTTCGGTAAAAAATTTATCGACTTCAAAAAACCACTTTTGGAACAATTCCAATGGATTTTCGGGAACGTTGTTTAATAAAAGTTCGCCTTTTTCGTAGGACCTTCTGTAATTTCCAAGATCGGTGTTCATAGTTGCAGTTAAATCGATTAAAAAGTAAACACTTTACCGTCGTTGCTTAACTCTACGGCGTTAAAAACGGTTTGGGCTTCGGTTTTAAATAGCTCAAGGCTTGTGTACCTTGTGGAATAATGCCCAAGGATTAAAGTACCCGCATGGGCTTGTTTGGCTATGGTTGCCGCTTGTTTTGCGGTGGCATGCTTTGTTTTGGGTGCCAAATCGGCATTTTTTTCCAAAAAGGTCGATTCGTGGTACAGCACATCTACGTTTTTAATTAACGGTACAATATCCTCTTTATATGCGGTATCGCTACAAAAGGCGTAACTTTTGGGTTTTGGCCCAGGCCTTGTAACGGTTTCGTTTTTTATTAGTTCGCCTTGTTCGTTAAGCACGTCGTGGCCTTGGGTTAGTTTTCGGTAATAGGCTACGTTTATATGGGCATCTTCCACCAAGCCTATATTTAGTTTTCTAAGGCCTTCTTTTTCCTTGAACAAATAACCGTTGGTGTATATGCGATGGTCCAGGGGAATGGTGTGCACCGAAACGGTATCGTCCTCAAAAACCAACTCGGATTTTTTTGATTCCAGCTCGTGAAAATAGAGGTTGTAGTTGGTCCACGAGTCGGCCAATTTTAATTGTAGCGTTATGGCTTCCTTTATGCCCTTTGGGCCGTGTACGTGCAAATCGGTTTCGCGGTTTAGCAGTCTAAATGTTGAAATAAGCCCGACCAGACCAAAAAAATGGTCGCCGTGCAAATGCGATATAAAAATATGCTTAATGTTGTTGAATTTTATTTTTTGCTTGCGCAACTGCACTTGCGTACCCTCGCCACAATCGATTAAAAACATGTGGTTGGCTATTTCTAAAACTTGCGAAGTGGTATTTGTTAAAGCTCTTGGGGTGGCACTGTAACATCCTAAAATGGTGAGCTTCATGCTGTTTTATTTTTATTTTTTCTTATTGAAAAAAAATCCTGTTAGTTTTTATTTATTTAAATTTTACCAAGAACCTATGGTTCAGTTATTTAATTATTTCGGTGGATATCGAATTTTGCCTTGTAAAATGCCCATTATGGGCTTTTATAGTCCTAAATCGCGCTCCATTTCTTCCATTTCGATAATATCGAAGGCTTCCTGTTGGGTTGGCACTACTATTATTTCATCGGGAACATCGTCCATATTAATTTTATCGGTAACGATTACGAACGAAAAATTGGAGGCACGGTGCTTGTTGGAAAGCTGTAAAAACCCCAAAACATCTTCAACGCCCAAGGTTTTTAGCGTATTAAGCACTACAACAATATTGTTGTTTTTAAACTTGGGATAAATGGCTTCTATTTTTTTTATTAGTTCTGAAACCGCTGCTTTTTCTTGGGTTATGATTGAAATATTTTCGTTTTGATCTATAATCATAATATTGCCTTATTTAATTTTTGAAGCCAACAAGTAAATAACCGCCATCCGTACCGCCACGCCGTTTTGCACTTGGTCGAGTATGATGGATTGCTTGGAGTCGGCCACATCGCTGGTAATTTCCACGCCCCGGTTTATGGGGCCGGGGTGCATAATTACTATATCCTTATTTAAGCTGTCCAACAGGGCTTTATCTACGCCAAATTGCTGGGTATACTCCCGGGTTGATGGAAAATAGCTAATATCCATACGTTCGTTTTGCACCCTTAGCATATTGGCCACATCGCACCAATTTAAGGCTTTTACCAAGTTGGTTTCTACCTTAACGCCCAATTTATCTATATATTTTGGTATTAGGGTTTTGGGCCCGCAAACCATAACCTCGGCACCTTGCAATTGCAAAGCAAAAATATTTGAAAGCGCTACCCTACTGTGCAGGATATCGCCCACGATAACCACTTTTTTACCGCCAACACCACCTAAGCGTTCCCTTATGGAGTACGAATCCAACAGTGCTTGTGTGGGGTGTTCGTGCGCCCCGTCGCCCGCATTAACAATACTGGCGTTTACGTGCTTTGATAAAAACAAGCCCGCCCCGGGATTGGGGTGGCGCATAACTACCATATCGACTTTCATCGATAAAATATTGTTTACCGTATCGATTAGGGTTTCGCCTTTTTTTACCGACGATTGCGATGATGAAAAGTTAAGCACATCGGCCGAAAGCCGTTTTTCGGCCAACTCGAACGATAGCTTGGTCCGGGTGGAGTTTTCAAAAAACAAATTGGCTATGGTTATATCGCGCAACGACGGTACTTTTTTTATCGGCCTGTTAATGATTTCTTTAAAATGATCGGCTGTTTCAAAAATAAGTTGTATATCTTGTTTATTAAGATACTTGATTCCTAATAAGTGATTTACACTTAGTTCGCTCATTTTTTTAGTTTATTAGGTTATGCGGTTATTTGTTTATGGGTTTTATGGGGGCGTAAAACATAAACTTTTGCTTATTGTTCTATAAGGTAAACGGAGTCTTCGCCCTCGTTTTCTACCCAGTTTACTTTTACTTTTTCGTTGTTTATAACATCTACCTGGCGGCCTTTATAATCGGGCTGTATGGGCAAATGGCGGCTAAAGCGTCGGTCTATCAGGGTTAAAAGTTCTATTTCGTTGGGCCTGCCGAACGATTGTATGGCGGTTAGGGCTGCACGAATGCTTCTTCCGGTATACAAAACATCGTCTATAAACACGACGTTTTTGCCTTCTACCAAAAAATCTATTTTTGTTGAATTGGCTTCCAACGGCTTGTGGCTCCTGCGAAAATCGTCCCTAAAAAACGTAATGTCCAACTGCCCCAACAGGATGTTTTTAACCTTATAATCGGTACTTAATATTTTTGCCATGCGCTGCGCCAAATATATGCCGCGCGGCTGGAGGCCTATTAAAACGGTGTTGGAAAAATCGTGGTGTTTTTCAATAAGTTGACAAGCCAATCGGTGAAGTATGATGTTTACCTCTTTTGCGTTAAGTAAAACTTTTTGACTCATATAGTATCCAAACGTGTTTGGTAAGCAAAGGTAATGTAAAAATTTTAAAATGGCCGTTCCCTGTTTACAATAAAGTTTTCGCGTGCAAATTTATTTTTATACTCCGTAAAATTTAGTGCGGCATGGAACACCCGGTTAATATTCGGCCGTGTGATTAAATCTTAACAATGTGTATTTTTAGTGTTTACCAAACACAAAAGCCCTGTATTTCTACAGGGCTTCGGGGTTAATTTAAGGAATTTTATCCTTAAACATGGTTGGTTGTAATTATTTTAAGGCTCCCAAATAAAACTAAAAAACACATTGTACTGATGGTCGGTTAGGCGCTTTAAGTCATTTCCGTTGGCATCTACGCTCCAAATATCAAATTGGGTGCCGCCTTGTATTGGTTGGCTTTGAAAGGCTATTCGGGTACCATTTGCATAATAGCCCAATTTACCCCTATTGCCAGACTTAGGGTTATGATAGATAAATTCCGGGGCTCCACCTCCATCTATATAAACTCTATATATACCCTCTTTAGGCGCCCCTTCGGCGGTATTTTCATCATTGAAATAGTAAATAATATCTTTGGAGTCTGGCGACCAATCTAATCCCCCTATACTATTACCGCCTTCAATAGGGCTTAAAAACCGTATTGGACCTCCATTGTTGGGCATTACTCCCAAATGTTTAATACTTCCCGTATAACTCCCATTTGAATTCCACGTTTCCTGAGAATGTATAAAAGCGAGCCATTTGCCGTCTGGGGATGTGGCAAGATGGCCGAAATATATATTCTCGTTGGTTAAGAACTCCTCGTTTCCAGAAGCTATATCTGTTTTTACGATTTCTTCGGCATGCCGCTCCTTACCATCAATCGTGTAAGTGGTATAACGGGTGGAATAAACCGACTTGCCATCGGCACTGAATACTGGATATTGTATTCTTGGCCATTGGGCTATAATCCGCGATTCGGAACCATCGCAACTTTCCAACCAAAGACAGTATTGGTTTTCGCATACCACGTTTCTTAAAAACCAATTACCATCGGGAGAAATATCGCTATACCAGCCTTTTGGAGGGGTGGATATTTTGAAGTAATCGGATTCCAAACCCATGGCGTATACGGCAGGGGTGTCTTTAAAATTGTTTCGATAAAACAAAATGGGTTCGTTATCAAAACAGTTTGAAAGACCCGTTGAAGGCACAACCTTGAACGGTAATTCTGCCCTAGCCAATACCCTATAGGTGTCTTTATCGTGAACCACGACCTCAATGGTTTCGTCGCCTTCCGAGGTTCCCCTTACTTCTATTGATGGTATATTTGTCTCGGCCTGGGAACCCAAATGCTCGCTTTCGACCATAAAAGTACATCTGGACTCTTTAAGCGTCCATACGTAAGTAAGGGAAAGACTATCGGGAACCCCGTTAACCTCTACATTAAACATAGCCTTTGCATTAATGGACAAACTCCCCTTTGGTTCTACGGTTGGGGAATACAGGGTTGCATTGCCCTGGGTTTCGCCGCCATCGCTATCGCAGGAAAAAAGACCGGCACACACAAGAAAAATGGCCAACCATTTACATTTTAAAATATTCGATGTTCTTATCATGGTTATAAAAGATTGTGTTAATTCTATTAAACATCGAACGGTTTTAAAAATGTCATCATGAAACCCTCATTAAGGGCTTTAGCAAAGCCAAGATAAAGACCTCCACAAAAGGACATGAATAAAAACATAGGCCTGTAGGCTTTTGGTTATTTTACTAAGCGCCATAAAAATGTAAAAACCAAATGTTTAACCTAAATTTATTCGTGTAAAAAAACAAGAAACCGCCAAAACTTGCCCATAAAACAAAAGCCCCACATTACTGCGGGGCTTTTGGTACTAATTTTTTGGGAAAATTATTTTTTCCCGTCCAACTTGTCTTTAAGTGCTTGTAATGCTTCGTTGGCATCGCCCAATGTTGGTTTTGCCTCGGCAGCTTGCTCGGCAGCTTTTCTGGCGGCCGCTTTTACGTTAGCGATTTCTTCTGCTTTAAAAATAGCAGTGTGAGATGCTACTACACGCTTAAATTCTTTATTGAACTCTATAACTTTAAACTCGGCAGTTTCGCCTTTTTTAAGTTTGTTTCCGTCTTCTTTTTCAAGATGGCGCGATGGGATAAAGGCCACGATATCGTCGTTAAACTCTACGGTTGCGCCTTTGTCTACTATTTCGGAAATGGTTCCGGAATGAACGGTTTCCAAAGCAAATTCGGTTTCGTATTTATCCCAAGGGTTTTCGGTTGTTTGTTTGTGACCCAAACTTAGTTTTCGGCCCTCAACATCCAATTCCAACACGATAACGTCCAACTTGTCGCCTGCTGCGCAAAACTCGCTTGGGTGCTTGATTTTCTTGGTCCAAGACAGGTCGGAAATGTAAATTAGCCCGTCGATACCTTCTTCCAATTCAACAAAAACACCAAAGTTTGTAAAGTTGCGCACGGTTCCGGTGTGCTTAGAGCCAAGTGGGTATTTGGCGGTAATATCGGTCCATGGGTCTGGTGTTAATTGCTTAATGCCCAAGGACATTTTGCGTTCTTCCCTGTCCAAGGTTAGGATAACCGCTTCTACCTCGTCGCCAACTTTTACGAAATCCTGGGCCGAGCGCAAGTGCGTAGACCAAGACATTTCGGACACGTGGATTAAACCTTCCACGCCATCGGCTACTTCAATAAAGGCGCCATAATCGGCAATAACCACGACTTTACCTTTTACTTTATCGCCCACCTTAACATCGTCGGCCAAGGCTTCCCATGGGTGCTTGCTTAATTGTTTTAAGCCTAATTGGATTCTTGATTTGTCCTCATCGAAATCAAGGATTACCACGTTAAGTTTTTGGTCCAGCTCCACGATTTCGTTCGGGTGGTTTATTCTTGACCAAGATAAATCGGTAATGTGGATTAAGCCATCCACACCGCCAAGGTCGATAAACACCCCGTAAGAGGTAATGTTTTTAACCACACCTTCGAGTACTTGGCCTTTTTCCAACTGACCGATAATTTCTTTTTTCTGTTCCTCGATATCGGCTTCGATAAGCGCTTTGTGCGATACTACAACGTTTTTAAACTCGTGGTTTATTTTAACCACTTTAAACTCCATGGTTTTGTTTACGTATTGGTCGTAATCGCGAATAGGCTTAACATCGATTTGCGAGCCTGGCAAGAATGCTTCGATACCGAACACATCTACAATCATACCGCCTTTTGTACGGCATTTAACAAAACCGTTTACTATTTCGCCGGTTTCGTTGGCTTTTATTACACGATCCCAAGCCTTGATTACACGGGCTTTACGGTGCGACAATACCAATTGGCCTGTTGCGTCCTCGCGAACATCAATTAATACTTCTACTTTATCGCCCACTTTTAGGTGTGGGTTGTAGCGAAACTCGTTTAGGGAAATTACGCCTTCGGATTTAGCGTTGATGTCTATAATGGCATCGCGGTCGGTAATGTGTATTACGGTACCTTCCACAACTTCGTCGTCCAAAGTGTCCACAAAGTTTTCGGCTACTAATTTTTCGAATTCCTGTAGTTGTTTTTCGTCAACCTCGTCGATACCTTCTTGGTAGTTGTGCCAGTTGAACTCTTTAAGGAATTTTTCGGGATTTGCTTTAGCTTCGGAAATTACCGGAGCTTCTACTTTTACTGCTTCGGTTGTTTCAACCTCTGCGGGGTTTTGATTTTCAGCCATGTGCTGATTAAAGTTTTGTATTTTGTATGTTTAGGGAAAGTTTACGATTAAACACACAAAAGTGTTATTATTGTTTTGGTTTTCCGCCCTTTTATCTTTCCCAACTCGCTAAAAGGAGTGCAAAGGTAATGTTTTTTGGTTTAATTGACTAAAAATGAAGGATGAAATTATGCTTCATACTCGATTTTTTTAGCTATTACGGTCAATATTCTATTAAATCTTTGTTAACAACATCCTTTCGCCCCAAAAAAACCAACGCAAATAGTATATTTGCGGTTTTATTTTGCACTAATTTTAAATGGAGCCCAAACAAAAAACCAAAACAAAAAAATCGCGATTAGCGTTATTGCACCAGTATTACAGCTATACGGGGTTTTATAGCTTTGTTTGGCAGGCCGTAAAAAAAGCCATTCCATTAATTATTGTCGTGGTTGCTGCGGTTTATATTGTTAATCATTTTTTCGATATTAACGGTGCTTTGGTACAGCTTACCAAAACCTTGCCCGTTTATGGGGTTTTGGCTTTCTTTTTTGCTTCGGAAACCTTATTGGGGCTTGTACCGCCAGAGATATTTATTGCATGGGCAGGCAAAATGCACGCCCCTTGGTTGTACCTTGGCATATTGGCGCTTTTGTCGTATTGTGGTGGATTAATTTCGTATTACATAGGGCATATTATTACCAAAATACCCAAAATACACACCTATTTGGAGGTGAAGATGAAAAAACAATTAAAAAACTCCCGAAAATGGGGCGGCTTTTTAATTGTTGTGGGGGCCTTGTTGCCCCTGCCCTTTTCTATTTCCTGCCTTGCCGCGGGCATTATTTCGTTTCCGTTTAAAAACGTAATGCTTTACGGTTCGTTGCGCTTGTTACGGTTTTTAATTTATGGCCTGGTTATTTTCCATGTGTTTTAAATTTTCACCTAAAAAATTATTTTTTCACCCAAAAAAACCTCAACTATGTTTTCGTTTTTAAATATTTTTAGAATTGTAGCCCTTTTAGAAGGCATTTCGTATATTTTACTGCTGTTTATTGCAACGCCCATTAAATACATTATGCAGGACCCTACTTATGTAAAACTGCTTGGCATGCCGCACGGCTTACTGTTTATTGGCTATGTTATTTTGGCTTTTATGATAAAACCCGAAATGAAATGGACCGGCAAAGAATTTGCCTTTATTTTACTGGCTTCCATTATTCCTTTCGGAACGTTTTATGTTGAAAAAAAATATCTTAAGCCCTCCGTTTAATGGACAACATTAGGTGTTTTATTTACGATTACGCCATTAGCTTGGGGATAAGCGAAACCGCAGCCGAATACCTCAATATGGTATTGCTGCTTATTGCGGTACTTATTGGCGTTTTTATTATCGATTTTATTATTAGAAAACTGCTCATTGGGCTGTTTTCGCAATTTGCATCGCAGTCGAAAACCAATTTCGACGATTTGCTTATTTCCAATAAAGTCCCCAGGAACATTGCACATATTATCCCTTTGCTTATTACATTGGAATTTACGCCCGTCGTGTTTTTCGATTTTCCCGCCTTTGAAAACATGGCCGAACTGGTACAAAAAGTATTTGCCATTGTTTTAACCTTATGGATTGTGCGCAGTTTGCTGCACGCTATAAAAGATTATTTAAAAACCCGCCCACGGTTTAAGGACAAGCCCGTAGACAGCTACATCCAGGTATTTATGATATTTGCTTGGATATTGGGCATTTTTTCGGCCTTTGCCATTATAACCGGAATTCCGTTTATAAAATTCGTTACGGGCTTGGGTGCTGCTTCGGCAGTTATTATCTTGGTGTTTCGCGATACTATTTTGGGTTTTGTGGCCAGCATACAGGTTTCCATTAACGACATGGTACGCATTGGCGATTGGATTACCTTTGAAAAATACGGTGCCGATGGCGATGTTACCGAAATTAGCCTGGCTACCGTTAAGGTGCAAAATTTCGACAAGACCATAACCACCATTCCCACATACGCCCTAATATCCGATTCGTTTAAAAACTGGCGGGGTATGGCCAACTCGTCCGGCAGGCGCATAAAACGGGCGCTTTACATAAAACAAAGCGGTGTTAAATATTTAACCGATACCGAAGTTGAAAAGCTGAAAAACATTCAACTTATAACCACTTATTTAGAAACCCGACAAGCCGATATTAAAGCCTACAACGACGGCCATAATATTAATAAGTCTATTTTGCTTAACGGCAGAAACCTGACCAATCTCGGGGTTTTTAGGAAATATATTGATGCCTACCTTAATCACCATTCGGCCATTAATAAGGATATGATGATTATGGCCCGGCAACTGGCACCAACCACACAAGGCATTCCCTTGGAAATTTATGCCTTTAGCAGCGACAAACGTTGGGAAAACTACGAATACATCATGGCCGATATTTTTGACCACCTTATCGCTGCCCTACCGTACTTTGGTTTGGAAATTTTTGAATTGCCGAGTAACATAACGCAAAGCTAATATTTACACTTCGCTTCAAAATATTACTTTTCCGCACCCAACTGCCTTAAAAGCGCCGTGTACTCGGTATTGTTGGGATAAAGCCGTACCAAACGTTTTGCTATGTTACGGGCTTTTTCCGTTTGGTTGCGTTGCGAATAATGGTATGCCAATGCGTACAGTAAACTTTCGTTAGCGGCATCAATCTTTAAGCCTTTTATCAAGGTTGCTTCGGCATTTTTATGGTTTCCTATTTTATCGTAAAGCAAACTTAAATTGTAATATGCCCGTATGTTTTCCGGCATTTTGCTTATGGCCTGTTGCAATTGGGCAATAGCCTCCTCTGTTCTGTTCTGTTCGGCATATAACAAGGCCAACGAATAGTAAGCCGGGCCGTAATCGGGTTCACGCTCTTCAATTTCCTTGAACATTTTTTCGGCATTACCTTGGTCGCCAATGTTATAGTACAAATTGGAAAGGGTTACCCGCAAACGGTTATCGAGATTATCAATTTCCAAGGCTTTTTCGTAAAGCATAATGGCTTCACTTAAATTACCTTTTTTTATATTGTAATTTGCCTTTTTTGCCAAACCACCAACAAAATCGGCATTAATTGTTAAATAATCGAAAAATTCCTGCTTCACCTTACTGTACGACTCCTTATACTGCTGGGGCACTTGCATTTCGTTTACGTTTGCCAAAGCATAAAACGTTTTTACCCTAACGGTACGCTTGGGGTCGTTTAACAACGGATAAAAATAGTTTACGTAATCGGCATTGTTAATATCGCTTAGGGCATCGATACTTGCGGCACGTACCATGGGCGAATCGTCGTTTAACCAAGTTAGGTACTTGTCGATATCCCGTTGTATGTTATAAAACGACAAGGCACGTACCGCCGAAGCGCGTACTGTTGGCGCCTCGGTTTTATCTTGTATTAATTCCAGCAATCCAGCATCGGCGTGCGCTTCGCCAATAACGCCGGGAATGAGCTTATCGGAAAAATGAAGGGAATCGACCGCTCCGTAAAGCGATTTAAACGATTGCCAAGCCCATTGGTTATCTTTATCGGTATGGCAGCCCGTACAGGCATTTGGCGTACCGTATTTTAAGCTCTGGTCGGGGCGCGGCACCCTAAAACTGTGGTCGCGCCTAAAGTCGTTGCCCATATAATAACGCCCGGGCATGTGGCAATTAATACAGGCGGCGCTTTCGGTATCCATAGGGTGTTTGTGGTGGGCAGGTGTATCGTAGGTTGCCGGAACATGGCATTGCGTGCATAGTTTATTGCCTTCGAACTTCAACTTTAACGAATGCGAATTATGGCAGTTATTACACGTTATATCGTTTTTGTACATTTTGCTTTGGGTGAAGGAGGTGTAAACATAATCCTCATCCAAAATTTGACCATCGGGGTAATATTGGGGCTCAACGATTAAATGCGGAAAATAATGGTCCAAAAACGTGCCTTCATAATTAAAGGTTTTGGTAAACTGTTCGCGTCGGGCATGGCAGCGGGCGCAGGCATCGACCAGTTCCTTGGGCTTGGTATCCAAGGTCATTTGCATGGTTCCGGTGGCTTGGTAGTTGCTTCCTAATCGTTTAACATCGTCAACATGTTGTTTTCCCGGGCCATGGCATGCTTCGCAGCTTACGTTAATTATAGCGTATTTGGTGTTGTAGCTATCGGTTTTAAAATCGTAGTTTTTGCGTACGTTGGTCGAGTGGCAATCGGCGCACATGGTATTCCAATTAAGGCCTTTTTTGGTCCAGTGCAGCCACTCGGCATGTACGACCCTAAAATCGGGATATAGGCTAAACCATTTGTTTTTAACCGAGTCCCAAGCCGTGCTTAAACATTGGTAAGCGCCATCGGGAAACTGAACAATGTACTGCTGCAAGGGCGTTATGCCAAAGGTATAAACAATTTTAAAATCCTGATAAGTGCCATCCGGTCCTTCGGTATTAACATAATAGCTGCCATCCTTTTTAAAAAAACGGGAGGTTACTTCTTGGTTGGTAAAAGTTTCGCCGTTAAAATAAGCCAAAACCGAAGTACTGTCGGCTATTTGCATGGCCTTATCGTGGTGCGAGCCCTGCCAATCGTTAAACTCGTCTTGATGGCATTCTTTACAATTATTATCGCCCAGAAAATGATTGTCGGGTATTTCGGCAGCCGATAAAAATACACCGTCGGCATGGTTGGTTACGGCTTGGTACTTGGGTTCGTCCTTGCAGGAACACAGCCATACCAATAAAACAAAAATTGAACTTATTTTATTTAAGTTAAAGAAAACCAAACCGTTACGATTATTCAAAATTAAAGCATTTTACCAAGTGCTAAATGTACTTAAATTTGATTTATATCGGGCTTTTACAGCTATTTTTTTAATACAAAAAAGCCCTTACTGTTGCCAGTAAAGGCCCTTGATAAAGACAAGGTAAAATTTATAACTTATTCTCTCTTATTTAAATGTAATACCTTGCTCCCCTTTTTATTTCTTTTTTATTTATTGAATTTTTTTAGAAACTTTCGCCAAATTTAAAACTTCCAAACAAATTAACGTTTTTTTTATCGATATATTACGTTTTCCATGCGTTAATTAGCCTTTAACTTTCTTTAAACCACTTTTTATCACTTTATCAACACTTCACTTTATGTAAACCTCAACGGTTTTTTGTCGTTAAAAGAAAGGACACCTTACGTTTTTGTTGGCTATTTTTTATGTTTCATCTTAATAATTTCAAAAACGCAATTTTATGGTACCTGCAATTTAGCAAAGTCTATATCCGGCGGCGTACCATTGGCTGTTCGGCCTACCTCGATATTAAAGTTTTTATTGTTGCTGAAAAAGCCGCAATTCCTTAAATAAAAGCTATTACCGTTGGCGCCCCCGTCGTAATCCAACCGCACGCCTTGCCTGGCCGTATTGTCGGCGGTGTATTTGGCTTTGGTTAGCTCGACCCAATTGCCGTCCGTAGTATAGGCCCACTGGTTGCCAAAGTTTACCTCACGCTCGACATTGCCTGTTTTGGTATCGAAATTTTCCAAAAACGAGTACATGTTCTCTACGTGGGTTTTGGTGCTTTTCGGACGACGCAGACTTGCTATAAGCTGCCATTGGCCTACTTCGGGCGCAAAAAAGTATGCGGTGTAATCTATGGTTCCTTCAATATTCGATTCGCCTTTTAATAAAAATTTATAGGCGGTGTTGGGTTTCCAATTGTACACCAAATAGGTTTGCGCTCCCGAGCCTTCGTTTCCGAACAAGCCTACATGAACGTTTTTGCCACTTCCCAGCACATCTACGGTATATTCGGCGGGAATTTGTTTTGGGTCTTGGGTATCGAAGGCGCTCCACACCGAAAATAGGATACGGCGCTCGGTTGCAGAGTTTACCTGCATACCAAAATAGCCATAGGAAAAGCCATTGGCCATAAAGTACGAGCCTATTACGTCGTTGCCCTCGGTTACGGTTACTTCGTTATAAAACCATTTTACGTTTTTACCTTCGGGTTGTTTGTAGCCTAAGTGAACGGATGGCCCCCGGCGGCCCCAGTAAAACCAGTCTTTTTCGATATAATGTATATCGGAAGTCCATGAGGCATCGCCCAACAGCACATGGCTAATGTTGCCAAACGTGTTGCTCGATGTTTTCACCCCTTCGATTTCTATATAATGGTAGCCTACGGCATTTATGTTGAATGTTCCGATAATTTGTTTTTCAATAGTTTCGGAAATTTTGAACGTAATGGTTTTACTTTCCGCCCCCAGTGTTATTTTTAGGCTTGTTTCGCTTTCAAATTTAGCATTAAGCCCTACTTGTATTTTTCCTGTTTTTTTGGCGTAAAAGTAGGTTCGTATCTTGTTTTCGGGATTGTTCCAGTTTTCAATACCGTTTGGTGTAATTACCGATTGCGTTGCGGAAGCATTGTTTGCCACCCAACTGTTGCCTTGACAGGGTATTGCTATGGTTAGGGAATCCCTATGTATTTTTGGTTCTTCTGCGCTTACGGAATTAGGGGTGTTTTTACACGATGTATTTATGAAAATAATTCCTAAAAAAAGAAGGGTTTTAAAAGATATGGTTCATGCTATTCTTGGTTGGTTTTGGTTAAAAAAGGGCAAGATAAGTGTTTATCTTGCCCTTTTATTGTTTTTCGCTTGTTACTACTGCGTTGGGTTTTGGGTTAATGTTCCCGGGTACGAATTAATGGCATCCTGCGGAATATAGTACACTACACGAAAATCGGTTGCGGGAATATCCTCGGTTTGATTATGCGGTCCCGGGTAATGGCGCGTAAGCTCCCCGCCATTACGGAACACATCGTAACTACGCTCGGCTTGGTAAGCCAATTCCAACTGGCGTTCTTTATCGATACGCTCACTGGCGTTGGTGGCGTCCAAATCGCTATATCCGCCGCCAACGATAGAACGCTCCCTTATGGTGTTCAAGTCGGTTAATGCAGCGCCGTAATTTTCAAGTTTAGCATAGGCTTCGGCACGGTTTAGGTAAACCTCGCCCAACTTACTAATTAATGGCGAATGTAAATGGGAATCTTCACCTTCACGCGAGCATTTTGTTATATAAAACTGCGGATACACCCTGTTTAGTTTGATATAATAATCCAACATTCCCGTATAGGTATTACCCTTATAATCTACAGAATAGGTTTCCTGGCTTTCGTCTATGGCGGTTAATGTGTAGGTGTATGTTACTTCATCTGCTGTTCCTGCATTTTCTGTTTCTTCAAAAGTTGTATTGCTTCCGTTACGGATTATTTCTGCCTGAACATAGTTAAGTACATTGTCCTGTTCTTTAATAAAACGGAATACTTCGGTATATTCCCCTGAAGCATTTTCCACATAGGTAGGCTCGATAAATGCTGCTCGGGCATCGACCATATTGTAGCTATCGGGACGCCAATCGTTACGCCCCGTTTCGTTAAGCAAATCGATATATTTTGCGCTGGCGTACATTTCGCCCCAGCCCATACCGCCTATATTGGCATACATACCGCCAACACCATAGTAATGGTCGTAACCGGAATATTCCGAAGCCACGCGTTTAATGGCGAATATAGTTTCTGCGTTGTTTTCGGGCGTAAAGGTGTTGTACAGCATAAATTGGTCGCGGGACAACAAACTGTATTTGGGTGAATTGATTACTTCATTGGCATAATCCACGGCAAGTTGCGCATACTCGGTATTGGGCGATTCGTAAGTACCGCTCATGTATAGATAAACTCGGGAAAGCATGGCTTGGGCGGCTTCTTTTGATGCGAATATGGGGCCTCGGTCAACGGTAAGTAATTCCTCGGCTTTTTTCAAATCGTTTATTACTTGTTCGTAAGTTTCCTTAACGGTAGAACGATCCGGAAGTTCCAAGTTAATAACATCCTCTGGGGTGCCGTTAACAATTGGCACGCCAAGATTGGTTTCCGGGTTTTGATAGTATGGACGCCCGTAAGCACGACAAAGGTAAAAGTACATTAGCCCTCTTACGTAATAGCATTCGCCAAGTTTACTATCTACATCGTCGCTTTGGCCTTCTTCAATCATATTTATAATGTTAGATGCTTGCGCAACAGCCTTGTATGCTGAATTCCAAAACTGGGTAAGCCTATAATTATTGGGCGTACGGGCGAATGAAATAAATTCATAAAAAGCATCGGTAGACGAGCCTCTTATCATCATGTTATCGCCCGCATATTCGCCACAACGGTGCATAGGATCCGACCATGATTTTAATTGGGCATACATACCGTTTAGCAAGGACTCCAATGACGCGTCCGGGTCTGCTGAAATACTTCCTGAATCCATCGAGCCATAAGGCAAACGATCGATATCGCAAGCCGAAAAGGCTATTATGGTAATTATAACTAATTTTTTCATTATTGTTCCTATTTAAAAGTTTACATTAATACCAAGCATAAATTTACGTGTTGTGGGGTATACCGACGGCCCTGTGGAGCCCAATATTGTCCCATCGTCCTTTACCGGGATTTCGGGATCTACACCAGAATAATCGGTAATGGTAAATAAGTTTTCTGCCGTAAGATACAAGCGTAAATTATCTAATTTTAATTCTTCTAATTTAAAATTATAACCTAAGGTAAGGGTTCGTAATTTTAAAAAATCGCTTTTTTCCAAATACCTGGAAGATACTTGGTTTCCTTTATCTTGGTTATTATATCTGGCCACAGGATGTGTTGCAACGTCTCCCGGCTGTTCCCAACGGCTCCACCCCGACATTAATTTCATTTGGTTACGATCGGTGTAGGTACCGTCGGAGTCATATTCCTGTCTGGAATAATTGTAAATTTTGCCCCCGATAGAATATCCGAACACGGCATTTAAATCGAAATTTTTGTACGTTAGGGATGTTGAAAAACCACCAAATAAATCGGGGGACGCATTGCCTGTTTTTTCAAAAGTGGCCGCTGCATAGTTCGAGGTTGTTTCACGCGAAATTTCGTTACCGTCATCGTCCCTTTCAACTATGTACCACATAGGCAAGCCGTTTTCGGTGTTAACCCCTGCCCATTGTTTTAAATAGTAAGTATCAACAGGGTTTCCAGGATCCAGTAGTCGTTGTGCCGAACCTGCAATGCCCAATCCATCACTTATTATAATAGGTCTTTGTACATAGTTACCGTCGGCATCCCTTGTTTTGTACAATTTTGTGAGCTTGTTAACATTGTGGCCCAAGTTTAGGTCTAGGCTCCAAGTAAGGTCGTCGTTACGGATAATATCGCCACCTACGCTTACTTCAATCCCTTTATTTTCCATTTCGCCAATATTCTGCCAAATGCTTGTAACCCCTGTTATACCACTAATAGGAACTCGATACAGGATGTTATCGGTATTTTTTACATAGTAATCAAACGTAAGCCTGGCGCGATTATCGAACAAATTGGCATCAAAACCCACACCAGTTGTATATGTTTTTTCCCAAGTAAGCTCTTTATTTCCTATTTGACTAATTAAAGCCCCCGGGTTTTCGTCATACCCAGAGGACACCGAATAAAGATCGTACTGCGGATAAAGCGAGCTGGGGCGGTTCCCTACGGAGCCATAAGCCAAGCGAAGCTTAAGCGCATCTACCCAATCGGCATTAAACCAATCTTCTTTATGAATATTCCAACCACCACTGATAGAGAAAAAATTACCATACTTGGCATTATCACCAAAGTTTGAAGCCCCATCCCTACGGAAGGAAAATTGTGCCAAATACTTATTGTCGAAAGCATAATTTGCGTTAAAAAGAACCGATTGAACCGCCCATTCGTTTATACCTCCTTTTGTTTTTTCTGGCTTGGAAACAACATCCAAAACCTCAAATCCCGGAATAAACCCAGTACCCGCCACATCTAATGTTTCACCTTTATAATCGTTAAACTCGTAAGCTAACAAACTATTTACATCGTGTTTTCCAAAATTTTTATTAAAACGAAGAATTTGATTAGTATACCGCCTTGTTGTTTCGGACCGATAATCGGTAAGGCGCCCGTTTACGCCCGATCCTGCATTTGAGCGCGGGTCGGTATAGCTTTGCTCCTTATAGCTAATATACCTAATATTGTTTACGGAAGAGAATGTTAACCAGTCCGTAAGACGAACGTCAAAATCCATATTCCCCATGAACTCATGGTTTTTATTAGAAGCATGGTTCCATTGCAAATCGTACAAATAATTGGTGCTGGCACTGTTTACCCAACCACTGTAACGGTGCGGCACTAAATTGCCGTCCTCGTCGTAAGGACTATCCCAAGGCAAGTTGGAGTACATGGCCGTTGTTGAGTACTGCCTATCGTCTACATCCCGTAACGAGCCCACCAGTTGAGGACTTATGGTAAGCCAATCGAAAGGCTTGTAGGATGTTTTAAACCGAAAGTTATAACGGTTGTAATCGTAGCCCTTTACAGCACCCTGCTCATCGTAAAAACCAAGGGATAAATATGACCTTAAAGTTTCCGTACCACCTTGGACGGACACATTGTAATTTTGTATATACCCGCTTTTTGTGGCCAAGTCCCACCAATTAAAATTACTGTTGCGCAAATCGGTATTCCACCTTGGAAACGATATTAAATCGGCGTTGGAAAACGAGGCAAAATAATCGTAAAGCTCGGCGCCATTCATCATTTCCAAATTACCGTTGTTAAGGCTACTAATACCTACTCTTGACGAGAAATTTATGGACGTTTTTCCTTGTTTTGCCCGTTTTGTGGTTACCACGATAACGCCATTGGCACCTTGCGAACCGTAAATAGCGGTAGAAGCCGCATCTTTTAAAACGGTCATGGTATCGATATCATCAGGATTGAGGTCGCCTGTATTGGAGCCTACAATAACGCCATCGATAACCCAAAGCGGACTCGTTGTACCACTTAAAGTAGCTTGACCGCGAATAACCACGCCGCCACGGCTACCCGGTCTTCCCGACCCTGGTGCTACATATACCCCAGGCGCTTTTCCGTTAAGCATATTTTCCACGGTAGGGGTTGTTAAATCGGTAAGTTCTTCGCCTTTTACCGTTTGTAAAGCCCCTGTGAGGCTTTCTCTTTTTTGGGTACTATACCCAACAACCACAACCTCATCCAATATACTTTGGTCGGACTCCAGTTTAATGTTTAGGGTTGTTTTTCCCGCAACGGAAACCTCTTGGGTAGAGTATCCCACATAACTAATATTTACTACATCGTTTTCGTTTACTGATAAAGAAAATTTTCCGTCAAAATCGGATGTTACGCCCCTCGTTGTCCCTTTTACGGTAATACTGGCTCCCGGCAGTGGCGTGCCATCGGAAGCATCGGTAATAGTACCTGAAATTGTTTTTTCCTGGGCAAATGCCATTCCGGCATACCCAAAAAAGAAAATAATAAATAGCTTAATACATCTCATGTTCATAAGTTAATTTGTTAAAGTTAAAATGTGATTGTTTGAATTAGCTGCGAAAAATAGAAACACGCAGTATAGGTCTAGCTGTTGCTGTTTTTTAACATAAGGGTTAAGTTTAAAAGATAGATTTGGGGCATCTTTTATAGTTATAGAATAGGGTTGTATTTCTAAAGTTTAAACTATTAGTTTAAAGCATTCCTATTAAAAACACATAGGTTTAACTAAGGATTAATACGTATCCTTAATCCAGTTATAAGGCTTGCGCTTAATCCAGTTGCCCCGGGTAAAGTCGGGGAAATCCTGTGGCTCGCCGTTGTTTTCTATCGAGAGTTCCGATAGCGGGGTTACCGCACTCCATGCCGCCGCATCGTAGGCGTCCATCGGCGGGGCTATGTTGGCCTTGGCCGATTCCACAAAGGCATGGTCCAGGAAAAAGTCCATACCGCCGTGCCCGGCACCCAGGGCCTTTTCGCCGTATTTTTTCCACAGCGGGTGGTCGTACTTGTCCAACCATTCCTTGGAGTCGTCCCACTTATGGGGCTTCGATACGCCCTCGACATAAATACGGTCGCCGTCCTTTTCCCATAATCCTTTTACGCCCTGGACCCTAAAGCCCAACGAGTACGGACGGGGCAGGTTGCAGTCGTGCGTTACTATTATGGTTTCGCCATTGGCGGTTTCTATCGTGGAAGTGATAACATCGCCCTGCTTGAACTTCAGCTTGGCGTTGGGGTGCTGCTCGCCCCCGTTTTCTACTATATAATTGTGCAAACCAATGCCTTTTGTGGCGTTGGAGCTTATGGACAAAAAGCGGTTGCCCCGGTTTATGTCGCACATGGCCGCTATCGGGCCCACGCCGTGGGTGGGGTAAACATCGGCATTGCGCAACAGGGAGTGCTGCGTGCGCCAGGCGGCCTCCGAAAGGCCTTTTTCGCCAAACTCGACGCCTCCGCCATAAGGCTGCTTGCCGTTATTGAATTTTACATGGCGCAAGTCGTGCTGGTAGCCGCACCTAAAGTGCACCAGCTCGCCAAATACGTTTTGCTTTACCATATTGAGTACCGCCAAAACATCGCGGCGGTAGTTTACGTTTTCCAATATCATTAGGTGCGTGCCGGTTTCCTCGTGCGTGTTTACCAGGTCCCAGCACTCCTCCAGGGTATTGGCGGCCGAAACCTCGACACTGGCATATTTGCCCGCCAGCATGGCGTCCTTGGCCATACGGGTGTGCCATAGCCAGGGGGTGGCTATTATTACCGCATCAACTTCTTTCGAGGCCAACAGGTTCCTATAATCGTAATCGTTCTTATCGAACACCAAGGGCTTTTTTTGCCCCGCTTTGGTTATTAAATCGGTGGCTATGTTTATGCGGTTGGGATCCAAATCCGAAATAGCGGTTATTAGCACATCGTCGCGTTTTAACAAGTTGTTAAGGTGGTTGGTGCCCCGAAGGCCAACCCCTATCATTCCTACCTTTAGCTTATCCTTGGAAAAACCGTTGGTTATGCCAAAGGATAGGTTGGGCAATATGGCCATGCCCGCCCCGGCCATTGCCGTTTTTTTTATAAAATTGCGTCGTGTACTCATGGTTTTTTTGGTTGTTTAAAATTTGTAGGTGAATTAGTGTTATGCTATTTAACAAATGTAAACCACGGGTTATTTTTACATGTTGGAGTTTTTCTTCAAAAAAGGTAGAGTTTTTTGTAAATATTGATAAATAACCACCCCAACCCCCTATATAGAGGCATTAGGCTAAATAATACTTTGTTTACCGAATATTAAAGCAGAAGTTTTTTTTTCAATATTTATAGCCTAAATTTGGGCTTTAAAAAATTGCAAAAAAATCCATATCTTATCGGTTTAACAAAGTATAGGCGTACATTGATGAGTTTAATGTTCAAAAAAACAATATCCTTTTTATCCCTTTTTATTTTGGGAGGCATTGTTTATGGCCAAAACGAAGCTAATTTCATTCAACTAAACAAACCCTTTACCAATGTTCAAACCATAGAACAGGACAGCTTGGGCTTTATGTGGTTTACCAGTGGAATGGGCTTATACAAATTCGATGGCAAGGATTACTTTTTTAAGCCCACCGGAGATATTTTTAAGGATGGCGAGTCCAACTTTATAATAGGCTCCCTATTCGACAAATTGGGAAATTACTGGTATTCCAGCAACCAAGGCAGCCTTGTAAAAATAAGCCGGGACAACGACACCTTAAATCTGGGCAAAAAAAACATTTACCGTTTTGTACAGCACAAAACCGATGTATGGATGGGCTCCGGACAAGGCACTATTTACAAGTACGATACTAAAGCCGAACGCTTGGACAGCATTTCGGCAATGCCAAAAATAAACGGGTTTACCCAGTACACGAAAGAACTGGCCTTTAGCAAGGATAATTTATGGATTGTTAGTTTTGAAGGCAATGCTTATAAATATTCAACCAAAGAAACCAAGCTAACCGAAGTAAACAATTTAAACCAGTTATTCGTAACATCGGTAACATCGGACAAACAAGGGCGGGTTTGGCTGGCCACGGAATTTGACGGCTTATTTATTTACGACGAAAGTACCGAAAAACTTGAAAAATACAACAATACGGAACTGTTAAAACCCAATGGCGAAAACCCGTTTTTTATTGTCCTGTTTTGCGACAAGCAAGGCCATATTTGGGCGGGTACCGATGGCGACGGCCTTTATAAAATAAATTTAAGCACAAACAAAACTGCGCACTATACCCACGACCCGTCGAACAAGTTTTCGGTAAACAACAATACCGTAATAAGGTTGCTTGGCGATGCCGACGGCAACTTATGGGTAGTAGGAAAACGAAGGGAAATAAGCATTTTGCCCTTTACCAATAACACCATAAACTATTATAGTGGTTCGCAAGGCAATACGCCCACACCCGTACTTTCCATTTTAAAAACGTCGGACGGCTCGCTTTGGCTGGGTACCGACGGCGAAGGCCTTAACCGAACGTTTCCCGACGGCAAAAAAGTACAGTACAACAACAGCCAAAACGGTAAGTACTTTTTTAAGGGCGGCTTTATAAACAGGATGACGGAAGATAACGGAGGAAATGTCTGGATTTCAACCTACAGAAACGGATTATGGGTTTTTAATTTGAAAAACGAAACCTTTACTAAAGTTATTTTTTCGCCCAAGCAAGAAGATAAATTTACCATAAATACAGGCTTGCTATTTAAAGATTCCAAAGGCCGGATTTGGACCTCGTTGGCAAGCGATGTTAACGAACCCAAAATTTATGTTTTTTCTAATGATTTAAAAACCTTGGCTTCATTTAGCTACAACGCCAACGGTTTGTCCGGAAAGGAACTAAACTCCATTACCGAGGACGAATCCGGCACATTGTGGTTGGCCATTTCCAAGGGCGGTTTGTTCCAACTTAACGAAAACACCTTAAACCTAAGCCAATCGGCCTTTACCAAATACGCCTATACTTTCGAAGGGCCAGATGATTATTACAGCCAAGAAGTATCCAGCCTTTTGCCCGACAACAACGGTAATTTGCTAATGACCACCATAACGGGAAAATTTGTAAAATTTTCTTTAGCCGACCATACGTTTCACGTATTCAAGGGCCATTACAGTTCCAACGAATTTTATTCGTCGTCCATGCTAATTGAAAACAAAAACAGCATTTGGTTTGGCGGCCACAACGGCATTAAACACTACAATATTTCCACAAACACATTAACCACCTACACCCAAAACGATGGTTTTTTAAATAGAAGCTACAGGCTAAACTGCGCTTTTGAAGATACCTCGGGAAAAATGTACTTTGGCGGCGAGTTTGGGGTTAATGGCTTTTACCCTTCGCAATTGCAAAAAAAGGAAATCCATGCCCATTTGTACATTAGCGATATTGAAATTTTAAACGCACCGGCCGCAACCGTAATCCCCGAGCAATTTAATACACGAACAGAGCTTGTTAAAGACTTAAAATTGAAGGCCGGACAATCGTCGTTTTCGTTTTCGTTTTCGGCCATATCCAACAACCTAATTCCCAACTATCATTACGCCTATCGGTTAAAAGGTTTTAATACCGACTGGATAACACCCAAACAGGAAGGCGTGGCCGCATATACCAACATACCTCACGGCCATTATACTTTTGAGGTAAAAGCAGGCACAAAAAATAATATTTGGGACATAGAACCCATAGCCATAGACCTTGTTATTAGTCCGCCGTGGTGGCTTACCAATGCGGCCTATATTGGTTACGCCCTGTTGTTTTCGCTTTTAATTTACGGTATTTACCTATGGCTAAGGCTAAAAAACAGGTTGCACAACGAGGCACTAAAATTTAACAACGAAAAAGAACTCTATGCCCTAAAAATGAACTTTTTTGCCAAAATGTCGCACGAAATACAAACGCCCCTAACCTTAATTTTAGGCCCCATAAGCGACATGCTGGAACGCGCCACCGCCAACGGTAACGATTTACTAAGGCAGCGCCTAATCATGATTAAAAACAACGCCTCCCGACTGTCCAGAATAGCCTTGGAACTAATGACCCTTCGGAACAAGGAACTTAATAAACTAAAACTATACGCCTCGAAAAACAATATAATAGCCGACCTTGATAAAATAGCCGGTTCATTTTCCGAACAGGCAAAATTTAAAAACATAACCTTTACCCAGGATTTTCCAACCGAAAACCTTGTTATTTGGTACGACCAAGAAAAAATAGAGCATGTATTTTACAATTTACTGTCCAATGCCCTAAAATTTACGCCCGTAAACGGCAAAGTAAGCTTAAAAGTAACACAACACCCCGACGACGAAGCGGTTGAAATTACGGTTAGCGATTCCGGTCCCGGTATACCCGAAACCGAACTTAATAATATTTTCGAATTTTTATACCAAGCCGATTTGGGCAAAAACACAAAAGGCTCGGGCATTGGCTTAGCCCTAACCAAGGAACTGGTACAGCTTCACCACGGCAGTATAACCGTAAACTCGATACTGGAAAACGGCACCCGTTTTTCGGTTAAGCTCCCCACCAACGAAAGTATATTCACCCAAGACGAAAAAGCTATTATATTAAACTCTAAAGCTATTTCGGCAGAAAATAACGGTACAGAAGATCAATACGAAGAAAACCCGGCGGCACAACTTAAAGCAAAAACAAAATCGCACACGCTCCTTATTGTTGAGGACAATATAGACATGCAAATTTTCCTAAAGGATATTTTAAACGAAAACTACAAACTAATTATAGCCAACAACGGTCAAGAAGGCCTTGAAATGGCCGAACAGCATAGTCCCGATTTAATTATAAGCGATATTATGATGCCCGTAATGGACGGTATGGAAATGACCAAAACCTTAAAAAACAACAAACTTACCGCCCATATTCCCGTAATACTGCTAACGGCCAAAAACACGGCAAAAGGCAAAATATCCGGCCTAAAAACAGGTGCCGTGGAATATTTACGAAAACCCTTTAACGTACACGAACTGCTTTTAAAAACAAACAACATAATTGCTAGCCAGGAACGCACGCTAAACAAGTACAAAACCGACCGGCACAGTATTCCTACCGAAAACAACGACGTAAAGTCCAAGGACGATATATTTTTGGAAAACTTGACAAAAGAACTTAACGACCAACTATTCAATACCGATTTTAGGCTGGAAGACTTGCCAAAAACCATAAACATGAGCTATTCGGGCATTTACCGAAAGTGCCATGACCTTACGGGAAAAACCCCGGTAGAACTGCTACGAAAACTAAAACTTAGCAAGGCCGCCGTTTTAATACTTAAAAACAACTACAACGTATCCGAAGCAGCTTTTATGGTAGGCTACAAGGACTCCAAATATTTTACCAAAAGTTTTAAGGACGAATTTGGAAAAACGCCTTC
>JBKEDS010000010.1:0-63435 GCA_047975545.1 Flavobacteriaceae bacterium | reverse complement strand
TTTTAACTTTTTTTTAACACTTTAAAGGTAACAGGGTATCTGTGTTTTAATTATATTTACAATATTATTAAAATAAAACTAATAAACCTTTAATATTTAAATCCTTAAGATTATGAAAACTAAAAAGTATTTTATTGCATTGGCAATTTTTGGCGGTATGTTATTCTCAGTTTATGCGGCCAACACCGTTAACCAAGATGACCAACAAACAGCAAAAATCGAAAAATCACAAATCAAGGTTCCACGCCACGGATAAAAAAAGTCTTATAGCGGGGACTGTTATTGCTACGTTAATTGCAATAACCCCATACCTGTTTTATTTATACGAAAGTGTTCCAGAGCAAAAAATTTGGGACACTTTTTTGTTTACTTACGAAAGTAATTATTATGAAAATGTCTTTGTTTTGGCCTGGACCCTTACCGGAAAACTCGTACCTCTATTTTTACTGCTAATTTGGTTTTTTACTTGTAGACATTGGTGGTACCACGCTATATTAATCCCTATATTAATGTATTTGTACCAAATATTTGCGACAATTAGAGATGATATTAGCTCTGTAGATTCCAACCAATTAGTTTACCTAATTCCCTTTATGGCCATAATAATCCCTTCCATATATTTAATCCGGGCCAGGATTTTTAACTCCATAAACAACGCCTCAAAATCGTTACAGGAATTGGAGGACGAATTAAAAGTGTCGCCCAAAGGCTTTTGGGGAAAAATAAAACAGTATTTTTAATTTATTTCGTTTATCCTGTCCCTTTCGTCCAATTCTATTTCTTTTTCGGTTGGTTTTAACCTGTAATTTCCAAACTTGTAATTAAAGCCAAAGGTGAACAATCTGTTTTCAAGCCGAGATTCCATTTTACTGTCCTGATCCAAATAATCGGTGGTTTGTGTGTAGTTTTGGGTATTAAAAATATCGGTTATACCAATATTCATGGATGCCCTGTCCGTCCAAAGATTTTTTCTTAAACTTATATCCAGGCTAAACCTATCGCTGGCCAAGGTCGGGCCTTCATAAATAGGCGAAATATAAAGCAGAGAAACATCGTCAGTTAAGCTTTTATCCTTTAAAAAAGAAAAATAAATAATAACCTTCGAGTAAAACGACCAATTTTCGTTACTGTAATAACGGTTATTGTTTTTAAAATCGTAAAAACCATTTTCGTAAAAAAATACAGAAGCCAAGGCATAAATGCTCCAATCGTTTAAAACGGGGGTATATGTTGTAAAATCCAATCCGTAGGATATGCTTTTATCAATATTGGTATTAATGTATTGTAAAATATTTTTTTTATTGTCCTGATAAGTAACTTGTAGCGTAGGGTTGTTTTCGTAACGGTAATAAACCTCAAAGGTATAGGTACTTTTAAGGGTATACCCCAGAGTAAGCACATCGTCTGTTTGGGGCTTCAAGTTGGGGTCGCCCATTATAAACGTGTTATCGTTTAAGTAGTATTTAAACGGGTTTAACTCGGCATATCTAGGCCTATGGATTCGCCTATTATAATTAAAGTACCATTCATTATTATCGTTTAACCGGTTTAATATATAAATTGAAGGAAAGAGTTTTAAATAATCGGATTGGGTTTTCTCGTTTTTATTTATCGATTCGCTTTCAGTATCCGTAAACTCTACCCTGAGCCCTGTTTTTAGGCTCCATTTGTTCCATTCTTTTGCGTAACTTGCGTACGCAGCTAAACCGGTTTCGTTGTATTTAAACGTATCGGTATTGTCCAAGTCTTCAACTTTTATCCCGTTATTGTACAGATATTGGGACAAATCGTTATCGGAATCAATATGCGACAACTTTGCTCCCGCTTTAAATTCTTCCGAATCGCTAAGGGGTAATTCGTAATCCATTTGGCTTGTGTACAATTCTATGTTTTGGGCGTTATAGGTTTGAAACCGATTGTTCCTAAAGGCCGTCGAGCTGTTTGGCAAGTAATACCCCGTACTTACGTTTTGAAAACTGGAATTATTGTAATTGGTTTGGTGAAAACTTAATAACATTTTTTCGCCTTCCCTTTTGAACTTATGGGTATAATCGAGCGTAAAAGCCAAGTTCGATGTTTTAATATCTGTTTTGGCATTAGTATCGAACAAGGAGTCCAAATCGTAATTTTTATTTAAAACATTGGTTTTCGAATTAATTTTTGTGGTATTGTTGTTTTGGGGCGAAACCAATATACTTGTTGTTAAAGCAACTGTATTATTGCTGTTTATTTCATATTCTGCATTTGCATTAATATTATGCGAAAACGATTTTCTGTTCCGTTCATAATCGGTATCCCAACGGGTTATATCGTCCTTGTTATAGTAATTAATTTTTTCAATACTTTGCCTGTAATCCTTCCTCGGGTTTACATTATAATTTAAATAGGTGCTAAGTTTTTTTGTTTTATAAAAATGGCTTGTTCCCATTACGTACTTTGGATGCTTAAATCCTTGGCTGTAACTACCGAAAACGCTACCGTTATAGCCCGTAATAACATTTTTGCTTGTTACAATATTTATTACGGCGCCCCCCTCGGCTTCAAACTGCGCCGGAGGGTTGGTAATAACCTCAATAGCCTTAACGTTAGTTGCCGCCGTGCCTTCCAAAAGTTGCTGTACTTCGCTTAACGATAAATGTACTTTCCTGTCGTTTATATATATGGTTGGTGTAGTTGCTTTTACTTTTATAGTTCCATCATGCACAAAAACGCTTGGCGTATGCTTTAATACATTTAATATATTTTCGTTGGATAACGTAGATTGCTCCACGTTAAAAACCAATCGGTCTACCGTTCGCTTTACAGTTGGGCGTTTGGCCGTTATATTAACACTGCCCAAAATATGGGGGTTTTCCTTTAATATATAGGGTTGCAACTGAAAATTGTTTTTTAAATCGACGCTATCTTCAATACTTTCGTAGCCCAAATAGCTTATCTGCAGTTTATAGCGCCCTTTTTTTAAGTTTTCAATTTTAAAAAATCCTTCTTCGTTACTCGTTGTTCCTTGTACAAATTGAGAATTGTCGAAAGCGTTAATCGTTATATTGGCGTACGATACAGGTAATTTGCCATTGTCCAACACGGTTCCCGACAACGCAAATTCTTGTCCATAAACCATACAAACAAATAAAAGTAAGAAGAAAATAAGGGGCTTATTACACATACCTATCTATTGATAGTTCAAAAGTAATACTTTTGAACTAATTATTTTAATTAATGGCTGCTATATGTAATAAATTATCTATAAATTATGTCGATAATCCGATTTAAAACCGCTTTAACAGTAAATTCTGGTGTGTTTTTCTTTTTTTGGTACACTACCCCATTCTGTCTAATTTAAAGAGATGAACATTTGTCCATCTCTTTAAATTTAATTATAATAAGTTAAAATGATTCAAAACCTTTTTTTTGTTTCCGTAAGAATTTCATCATTTGCATCGTATAATTTTTTTTGATTTGGCTAACTCAATATATTTATCCATTTCAGATTGCTTTCTTTTATGCAGGGTATAACCAATATTGTTGTTAACGGATATTTATAATAGTCTTGCTTTGAAAGACTATTATTAATACTGTTTTTACGGACACCCCCTAACTACAATGCGTTATCGATAATTTCCTGAACCACTTCGGGATTTAACAAAGTACTGGTGTCTCCCAAATTGCTAATATCCTTGCAAGCTATTTTGCGCAAAATGCGGCGCATGATTTTTCCTGAGCGGGTTTTGGGCAATCCACTTGTAAACTGTATTTTGTCCAACTTGGCAATAGGGCCAATATGCTCGGTAATAATCTGGTTAATTTCGTTTCGCACATTGTCCTGCACACGGCCTTCGCCCGCATCTTTTAAAATTACAAAGCCGTACAGGGCATTGCCTTTTACATCATGGGGGAAACCAACAATGGCAGATTCGGCTACGGCAGGATGCTCGTTAATGGCATCTTCGATAGGCGCTGTTCCCAAATTATGCCCGGAAACAATTATAACATCGTCTACACGCCCCGTAATTCGGTAATAGCCTACTTCGTCCCGCAAAGCGCCATCGCCCGTAAAATATTTATTATCAAATGTTGAAAAATAAGTGGTTCGGTAACGCTCGTGGTTGTTCCAAATCGTGCGCGCCATACTTGGCCATGGGAATTTTATGCACAAACGGCCTTCCACTAAATTCCCCTTCAACTCTTCGCCGTTTTCGTCCATTAATGCAGGCTGCACACCAATAAAGGGCAATGTTGCATAAGTGGGTTTTGTTGGGGTAACAAAAGGAATTGGCGATACCATAATGCCGCCCGTTTCGGTTTGCCACCAAGTATCTACAATCGGGCTTTTGCGCTTTCCTATATTGTCGTTATACCAGTGCCAAGCCTCTTCGTTAATAGGCTCGCCCACCGACCCAAGAACTTTTATCGAGGACAAATCGTATTGCTCGACCAATTCGGCGCCTTGTTTGGCCAAAGCCCTAATAGCGGTTGGCGCCGTGTAAAATTGGGTTACCTTGTGTTTTTGGATAATATCCCAAAAGCGGCCGAAATCGGGGTAATGTGGTACGCCCTCGAACATAAGCGTTGTGGCGCCGTTTGCCAAAGGTCCATAGACAATATAACTGTGGCCCGTTATCCAGCCAATATCGGCGGTACACCAATACACGTCGTTTTCCTTGTACTGAAATACATTTTTAAACGTATATGCCGTGTACACCATATAGCCCGCCGTGGTATGCACCATGCCCTTGGGCATTCCGGTAGAACCCGATGTGTACAGAATGAACAGGGGGTCTTCGGCATTCATAACCTCGGCCTTGCATTCGTCCGAAGCAGCGTCTAAAAGCGGTTGGATCCATTGGTCGCGCCCTGCTTTCATTTTAATTTCGGAATTAATATGATTTACCACAAGAACGGTTTTAACACCGGGGCAATTTTCCAAAGCATCGTCTATAATCCCCTTTAAATCTATTGTTTTGGCACCTCGGTACGAGCCGTCGCTGGTAATAACCAACTTGCAATCGCTGTCGTTAATCCGGGTGGTTAATGCCGAGGACGAGAAGCCTGCAAACACAACGGAATGTATGGCTCCTATACGGGCGCATGCCAATAAGGCAACAGCCAATTCGGGTATCATGGGCAGGTATATGCAAACCCTGTCGCCTTTTTTAATACCCTGCGCTTTTAGTACGTTTGCCAATTTATTAACACGGTGGTACAATTGCCTGTACGTAATGTGCTCGGCCGGGGCATCGGGGTTATTGGGTTCGAATAAAATAGCCGTTTTATCGCCCCGGGTGGTTAAATGGCGGTCTATACAGTTTTCGGTAATGTTTAGCTGTGCGCCCTCGAACCATTTTACTTCGGGTTTGGAAAAATCCCAACTTAGCACCTTATCCCATTTTTTACGCCACATAAAATGTTCTTCGGCTACTTCTTCCCAAAAATTTTCGGGTTCGCGAACCGATTTACGATAAACTTGATAATATTCTTCTAAGTGTTTAATGTGGTAATTGCTCATACGTGTTATTTAGTTTAATTTTAGTTTATTTTGATAAAGATATAAAAAGAATTGTATTAATGGCCCACGGCTTCCCCCACCCCACTTGGAATCCTGATGTTTTCTACTATTTCCTGTACCTCTTCGGGCGGATTTGGCGTAAATTTCATAATAATTACAGATACAATGAAATTAATGCCCATGGCCACGGCGCCAAAGCCTTCGGGCGAAATACCAAACCACCATTGGCTTTTATCTGGTACGGTTTCATCCAACCAGCCCAATTTAAATTTTATCATATAAAACAGCATAAAGCCAATACCCACGACCATTCCGGCAATAGCGCCTTCCTTATTCATTTTCTTATAAAATATACCGAGGATAATGGCGGGGAAAAACGAGGCCGCGGCCAAACCAAAGGCAAGCGCCACAACGGCAGCCACAAATCCGGGCGGGTTAATGCCAAAGTACCCGGCAACACAAACGGCTCCAATGGCCGATATACGGGCGGCAATTAATTCGCCTTGTTCGGAAATATCGGGTTTTATTATTTTTTTAACCAAATCGTGCGACACCGAAGCCGATATTACCAACAGCAGGCCTGCTGCGGTAGACAAAGCAGCAGCCAAGCCTCCTGCCGCAACCAAGGCAATAACCCAGTTGGGCAACTTGGCTATTTCGGGGTTGGCCAAAACCATAATATCCCTATCGACCTCCAATTCGTTTTTTGCTGTATCGGCAAGATATTGAATGTTGCCGTCGTTATTTTTATCGGTAAAACTTATCAATCCCGTTTTTTCCCATTTTACGAACCATTCGGGCATATCGGCATAGGGCTTGTTGGAAACGGTTTCGATTAAATTGGTTCGGGCAAAAACGGCAACTGCGGGTGCGGTTGTATATAAAATAACGATTAACAGCAAGGCCAAGCCTGCCGATTTTCGGGCATCCTTAACCCGCTTAACGGTAAAAAACCTAACAATAACATGGGGCAGTCCCGCCGTACCTACCATTAACGCTAAGGTTATGGCAAACACATCTATTATGGATTTTGAGCCATTGGTGTATTCGGCAAAGCCCAGTTCGGTACTTAAACCGTCCAATTTATCCAATAAATACGTGCCGGAACCATCGGCCAAAGTGCCTCCAAAGCCAAATTGCGGAATGGGGTTTCCCGTTATTTGAAACGATATAAAAATGGCAGGCACCATAAAGGCAAAAATAAGCACGCAATATTGCGCCACTTGCGTATAAGTAATACCTTTCATACCTCCGAGAACGGCGTAAAACAGAACGATTATCATACCTATTATAACGCCCGTATTAATATCGACTTCCAAAAACCTTGAAAATACGATACCTACACCTCGCATTTGCCCCGCTACATAGGTAAACGATACGAGAAGCGCACAGAATACGGCTACCAATCTTGCTGTTTTGGAATAGTACCTATCGCCAATAAAATCGGGAACGGTAAATTTCCCGAACTTGCGCAAATACGGTGCGAGCAATAATGCCAAAAGCACATAGCCGCCCGTCCAGCCCATTAAATACACCGATCCGTCGTAGCCTGAAAACGAAATAATACCAGCCATGGAAATAAACGATGCGGCACTCATCCAATCGGCTGCCGTGGCCATACCGTTTGCCAAAGGCGACACACCGCCCCCGGCCACGTAAAATTCTTTTGTCGAGGCCGCCCGGGACCAAATGGCTATTCCTATATATATGGCAAATGTTATGCCTACAAGAATATAGGTCCAGTTTTGCACGTTCCATTCACCTGAAATAAACAAACTATTTATCATATCCATATTTTTTATCAAGTTTGTTCATAATGCGAACATATACAAATATAAGTACGACAAACACGTACAACGACCCTTGCTGGGCAAACCAAAAGCCGAGCTTAAAGCCGCCCAATCGGATATTGTCTAATTCGTCCTTGAATAAAATTCCGGCACCGTAGGACACCAAAAACCAAATGCACAGCAAAATAAGGACGTATTTTATGTTTTCCTTCCAGTAGGCCTTAGCCTTGTTTGTTTTCATCTATTTAAATTTTACCAAGAACTTGTGGTTCAGCTATTTAATTATTTCGATGGGTATCGAATTTTGCCCTGCCAAATGCCCATTATGGGCTTTCATAATATTAATTTAGCTGTTGTTTATATTTTTTGAATTCTTTTATAACCCTTGGCGCCATAATTAGGGTACTTACCATGGTTGGAATGGCCATAAGGGCAAAAACGCCATCGATTAAATCGAGCATCATACTAAAAGGTGAAATAACCGCAATTATAATGCTGAGGATATAAATATAGTTGAAATAGTGCTTTTTGCTGGCCCCGATTAAAAAAGACAGGCATTTTGAACCGTAATACGAATACGAAAACAGCGATGAAATACTAAAAACAAACACGCACACCATAAGCAGATAATTTCCGTATTGGGGCATGGCTTGGTTAAAGGCTGCGGCGGTTAGGCTTACGCCGTTATCGGCCGTGGTTTCCCAAACGCCCGTAACCAAAATGGCCAAAGCGGTGAGCGTACAAACCACCAAGGTGTCGATTACGGGCCCCAACATGGCTACAAGCCCCTCGCGAACAGGCTCAGCGGTTTTTGCCGCACCGTGCGCCATGGGCGCCGTACCTATGCCCGCTTCGTTGGAAAAAGCACCACGCCTGATGCCCAACAATATTAATCCGCCAAGAACACCGCCAAGAAAAGCATCGCCTTTAAAATTTTCGGCTGAAAAGGCATCGGTAAAAATTAGGATAAAGTATTGGGGTACAACTTCGTAATTTGAAACAAGCACAACCAATACCAGCAAAAAGTATAACATTACCATAGAAGGCACCAGTTTTGAGGCTGCATTGCTAATTCGGTCCAATCCCCCAAAAATAACCACCGAGGTTAAACTTACCAATGCAAGAGCAAGGATTAAGTTAGATTTCAACCCTACCTCTACCCCGTTCGGTCGTAAAAGAATATCGTTAACGGCCTGTGTTAACTGATTAACGTTAACCACGGGCAAAACGCCCAAAAGCCCAAAAAAACTGAACATAACCGCAAGGGGTTTCCACGATTTACCCAAGCCTTCGACAATAAAGTACATGGGGCCGCCTTGCAGCTCGCCCGCACTATCCTTACCACGGTACATAACCGCAAGGGTTGAGGTAAAAAACTTGGTGGCCATGCCTATAACGGCACTTACCCACATCCAGAACATGGCACCGGGGCCGCCTACCGAAATGGCCACCGCCACCCCGGCAATATTGCCCATGCCTATTGTAGACGATAATGCAGTGGACAGGGCTTTAAAATGGCTAATCTGTCCCGGATCGTTGGGGTCGTCGTACTTACCACGAAGTACCTGGATGGCATGGCCCAAAAACCGAAACGGCAAAAAACGGGATAATATTAGCAAATACAACCCGCCGCCCATGAGCAGGATAACCAAGGGAAGCCCCCATGCAAACGATGCAAATTCTGCAATAAATTCTTTCATTAATAAAAAATATGCTATTAAAAATTCATAAATATATCATTTTAGCTTTATTTTGTTGTGTATTTTTAAAATATCTTTTTTGGACAACACAAAACCTTTGGAACAAACCACCCGTTTATATTTTATAGATGCCGTTCGTGCGTTTGCTATTTTAATGATGTTGCAAGGGCATTTTATCGATACGCTTTTAGACCCCGTTTACAGGGTGGACACCAGTACGGTTTACAATATTTGGTCGTATTTCAGGGGGATTACCGCCCCGACGTTTTTTACCATTTCGGGGTTGGTGTTTACCTATTTGCTGCTGCGTGCCAAAGCCAAGGGCAACGATAGGGAGCGCATTAAAAAAGGGCTTTTTCGAGGAGTATTACTTATTGTTATAGGCTACAGTTTGCGTATAAATATTGTAAGTTGGCTTCAAGGGCATTTTAATTCGTACTTTTTGGTGGTCGATGTTTTGCAATGTATCGGGCTATCGCTTATTATTTTAATTTGTTTGTACACCTTATTTAGCCGTTACAGTTATATATTCTCGACTATTTTGTTCTGTATTGGCTGTATGTGCTTTTTAACAGAACCTTTATACCGAAATTTGGATATTACCAATATGCCCTTGGCCATTGCCAATTATTTAACCAAGGCCAACGGCTCGGTATTTACCATTTTACCTTGGTTTGGGTATTCGGCTTTTGGGGCTTTTTTGGCAACCGTTTTTTTTAGGCACGCGCACCGAAGCAAGTTCAAGGTTTTTACTATTATTACGTTTTTCGTGGTTGGTATTTTTTTGATTGAGTTTTCTACCGGGTTTTTGTTTAAACTATACCAACTTACAAAAATCGAACTTATTTACCAATGTGCCGACTACAACTACCTTTTTATTCGTATGGGCAATGTTTTGGTGCTTTTTGGTGTTTTTTACACGTTCGAGAATTTTTTAAAACAATCGATAATCGCACGTATTGGCGAAAAAACCCTGTCCATGTATGTTATCCACTTTATTATATTGTACGGCAGCTATACGGGGGTTGGGCTTAAACGTTTTTTTAACCAGTCGTTAAGCCCTGCCGAAGCTATTATCGGGGCGGTTTTATTTGTTTTGGTGGTTTGTTTTATATCGTTTTACTACGCCCGTACCAACCATTTTGTGTATAGTTTGGGCAGGAAGTTGGTGGAAAAGGTGAAGGGAAGCAACAACCTGAACTCTATTAACAAACCCTAAACCAACACACTCATTATAAATGCGTTAAAAACCACCAGATCGCGCATTTGATATTAAGGGGCTTAAACATGGTTTGCGGTAAATATCGAGACCTATATTTAAAACACAAATACAAAAACTTCTCGACTCCGCTCGAAGTGACCTTACGTAGCTCCATTTGTCAAGAAATTGTATTTCACGCATTTAACAATTGAACCCTGGTTAATACTTTTGGAATTTATACTTTTAAATACCCCAAAACATTAGCCTCGATACGCTCTTGAATATTGCTAACATTGGCTTTTATAAAGGTTTCGCCCGCAATGTTTTCGTAAAGCTCGATATAGCGCTCGCTAACGGTTTTTATATACTCGTCGCTCATAACCGGAACGGTTTGCCCGGGTAGGCCTTGAAAGTTGTTGCTTATTAGCCATTGGCGCACAAACTCCTTGCTTAGTTGTTTTTGGGCTTCGCCTTTTGCTTGGCGCTCCTTGTAACCATCGGCATAGAAATAACGGGACGAATCGGGGGTGTGTATTTCGTCTATTAATACAATTTTGCCGTCCTTGGTCTTACCGAACTCGTATTTGGTATCTACCAATATTAGGCCTCGTTTGGCAGCTATTTCGGTGCCCCGTTGGAAGAGTTTTCGGGTGTAATCTTCTAACACTACATAATCTTCTTCGGATACTATGCCCCTTTTTAAAATGTCTTCACGGGAAATATCCTCGTCGTGGTTGCCCATTTCGGCTTTTGTGGCAGGGGTTATTATGGGTTGCGGAAAGGCATCGTTTTCCCTCATGCCTTCGGGCATGGGCACGCCACAAAGCATGCGTTTGCCCGCTTTGTACTCGCGCGCGGCATGGCCGGACATATAGCCCCTAATTACCATTTCGACCTTAAAGGGCTGGCACAATAGGCCTACGGCTACGTTGGGGTCGGGCGTGGCGGTTAGCCAGTTGGGTACCAAATCCTGCGTATCGGCCATCATTTTGGTGGCTATTTGGTTTAGTATTTGCCCTTTGTACGGTATGCCTTTGGGCATAACCACGTCGAAGGCCGATAGGCGGTCGGTGGCTATCATGACCAATTGTTCGTTGTTTATGTTGTATACTTCGCGTACTTTGCCTTTGTATACGCTTTTTTGGTTGGGAAATTGGAAATTGGTACTGGTTATGGTGTTGCTCATTTTTTGGTTGTTGGTTGTTTGGTTTCTCAATAATTTAGATTGTTTCAGTATCCCCTCTTTTGTAATGACGTCTGCAAGGTGTAATGTTTTACGTTACTGCGAGGAGCGAAGCGACGTGGCAGTCTGTTAATTATTTTGTTGCTTTTTTATTATACGGATTGCCTCAGTCGTTCCTCTTTCGCAATGATGCTGGGGTTTACTTCAAAATATCTAATTTCGTTATTCGGTATTCGTTGTTTATTATTAATTTAAAGATTGCTTCAGTCGGTTCCTCCTTTGCAATGACGCTTAATTGTTTGCTGTTATTACTGCCGCTGCGATTGGCTTAGCCCCGATTGAGGCTTTGTTGGAGCTCGTTTTTGTTTTTCCTAAAAAAAACAAAAGCAGCGACTGCCGAAAGCGGGTTAAAGCTCCTGAAACCCTCATTGAGGGATTTAGCAAAGCCAAGGTAAAGGCCTCCACAAAAGGCTATCAACAAAAACAACGGACAGTAATCTTTCGGTTTTTTTACCGTATTGCTTAAATGGTTTAAAATCAAATATTTAACTTAAATTTATTCGAATAAAAAATGGTTTATTCTACGTTTTCTATGCTTTTATAGGCTTCTATTATTTTTTTAACTAATCGGTGGCGTATTACGTCCTTATCGTCCAGAACGATTATGCCTACGCCCTCGACGTTTTTAAGGATTAGCAGGGCTTCTTTTAGCCCGGATATGGTGCGCCGTGGCAGGTCGATTTGCCCGGGGTCGCCCGTGAGTAAAAATTTGGCGTTTTTGCCCATTCGGGTCAGGAACATTTTCATTTGGGCGTGGGTGGTGTTTTGGCCTTCGTCGAGGATTACAAAGGCGTTGTCCAGCGTGCGCCCGCGCATAAAGGCCAATGGGGCTATTTGTATGGTGCCGTTTTCGATGTAATGGGCCAGTTTTTCGGCGGGTATCATATCGCGAAGGGCATCGTAAAGGGGCTGCATGTAGGGGTCGAGTTTTTCTTTTAAATCGCCGGGGAGAAAGCCGAGGTTTTCGCCTGCCTCGACCGCCGGACGGGTTAAAATAATGCGTTTTACTTCTTTGTTTTTTAGCGCCCTTACGGCCAGGGCTACGCCCGTGTAGGTTTTGCCCGTTCCGGCGGGGCCTATGGCAAATACCATGTCGTTTTTGCGCATGCTTTCGACCAGTTTTCGCTGGTTGGCGGTTTGGGCTTTTATTAGTTTGCCGCTTACGCCGTGGACGATTACCTCGCCGCCTTGTTCGGATGTGGCGTAATCGTCGTCCGTGCTACTGGTTAGCACCCGCTCGATGGCGTTTTCGTCCAGTTTGTTGTACTTGGTAAAGTGGTGCAAAAGGCTGTTTAGCTTGCGGTCGAACTCCTCCAGTATTTCCTCCTCGCCAAAGGCTTTTATTTTATTGCCACGGGCTACTATTTTTAACTTGGGAAAGTATTTTTTTAACAGTTCGATATTGGTGTTCTGGGCACCGAAAAATTCTTTTGGGGCGATGTCCTCTAATTCGATAATGATTTCGTTCAAAAGCGTAAATTTAATTTTATAAACCCTCGTTCAGATAAATTTGGAATTATGTTTATTCTGATGAAATGATTTATTAGTTTTGTTGTTTGTTCACCAAAACCCAAAAGTACATAAATTTGCGTGACAACGCAGCAAAAACATATCAACAATTTGTCCATGGCAATTATAACGTTAACAACCGATTTTGGAGAGAAGGATTATTCCGTAGGCGCAACCAAGGGCGCTATTTACAGCGAACTGCCCGAGGTTAGGATTGTTGATATTTCGCATAGCATTGCGCCTTTTAATATCTTGGAGGCGTCGTATGTTATACAGAATGCTTATAAAAACTTCCCAAAGGGCTCGATTCATATAATTGGTATAGACTCGGAACTTAATGCCGAAAACAAGCATATTGCTGTTAAGTTGGACGACCATTATTTTATTTGTGCCAACAATGGTATTATGGGCATGATTTGCTCGGAAATAGTACCCGAAAAAATGGTCGAGATTAACATTCCGGACACCCCGCACACCAGTTTTCCCGTGTTGGAGGTTTTTGTTCGGGTGGCTTGCCATATTGCCCGAGGCGGAAGATTGGATGTTATTGGCAAGGCCATTGCCTTTGCCGATATTAAGCCCATAAAAAACATTACGCCCTATATTAACGACGACAAGACCCAAATTTTGGGCAGCGTTATTTATATTGATAATTATGGCAACGTGGTTACCAATATTAAGCGCAAGTTTTTTGAAACCATACAAAAAGGGCGCAACTTTGAGGTTTCGGTACGGCAATACAAGTTTAAAAAAATACTGGATCGGTACAGCGATATTGTAAATTTTGACACGCCCGAGGACAAGCGCCACGACGAGGGCAAGGGCTTGGTCGTGTTTAATTCGGGCGGTTTTTTGGAAATTGCCGTTTACAAAAGCAATACCGCCACGGTGGGTAGCGCCTCGACCCTTATGGGGCTACGACTTATGGATAATATTAGTGTTAATTTTGTAACGGAACCCGTGGCAGGGTAAAATTTAAGCAAATACTAATGCAGCTATTACCTAAATTCTATTTTTTAAGGCTACACCATAAATTGTTCTAAAGGGTGTTTGTTACCTAAGTAGCATTTTGTAGATTTGCGATAGATGAAGCAAAGGATTTACATAGACACGTCGGTTATTGGCGGCTACTACGATATAGAATTTGAAGCAGCAACCAAAAAATTGTTTGAAAGAATAAAAAATAAAGATTTCGATATTTTCTTTTCGGAAGTAAACGAAACTGAATTAATACTTGCGCCAGCCTATATTCAGGAAGTAAAAAGCCTAATCCCGACCGACTGTTTAACCTTTATTGAAATGTCCGACGAGGTAGAAAACTTAGCGCAAACCTATATTTTGGAAAAAGCATTGGGAAAATCAAGCGAAAACGATGCCTACCATATAGCCCTATCGTCGGTTTATAGGTTGGATTGTTTAATAAGCTGGAACTTTAAGCACATTGTAAACTTCGACAAAATAAAAATGTTCAATTCAATAAATATGCGGTTGGGTTATCCCTTAATTGATATTCGCTCACCATTAGAATTTTTAAAAGATGACAAATGAAAGAACCAAAAATATTTGACAGTGTAGTATACTTTCGGGCAATTAAAGAAAAATTAGCCAAAAAAATGAAAGGCATGACTCTAATGCAAAAGCGCGAGTTTATGAAGCAAGTGCGGGAAGGAAAAATAAAAATAACCTAAACAAAACCAATAGCTACATCTAATTTACAAGGCTGTTGTTTTTCATTGTAACACACATGCTCCCCATACTAAAAAAAGAAATCAATTCGTTTTTTGCCTCGCCCATAGGCTACTTGGTCATTGCCGTTTTTTTGGTACTTAATGGCTTATTTTTATGGCTATTTAAGGGCCAATTTAATATTTTGGATTATGGTTTTTCCGATTTGTCGCCTTTCTTTTTACTGGCGCCGTGGATATTGCTGTTTTTAATCCCCGCAGTAACCATGCGCAGTTTTTCCGATGAAATTAAACAAGGTACGCTGGAACTGCTGCTAACCAAGCCTATTTCGCCTTTTAAAATTGTTTTAGGAAAATACTTTGGGGCGTTTTGCCTTATCCTTTTGGCGCTACTGCCCACACTGCTTTACGTTTATACCGTTTACCAATTGGGCAACCCGGCAGGCAATTTGGATTTTGGAAGCACCCTTGGCTCGTATTTTGGGCTGTTGTTCCTAATAGCCGCCTATACAAGTATTGGCGTTTTTGCCTCCACCCTATCGGCAAACCAAATTGTTGCCTTTATTGTTTCGGCACTTATATGCTTTATGTTTTATTTTGGATTTGAAGGCATTGCCGACTTTACCTCAAGCAACGCCATCGAGCAATTGGGCATGGGCTACCATTACAAAAGCATGAGCCGCGGCGTGCTGGACACCCGCGATATCATCTATTTTTTAAGCCTAACCACTTTCTTTTTACTACTAACCAAACTAAACCTTACCCAAAAACAAAAATGATTTACACCCCAACATTTATTATCCTGTTAATTGCTGTTTTTATTTTGGTTTGGCTGTTTGCCAACACCATAGACAAACGCAAATGGCTTAGCCTTTTAATAAGTTTGGCACTTACCCCTATTGTGTATTTTTATGTATTATACCCGTTAATTAATATTTTTAGCAGCTACCACCACCAAAAATATTTCGAGGAGGACGCCTGGAAAACCAAGCCCGCCCTGCGCTACGAAATGAGCAGCGAAATAATTAACAGCCAACAATTTATAAACAATACAAAAAATGAAGTAGAAACGGCCTTGGGCAAGCCCGAATGGTTTGGCTGGGACGACAGCATTAAGGCCAACTCCAACGACAAATGGAACTACAACCTCGGCTTTAAGCCCGGTGCTTTTAATATGAACCAAGAATGCTTGGAACTTATTTTTAACAACAACAAAGTAACCGAAATTAGGCAATACCAATTAGAAAAGAAATTTGAATAAAACCACAAAACATATCGCCCTCTCGCTGTTAGCCCTAATTGCCATTAACTATGTAAGCAACTTGGCGTTTAAGCGTTTCGATTTAACCGTGGACAAACGCTATACTTTAAGCCAAGCGGCTATTACTATTGTAGGCGAAGTTAATTCGCCCTTGGTTATCGATGTGTTTTTGGAGGGCAACGATTTTCCCTCGGAATTTAGGCGGCTTAAAACTGAAACCCAGCAGTTACTGGACGAATTTCAGTCCGAAAACAAAAATATTGTTTACCATTTTATCAACCCGTTGGAAGACGAAAATTCAAGAAACAGCAACATCCAACACTTAACCCAGCGCGGCCTAACGCCTATGCAGCTTAGCGTTACCGAAAACGGAAAAGCCTCGCAGTCCATGATTTTCCCTTGGGCCCTGGCCAGCTACAACAACCAAACGGTAAGCATTCCGTTAATAAAAAATAAAATAGGCGCTTCGCAACAGGAATTGGTAACCAATTCGGTGCAGCATTTGGAATATGCCTTTGCCGACGGATTTAGCAAACTAACACGCCCCAAGCACCGTAAAATTGCCATTTTAAAAGGTAATCGGGAATTAGACGACAAATACATTGCCGATTTTGGCAAAACCCTAAGCAACTATTATTTTATTGCGCCCTTTACCTTGGAAAACGCTGCCGATAATTCGCAAAAAACGCTTCAGGAACTAAACGATTTCGATTTAATTATTGCCGCAAAACCCACAAAACCCTTTACCGAAACCGAAAAACTAATTTTGGACCAATACACCATGAACGGTGGCAAAAGCCTTTGGCTTATCGATGCCGTGGCCATGGAAAAAGACAGCCTGTACAACGCTTCGGGCAAGAATTTTGCCGTGGCGCGGGATTTAAACTTAACCGATTTCTTTTTCAAATACGGCGTTCGTATTAATCCGGTATTGGTTAGTTCGTTGTATTCGGCGCCCATAACCTTGGCCGTGGGTAGCGGCAGCGAGTCGCAATTCCAGCATTTGCAATGGCCGTATTCGCCTTTGGCAAGCCCGAACAGCAATCATCCTATTGTTAACAACCTAAACCTTGTTAAGTTCGATTTTGCCAACCAAATCGACACCTTAAAAAACACCATTTCAAAAACCATTCTTTTACAAAGTGCGCCATTATCACGGTTGGAGGGCGTTCCTAAGGAAATAACCTTAGATTTGGTTACCCAAGACCAGAACCCCGAAAACTTTACCCACGGCCCGCAAACCTTGTCCGTTTTGTTGGAAGGCGAATTTACCTCGGTGTACCACAACCGCGTAAAACCCTTCAAATTAAATAATGAAAAAGAAAAAAGCCCGCCCACCAAGATAATAATAATTGCCGACGGCGATGTTATTAAAAACGACGTGCTTAAAAATACGCCACAGGAACTGGGTTTCGACCGTTGGACCGGGCAAAGCTTTGGCAACAAGGAATTTTTGCTAAACGCCGTAAATTATCTGTTGGACGATACCGGACTTATAAACATTAGAAGCAAGGAAATTGCCATTCCGTTTTTAAACCAACAAAAAATAACGGCCGAAAAAAACCAATGGCAGCTTGTAAACCTCTTGCTACCACTACTGTTTTTGGCTTTGTTTGGTTTTGTGTTTAATTATTTCCGGAAGAAAAAATATACCGCTTAGATGTTAATAAGTTTGTTTTTCGGATTAAGGGGTAAAGAATATATTTGTAAGAACTACATTTAAGCAATAAATTAACTTTATAATAGATGAAATTTATAGTATCAAGTACCTACCTACTAAAACAACTGCAAATTTTGGGCGGCGTTATAAACAGTTCGAACACTTTGCCCATTTTAGATAATTTTTTATTCGAATTAAAAGACTCCAAATTAACCGTTTCGGCAAGCGATTTGGAAACCACCATGGCCTCCACCTTGGATGTTGAAAGCGACAGCGAAGGCAGCGTTGCCATACCCGCAAGGCTTTTGTTGGATACCCTAAAAACCTTCCCCGAGCAACCGCTTACGTTTATTATTGAAGAAAACAACACGGTTGAAATTAGCTCCAACCACGGTAAGTACGCCTTGGCCTACGCCGATGGCAAGGAGTTCCCAAAAGCCGTAGAGCTGGAGGACCCCAGCAAAACCGTAATATTGGGCGATGTTTTGGCCACCGCCATAAGCAAAACCATTTTTGCGGCCGGAAACGACGATTTACGCCCCGTAATGAGCGGCGTGTTCTTTCAGTTTTCAACCGAAAGCCTAACTTTTGTGGCTACCGATGCCCATAAATTGGTAAAATATTCAAGGGAAGATTTAAAGGCCAATCAAGTTGCCGAGTTTATTATGCCCAAAAAACCGCTTAATTTATTAAAAGGTATTTTGGTGGGCAGCGAAAGCGATGTTACCATTGAATACAACGACTCCAATGCTAAATTCACTTTTGAAAACTCGGAATTAATCTGTCGTTTAATCGATGGTAAATACCCGAATTACGAAGCCGTAATACCCAAGGAAAACCCCAATAAATTGGTAATAGACCGCACGCAGTTTTTAAACTCGGTGCGTCGTGTTAGTATTTTTTCTAACAAAACCACCCACCAAATACGCTTAAAAATTGCGGGCGCCGAACTTAATATTTCTGCCGAGGATATAGATTATAGCAACAAAGCCGAAGAGCGCCTAACCTGCGATTACCAAGGCGACGACATGCAAATAGGCTTTAACTCGCGCTTTTTAACCGAAATGCTTAACAACCTAAGTTCCGACGAGGTACAGCTGGAAATGAGCCTACCCAACCGTGCCGGTATTTTAACCCCGGTAGATGGTCTTGATGAAGGCGAGCAAGTAACCATGTTGGTTATGCCCGTTATGCTAAACAGTTAAAAACAATTTTAAACTTGGCTAAAGCCGTATTTGTTAACCCACAAACTTTTCTTTACCAACTAAACCAAGATTACAGATAATGCTTTAGCTGTTAAAAGCCTGCCCTTTCGGGTAGGCTTTTTATTTTACCTTGCTTTTTTAACTAAGAAAAGTAAAACTAACCGGATACGATGGCCATTGTCCATTGCTTACTTTTATGGCGTTAATTATGGGCAGAATAACAGATATTAACCCGAAAATAATTAACCCAACAAACCCCAATCCACATAAAAATACCAACGGAATACATATATTGCACCAAATAAAAAGTGAAATTTGAAAGTTAAGAATGCTTTTACCGTGCGCATCTAAATCCTCAACCTTATCTTTTTGCGTTAACCATATAATCAACGGCGCCAATAGGCTGCCAAATCCAACCGCAAAAGTTAGCAGTTGACTAAGGTCATGAGTACCAATAATTGTTTATCTTCCCGTAACATCGTGTATAAAAATATTTGGTTAGATTAACAATTAAAGCATAACCTCATCGCGATAAGCTATGATATTTTTACCAATCCCTTTAACCAACCCCGATTTTTAACTTAAAATTCCAACACCATCAAGCTTATTTTTAATGGTTTATTCGTAAATTGTATGCGTAGTACTAAATGAGTTTAATTATTAAACCTTAAAAAAGATGAAACCCTCATAGAGGGATTTAGTATAGCCAAGATAATCGCCTCTACAAAAGAACATGAATAAAAACATAGGCCTGTAGGCTTTCGGTTATTTTGCTAAGTATCATAAAAACCTAAAAATTAAATGTTTAACTTAAATTTATTCGTATGAAAGCCCATAATGGGCATTTGGCTGGGCAAAATTAGATACCCACCAAAATAATTAAATAACTGAACCATAGGTTCTTGATAAAATTTAAATAGATGAAAACAGTTTGTATTGCATTAGATGCCAGCCCATCGGCCGAGAAAATTGCTAAACAAGGTTTCGATTATGCGAAAGCTATTAACGCCGAAATTATTTTAATACACGTAACTTACGATACGGCCTTTTACACCTACGATTACGACCCTATAATGGGATATAATGGTTTTTTAATCCAAAATAGCGTAATGCTGGAAAAAGACCTACAACATGAGGCCGAATTATTCCTTAAATCGACTGCTACGTTTTTAGGCCATCCCGATACCAAAACAAATGTTCTAATAGGTGTCGATGCCGGCCATGAAATCCTATCGTTTTTAGAAAACAACAAAATAGATATTTTGGTTATGGGTACGCACAGCCATAGTATTTTAGAAAATGTGCTTTTGGGCAATACGGCTACCAAAATTATTAAGCATAGTAAAATACCAACCTTGGTTATTCCCGTAAAAGACTAAGTTTTGTTTTCTACTTTACGAATAAGGTTTTTTACAAAAAACAGCCTACCATTGATTTAATCCTTCACCCCCAACCTACCCAAAATAACATCCATTAAGCACCATTTTGTTATGGACGACTGCAATAAATTGGCGCCCACAAATGCCGTAAACCACAGCCAATTACTATTAACGTAAATGGCCAGAAACAAACTTGCCAATATAAATGTTCCGGCTATGCCGCGTACTACCCTGTTTTTCATGTGTTAATATTTATTGTTTTTTAATGTCCCATGGAACACCCAAATTAACATTCTGTTGTGTGATTAAAACTTAATAATGGGTGTTTCATTTTCTGTTGTTTTAGGGGAATTTTAAATAAATTTTTCAATAGGAACAACAACGGCCCGTATGGGGTTATTGGTTTCCAAATTGGCATTAAAATCTTTTATTAAGGTGAAGAGCTTATCAATTCGGTTTTCTTCCGTAAACGAAAAAAACATATTCGATTCGTTTCCGCCACCTTCACCACCAAACCAATTTGAAACAATAATTAGCCCATTGGTATTTTTATGGCCATCGATATCCGATTCGCTAAAATTTTCAATTCCGGCTTCCCTAAAAAGGTTTATTACATTTTTATGAAACACCCTTACTGCGGTTACAATAACTAATTTCATCATTCTTGATGGTTTTTACGTTCAATTAAATAATACACCAAAGGCACGACCAACAGCGTTAGCACGGTAGATACAATAGTACCGCCCATGAGCGATATGGCCAAACCTTGGAAAATGGGGTCGAACAGGATTACAAAAGCCCCGATTACAACCGTTCCGGCGGTTAGCAGTATGGGCGTGGTACGTACGGCACCAGCTTCTATGGCGGCTTGCTTTAGGGGAATACCCTCGGCTACCCTTAAATTTATAAAGTCGATTAACAATACCGAATTGCGTACCATAATACCCGCCAAGGCAATCATACCTATAAACGAGGTGGCGGTAAAAAATGCCCCCATAAGCCAATGCCCCAAAATAATACCGATTAACGATAACGGTATGGCCACCATCATAACCACGGGAGCTTTAAAGTTTTGGAACCAGCCCACGATTAAAATGTAAATTAAAATTATGGCGCCTAAAAAGGCAATGCCCAAATCGCGAAATACCTCAAGTGTTATTTGCCATTCGCCATCCCATTTTATAGTATAGTCATCTTCATATTCGGGCTGTCCCAAGTACATTTCGTTTATGCTATAACCTTGCGGTAGTTTTATGCCTTTCAGCTTTTCCTCTATTCCCAAAATGGCGTAAGCAGGACTCTCTAATTTACCCGCCATATCGGCCAATACGTAAACCACCCGTTTTTGGTTTTTTCGGTATATACTTTTGGGGCTAATGGTTTCGGTAATGTTTACCAAATCGGCAATAGGCAGTAAGTTGCCCTGTTTCGATTTTACCTTTAGTTGCGCAATATCCCGAGTGGTCGATTTTTCCTGTTCGTCCAAAGCCAACACGATACCAATTTGGTTAACGGCATCTTCGGCGTACAGGGTAGTTACAGGGCGATTGGATAAAGCCATATTCATGGCATACACTATTTGTTGGGGCGCAACGCCATACAACATGGCTTTTTCCTTATCTATGGTAAATTGAAACTCTGTTTGGTTGGCCTCGACCATCCAATCCATATCCACCACATCGGCAGTTTGGCTTAAAATAGCCTTTACCTGTTGGGCTACTTCTATTTGTTTGTTATAATCCGGTCCGTAAATTTCGGCCACTATGGTCGATAGTACGGGAGGTCCGGGCGGCACCTCAACAATTTTAACGTTGGCATTGTATTTTAATGCTATATTTTGAATATCGGGACGCAACAATTTAGCTATATCGTGACTTTGTTGCGAACGCTTTTCTTTAGGCAACAAATTAACCTGAATATCGGCCATATTACTGCCCCCGCGCAAATCGTAATGGCGCACCAAGCCGTTAAAGGTTATAGGTGCCGAAGTTCCAACATAATTTTGGTAATTTACAACTTCGGGGCGTGTCGACAGGTATTGCGAAATTTCCCGGGCCACCACAGCCGTACGCTCCAAGGTTGCGCCTTCGGGCATATCGATAACCACCTGAAACTCGTTTTTATTATCAAAAGGCAACATTTTTACGGCAACCGATTTGGTAAAAAACATGAATATTGTACCCAACAACAACACAAAAGTACCGCCCAAAAATAGCCAGCGCTTGGTACGGTTTTCCATTAACGGACGCTCGAACCTATCGTAAAATTTATAGATTGGCGTAGCTTCCAAAGGTTTTTTAGGCTTTTCTTCTTGCCCCTTTTTATCCTTTTCACGCAGAAAAATACAACCCAAATACGGCGTAATGGTTAAGGCCACGAATAAAGATAAAATCATGGCAATAGATGCCCCAATGGGCATTGGCGCCATATATGGCCCCATTAGCCCCGACACAAAAGCCATGGGCAACACCGAAGCAATAACCGTAAAGGTGGCCAAAATAGTGGGGTTTCCAACCTCGTTAATGGCATATAGAGCCGCTTGCTTAAAGGGCAAGCGCTTCATTTTAAAATGGCGGTGCATGTTTTCGGCAATAATAATGGAATCGTCCACCACGATACCCGTTACAAACACCAAGGCAAATAAGGTTATTCTGTTAAGCGTGTAGTCCAGCATGTAATAACTTAGCAAGGTTAGCGCAAAGGTTATGGGCACCGATAAAAACACTACCAGGCCGCCACGCCAGCCCATGGCCAACATAACCACAAGGGTTACGGCAATTATGGAACCTATTAAATGCAGCAACAGTTCCGACACCTTGTGCGATGCCGTTTCGCCATAGTTTCGGGTAATTTCCACATGAACATCGTCGGGAATTAAGGTTTTTCGCAAATGTTCGACTTTGCCAATAACAACATCGGCTATTTTCATGGCGTCGGCTCCCTTGCGCTTGGCAACCGAAATTGTTACGGCAGGATATTCCGATTGGTACTCGACCGATTTTTTGCTACCCGCACCAAAACCCAAGTTTACGTAGCTTTGCGGTACTTCGGGGCCATCGATAACCGTAGCCACTTGCTTTAAGTATATGGGTTGGTTTTGCCAAATGCCAACGATTACATTTTCAACATCGGCGGCACTTTCCAAAAAACGCCCCGTGCTAACCAAAAACTCGGTATCGTTTTTATTAAAACTACCAGAATTTAATTGGGCATTGTTGGCCTTTATCATTTCAAAAACCGTTAAAACATCCAACCCGCTTGCCGCTAATTTATCCTTATCCAAAACCACCCGCAATTGGCGGTTTCGCCCACCAATTTTATGGGTTATGGCCACATTATTAACCTTTTTAATTTCGGCTTCGAGCTCTTGGGCCATCAAGCCCAATTGGTAATCGTCGTAACACTCGCTCCACAACGTTAAGCCCAGTATGGGCACATCGTCTATGGCACGGGTTTTTACCAGCGGAAAGGTAACGCCCTGCGGCATTTGGTCCATGTGCTTATTAATTTCGTTGTACAACTTAACGAACGAGCGCTCGATATCCTCGCCCACATAAAACTGCACGACTACCATACCCTGCTCCTTCATTGCCGTAGCATGCACGTACTCCACCCCTTTTATGTTCGATACCAACTGCTCTAACGGTTTAATAACCCGCGACTCGACCTCGGTTGGGCTTGCGCCCGGATAGCCCACAAAAATATCGGCCATTGGCACGTTTATCTGCGGCTCCTCCTCCCTTGGTATTAAAAACGAACTGTACACGCCAATAACCATAAACACGACCATTAACAGCACGGTAAGTTTCGAGCCTATAAAAACCTTGGCTATTTTTCCTGCTAAACCTTCTTTCATTTACATTTATTTTTCAACTTGTTTTTTTAACCTTGTATTCGTTTTAAAAAGAAATTATTTTTATGGCGTTACCCCGAAATTTGTTCGGGGTCGGGCTATACGCTGCAAGTCCTCGCTATCCTGCGGGCTTTCCGCTACTATCCCTAACGCACCCACCAGCTTTGGCCTGACCAAAACCGAAAAATTTGTTTCTGTTTTACGTGTCCCATCCAAACCCTTTACCGAGTGCTTATTTTAGCCCCGTTAAACACCTTGCCATCGGCCGAAATAATATAGCTTTCACCATTGCTTAAACCGGACAGCACTTCTACTTGTTCGCCATAGGTACGCCCCAAGCGCAACCAGCGCAAAATGGCGGTATTGCTTTGGCTTACCGTATAAACACCGTACAATTGCCCTTTTTCAACCAAGGCCGTTTTAGGGATTAGCACCATGTTGGTCCCACTGGTTTTTTCAATAGGGAACCTAACCGTTGCAAACATGCCCGATAAAATATTGGCATCGGTGGCATCCAGTGTAATGTTTACCAAATATTGGCCGCCCGTTTGGTAGGCCGATGTACTAATTTCGGCTACCTTGCCTGTAAGGGTTTTGTTTATGGATTTAACCAAAACTGTTACGGTCGTTCCCGTTTTAATTTGCGAAATTTCGGTTTCCGGCACCATGGCTACAACTTCGAAACTGCCCGGAGCTTCAATTGAAATTAACGGCTGTCCCGGATTGGCCATATCGCCTTTTTCCACCATTTTTTCCGTAACCACGCCGCTAAATGGTGCCACTATATTGGTATAGGCAAATTGGGCGTTAATTTCGTTTTTAAGCTGTTTGGCCGCTTCCAAACGTGCTTTTGTCATTTCGAAATGCGCCGTTATATCGTCAAACTCTTTTTGCGAGGCGCTTTTACTTTCAAATAAATTTTTAAACCTATCGTAATCTTTTTTGGCATTGTTATAAGCTGCGGTGGCTTCGGTTATCCCGGCGTTTACTTGGGCTTGCTTGGCTTGTAAATCGGTATTGTTAACCGCTACCAATAATTGGCCTTTGCTTACCTTATCCCCAACTTTTACAAGCACGTTGTTTACATAGCCCATGGTTCGGGTGCTTAATGTTGCGCTGTTTTGTGCTTGTATTTTTCCGCTAAGGGTTAAAAATGGCGAATTGTTGTTATCGGCAACCCGATTAACGGTAACGGCAATGGCTGGGGTATTGCTTGCTGCTTCCTTTTTATTATCGCTGCCACAGCTAACCGCTAATAACGTGGATAAAACTGTAATGGTTATGTAATGTTTTGGGTTCATGGTTTGTTTTTGGTTTCGGGTTTTGTTTTTCAACTTCTAATATTTACTTCCAATATCTTCCCTTCCTTTATTCTTGGGTTAAAAATTCCATATAGGCTTGGGCGTAGTTGTACTCAAAAATAGTTTGGTAATACTCCAATTGTTTTTGGGCGTATTGGGTTTCGGCCGTAAGCAAATCGGATGTTTTTTCTAAACCCTCCTTGTAGCGGTTAGTGCGTATGCGTAGGGATTCTTCGGATTGTTGCAATGCCAATCGGGTTAATTCCAACTTGTTTTCGGCATCGCTTAACCGGCGTTTGGCTTGGTTAAGTTCCAATTTACTTTTTGATATGTATTGCTGGTATTCCAACTTCGATTTGTCCAATTCCGATTTGCTTTTTTGCATTTTTCCAAAGCGCTTATAGCCCTGAAAAATATCCCAGCTTAACTGGGCGCCCACCAAATAGCCGTTGGCCTGCCCTTGGAACACTTTGTCGTCGTACAATTGGTAGCTTCCAAAGGCATTTAACCGTGGTAAAAATGCCATTTTATCGGCTTTGCTCATATCCTGATAAGCCGCATTTGCCAAGGCCAGGGCTTTAATATCGCTACGGTTTTCGGAAACTTGCTTATTGGAAACGGACAAAACGTTTACCACAAGGCTGTCGCTTGGTTGGTACAGGGCAAAGGTGTCGTCGTTCATTAAAAACGAGATGTAGTTAGAGGCGTTCAACACTTGGCTTTGGGCTTGCTGCAATTGGTTTTGTACTTCGGTTAGGCGCACTTCAACATTTAAAACATCGGCTTGCTGAAGATAGCCTTGCTTAAAGCTGTTTTTGGCCAATTTTAGGTTTTCGTTTGCCGTTGTTAAAGCCTGCTCCAGCACTTTTACGGCTTTGTGCGCCAATTGCAGTTGCATATAGGCTTTTTTTGCTTCGAGCTTTAAATAATCGGATGTACGCTGTGTTTTTAAGGCCATGGCAGCCATTTTGGACTTGGCCGCTTTACGCTGATAAATACCGTCGGCATTTATTAGCGGTTGCTGCACCTCGAGGGTTGTTGCAAAATTTTTGGTGGCTTCGGGATTGTTCAGTAAAGCAGGGTTAAAATCGTTTTGCGTTAAAATTTCTTGGTTTAGCTTGGCCCCAAACGCCATTAACGGATTGGTGGTTGAAATACCGGTATGGCTTACCGCAATATTGGGCAAAAAAACAGCATTGGTCTGGCGGTAATCGGCCTTTGCTTGATTGTAGTTTTCGCCTTCAATTTTTAAGGTTGTATTGTTTTTCAATATGCGCTCCAAAACTTCGACTTTTGATAGCCGGACAGCCTCTTGCGCATAAACGGAAAAAGCAACTTGTAAAAGTGCCGCAAATACCACTGCTCTATCTTTCTTCATATTATTACTATTTAACAATACAAAAATAGAGGGGCGGTTTATACCGTACAGTAACTTAGGTTACATTATGGTTTTCGGGATTACCAAAAACGGAATGGGTAATGAAAAGGCAAAATTTTCGACCATTCCCTTGCTTAACAAGCGATTTGCAAAGGCACTTGGTTTCTTCATCATAACCATTAAGCCTATCTTATTGTTTTTTATGTAGGCTTTTAATGCTTTTTGAATATTATCGTCGTTCAACTTTAAATAATCGAACTTAATTTTTGAAAAATTTGAATTGAAAAAATCGACTCCCGTGTTCAGTTCTTCGGCAACATTTTCTTTATAAAACACATGCAGGACCTTAATTTCGGAATTGGTTAGCGCAATAATATCCTTGCATGGTTTTAGGTCGCCGCTACTGTATTCGCCTTTAAAACTTGTGGCTATTGCCGTTTGTTTTATTTGGGCGAACTTGTAGTTTTCGGGTATGGCCAAAACGGGAACACGGCAGCGCTGCATGACCTTTACCGTATTGCTGCCAAAAAACACCTGTTTTAGCCCTGTTGCCCCTTTTGTGCCCATAACAATTAAATCGATGTGCCTTGTTTCGATTATTTGGTTAATGGAGTCGGTAAAATTATCGTAGTCCACAATAGCCGAAAAAGTATGCTTCGGGTTGTCGTGCATATTTTTTACGCCCAGTATAATGTTATGGATGGACATTTGGGCGGCCTTTACTATGGTATCGTAAATGGTGTTGGTGGCACTTACCCGTATTAAGTCATCGGATATGAACGACGATGTTTTTTGGATGTTTAAAATATGGAAATGGCAGATTTCAACCTTGAACAACGCAACGGCATACTGAATAGCATTTAACGAATTGTTTGAAAAATCGGTAGGCAATAAAATATTTTTCATGTGCTTAATCCATTATTTTTAATTATTCGGGACGACAACTCCAAAGTTAAAAAAGCTCCTTCCATAAAAACAATGACATTTGTTTTGTTAGATTTAGTTTTTAAAAAATTAGTTTAATGCACTAAACAATAGTACTTTTGGCACAGTAAATGATTGGTGCCAACCAATACCTTTTAAAACCGTTATTTTATGACACGATTATTTTTTGTTTTTGCATTGTTTTTATCCTTAACGCTTAGCGCACAAAACAATGCGGTATCCAGCAACGAAAAATTGGTTTATACGGCATCGTACAACATGTCGGGCGTATTAACCGACATTGCCCAGGTAACCATGGAAACCAGCCCCGTAAAAACATCGAGCGCCACCCTTTTAAAATTGAAATGCACGGCCGCAACTTACAGCAAATGGGATAGTTTTTTTAAAATCCGCGATTTATACGAAAGCTACGTAAACCCCAATACGCTAACCCCTTACCTGTACAACCGCGATATAAACGAAGGCAGTTACAGCAAGTACATGAAATACACCTTTAGCCATAAAACAAAAACGGTTAAGGCCCTACAAAAAAGAAAAGGAAAAGAAGAAAACACAACCGTTACCATTAACTCCGGCACCAAGGATATTGTAACCACCATTTATTACATGCGCCTTTTAAATTACAGCAACTTATCGGTAGGCGCCAGCAAAACCTTTACCATTTTGTTCGACCGAAAAGAGGTTAAGGCCAAAATAACCTATTTGGGCAAGGAAACCATAAGCACGGCAATAGGCAAAAAAGAATGTTACAAAATAGCCGTTGGCTCAAGCGATTCGTCCATTTTACAAGGCAATAACAGCAATATTGTTTGGCTTACCGCCGATGAAAACAAAATTATGGTTTATGGTAAGTTTAAAATTCCCGTGGGCAATGGCGAAATAAAAATAAAATCGGCCGAGGGACTAAAAAACTAAATTGAAAATGAAAAAACTATTTACTATATTAGCTGTAATAGCCGCCATATTTGCCATTTTATTGGCAGTATTGCCCATTTCCAACTTGGCCGTTTTTCCTGCCGGGGCAGCCTTAATTTTTGGTTTGTTGGCCTTTTATTTTTCAAAAAAACAAGGCGAACCCTTAAAAAAAATTATCCCATTTTCATTTTTACTAACCATTTGCGCCTTGGTTTTAACAACTTACAAAGCTGTTTTTGTTACCACCGAGGTAGAAAATATTGAAGATTTGGAAAACACCGAACTCCAGTTGGAAGAACAAGCCATTGAAGAACTGGAAGGCTTGGAGATTGACGATTTGGAAATTGAAAACTTAGATATTGACCCTGCTGAAATTGAAGCCGATATTAAAATAGAAGAAACAACACTTGGCAACCCCGCTACCGAAGAAACAATTCCGGAACCCACTGTTAAAGCCGACGAAATAAAGGATATAAAAATTAACGAAGCCGAATTAAACGATTTGGAATTTGACGAATCGGATTTAGACGATTTTGAGATGAACTAAAACTAAAAAAACGCAACTTCCTATTTATAACCCTGTTAGAGTTTGTACCCTTGCGGGGTTTTTTATATAAATTCATCCACACAATTTCTATTTTCATCTATAAAAAAAGAAGGTTCTTCTATTTTGTTTCAAAACAATATGTTTTCCTATTAAGTTTACGTTAAACAAAAATTACGGGTATGGAAATCTTATCAATTTCTTCACCTAAAAAAAAGTAAAACTAAAAACACTAAAACCATGAACAGAAAACATTTTTTAAAGCGAAGCCTTGTGGGCTTGGGCACCGTAGCGGTATTGCCTTCATTTTTAAGCGCATGCTCCAGCGACGACGACGACGATAACAGCGGAAGCGGGGACGGCACCTGTACCGTATCGCCAAGCGAAACCGAAGGCCCCTACCCCATAATATCGCCATCGTCGTACATCAGGGCAAACATCGTGGGCGACCGCACCGGGGTTGCCATGACCCTAACCATTACCGTACAGGACAAAAGCAACGGATGCACGGCCTTGGAAGATGTTTTGGTAGACGTATGGCACTGCGACAAGGACGGCAACTACTCCCAATACGGCAGCTACACAAGCTCCAACTTTTTAAGGGGCCGGCAAACCACGGACAGTAACGGGCAAGTAAGCTTTACCAGTATTTTTCCCGGATGGTACTCCGGCCGGGCGCCGCACATACACCTTGAAGTACTAAGCGCCAACGGAAACTCGTTATTGGTAACACAATTGGCATTTCCTACAAGTTTATACAATACCGTATACGCCTCAAGCGGGTATAACGGCTCGCCCGACACCTCGAACTCCCAAGACGGCATTTTTTCCAACAGTTTGGACGAAAATATGATAGACTCCTCCTCAGGAAGCGTTTCTGCCGGTTACACCATTTTAAAAACCATTACCGTAGCGTAACACCATTTTTTTCAGGAGCTTTAACCCGCTTTCGGCAGTCGCTGTTTTTGTTTTTTAAGGAAACAAAAACGAGCTCCAACAAAGCCTCAATCGGGGCTAAACCAATCGCAGCAACAGTAACAACAAGCTGCGGTTGGTTTAAATTTACAAACTTAACCGCCAACAAAAACAAACAACTTAAAAAACCATAAAATGAAAAGCACGGCACAACTTCACTCAAAAAAATTCGTTTCACATCTTAGGGGCGTAACAGAAACCAAGGGCTACCGCTGTTTTTCAACCTTTAATTACGAAGCCTACCAAAACGAGCACCGATTTCCCTTTGGCAGCCTTGAAGTTGTAAACGACGAATATCTTGCACCACTACAAAACATTAATTACGATTTTAATGCGCAAACCCAACTTATTTTAATACCACTGGTTGGCGCTTTCGATTTTAAGGGATTAAACACAAACGGGTTCGTGCACAGCGAACAAATACAACTTTTAAACGCCCAAAAAAGCAGCTCCCTGAGCATTAGTAATCCTTATAGCGAAAATTGGATTAATTATTTGCAGTTAAGGATAAAAACCGCCGAAAACCCGCAAAAAATCGATTTTAATTACAACAGCAAAAACACCCTACAAACCATTTACACATCTAACGAAATACGCATTACAACAGGCTTTTTCGATTCCAAGGCCGAAACCGTATACCGCTTAAAAGAAAAAGAAAACGGGCTTTTTGCCATAACACTCAACGGCGCTTTTGAAATAGAGAACAGGCTAATGGAAAACAGGGACGCACTATGCGTTAAAAATTCAGAAGAAATCGACATAGAAGCGTTAACCCACCAAAGTATCATTTTATTACTGGAACTAAAATTATGACAGCAAAAATACGACTGGCCTACCGCATGGTTATTGATGCCAACGCCCAAACCACATGGGAAAAATATATTTTTGAGGATACTTATAAAGAATATTTGCTTCAACACCAAAAATTCAACACCACCGAAAACCTGGCAAAAACCTTTAGGGAACTGCTAAGCGTTAACGACAAAGCAAGCCAACTTCATTTTTTAACGGGTATTGCCGCCAACGGCTATATTAACCAATTAAAAGGCAACCTATACAATGTACCCGACGTGCTGGGCAACAACTTTTTCCCCATAGACGGCTTTAAAACCGATATTGTAAATACCGATATTACCAATATATCTAAACACAAAATAGGTATTACCTTTTTTTCCTGCCCCCTTGTTTTAATCGACAGGATAAACAATTGCTATTTGGTATCGAAAGAAGTGGAAAAAAACAACGGGTTAGACACCCTAATGTTCCCTTTTCGGGAAAATCTTTCTATTTGTTATTACGAAAGCCTGTTGTAAATATTCGGAAGGTTAATGGATAAGTCAAGTCTTTCCTCCACTAATTTCAAAAAAAAAGTCCCTTATCAATTTTATATGAAAAGGGACGGATGTATAAAAGCCTTTAAGGGAAAGATACAGCATATTAACCAACCAAATTTTAACCCTAACTTTAAGTTAATCCTGTATTTTAACCTGGCTTTCAACAATATCTTTTATTGGCACTACTATTGTATCGGTTGCCGTTTTTATGGTTATTGAAATACCGTTAACCGATACCACTTCGCCTTTTATATTGTTAAATTCTATTTTTTGGCCAATTTCGTAGGTTTTTCTAACATAAAACGCCTTTAACAAATCGCCTACCACTTTTTGCGCCCCCAAACCAAAGGCCAAGGTAAATGCCAATAGCAGGGCGCCTATTATTAAGGTTATGTTATTGGTTATAATTTCGGTGTCGACCCCTGCTTGGTTTAGGGCCGTGATTGAAATAAAAACCAACAATATGGTAAATACAATTTGGCTAATGATTTTGGAGCCGGAAAAATCCATAGACTCGAAAAGCGATTTCAGTGTTTTTTTTACAAAATTGGCAAACAACAAACCAACGGTAAAAATAATAAGGGCCGAAAACAGTTTGGGCAAATAGCTTACAAAGTTCCTGATTTCCTCCGACACCATTGTTAAGCCTAAAATATCGGTTACTACAATGGCAATCATTAAGTACATAATTATTTTTACGAACTTGGTAACAATTTTTACGGTATTAAAGTTTAGTTTTTTACCTTCAAACAGTTCAATTTCGTTAATCTTGTCGTCTATTTTATCGGCCTTAACCAATTTTAATGCCTTTTTTATAACTATTAAAATTACTTTGGTAAATAGCCAACCTAAAATTAAAATAGCCAAAGCCCCTATAATGTTGGGAACTACCTTGGCCATTTCGCCTGTTATTGTAGAAAGCGAAGCCTTTACGCCTTCGTTCCATTCTGTTATTTTATCCATTTTTTTCGGGGTTTAATAATTAGGTAAATATAACCTATTTCATGTGTTATTTTTTATTTTTTTTAAAAGGTCACACTTCGTCAAGCTCAGTGCAAGCATGGATCACCCAAATTAACATTTCGCTGTGCGATTAAAGTTTTAATCATGGGTGTTTCATCCGTTAAAATTTATTTTTTTTTGAAAGGCATACACTTCGTTAAGCGCAGTGCAGCATGGAAAACCCTAATTAACACTTCAATTATGTAGTTTTAAGTTTAATCAGGAGTGTTTTTTTCTATTATTAATTACGGTATCAATAACATACCCAATATTATACGAAAACAAAGCTGCTAAATCCATAAGCAGTTTTGCAAAGGCAATATCGGTCATAACTTTAGCTTTAAGTTCTTGCGGAACTTCCTTTAATGGCTGGTTTATATGTTTAAACGGATTGTCCATTAGTTCATATTAAAGTTATCGTTATACACTGCAACAAGTTTGTCCTTGGCTCTTTTAATCCTCATTTTAACTGCGCTTTCGCCTATTCCCAAAACACTTTCAATTTCTTTTATCGACAAATTGTCCTGATATTTTAGGAGCAAAATCATTTTTTCGTCGGGAGAAATTAAATCCAAAGCGCCTTTTAGGTTGTCCACTTTCATTTCCAATAGTCCGCTTTCGTCGTCTACCTCGGAAACATCTTCAATTTCCTGATAATCCACGGCTTGTTTTTCTATTTTCTTGGCCGTATTTCGCGTTACGTAATTAACGCAATGGTTATAGGTAAAGGCGTAAAGCCATGTTGAAAATTTTGCTGTTCCCTTAAAACTTCCCAATTTAACAAATAGCTTTAAAAATACGTCTTGGGTTAAGTCCTTGGCTTCGTCCTCGTTTGCTGCAAATCCGTAACATTTATTGTACACGAGCGACGAGTACCTATCGTACAATACCTCGAAGAGCAGGGTGTTGTTGTCCAACACAATGCCTTCAACGAGTTTGTCGTCGCTTAGCTCATTAATGTTTTTTAGGGATTTCAATTCAGCTTACGCTAGTTAGGTTCTTGGTTATTATACACGGTTTTATTGAAAAAGTCACATATTTTAGAATATGACCAACATTAAACCTACAAGGTTTTTAATTTTGTTTACACATGTATAGGCCTATTGTCGGTTGCCGCAAGGGCGGCTTCTTTTATGGCCTCGGTAAAAGTTGGATGGGCATGCGACATACGCGAAATATCTTCGGCAGAGGCCCTAAACTCCATGGCCACAACGGCTTCGGCAATCATATCGGCGGCGCGGGCGCCAATCATGTGCACGCCTAGGATTTCGTCGGTTGTGGCATCGGCCAAAATTTTTATAAAGCCATCTAAATCCATACTGGCGCGGCTACGCCCCAATGCCCGCATGGGGAATTGCCCGGTTTTGTAGGCTGTTCCGGCTTCTTTTAATTGTTCTTCGGTTTTACCAACAGCGGCAACTTCCGGCCAGGTGTAAACCACTCCGGGGATTAAATTGTAATCGATGTGCGGTTTTTGTCCGGCAAGGGTTTCGGCTACAAAAATGCCTTCTTCTTCGGCTTTGTGCGCTAACATAGCACCTTTTACCACATCGCCAATGGCATAAATATTGGGTATGTTGGTTTGTAGGTGGTGGTTAACCTCGACTTGCCCCCTTTCGGTTAATTTTACGCCTGCGGCTTCGGCATTTAGCCCATCGGTATACGGACGGCGCCCAACGGCTACCAAACAGTAATCGCCCTTAAACTCGACTTCGTTGCCCTTTTTATCGTCGGCTTTTACAACAACCGCGTTACCAACACGCTCGACCGATTTTACCTTATGCGAGGTGTTTATACCAAATTTTTGTTTTTTTAGTACTTTTGTCAATTCTTTTGAAAGCCCGGCATCCATGGTAGGGATAATCCTATCCATATACTCGACCACCGAAACTTCGGCACCCAAACGCTTGTATACCTGGCCAAGTTCCAAACCTATTACGCCACCGCCGATAACGATTAAATGTTTGGGAATTTCCTTTAACTTTAAGGCTTCGGTCGATGTTATTATGCGTTCTTTATCTATGGCAATAAATGGTAGGCTCGAAGGTTTGCTTCCTGTTGCTATAATAATGTTTTTGGCTTCAATTTCAACGTTTTCTTCACCTGAAATTACAATATGGGTAGCATCCTTAAATTGTCCGGTGCCTTGATAAACGTCTATGTTGTTCTTCTTCATTAAAAAACCTACGCCCGAAGTGGTTTGGTCCACCACGGCCTGTTTACGGTCTATCATTTGTTTTAGGTTTACCTTTATTTCGCCGGGTATTTCAATACCGTGCTCCTCAAAATGTTTTAGGGCATCTTCGTAATGGTGCGACGAGTCCAACAGCGCCTTACTTGGTATACAGCCTACGTTAAGGCAGGTTCCGCCCAAAGTGCTATATTTTTCTATAATGGCCGTTTTCATGCCTAACTGGGCGCAACGGATGGCCGCCACATACCCTCCAGGTCCTGAGCCTATAACGGCTACATCGTATAAATTCATGTTATTTTATTGTTTTTTAAGTGCGTTAAGTAAACAAAAATACAAATGTTTTAGTTGAAGCCAATAAAAAATGAAATTTAATATATTCCTGTTTCAATCCTATTTAAACGAGCGGAATAGTTAATGGTTGCTATTTTGCCCATTACTTCGGTTCATTTTTATGTATAAAAAGTCTTTTTTTTTGCTTTATTTAAAATTCAGTTTTTTTTTTATACTTTGCATTGAGCAGAAATGATTAATTACAACATGACAAACATTACAAGAATATTCGACCTACCCTACCACCAATTAGAACACTATAAGTTAAACAAAGCCTTTACCACAAAATATAACGGGGTTTGGCAATCGGTATCGACCCAGGAATTTATAAACCAAGCCAATGCCATAAGCCGGGGCTTGTTGCTTTTGGGCATACAGCCAAACGATAAAATTGCCGTTATATCCTCTACCAACCGAACCGAATGGAACATTCTCGATATTGGCATTTTACAAATCGGGGCGCAAAACGTACCTATTTACCCAACTATTGCCCCCGAAGATTACGAATATATTTTAAACCATTGCGAAGCCGAATATTGTTTCGTGTCGGATACCGAAGTTCTGCAAAAATTAAACGGAATTAAAAGCAAAACCAAGCTAAAAGCCGTTTACACGTTCGATGTTATTAATAACGAAACCCATTGGAGCAGCATTTTAAAATCAGGCCAAAATACCGATAACCAGCCCGAAGTCGAGGCCCGAAAAAATGCCATAAAGCCCGAAGATTTGGCAACCTTAATTTATACTTCCGGTACTACGGGAAAACCCAAAGGCGTCATGTTGTCGCACAACAACCTCGTGTCCAACGTTTTGGATAGCGAAAAACGGGTGCCTTTTAACTACGGAAATTCAAAAGCCTTGAGCTTCCTGCCCGTATGCCACGTGTTCGAGCGCATGATTTTATACCTATATATAAAGTGCGGCGTAGAAGTATATTTTGCCGAGTCCATAGATAAAATGAGCGATAATTTAAAAGAAGTAAAACCCCACGTTATGACGGCCGTACCACGGCTTTACGAAAAAGTTTACGATAAAATTATTGAAACGGGATCGGGGTTAAAAGGTATAAAAAAAATAATATTTTTTTGGTCCGTAAACGTAGGCCTGCGTTACGAACCTTATAACAAAAACGGATGGCTTTACAGCCTAAAACTTAAAATAGCCCGAGCCTTGGTTTTTAAAAAATGGCAACAAGGTTTAGGCGGCAACCTTAAAATTATGGTTTCCGGAAGCGCCGCCCTACAACCCCGACTTACTAGGATTTTTGCCGCCGCCAAACTCCCCATTATGGAAGGCTACGGCCTAACCGAAACATCGCCCGTTGTGGCCGTTAACGATATGCGTAACCACGGTTTTAAAATAGGTACCGTAGGCAAGGTTATTGATAACGTAGAAATTAAAATTGCCAACGATGGCGAAATTTTGGTTAAAGGCCCCAACGTTATGATGGGCTATTACAAAGACCCCGAAAAAACAGCCGAAGCCATAACCGACAATTATTTCCATACCGGCGATATTGGCGAGCTGGATGCCGAAGGCTTTTTAAAGATAACCGACCGTAAAAAAGAAATATTTAAAACCTCAGGTGGTAAGTACGTTGCCCCCGCCCTAATTGAAAACCAGTTTAAAGAATCCCGGTTTATAGAACAAATTATGGTTATTGGCGAAGGCGAAAAAATGCCGGCCGCCCTAATACAACTAAACTACGGTTTTGTTAAGGAATGGGCGCGCCGCCATAAAATAAAACTGGAAACTACCGAAGCTATTATTACCAACCCAAAAGTACTGGAACGCATACAAGCCGAAATCGATGCCGCCAACAAACATTTTGGCAGTTGGGAACAAATAAAAAAGTTTGAAATAACCCCCGATGTTTGGTCCATAGACGCCGGGCACCTAACCCCTACCATGAAGCTAAGACGCAAGATTATTAAAGAAAAATATGCCAATTTAATCGAAAAAATTTACCGTTAATCTCGGTTTCTTTTTCTTACTTATTTAGAAATATTCCATATTAAGAGGTTTTTATCTTTTTTCAATAAATATGATTTAAATCATAAAAAACACTTCGTCCTTTTAAGACTTTTATACCACTAAAATAAACGTCTTAAAACTATGACTATTAAAAAAATTTCTATTCTTGCTTTTGGCTTATTTTCAATATTATGCCAAGCCCAATTAACCATTGATGCCGAGTTAAGGCCCCGTTTCGAGTACAGGCACGGTTATAAGGATTTGTTTCCGGACAACGCCGAGCCTGCCGCTTTTGTTTCGCAACGCACACGCTTAAACACCGCTTTTTCAAAAGATAAATATTCGTTTTATTTAAGCCTTCAGGATGTGCGCGTTTGGGGCGATGCCGCCCAACTTACCGAAAACGATAAAAGTTTTGCACTGCACCAGGCTTGGGCCAAAATAAACTTTACCAATACATTTGCCCTAAAAGTAGGCCGCCAAGAAGTTATTTACGACGACAGCCGTATGTTTGGCAACGTAGGCTGGGCGCAACAGGCCAGAAGCCACGATTTGGCACTTGCCCAATTGGGTAACGGCAATTACAAATTGGATATTGGCGCGGCCTTTAATCAGGAAAAAGAAGTGCTTACTTCAAACCTTTACAACCTAAACAGCTACAAAACCTTTCAATATTTATGGTATAACAGGTTAATAGGCAAAGTAAATACCAGCATCCTGTTTTTAAACAACGGCATGCAGGACGTGGCCAACGAAAAGGTAAGGTATAGCCAAACTATTGGTACGCACCTTAAATTCAATATAGCCGAAAAACTAAGCGCCAACACAAACCTATACTACCAAACAGGAAAGGATGTTAGCGACTCCGATTTAAGCGCCTATTTAATAGGTTTGGATTTAAACTATAAGGCTTCCGATAAATCGAAAATTAGCCTTGGCGGCGAAATACAATCGGGTACCGATTACGACGAAACCGATAAAAACCACTCCTTTTCGCCCTTTTACGGCACCAACCACAAGTTTAACGGTTTAATGGACTATTTCTATGTGGGCAACCACTTTAACAACGTTGGCTTAATAGATGTTTATGCCAAGTTCGATACCAAATTGGGCAGCAAATCAAACTTGGCCATAGCCTTGCATAATTTTAGCGCGCAAGCCAAAATTAATAGCGATGTAGACAAACAACTTGGTACGGAACTGGATTTGGTTTACGGTTATAATTTTAGTTCGGACATAAACATATCGGCCGGATTTTCGCAAATGTTCGCGTCCGAGGGCATGGAAGCCCTAAAAGGCGGCACGGACATCAACTGGAACCATTGGGGCTGGGTTATGCTTACCATAAAACCAGAACTTTTTAAAAGCAACAATTAACCAATTGCAATGAAGTTTAAACAACGACGGTTTTTATTAAAAGGCTGGAAACTGCCCGTTATTATCCTCTCCGGGGGCATAATAGGGCTGTCGCTCTATGCCGCAATAGAATCCAAAGCCATTTCATACCTTTCGGACAACCCAAAAACCTGCGCCAATTGCCATGTTATGACACCCCAATATACCACATGGCGAAACAGCTCGCACAGGGAGGTTGCCAATTGCAACGATTGCCACGTACCGCACGACAACACCATAAAAAAATATCTTTTCAAGGCCAAGGACGGGCTTTATCACGCTTCGGTTTTTACCTCAAGAAACGAACCCGAAGTTATTAAAATGAAGGAAGCCGGAATAGAAGTCGTGCAAAACAACTGCATACGCTGCCACGAAAACCAAGTAACCGATGCCAAACTGGCCTCGCAGGTTACCAACCACTTTAACAGCAGGACCGAACGCCGCTGCTGGGAGTGCCACCAAGAAGTACCGCACGGCTCGGTACACAGCCTATCATCCGTTAAATACTACGGAAAAATACCTGCCGAGCACCAAGAAACCGTTCCGGAATGGATACAAAAAAGCATGAATAACGACACCATACAAAACAACAACCATGAGCAATAAAAAGAAAATTTGGAAAAACTGGACTATTTTCTTCCTTTCAATAATTATCGTATTCCTGTTGGGAATATTAATTTCTTCGGTTACCGAAAGAAAAATGGAAGCTAAATTTGCCTACACCCCGCAAACCGAAATTAAAAAGTTGGAACCCCGTAACGAGGTTTGGGGCAAAAATTTCCCTCGGGAGTATCAATCGTATTACAAAACGGCCGATACCTCGTTCCGCTCAAAATACAACGGCAATGCCATGATAGATATGCTGGAGGTGGACCCAAGGCTTGTTGTACTATGGGCAGGCTATGGCTTTTCCAAGGACTACAACCAGGGGCGCGGCCATGTATACTCGATAGAGGATATTAGAAACACCCTGCGTACCGGAGGCCCAACCGGACCCGACGACGGCCCGATGCCATCGACCTGTTGGACCTGTAAATCGCCCGACGTGCCCCGCTATATTAACGAACATGGCGTTATAGATTATTACAGCGGAAAATGGGCAGGCAAAGGCGCCGAAATTGTAAACCCTATTGGTTGCGCCAACTGCCACGACGAAAAAACCATGAACCTTACCATTACGCAACCCGCCTTAATTGAAGCCTTCCAAAGGCAGGGAAAAGACATTACAAAGGCATCGCACAACGAAATGCGCTCCTTAACCTGTGCGCAATGCCATGCCGAGTATTATTTCAACAAAAACCTACCCGATAAAAAAGGCGTACCTTACTTGGTATTTCCTTGGGACGAAGGCCTAACCTTGGAGGATATGGAGTCGTACTACGACAAAGTACAACACGTCGATTGGGTACACCAATTAAGCCGAACCCCGATGCTAAAAGCCCAGCACCCCGGTTACGAAATACACCAACAAGGCATCCACGGTAAGCGCGGCGTTTCCTGTGCCGATTGCCACATGCCCTATAAAACCGAAGGCGGACAAAAATTTACCGACCACCACTTGCAATCGCCCCTAAACAACGTGGCCAATTCTTGCCAAGTTTGCCACAGGGAAGAAACAGCCGAATTGGTTAGAAACGTTTACGACAACCAAGACAAAATAATCGAAAACAGGGATAAATTAGAAGAATTGTTGGTACGGGCACACGTTGAAGCCAAACAATGTTGGGACCTGGGCGCTACCGAAGCCCAAATGAAGGATATCCTAAACGGCATCCGGCTCGGCCAATGGCGTTGGGATTATGCGGCAGCATCGCACGGTGGGTCGTTCCATGCCCCTGTTGAAATTAGTCGCGTTATTGCCAAAGGCATCGACATTACCCAAGAAACCCGCATTAAACTGGCTAAAGTGTTAAGCAAATTAGGCTTTGAAGGCGAAGTACCCTACCCCAATATTGAAACCAAGGAAGAGGCCCAAAAATTTATCGGGCTTCCTATGGAACAATTAAAAGCCGAAAAAGAAAAATTCCTGACCGAGGTTGCCCCCGAATGGGATAAAGCCGCCAAGGAAAGGGAAAGTTCGTATTAAATATACGAATTACGATTTACGAATTACGATTTACAATTATGAACAACCTTAAACAACGTAACCTCTGGGAAGCTCCCTGGGGTTACGTTGAATCTTTTATAATAAGCCTCGGCTTGGTGTTTGCCGGGCTTGCGTTGGAGGTTTCAACCCCAAACCTATCGGGCGCAACACTTGTTTTTCCCTATAACCTATACATTTTATTAGGGTATTGTGCCGTGCTTTTTATTGTGTACAAGTGGCTGGGGCATCTTCAATTTGTACGGTGGCTATCCAAAGTTCCAGCAGCAATAACCAGTATAAGCGCTATAACCCTTTTGGTGCTTATCATGGGAATTGTACCGCAAACCGAATCGGAAAACGGGCTTGTTAACGGACTGGGGCTAAACCACATAACAACAAATTGGGTTTTTATATTAATCATGCTCGTTTTGTTAAGCAATTTGGGGCTTGTAGCCATTAAACGGATTGCACAATTCAAAATAAAAAATACGGGCTTTATTTTAAACCACTTGGGGCTTTTTATAGCGTTAACGGCGGGTATGCTGGGCAGTGGCGATTTGCAAAGGCTTACCATTACCACTACCGAAAACCAGCCCAGTTGGATTGCGGAAGATGCGCAAGGCAACAAACTCGAGCTTCCCTTTGCTTTCTTTTTAAACGATTTTACGATTGAAGAATATGCACCTAAATTGGCACTTGTACATAATAACACAGGGGATATTTACAACAATAAAGGCGAAAACCTATTTCTTATAGAAAACGATAAAACCTATAATTTGGGCGATTATCAAGTTAAGATAAACTCGCTTTTGGAAACCGCTGGCCGTATTGGCGAAAAATACGTTTTTGTAAACGAAATGGGATCGCCTCCTGCGGCGCACATTACCGTAACCAACATAAAAACCGATAGTATTATTTCAAACTGGATTAGCTGTGGCAGTTTTGCCAAGCCGCCACAATCCTTAAAACTAAACAACCATTTTTCGTTGGTTATGACCGTGCCCGAGGTTAAAAAATTCAGCTCCAACGTTACCATACTAACGCCAAACGAAGAAAAATTCAGCACCGTTATAGAAGTTAACAAACCCTATAAATTCAACAACTGGAAAATATACCAATACAGTTACGACGACACCTTTGGAAAGTGGTCCAAAACCAGCATTTTGGAGTTGGTTAAAGATCCGTGGCTGCCCGTTATTTACGTTGGGATTTTTATGATGATTGGCGGAGCGGTTTATATGTTTTGGATGGGAAACACAAAATATAAAAATGAAGACTAACCATGTGGACTAACTTTTCGTATTACTTATTTGCGGTTTTAAGTTTTTGGGCAATTTCGCTTATTTTACTAATAATGTCCTATAAAAAATCGGCTTTTATAAAACCAGCATTGCTGCTATTTGGTATGGGCTGGTTAGCGCTTATTGTTTTTTTGGTACAACTTTGGCTTCAATTGGAAAGGCCGCCTATGCGCACCTTGGGCGAAACACGCTTATGGTATTCAACCTTTATTCCCCTAATTGGTATTATTACTTACGCCCGTTGGAAATTTAAGTGGTTTTTGGCTTACAGTATATGTATGTCGGCCTTGTTTTTAATGATAAATTATTTAAACCCCGAAACACACTCTAAAACGCTAATGCCGGCCCTGCAAAGTATTTGGTTTATTCCGCATGTACTGGTTTATTTGTTTTCGTATGCGGTTTTATCGGTATCGTGCTTAGTGGCCATCAAGGGGGTTTACGATATGCAAAAGGGCTACTTTAACACCAAACTTTTAAACTTGGCCGATAATTTGGTTTACATTGGCTTTGGTTTTTTAACCCTTGGTTTGCTTTTCGGCGCCTTATGGGCCAAGGAGGCTTGGGGGCATTATTGGACTTGGGATCCTAAAGAGGTTTGGGCCTTTTTAACTTGGATGGGCTATTTAATTTATATTCATTACCGGTATTTTCATCCCACGAAAACAAAAATCGCATTATATATTTTGGCTTTTGCCTTTGTTATTCTTATCGTGTGTTGGTTTGGCGTAAACTACTTGCCCGTTGCGGCCAATAGCGTTCATACCTATACGCAGTAGGTTTTATTTTGGAATTACAGGTAATTTCATCTATTTAAATTTCATCAAGAACTTGTAGTTCAGTTATTTAATTATTTCGGCGGGTAATGGCTATTGTTTGCCAAATCTGTACTGAGCTTGACGAAGTATGCCTTTATGGGCTTTCATAATGAATTGTCTACATACCCTAAACGCACTGCAATCTTTTTCGGCGTTTATCGGGCAACAGAAAACCGTATCCAAATATTTTTTTGCCCTTTACTATGCGTGCATAATATTTTTTTATATATTTGGAACAATCCACACACTAAAACAAGCACGTGAAAGACAAAACCATAGACTATGTATTGCGTACAACATGGCTAAGCGTTAATAAAATGTATAACGAAGAAGCCGCCAAATTTGGCACAACCATGGCCACGGGATTTACTTTGTTAAGCATAGATCCCGAGGAAGGAACGGCATCGACCTCATTAGGACCAAAAATGGGAATCGAGGCTACAAGCCTGTCCCGAATTTTAAAAACCATGGAGCAAAAAGGCCTAATAGAACGTAGGCCAAACCCCGAGGACGGCCGTGGCGTTATTATACATTTAACCGATTTTGGCCGTGAAAAACGCGACTACTCCAAGGACAAGGTGCTAACCTTTAACAATGCTGTAAAACACCGTGTGCCGCCCGAAAAACTAAGCCATTTTTACGAAGTGGCCGAACTTATAAACGATATAATTTCCAATAAAAAAATTTACAATCAATAAAAATGAGCAAAAGAACTATTAATAAGGTAGCCGTTATTGGTTCGGGCATTATGGGCAGCGGTATTGCCTGCCACTTTGCCAACATAGGCGTAGAAGTACTGTTGCTGGACATCGTGCCACGTGAACTTAATGCCGCCGAAACCGCTAAAAACCTAACCCTTAACGACAAAGCCGTTAGAAACCGATTGGTAAACGACTCGCTAACAAAAGCCTTAAAATCTAGCCCCTCGCCCATTTACAGCCAAAAATTTACCAACAGGATAACTACGGGCAATTTGGAGGACGATATAGCAAAAGTAGCCGAAGCCGATTGGATTATCGAAGTGGTAATCGAACGTTTGGACATAAAAAAGCAGGTATTCGAAAACTTGGACAAACACCGAAAACCCGGTACTTTAATTACCTCTAACACATCCGGAATCCCCATTCATTTTATGAGCAAAGGCCGAAGCAACGATTTTCAAGAACACTTTTGCGGCACCCATTTTTTTAACCCGGCACGCTACCTAAAACTGTTCGAAATAATCCCGGGGCCAAAAACCTCGCCCGAAGTATTAAATTTTCTTAATAGTTATGGCGAACAATTTCTTGGAAAAACCTCGGTAATAGCCAAGGATACGCCCGCCTTTATAGGAAACCGCATTGGTATTTTTGGTATCATCAGCCTATTCCACCAAGTAAAAACCCTTAATTTAACCGTTGAAGAAGTTGATAAACTCACCGGTCCCGTTATCGGCCGCCCAAAATCGGCAACCTTCCGCACCGTCGATGTTGTTGGGCTGGACACACTCGTCCATGTTGCAAACGGTTTATACGAAAACTGTCCGAACGACGAAGCCCACGACCTGTTTAAACTCCCCGATTTCATCACTACCATGATGGCCAATAAATGGCTGGGAAGCAAAACGGGGCAAGGCTTTTATAAAAAGATAAAAAATGAAGATGGCAGTAGCGAAATACTAACCTTGGATTTAAATACCTTAGAATACCGCAAAAACAAAAAAGCATCGTTTGCCACTTTGGAACTCACCAAAACAGTCGATAAGGTTACGGACCGCTTTCCTATTTTAATAAACGGCAAGGACAAAGCGGGCGATTTCTATCGGAAGAATTTCTCCGCCCTTTTTGCTTACGTATCCAACCGCATTCCCGAAATTTCAAACGAATTGTATAAATTGGACGATACCATGAAAGCCGGATTTGGCTGGGAACACGGACCATTTCAAATTTGGGATGCCGTTGGGGTTAAAAAAGGCGTAGAAATAATGAAAGCCGAAGGCCATCAGCCCGCCGATTGGGTTAACGATATGATAACTTCGGGCAATACATCGTTTTACACGGTTAAAAACGGGGCGACTTATTTTTACGATATACCTTCAAAAACACAAATAAAAATTCCCGGGCAAGATAGTTTTATCATTTTGGACAATATTAGAAAATCAAACGAAGTCTTTAAAAACTCGGGGGTTGTGGTTGAAGATTTGGGCGACGGTATTTTAAACTGCGAATTTCAAAGCAAAATGAACACCATTGGCGGCGATGTCCTTGCCGGACTAAACAAAGCTATTGATTTGGCCGAAAAAGATTTTGCAGGATTGGTTGTGGGCAACCAAGCCGCCAATTTTTCCGTCGGCGCCAATATTGCCATGATTTTTATGATGGCCGCAGAGCAGGAATACGACGAGCTTAATATGTCCATTAAATATTTTCAGGATACCATGATGCGCATGCGCTATTCGTCCGTACCAACCGTTTCGGCACCCCACGGCATGACCCTTGGCGGTGGCTGCGAGCTGTCCCTGCACGCCGATAAAGTAGTAGCGGCAGCCGAAACCTATATCGGTTTGGTCGAGTTTGGCGTGGGCGTTATCCCCGGTGGCGGCGGCTCCAAGGAAATGGCGTTAAGGGCATCGGATTTATTCCATAAAGGCGATGTGGAACTCAACATCCTTCAGGAATATTTCTTAACCATAGGTATGGCAAAAGTATCTACTTCGGCTTATGAAGCCTTCGACTTAGGCATTCTTCAAAAAGGAAAAGACATTGTTGTGGTTAATAAGGACAGGCAAATAGCAACCGCAAAGGCCCATGCCAAACTTATGGCCGAGCAAGGCTACACCAAGCCCATTAAGCGCCAAGACGTTAAAGTATTGGGCAAACAAGCTCTGGGCATGTTCTTGGTAGGCACCGACGCTATGGAAGCCAGCCATTACATAAGCCAGCACGACCAAAAAATAGCCAATAAACTGGCCTATGTTATGGCGGGCGGCGATTTAAGCGAACCTACCCTGGTAAGCGAACAATACTTATTGGATTTAGAACGCGAGGCCTTTTTAAGCCTTTGTACCGAACGCAAAACCTTGGAACGCATCCAACATATGTTGAAGGCGGGGAAACCATTACGAAATTAATCCCCCTACCCCCGAAGGGGGAACTATTGAAATTAAAAAAAAGAATGATTAAAACCTCTTTATAGAACACTAATAATCCTCCCCTTTACGCATTGGTTAGGGGGACAAAAAATCCTATTGACCCCTAATAGGAATTTCCCCTTCGGGGGTTAGGGGACTAACATGAACAAAAACGCATACATAGTAAAAGCATACCGAACGGCCGTTGGCAAAGCGCACAAGGGCGTATTTAGGTTTAAACGTGCCGATGAGCTGGGTTCGGAAACCATTCAGCACATGATGAAACAATTGCCCGGTTTAGAGGTTTCCCGCATCGACGATGTTATTGTAGGCACCGCCATGCCCGAAGGCTCGCAAGGCCTAAACATGGCACGGTTCATCTCTTTAATTGGTTTAAACAGCGTCGATGTTCCCGGTGTTACCGTAAATAGGTTTTGCTCCTCGGGACTGGAAACCATTGCCATAGCAACCGCCAAAATACAATCGGGCATGGCCAATTGCATAATAGCAGGAGGCGTAGAAAGTATGAGCGCTGTACCCATGACGGGCTTTAAGCCCGAACTTAATTACAATACGGTAAAAGCCGGGCATGAGGATTATTATTGGGGCATGGGCAATACCGCCGAAGCCGTGGCAAAACAATTTAACGTATCACGGGAAGACCAAGACCTATTTGCTTACAACTCGCACATGAAAGCCATTAAGGCACAGGCCGAAAACCGTTTTCAGGAACAAATTGCCCCGATAACCGTCGACCAAGTTTATTTAAACGAAAACGGCAAAAAAGCCACCAAACAATATACCGTTACCAAGGACGAAGGCCCAAGAAAGGACACTACGCTTGAAGCCCTGGCCAAACTGCGCCCCGTTTTTGCCCAAGGCGGAAGCGTAACGGCAGGAAACTCGTCGCAAACCAGCGATGGCGCCGCCTTTGCAATGGTTATGAGCGAAAGTATGGTAAAAGAACTAAACCTCGAACCCATAGCCCGATTGGTTAGCTATGCCGCCGCTGGCGTAGAACCCCGTATTATGGGCATTGGTCCCGTAAAAGCCATACCAAAAGCATTAAAACAAGCAGGCTTGAAACAAACCGATTTAGAACTTATAGAACTCAACGAAGCCTTTGCATCGCAATCCTTGGCCGTTATCCGTGAGCTTGGCCTTAACCCCGATTTGGTAAACGTAAACGGAGGTGCTATTGCGCTTGGGCATCCGCTTGGCTGTACGGGTACAAAACTTACGGTGCAGTTATTGGACGAAATGCGAAAACGCAATATGGCAGGCAAATACGGCGCCGTTACCATGTGCGTTGGTACGGGACAAGGCGCTTGTGGGGTTTTTGAATTTCTAAGTTAGCCTCTCTTTGCCTTTGACATTTTCCAAAAAGGGAAAAAATTAAAACAAAAAAAATGAATTATAACTCTAATAATACACCAACACCCTTCTTTTTTGAAGATAACGTTGAAAAAATTTTATGGAAACAAACGAACAAAACTTATTGCGAGGCGGTCAATTTTTGGTAAAGGAAACCAATTGCGACGCCATTTTTACGCCCGAAGATTTTAACGAGGAACAGCTTATGATGAAAGAAGCCGTAACCGAATGTGTAGACCGCGAACTTTGGCCCAACAAACCAAAATTCGAGGCCAAGGACTACGGCCTGACCAAAACCTGCATGGAAAAAGCGGCCGAAATGGGCTTTTTGGGCATTTCGGTTCCCGAGGCCTACGGCGGTATGGGCATGGGCTTTATAGAAACCATGTTGGTATGCGATTATATTTCGGGTGCTACCGGCTCATTTAGCACCGCTTTTGGGGCGCACACGGGCATTGGCACCATGCCTATTTTGTTGTACGGTACCGAAGCACAAAAACAAAAGTACGTGCCAAAACTGGCCTCGGGCGAATGGTTTGGGTCGTATTGCTTAACGGAACCCGGTGCGGGCAGCGATGCCAACTCCGGAAAAACAACCGCAACCCTTTCGGCCGACGGAAAAAGCTATAAAATAAACGGTCAAAAAATGTGGATTTCCAATGCCGGATTTTGTAGCTTAATGATTGTTTTTGCCCGTATTGAGGACGATAAATACATAACAGGGTTTATCGTGGAGTACAATTCCGATAATCCTAATGGCATAACGTTAGGTGAAGAAGAACACAAGTTGGGCATTCGCGCCTCATCCACACGACAAGTATTTTTTAACGATACGGTTGTACCTATTGAAAATATGCTATCCACACGGGGCAATGGGTTTAAAATTGCCATGAACGCCCTAAACGTAGGCCGCATTAAATTGGCCGCCGCCTGCATCGATGCGCAGCGCCGTACCATAACCGAATCGGTTAAATACGCCAACGAGCGCATTCAGTTTAAAACCCCGATTTCGCATTTTGGCGCCATTCGCCAAAAAATAGCCGAAATGGCCACCAATAGCTGGGTATGCGAAACGGCAAGCTACCGTGCGGCCAAAAATATCGAGGACCGTATAGACATACGCAAAAACAACGGCAAGGACACCCACCAAGAAGCCGAACTAAAAGGCGTTGAGGAATATGCCATAGAGTGTTCTATTTTAAAGGTAGCCGCTTCGGAGTTTTTGCAACGCTGTACCGACGAGGGCATCCAGATTTTTGGCGGTATGGGCTTTTCCGAAGACACCCCGATAGAATCGGCTTGGCGCGATGCCCGTATTTCCCGAATTTACGAAGGCACCAACGAAATAAACCGCATGCTTTCCATTGGCATGCTTATTAAAAAAGCCATGAAAGGTCATGTGGATTTATTAGGGCCCGCCACGGCCGTAGCCAACGAGCTTACCAGTATTCCCTCGTTCGACACGCCCGATTATTCCGAATTGTTTTCAGAAGAAAAAAACATTATCGTAAACCTAAAAAAACTGTTTTTAATGGTCTCGGGCGCAGCACTGCAAAAATATGGCGAGGATATTGAAAACCACCAACAGCTCATGTTGGCGGCCTCGGATATTTTAATCCAAATTTATTTGGCCGAATCGGCTATTTTACGGGCCGAAAAAACCGCTAAAAACAAAGGCGAAACGTATGCCAAGGAACAAATAGCCATGGCAAAACTAAACTTGTTCCACGCCATAGATGTTATTGAAACCGCTGGAAAACACTCCATTATTTCATTTTCCTCGGGCGATGAGCAACGCATGATGCTCATGGGGCTTAAACGCTATATTAAATACGTAAACATGCCCAATATTATCGAACTCAGGAACATAATAGCCAATAAGGTTATAGAAGAAAACAAATATTGCTACTAAGCCATATTTTACGCTGACTAACCCAAGTAAACAAAGCCATTTTCATTTTTTGAAAGTGGCTTTGTTATTAAAAAATTACAAAACGACGGGGGTTATGGTTTAATAAACAACTTTTACCCAATTAACAACTTTTAATTGCTTTTTACGCCCGATTTTAATTATTTTACCCTCCAAACCACAAACTAATGAAAGCCCGTAACGGGCATTTGGCAGGCAATGGCTAACACCCACTAATATAATTAAATGGCTAAAAACCATTTGTTACAAAAATTTAAATAGATGAAGCGCATCAACTTTCTTATTTACGCCATAGCATTTTTATCGTTAACCTATTGCAATTCACAAGGCTTAATGAGCGAAAAAAAACAGTTCACCAAACAGGACACTTTACGAGGTACAATAACCCCCGAACGTGCTTGGTGGGACTTAACCTATTACCATTTGGATATTAAAGTAAACCCCGACAAAAAACACATATCGGGCAAAAACACCGTTCAATATAAGGTACTGGATAAAAAATCGGTTATGCAAATCGATTTACAAGCACCCTTAAAAATAACAAAAGTTACCCAAAACGGAAAAGCGCTAACCGTTACAAGTGAAGGAAACGCCCACTTTGTAACCTTAACCGAAACCCAAAATATAGGCGAAGTTAAAAGCATAAACGTACACTACGAAGGCAAGCCCAAAGAAGCCGTACGAGCGCCGTGGGACGGCGGTTTTACATGGAAAAAAGACCCTAACGGAAATCCGTTTATAGCCACCTCGTGCCAAGGTTTGGGCGCCAGTGTTTGGTGGCCCTGCAAGGACCACATGTACGACGAGGTGGACAGCATGCTAATAAGCGTTAACGTACCCAAAAACCTTATGGATGTTTCCAACGGAAAACTACGCAGCATAGACGACCACGGCAGTACCAAAACCTACAATTGGTTTGTAAAAAACCCCATAAACAACTACGGCGTTAACGTAAATATTGGCGATTACGCCCATTTTTCGGAAGTTTTTCAAGGTGAAAACGGCCCGTTAGACTTAGATTACTACGTACTAAAGGACAACTTGGAAAAAGCCAAGCAACAATTTAAGGACGCCCCAAGAATGATGAAGGCCTTTGAACATTGGTTTGGCAAATACCCCTTTTACGAAGACGGCTTTAAGTTGGTGGAAGCCCCCTATTTGGGCATGGAGCACCAAAGCTCGGTAACCTATGGCAACCAATACAAAAACGGCTATTTGGGTCGCGATTTATCCGGAACGGGCTGGGGGCTAAAATTCGATTTTATCATTGTACACGAGGCCGGCCACGAGTGGTTTGCCAATAACATTACCAACATCGATATTGCCGATATGTGGATCCACGAAAGTTTTACCGCCTATTCCGAAAGCCTGTTTGTCGAGTATTACTTCGGAAAAAAAGCAGGTTTCGAGTATGTGGTAGGCACCCGAAAAAATATTTTAAACAACCGCCCCATTATCGGCCACTACAACGTAAACAAAGAAGGCTCGGGCGATATGTACTACAAAGGCGCCAATATGCTGCACACACTTAGGCAATTGATAGAGGATGATGAAAAATGGCGGCAAATTTTACGCAAAATGAACCACGTTTTTTACCACAAAACCGTAAGCTCAAAACAAATTGAAGATTTTTTAAGTGAAGAAACCAACATCGATTTAACCGCATTTTTCAATCAATATTTACGAACCATAGAAGTTCCAACCTTGGAATATGCAATAACGAAAAAGTCTTTAAAATTCCGTTGGACCAATACTGTTGATAATTTCGATATGCCCGTAAAAGTTTCCATCAACAATAAAGAAGAATGGATTTATCCCAATTCAGGATGGAAAACCTTAAAATTAAAGTCTAAAAACGTTAATTTTCAAGTCGATTCAAACTTCTACATCAACACCAAAAACATATAATCTTGAAGGAGGAAACACCCGAACTGTACTTTAAAACCGATACCGAATGGCGGGAATGGCTTCACCATAACCACACCACTTATAAGGGCGCCTATCTTATTTTCTATAAAGTAGGCCATGAAAACAAAAGCATGCGTTGGGAAGAAGCCGTAAAAGTGGCCTTGTGCTACGGTTGGATAGATGCCACCGTAAAAAGTTTGGGCAACGGCAAACGCCAACAATACTTTACACCCAGAAAAGAAAAAAGCGTTTGGAGCGCCATAAACAAACAACATATTAAAATGCTTACGGCCAAAAACCTAATGCACAAAAGCGGACTTGATATAATTAAAAAAGCCAAACAAAACGGCAGTTGGACAATTTTGGACGATGTTGAAAACGGCATTATTCCCGACGATTTACAACAAGCCTTCAACAAAAACAAAACAGCTTTTACCAACTATAAAAACTTTGCCCCTTCGTACCGAAAAAATTATCTGTACTGGCTCAACCAAGCCAAACGAAAAGAAACAAGGGAAAAACGCATCATGGAAATTATTGCCTACTGCGAACAAAACCAAAAATCGAGAGGGTAATAATTTACACCTTTGCAAACTTCTGGAATATTGAGCAACAAACAACGATTTTGTACCTTGAACTTTCCGAAGGAAACAATTTTTGATTTTTGAAGTTGAGCGCCATTACAAGGAGGAACAACGAAGTAATCCCCTTATTAAAACCGAGTAACCAAATAAAAAATTAAAAAACTCAGCGAATCTCTGCGAACAACCTCTGCGAAACTCCGTGAAACAACGAACAACTAAAACTTGCGGTATTATTTACTCTACCCGCCTAAGCCCTTCAACATCCTCAAGTTTAATGCGCTTGCCTATTGTAGAAATAAGGCCTTCTTTTTTAAACTGCGACAGTACCCTAATGGCCGATTCGGTTGCCGTGCCCACGATATTGGCATAATCCTCGCGAGAAAGCAAAACACTTAGGGTTTTATCGGGGTTTACCCCAAAACTATTGTACATGTGCAATAGGGTTTCGGCCAAGCGTTGGCGCACCGATTTTTGGGCCATGTTAACAATAATATCATCGGCCTCCTTTAAATCGTTTGCCATGCTTTTTAAAACATCAAACGAAAATTTGGGATTGTTTTGCAGGTCGTTTATAATTTCGCTTTTGGGTATAAAGCAAACCTCCATATCGTTTAGGGCTACGGCCTGCAGGTTGGAAACCTCATCGGACACCAGGGAACGCTGCCCGAGCAAATCGCCCTTAACTACCATTTTTACAATTTGGTCCTTGCCGTTTTCGCTTAGCTTGGACAACTTGCAAATGCCGTCCTTAACACAGTAAACGCCATTTACCTGTTCGCCTTCTTCAAAAATAATCTCACCTTTTTTTATTTTAAGCGAGGTTTTACAGCTTGAAATACGAACCAACTCTTCTTTTGTTAACGATTTTAGGGCGTTAAATTGTTTTATTATGCACTGTTCACACTTTCCCATACCAAAAATTGAGGTTACGCAAAATTAAGGAAAACCTAACAAATATCATATTTATTTTTTCATTAACTTGGCACTTTTGCACGTAGGTATTAATGAGCAAATTACAATGAGTAAAAACACGTGTTTCCATTGCGGATTAGATGCGTCGGCTTCCAATATTACATCCGACAACAAACCGTTTTGTTGTAATGGATGCAAAACGGTTTACGAAATTTTTTCGGCCAACGATTTAACCGGTTACTACGATTTGGAAACCGCCCCCGGAAGCACGCCCAAGGACGTTGAGGGCAAATACAACTTTTTGGACAACGCCAAAATTACCGAGCAATTACTGGAGTTTAACAACGACAACACGCAAATTGTTACCCTGTACATTCCCGCCATACATTGCAGTTCGTGCATTTGGATTTTGGAAAACCTAAACAAACTCAACCCCGCCATTGGGGCTTCGGTTGTAAACTTTGGAAAAAAAACGGTTAGGGTTACCTATAATTCGGAAAAAATAGCGTTAAAGGAATTAGTTGTCCTACTAAGCAGCATTGCCTACGAACCCTATATAAGTTTGGACGATTACAGTGTGGGCAAAAAACACGTTAACCGTTCGTTAATATACAAATTGGGCGTTGCGGGCTTTGCTTTTGGCAATGTTATGTTTTTATCGTTTCCCGAATATTTTCAGGTAGGCGAATTTTGGTTGGAACAGTTCAAGCCCTTTTTCAGGTGGCTTATGTTTGCTTTTTCGGTGCCCGTGGTGTTTTATTCGGCCCGGGATTATTTTATATCGGCCTACAAAGGCCTGAGCAAAGGCATATTAAATATTGACGTACCCATTGCGCTCGGGGCTTCGGTGCTGTTTATACGAAGCACTACCGAAATTATGCTGGATACGGGCTCTGGATTTTTCGACAGCCTAACGGGGCTAATTTTTTTCTTATTGCTCGGTAAATTTTTTCAGCAACAAACCTATTCGTTTTTGTCGTTCGAACGCGATTACAAATCGTATTTTCCTATTGGTATTACCAAAATAAATTCCGATGCTTCGGAAACATCCGTCCAGGTTTACGATATTAAAAAAGGCGATAGACTTTTAATAAGAAACGAAGAACTTATCCCGGTAGACTGCATTTTAATTAAAGGCAACGCCAATATTGATTATAGTTTTGTTACGGGCGAATCGAAAACCGTAAGCAAGCAATCGGGCGACAAACTGTTTGCGGGCGGCAAGCAATTGGATGGCAGTATCGAGGTGGACGTGCTAAAGTCGGTCGAGCAAAGCTACCTTACGCAACTTTGGGCCAATGATGTATTTAAGCAGGATAAAGCCGCATTGTTTACCGATATTACCAACAGGATTAGCAAAAACTTTACCATTGCCATACTAACCATTGCCTTTATTGCCACGGCCTATTGGCTGGTTGCCGATAGCGGAAAAGCCCTAAATGTGTTTACCTCGGTACTTATTATTGCCTGCCCCTGCGCCATTGCCTTGGCGGCACCATTTACCTTTGGGAATGTTTTGCGTATTTTGGGCAAGAAGAAATTTTACCTAAAAAATGCTTCGGTTATTGAACAGTTAGCTAAAATAAACACCATTATTTTCGATAAAACGGGTACTATTACGGTAAATAAGGAAACCGAAATTAATTATGAAGGCCTACAACTAAACACCGAAGAAAAAACCCTTTTAAAAAGCACCCTGCGCGGCTCGAACCATCCGCTAAGCCGTTCGCTTTATAGTATTTTAAACGAACACAATATTTTAACCTTGGATGCTTTTGAGGAACATTTGGGCAAGGGTATCGAGGCCAAATACCAAAACAATAATATTAAAATTGGCTCGGCTTCGTTTGTTGGGCAATCTAACGATACTTCTACGTTAAACACGGCGGTACACGTTAGCACGAACCATACTTACAAAGGAAAATTCACCTTTTACAACGCCTACCGAAAAGGTTTGTCGCAACTCTTCAACACCCTAAAAACCGAATACGATTTGGTAATCCTTTCGGGCGATAACGAAGGTGAAAAGGAAAACCTAAAAAAACTGCTCCCCACAAAAACAAAACTAATTTTCAACCAAAAACCAGAGGACAAGCTCGACTATATAAAACATCACCAAAGCGAGGGCGCCAACGTGCTAATGGTGGGCGATGGGCTTAACGATGCCGGGGCATTAGCGCAAAGCAACGTAGGCGTAGCCATTTCGGAAAACGTAAACGTGTTCTCCCCCGCCTGCGATGCTATTTTGGATGCGTCAAAATTCAATCAATTACATGGTTTTTTAAAATTATCAAAAGCGGCGATAAAAGTGATAAAGTGGAGTTTTTTATTATCCTTCATCTATAATATCATAGGGCTTAGCTTTGCCGTAACCGGACATTTGTTGCCCGTAATTGCGGCTATACTAATGCCCCTAAGTTCTATAAGCATAGTGGTGTTTACAACCATTTCGACCAACTTATTAGGAAAGAATCTAAATTAAAAAACATGACAAATGTCATATTCTGAAATATTGTATAAATTTAGTTTTGAACATTAACTTCAGTAGGTATGAGTGTTATTTATATATTGCTAACTATTAGCGTTTTAGTTGCCGTATGTTTCTTTGCAGCCTTTGTTTGGGCCGTAAAAAAGGGACAGTACGACGACAATTACACCCCTTCGGTACGCATGCTTTTTGAAGATGAACTTGTAAAAGAGAAATCCAAAAAACAAATACTAACCAAAAAAGATTAACAACAGTAACTATGGAAATGCAACAATTTCATTACGATAATAAAATCGTTAAAAACTTCCTCTATGCCACCATGCTTTGGGGCGTTGTGGGTATGTTGGTAGGCTTGCTACTGGCCTTTATGTTTTTATTTCCCAACCTAACCGACGGTATTTCGTGGCTTAGCTTTGGGCGTTTGCGCCCGCTGCACACCAATGCCGTTATTTTTGCCTTTGTGGGCAACGCTATTTTTGCAGGGGTTTATTACTCGTCGCAACGTTTGCTTAAAACAAGAATGTTTAGCGACACCCTAAGTAAAATTAATTTTTGGGGCTGGCAGCTTATTATTGTAGCGGCGGCTATTACCCTGCCCTTGGGCTATACTTCCTCTAAGGAATATGCCGAGTTGGAATGGCCCATAGACATTGCCATTGCCGCAGTTTGGGTTGTTTTTGGATGGAACTTAATAGGCACGATTTTAAAACGCCGCCAACGCCACCTTTACGTGGCTATATGGTTTTATTTGGCAACCTTTGTAACGGTAGCGGTGCTTCATATTTTTAACAGTTTGGAGCTTCCTGTTAGCGGCCTAAAAAGCTATTCGGTTTATGCGGGCGTTCAGGATGCCTTGGTACAGTGGTGGTATGGCCACAATGCGGTTGCTTTCTTTTTAACCACGCCTTTCTTGGGCTTAATGTACTATTTTGTGCCAAAAGCAGCCAATCGCCCCGTGTATTCCTACCGATTGTCCATCGTTCACTTCTGGTCCTTAATATTTATTTATATTTGGGCTGGCCCACACCACTTATTGTACACCGCTTTACCGGAATGGGCGCAAAACCTTGGTGTTACCTTTTCTATAATGCTGTTAATGCCATCTTGGGGCGGTATGATAAACGGTTTGTTAACCTTGCGGGGCGCTTGGGACAAAGTCCGTGTAGACCCCGTACTTAAATTTATGGTGGTTGCCATTACCGGCTATGGTATGGCTACCTTTGAAGGCCCTACCCTATCCCTAAAAAACGTTAACGCCATTGCCCACTTTACCGATTGGATTATTGCCCACGTGCACGTTGGTGCCTTGGCCTGGAACGGTTTTTTAACCTTTGGTATGATTTATTATTTGGTACCGCGATTGTTTAAAACCAAATTGTACTCGGTGCCTTTGGCCAATTTTCACTTTTGGATTGGTACTTTGGGTATTATTTTATACGCCCTGCCCCTATATGTTGCCGGTTTTATGCAAGCCAGTATGTGGAAACAGTTTAACCCCGACGGCACCCTAACTTACGGTAACTTTTTGGAAACCGTAACCGAAATTATGCCCATGTACTGGATGCGTGCTATTGGAGGCACGTTATTCCTTATCGGGATTTTAACTTTGGTTTACAATATTATCGTTACCATTAAATACGGCAGTAAAGTTGAAGACGAACTTGCCGAAGCCCCTGCCCTGGAGCGTGTAACCAACAAACGTACAGCGGGCGAAGGTTGGCACACTTGGCTGGAACGCCGACCAATAAAACTAACCATATTGGCTACCATAGCCATTTTAATTGGCGGTATTATACAAATTGTACCTACCATTATGGTAAAATCGAACATCCCGACAATTGACAGCGTAAAACCCTATACGGCCTTAGAACTGGAAGGCCGCGACATTTACATTCGTGAAGGCTGCGTAGGTTGCCACTCGCAAATGATTCGCCCGTTTAGGGACGAGGTAGAACGCTACGGCGAGTACTCCAAGGCGGGCGAGTATGTTTACGACCACCCGTTTTTATGGGGCAGCAAGCGTACCGGTCCCGATTTGCACCGCTTGGGCGGCAAATATTCGGACAACTGGCACTTTAACCACATGTACGACCCGCAAAGCACCTCATCGGGCTCTATCATGCCACGTTATCCTTGGTTGATTAAAGATGAACTGGACAAATCCAAAACCGAAGCCAAAATGCGCGCCATGGTTAAACTGGGCGTTCCGTATACAGATGAGGATATTGCCAATGCGCAAGCAAGCATGACCGAACAAGGCACTAAGATAGAGCAAAACCTATATAGCGACCCCGATTTTGTTACGGCTTACGAAGGCGATAAAAAATTCAACGAAGAAAACGGATATGCCTTTGTTGAAATGAAAAACAGGGAAATTGTGGCCTTAATTGCCTACTTGCAACGCTTGGGTACCGATATTAACGTAGAAACCGCACAAAACTAAAAAAACGTTAACCATGTTGAAATTTGTAAAACAATATATGGATAGCATATCGGGCATAGAAATATACCCGATAATATCCCTATTGATATTTTTCTCCTTTTTTGTAATTCTTTTTTGGTGGGTTTTTACGGCAAAAAAAGACTACATTAATAAAGTTAGCAACTTACCATTAGACAACCAAAACGACGACATAAACACATGAAAAATTTAATTCCATCTTGGGTACGGGTACCGCTTGTATTCTTTATTATATTCGGATTTACGGAGTACATTATCGATTCCGGCGACAAACCGGCCTTTTTAGAATACCCCGCCGTAGCCCTGTTCTTGCTATTGGTACTGCTTTTCCTTATTGGTATTGAAGCCGTACTAAGCTCCTTAAAAAACATTATGCTTTATAAACTAACCGACGAGGAAAAAACAAGGTTCCTTGCCGAGGAGAAAAAAGCAAAACAAAACTCGTGGTTTAACAAAACCTACCAAAAGCTACTGGGCTCCAAACCTATTGAGCAGGAAGGCGAAATAGTTTTGGACCATAGTTACGACGGTATTAAGGAATTGGACAACAACCTACCGCCATGGTGGCTGTACTCGTTTTACATTTCCATTATTTTTGCTGCCGTATATTTGTTGCGCTACCACGTGTTTAACGGCCCGACACAAATTAACGAGTTGGAAACTACATTGGCCGATGCCAAATTAGCTGTTGAGGAGTACAAAAAAACGGCCAAGGATTTAGTCGATGTTAATACCGTAACCCTATTAACCGATGCTTCGGATTTAAGTGCCGGAAAAGCCGTGTTCGACACCAACTGCGTGGCCTGCCACATGGCCGATGGTGGTGGCGGTATTGGCCCCAACCTAACCGATACGCATTGGATACTGGGCGGCGATATTAAAAGCGTGTTTAAAACCGTTAGCGAGGGTGGCCGTTCGGGCAAGGGCATGATTGCCTGGAAACAACAATTAAAACCCGTTGAAATGGCGCAAGTATCCAGCTACGTGCTAAGCCTTAAAGGTACAACGCCAGCCAACCCCAAAGCCCCCGAGGGCGATATTATAGTTGAATAAGTAGTTCACCACAAATATTTTTAGTACTTTATTAACTAAACTATTTTTAAGTGGGGCTGTTTAAATTTTCATTATATTGAACAACGGCGAAATGTCCGTGGCTTCGACAAGCTCAGCCACTAACCAAGTTCAACCTTTTCGCCGGACACAATATATCTTTTAAACAGCCCTATTTAACAAATTACCATGGAAACCCCGGAAAACGAAGTATTTAGAGACTCCATAAGCACCGTTACCCAAGACGGCAAGCGGGCGTGGGTTTACCCCAAAAAACCAAGCGGTAAATTTTACAACTACCGCAAATGGGTAAGCTACTTTCTTTTGGTGTTTCTTTTTGTTTCGCCATTTATAAAAATAAACGGTAACCAGTTTTTAATGTTCAATGTTTTGGAACGCCGTTTTAATATTTTCGGGTTTCCGTTTTGGCCGCAGGATTTTTACTTGTTCGTACTGTCCATGATTATTGGCGTGGTGTTTATTACCTTGTTTACGGTTAGCTTTGGGCGTATTTTTTGCGGTTGGATTTGCCCCCAGACCATTTTTATGGAAATGGTTTTTAGGCGTATTGAATACTGGATAGAAGGCGACCGCAACAAACAAATGCGCTTGGCCAGACAACCTTGGAATGCCGAAAAAATAAGAAAGAAAACACTTAAAACACTTATTTTTATTGTTATTTCGTTTATAATTGCAAATGTGTTTTTGGCCTATTTAATTGGGGGCGATAAATTGATTGGGTATATAAAAGAAGGCCCTTTGTCGCATACGGGTACTTTAATCCCGTTGATAATTTTTACGGGGGTTTTCTATTTTATATTTGCTTGGTTTAGGGAGCAGGTTTGTATTATTGCTTGTCCTTACGGTAGGTTGCAGGGGGTGTTGTTGGATACCAAATCGATAGTGGTAGCTTACGATTATAAGCGTGGCGAAGCCGAAAACGGTAGGAAAAAATTTAGAAAAAACGAAGATAGGGATGCCCTTGGTTTTGGCGATTGTATCGATTGCATGCAGTGCGTGCATGTTTGCCCTACCGGGATTGATATTAGGAACGGTACGCAGTTGGAATGCGTAAACTGTACGGCCTGCATTGACGAATGCGACCATATTATGGACAGCATTAGCAAACCAAGGGGCTTAATACGCTACGCCAGCGAGGAAAATATTGCAAAAAAAACACCGTTTAAACTAACCCCTAGGATGAAGGGCTATATATCGGTACTTACCATTTTAGTGGGGATTTTGGTTGGCATGCTGTTTTTAAGGAACGAGGTTGAAGCTACCGTTTTAAGGCTTCCGGGACAATTGTACGAGCATAAGGACAACAACGTTATTAGCAATGTTTACACCTATAAATTGATAAACAAGACCAATAACGATATAAATAATGTTAGCTTAAAATTATTATCGCACAAAGGCGAACTGAAATTGGTTTCGACCAGCGGTACTTTTGTTGTGCCGGGACAAGGCATGGCCGAGGGCACGTTTTTTGTTGAAATTAACAATGCTGCGCTTTCGGGCGACAGGAACAAAATTAAAATTGGGGTTTACCAAGACGAAAAACTTATAGAAACAACAACGGCCAACTTTTTGGGGCCGAGAAGTTTCAGGTAGGCGCATTAGGGATTGAGGCATTGTTGGAGCTCCTTGAAAAGAGCGACTGCCGAAATATTTATATTCATGAGTTCATTAATTTAAAATATTAACTTACGAATAAAGCCCGACCCGATTGAAATGAGGGGAATGCCATAAAAAAACAACTTTATTTTTAAATAAAATTGAACATGAAATTTAACTGGGGAACGGGGATTGTACTGGCTTTTATAGGCTTTATTAGCTTTATAATGTACTTTATTGTTACCATGAGCGTGGACAAAAAATACGACCACGATTTGGTTGTCGAGGATTATTATGCCGAAGAACTAACGTACCAAAACGATATAAACAAACTAAAAAACGCCGAAGGCCTGCCCGAAAACATAACGTACAAAAAAACGGAAGCGGGCTTGCTTATTGCGTTCCCTACAGATTTAAAACCGGAAAATATTACGGGAAAAGTGTTCCTATACCGACCATCTAACAAACAATTAGATTTTGATACGGCCATATCATTATCTAACTCATTTTTGCTCATACCTGACTCCCGTTTGGTAGATGGTCGTTGGAACATTAAAATCGATTGGCAATATAATAATCAATTTTATTTGTACAAAGAAACAATAAATTATTAATATTATGCTAATCTCGGCTTTTGTATTGGGCCTTTTGGGTAGCTTCCATTGTGTTGGTATGTGCGGCCCTATTGCCTTTATGTTGCCGGTTGATAGAAGTAGCAATTTAAAAAAAATTATTCAAATTGCCGTTTACCACCTCGGGAGGTTGCTTGCTTACGGCATTATAGGCCTTGCTTTTGGCTTGGTAGGCAAAGGGCTTTACTTGTTCGGGTTCCAGCAACAGCTTTCTATTGTTATTGGTGTTTTTATGATTGCCGCAGTATTAGTCCCTCAGCGTTTTTTGGGTAGGCACAAAATAACGCGGCCCATTTACGGGGCTGTTGCCAAGGTTAAATTGGCTTTGGGCAACGCCCTGAAAAAGAAATCGGCCGATACGTTTTTAACTATTGGTTTTTTAAACGGTTTTTTGCCCTGCGGATTGGTTTACATGGCCGCATTTGCTTCTATTGCCGGTGGTTCGGCGGTAAATGGCGGTTTGTACATGGTTGTTTTTGGCTTGGGCACGGTACCGTTAATGACCACGTTTATTTATTTCAGTCAGTTTTTAAAGGCAAGTGTTAGGCAAAAAATACAAAAGGCCATTCCCATTTTTGTGGTTGTTATCGGGCTTTTGTTTATTGTGCGCGGCTTGGGGCTGGGTATTCCGTACCTCTCGCCCGCTCCTGCCCACGAAACGACTTCGGCCAACATGGAGTGCCATTAAGGTATTGGTTGTGAATTGCTTTGGCTTTGCCGAACCTCGGACCGGGGCCAGTATCCGTTCAAAAACTACGGAAACGAGCTAACTATTTTCCTTAGCGTTTTGTTTGGGCTTTAGGTTTCAAATAGACGAACATATAATTTACGAAGCCACACCGCTGGAGTTTTATTGGTATTTTAAACGCAAAAAGGAATGTTTTTTGTACATTTAATGTAAACATCACTTATTATGATAGGTTTTATAGGAGGCATATTAATTTTATACATTATTTACAAAACCATTTTTGATAACGATTGGTATAATCGCAATTTTAATTAAAAAGCAAAAGGTGGCAATTAGCCACCTTTTGCTTTTTTTATCATTCCGGTACAACGAAGAATCTCTTTGTGGTCGTTAATTGCTTTGGCTTCGCCGAACCTCGGACTGAGGCCAATATCCGTTCAAAAACTACGGAAACGAGCAAACTATTTTCCATACCGTTTGTTTGGGCTTCAGATTTCAGTTCCTTAACTTTATGGATGATTCGCAGGAAAACCGACGTGGTATGCCTATAAAATGGTAAACCCTCAAGAAAATTGATTTCTTAAGGGTTTATATAAGATTTGCAGTTATTACGCTGTTTTTTCAGACGCCAAGGTAAACAGTCCAACCATCTTTATAGGATTGTTTCCGCTTATACCGCAATAAAAGCCATTACAAATATACAAAATTGATGCCAAACCCTGCTAAAATACAAATAGAAAACTGGTTTAACCGGTTCGAACACCGCTTTAACGAGGCCGTGCCTATTATTGTTGGCGAAACGGCTACCGAGTTTTTTAAAGAGCGTATTATACAAAAAAATTGGAACGGTACGCCGTGGCCGAGATACAACCCGTACAACAAACCACACCGCCCCGAACCTAAAAGAGGCTCGTTATTGATGCGAAACAGTTGTGAATTGCTTTGGCTTCGCCGAACCTCGGACTGGGGCTACTATCCGCCCAAAGATCAAGGAAACGAGCAAACTATTTTCCATACCGTTTTGTTTGGGCTTTAGGTTTCAATTCCTTAACTTTATGGATAATTCACAGGGTACCTTAGTGATGAGCGCTTTTATGTTCCCTATCCCAAAATAATAAAAAAGACAAGCAAAAAAAGAAAACAAAAATATTAAACTTTAAAATCAAATACCATGTTAACAGAAAGCCAACATTACATAAGTCCTAATGTATACCAAACAATAAAAAACGAACCCGAAGGATACCAAAACATCCTAATAATGATGGAGCCTGGCGACCACCCAAACTATGATTTTGCGTATTATGAACTGGAAAACCACCCAAGGCTCGAATTAATGCTCAACATGTCCGAAAGCAAAGAGGAATTTATCGCAAACGCCTACCTTTTTATTGAGATACAAATCAATTTTTACGAAAAAGAGGGCGTTCAATATTCAATAGCAAGGGAATTGGCGCAACATGAACTATCCCAAATTTATAGTAATTATAATAAACTCCCTATTTCAGTAGAATAAAAACATTTACCAAAAAGAACGATAACTTTAAGAAAATTCTGAAATTAACAACAAAAGGTTCTGGAAATTATTTCATAAACAATAAGGGATTAAGCCAATAATTAGGAGCTGTCCTTTTTTATCCTACGGATAAACAAATAAAACAGGAACAAGAAATAAAAGAACTCTTTCTATAATATTTTAAAGCAGGTTATAATAACGTATTGGTCGTGAATTGCTTTGGCTCCGCCGAACCTCGGACTGGAGCCAATATCCGTTCAAAAACTACGGAAACGAGCAAACTATTTTCCATACCGTTTGTTTGGGCTTCAGGTTTCAGTTCCTTAACTTTATGGATAATTCACAGGACTATCGGAACTTAAAAGCGATGCGTTTTCGTTGTGAATTGCTTTCAGTTCCTTAACTTTATGGATAATTCACAGGTCCACAGCTGTTAAGGAGTCGGAACAATAAGTTGTGAATTGCTTTCAGTTCCTTAACTTTATGGATAATTCACAGGTAACGTAGAAACCGAAGGTGACAGTTCTTAGTTGTGAATTGCTTTCAGTTCCTTAACTTTATGGATAATTCACAGGGTAGATACGGAAGAAAACAGAAGTTTAGTAGTTGTGAATTGCTTTCAGTTCCTTAACTTTATGGATAATTCACAGGGGTAGTATCAATTTTATTTCGAACCTTTGTGTTGTGA